>NZ_DATHDY010000001.1:0-2183 GCF_035318805.1 Baekduia sp.
TCGAGGTCGGCGGCGCGGTGCTGTCCTCGCGCCTGATCGACGGCCAGTTCCCCAACTACCGCCAGCTGATCCCCGAAGGCTACGAGCACCAGTTGCGCATCAGCGGCGAGGAGCTCGGCGACGTCGTCAAGCGCATCAGCCTCATGGCGCAGAAGAACGCGCCGCTGCGGCTCAGCTTCAGCGAGGGCACGCTCACCATCTCGGCGCAGACGCCCGACGTGGGCGAGGCCAGCGAGCCGGTGCCGATCCCGTTCGCCGGCGAACCGTTCGACATCGGCTTCAACCCGGACTTCCTCATCGCCGGGCTGGAGAGCGCCGGCTCCGAGGACGTCGTGCTCAAGCTCATCAGCCCGCTGCGCCCGGGCCTGCTCGAGTCGGCCGACGGCAGCGGCTTCCTCTACCTGATCATGCCGATCCGCCTGAACGTCTGAGGTCGGTCTCGCGATGCGCGTCGAGCGCCTGCGGATGCGCGACTTCCGGACCTACGCCGCGGCGGACGTCGCGGTGGGCCCGGGCCTCACGGTCGTGCACGGCCCCAACGGCGCCGGCAAGACGAACCTCCTCGAGGCGCTCTACTTCGGCTGCACGTCCCGATCGTGCCGGACGACCAACGAGCGCGACGTCGTGCGCTTCGACGCCGAGGCCGCACGGGTCGAGGTCGACGTGTCAGACCGGGATGGTGCGCACGAGCTCAGCGTCGGGTTCCAGCCGGGCGAGCCGAAGCGGCTGCGGGTCGACGGGGCGCCGGTCGAGCGGCTGACCGACAGCCCGGCACGGCCGCTGGTCAGCGTCTTCCTCCCCGACCGGCTGGAGCTGGTCAAGGGCGCGCCGTCGCTGCGGCGCTCGCACCTCGACCAGCTCGTGACCGCGATGTGGCCGGCCCGTGTCGCCACGCGCGCGGCGTACTCGCGAGCGCTGGCGCAGCGCAACGCCCTGCTCTCGCGCATCCGCGCCGGCCGCGTGGGCCCGAACGCGCTGGACACGTGGGACGGCGAGCTCGCGCGCTGGGGCATCGCGCTGCGCGACGATCGCGCCGCGGCCGTCGCGCGCGTCGCCGAGGGCTTCCCGGTGCAGGCCGCCGACCTCGGCCTGGCCGGCGCCGCCGAGCTGCGGTACCGGCCGCGGACCCGCGCGACCGACGCGGCCGCGCTGACCGCCGAGCTCGAGGAGCGGCGCCAGTCCGATCTCGACCGCGGGTTCACCCAGCACGGACCGCACCGAGACGACCTAGAGCTGCTGCGCGACGGGCGCGAGTTGAAGTCCTTCGGCTCGCAGGGCGAGCAGCGCCTGGCCCTGCTCGCGCTGCTGCTGGCCGAGCGCGACGTCCTCACCGCCGAGCGCGGCGCCCCGCCCCTCCTGCTGCTCGACGACGTCATGAGCGAGCTCGACGCCGACCGGCGCGGCCTGCTCGTCGCACGCCTGCACGACGGTGGGCAGTCCGTCGTGACCACCACGGACCTCGGTCACGTCCCGGGCGCCGGCGCGCCCGGCGTCGTGCGCCTCGCGGTCGTCCCCGGTGCCGTGCTGCAGGACGCCGGCGCCGGCGGCGGGGCTCGGTCGGAGGCCGCATGAGCCGCCGGGCGCCGCGTCGGGTGTCGAGCGCGATCGGCGACCTCGCCGACCGGCTGGCGCCCAAGACCACGCTCGCCGACGTGCAGCGCGTGTGGGCCGACGCGGTCGGCGTCGTGGTCGCCAAGGAGGCAACGCCGACCACTGAGCGTGACGGCACGCTCACCGTGGCGTGCCGTTCGTCGGTGTGGGCGCAGGAGCTCGATCTGATGGGTCCGGAGCTCGTCGGGCGGATCAACGCGGCGCTCGGCTCGGAGCGCATCACGGCCCTGCGCTGCGTGGCTTCCCCACCGCGCTCGTGGGTTGCGCGTGAGACGTGACGATTTTGTGTCGTTTTGCAGGTGTTTCGGTGCGCTCTTGTAGGACGATCCGACCGTCCTCTGTGCTATCCTGTGGATAACTACTTTTGCGCCCCGGTCGGGCTCGACCGAGCCCGGGTACCGGGGCGTTCTGCGTCAGGAACGCAGTCGAACACATGGCGAACGAGAACGGCAAGCAGAAAGATGCGCGCCAGGGCTCGGCCGCCTACGGAGCCCAGGACATCACGGTCCTCGAGGGCCTCGAGGCAGTCCGGAAGCGCCCCGGCATGTACATCGGCTCGACGGGTATCCGCG
>NZ_DATHDY010000002.1:0-13663 GCF_035318805.1 Baekduia sp.
CCGCAGCCGCTGGCAGCACCCAACGACAACGGGCGGGGCGCTTCGCGCCCCGCCCACCCGCCACGGGCCTGAAAACCGGCCCACACCCAACAGCGGCCCCGCCAGACCACGCCCGCGCCGCTTAGCGACCCACGCTCCTAGGCCTCGGCGGCGACCGGCGTGTCCTCGTCCTCGGCGACGCCGCCCTCGACCGGGTCGGAGTCGAGCTCCGCGGCGTCGGCCTGCGCGAACAGCGAGGGGTCGCGCTTGGAGCCCTTGATGATGTCGTCGGGCGTCGACAGGATCCGGCCCTGCTTCATCGTGAAGTAGCTGGCGTAGGGGTGGTGGGCGATCATCGCCAGCGTCGACTGCTCGGGCACCGCCGCGTAGCCGTCGCTGAGCTCCATGCCGATCCGGGAGAGGTCCAGCAGCGCGTCGACCTTCTCGTGCTCGGACTGCTCCGGCACGGCCGGATAGCCCCACGAGTAGCGGCGGCCCTGGGTCACCGGGATGCCGAGGTCCTCGCGCACCTTGTAGTGCAGCCACTCGGCCAGGCCCTCGGCCGTCTGCACGCCGAGGCCGTGGACGTAGAGCTGCTCGGCGAACTCGCCGTCGGCCTCCAGCTTGGCCATCAACTCGGTGACCTCGTCGCCGACGGTCACGACCTGGAGCCCGATCACGTCGAGCTCGCGGCTCTCCTTCGGGCGGTAGAGGTCGGCCGCGCTGAGGTGGGCGTTGCCGGGCTGGCGCGGGCAGTACAGGCGCTGCAGCACGGTCTCGCGGTCCTCGGGGTCGAGCACGACGATGTCGTTGCCCTCGCTGTAGCAGGGGAAGTACCCCAACAGCGCGCGGGGATGCAGGTAGGTCTGCTCGCGCCACATGCGCTCGAGCCGGGGCCGGAAGCCCTCCTCCTCGTCGGTGCCGTCGACGAGGTCCTTCCACGCCTGGCCCTTGACGCCCTTGCCGCCCCAGTGCAGCTTGAACAGCACGTGGGTGTCGAGGTGCGGGTAGACCTCGTCGAGGTCGACCGGGATCTCGCGCACGCCCCAGAAGGGCGGCTCGGGGATCGGGTTGTCGGTCGGCAGCTCGGAGCGCTCGGTGCCGCTCGTGTCGAGCACCTCGATCTCCTCGCCCTTCTCGCGGAAGTGGTCGGCGTCGGTGCGGAGCTTGTCCAGCAGCGCTGCGCGCGGCTCGTCCTCGACGATCTTGTCCATGACGGCCAGGCCCTCGAACGCGTCCTTGCAGTAGAAGACGCCGGGGCCGTAGAGCGTCGCGTCGTCGAGCCCGTTGACGTGCAGCGTGCGGTAGCTGAACGCGCGGTTGATGGCCGCGCCGCCGATGAGGACCGGGAACTCGAGGCCCTCGCGCTGCAGCTCCTGCACGGCCAGCGGCATCTGCTTGGAGGTGCTCACCAGCAAGGCGCTGAGCCCGATCGCCGTCGCGTCGTGCTCCTTGGCCGCCTCGATGATCGTCGAGACCGGGACCTGCTTGCCCAGGTCGACCACCGTGTAGCCGTTGTTGGTGAGGATGGTGTTGACCAGCGACTTGCCGATGTCGTGCACGTCGCCGAACACGGTCGCGATCACGACGGTGCCCTTGGTGTAGCCCTCGATGCGGTCGAGGTAGTTCTCCAGCTGGGCGACCGCGCGCTTCATGACCTCGGCGCTCTGCAGAACGAAGGGCAGGATCAGCTCGCCGGCGCCGAACTTGTCGCCGACCTCCTTCATGGCGGGCAGCAGCACGCCGTTGAGCACCGGCACCGCGCCGAGCTTCTCGACGGCCGCGTCGATCTGGGCCTCCACGCCGTCCTTCTTGCGGCGCAGGATGTGCCAGTGCAGCGCCTCCTCGGGCTCCATGCCCGCGGTGGGGTCGGCGACCTCGGCCTCGGCGGCCTCGCCGCGCGACTCGAAGTGCTCGATGAAGCGCTGCAGCGCGTCCTCGCGCCGGTTGTAGACGAGGTCGTCGGCGAGTGCGCGCTCCTCCGCGGAGATCTCGCCGTACGGCGTGATGTGATTGGGGTTGACCATCGCGAGGTCCAGGCCGGCCTCGACGCAGTGGTGCAGGAAGACCGAGTTGAGGACCGCGCGGGCGGGCTGGCCGACGCCGAAGGAGACGTTGGAGACGCCGAGCGAGGTCTTGACGCCCGGCAGCGCCTCCTTGACCGCGGTGATGCCCTTGATCGTCTCGACCGCCGACGGCTTCCACTCGTCGTCGCCGGTGGTCAGCGTGAAGGTCAGGACGTCGAAGATCAGCAGCTCGGGATCGAGGCCGTGCTCGTCACAGGCCAGCTCCTTGATGCGCCGGGCGATCTCGACCTTGCGCTCGGCCGTCTTGGCCATGCCGACCTCGTCGATGGTCAGCGCGATGAGCGCCGCGCCGTGCTCGATGGCCAGCGGGACGACGGTGTTGAGCTTGTCGGGCCCCGCCTCGAGGTTGACCGAGTTGACGATCGCGCGGCCGGGCGTCTGCTCCAGCGCGAGCTTGATGACGTCGGGCTCGGTCGAGTCGATCTGGATCGGGGTGGGCTGGCTGAGCGAGACGCGCTTGGCGACCATCCGCATCTGCTGGTCCTCGTCGGCGCGCTCGGTGAGCGCGACGCACAGGTCGAGCACGTGCGCGCCGCCTTCGACCTGGTCCTCGGCGATCTGCACGAGGCCGTCGTAGTCGTCGGCCAGCAGCATCTCCTTGGCCTTGCGCGAGCCCTGCGAGTTGACGCGCTCGCCGACGATCGTCGGGGCCGGCTCCTGGGCCAGCGGCGTCGCGGCGATCATCGAGCTGAGGTGCGGCGCGCGCGGGGCGGGGCGCCCGGACGGCTTGGCGTCCTTGACGCGCTCGGCGATCGCGGAGATGTGGTCGACGGTCGTGCCGCAGCACCCGCCGACGATCGACACGCCGTAGTTGTCGACGAACTCGCCGAGCACCTTGGAGAGCTGATCGGGGCCCTCGGGGAAGATCGTCTCGCCGTTGCGGCCCTGCTGGGGCAGACCGGCGTTCGGGATGCAGTGCACCGGCAGCGGGGAGTGCTCGCCGAGGAAGCGGATCGCGTCGCGCATGTCCTCGGGGCCCGTGGAGCAGTTGAGGCCGATGACGTCCACCTTGAGCGCCTCGAGCGTCGCGAGGACCGCGGAGATGTCGGTGCCCAGCAGCATCTTGCCGCCGTTGGGCAGCAGCGAGACCGAGGTCTGGATCGGCAGCGTGCGGCCCTCGAGCCTGAACGCCTCGCGGGCGCCGAAGATCGCGGCCTTGACCTCCAGGATGTCCTGGGCGGTCTCGATGATCAGGAGGTCGGCGCCGCCGCGGACGAGCCCCTGCGCCTGCTGCGTGAAGATCTCGGCGAGCTCGCGGAAGGTGATCGCGCCGAGCGTCGGGTCGTCGGAGGCGGGGAGGTGGCCGGTCGGGCCGATCGAGCCCGCGACGAACAGGTTCTCGCCGACGGCCCGGCGTGCGATCTCTGCGGCCTTCTGGTTGATCTCGAAGGTGTGCTCGCCCAGGCCCCACTCGTCGAGCTTGAGCTTGCTGGCCTGGAACGTGTCGGTCTCGACGACCTCCGCGCCCGCGCGGACCATCGACTCGTGCAGCTCCTGGATGACGTCGGGCCGGTGCAGGACGAGCGCCTCGTGGCACTTGCCCGCCAGCCCGCCGTAGTCGGCCTGCGAGAGGTCGAACTCCTCCAGCGTCGCGCCCATCGAGCCGTCGAAGACGACGACGTGGTCACGTGCGGCGGCCAGGAAATCACGCATGCGGGGAAGGGTAGCGCAACCTTGACACAACTGTGTCAGGGTAGGTCGGGGCGCGGTCGCAGGACCGCCCGCAGCTCCGCGGTGACCTCGCGCGGCTCGCGGGTCACGCGCTCCCACGTGTAACGGAGCGTCTGGAAGCCGGCGGCCGCGGCGATGGCGTCGCGGCGGCGGTCGGCGTGGAACGCCGCCGTCGTGTCGTGCGTGGCGGCGCCGTCGAGCTCGACGATCACGCCGGCCGGGCCGAAGAGCGCGTCGACCTCCACGAGTCGGTCGCCGAGCGCGAGGTGCACGTTGAGCTGCGGCACCGGCAGGCCAGCGCGCCGGCAGAGCGCGAGGAACGCGTCTTCGAGCTCGCTGCGCGTCGGGCCGGGGGAGGGCGCGCCGAGCAGCGTCTGCAGCTTCGGCGCACCGCGACGGCCGGGCAGCCGCGCCAGCGCCGCCTCGACCGCGCCGAGGTCGAACGCCTCGTGCCGCCCGGCATGGTCCAGGACCCGCTCGAGCCGGTCGGCCGGCAGCAGCTCGGCGAGATCGACCACCGTGCGCGCGAGGCTCGTCACGGGGATCGCGCGGATCACCGTCGTGTCACCCGCAGACAGCCGGCGCGTCTCGTGGACGATCACCGCGTCCAGGCCGCCGCGGCTGTGCGGGACCGTGACCTCCAGTCGTCCGCTGCGCCGCAGGCCCCAGAGCGCTGCCGCCATCAGGTGGCTGGCGACCGCGCGCGGCCCGCACGCGCGGACGGCGGCATAGCGCCGGCCGTCGACGCTCAGCTCCGGGTGGCCGACGGCGTACACGCCCGGGTACTTCCGATGCAGCCGCCCCGTCAGCGCCCGGTGCTGCACCTGGCGCTCGCTGATGCCCGCATCCAGGAGCTCGTGAAGGTCGACGACCCCGTGATGGCTCGCGGCGAGCGACGCGATCGTCACATCAGGGTGGGGTGGCCGCTTCGACCCACCATCTGTGTCGGTGATCCCGGCCACCCCTGCAGGGTGGAGCGGGGCGAGTGACGCGGGGCGCGTGGATCGTCACGAACGTGCGCAGAAACGCCGGAGGCCCCGCGAATGCGGGGCCTCCGAACACGCGTGCGGTGCCGCGGGCCCTACTTGATGAACAGCATCTCCGAGTACTTCGGCAGCGGCCAGAGGTCGTCGGCGACGAGGCCCTCGAGGCGGTCGGCGACCGCGCGAACGGCGTCCATCGCGGGGATGACCGTGTCGCGCATGTACTTGGCGTGCTTCAGCCCGCCATCCGGTCCGTCGTGGTCGTTGGCCTTCTCGAGCGCGAGCAGCGCGGTGTGCAGCTCGGTGACCAGCGGCTCGACCTCGTCGACCAGCACGTCGACGCCGCCGGCCCGCAGCTCCGCCAGGTGGCGCACGGCCGCCGGGAGGATCTGGGTGCGGGCGATCGCCGCCGAGGTCTCGCCCTCGATGTTGAGCTTGGTCGCGTACTGCTCGACGAAGACCTCGTAGCGCGACTCGAGCTCGCGCTGCGAGAGCACGTTGTAGTTCTCGAAGGCCTTGACCGTCTGCTTGTTGATGATCCACGGCAGCGCGTCGGGCGTGGTCGGCAGGTTGTAGAGGCCGCGCTCCTTGGCCTCCGCGTGCCACTCCTCGGAGTAGCCGTCGCCGTTGAAGATGATCGCGCTGTCAGACTCCCAGACGCCCTTCACGACGAGCGGCACCGCGACGCCGATGTCGCCCTTGGCCGCCTTGAGCTGCGTCTCCAGCTCCTTGGTCAGGTCGTCGATGGCCTCGGCCACGATCGTGTTGAGCACCGTGTTGACGAAGCCCAGCGACATGCTGGAGCCGAGCGCCCGGAACTCGAACTTGTTGCCGGTGAAGGCGAATGGCGACGTGCGGTTGCGGTCGCCGCCGTCGCGCGGCAGCTGCGGGAGGACTTCGGCGCCCAGGCCCATAAGGCCCTTCTTCACGCGGCGGCCCTTGCCGGTCGCGATCTTGGTGAACGCCTGCTCCAGCTCGGCGCCCAGGAAGATCGAGATGATCGCCGGCGGCGCCTCGTTGGCCCCGAGGCGGTGGTCCTGGCCGACGTTGGCGACCGAGGCACGCAGGAGCGCCTGGTGCTTGTTGACGGCCTTGATCACCGCGGCGCAGAAGAACAGGAACTGCGCGTTCTCGTCCGGGGTCTCGCCGGGGTTGAGCAGGTTGTGGCCGGCGTCGGTGCCCATCGACCAGTTGTTGTGCTTGCCCGAGCCGTTGACGCCCGCGAACGGCTTCTCGTGCAGCAGGCAGACGAACCCGTAGCGGCGGGCGACGTTCTGCATGATCTGCATCGTCAGCTGCTGGTGGTCGGAGCCGACGTTGGAGTTCTCGAAGATCGGCGCCAGCTCGTACTGCGCGGGCGCGACCTCGTTGTGGCGCGTCTTGACCGGCACGCCCAGCTTCCGCAGCTCCTCCTCGCTCTCCATCATGAACGCCAGGACGCGCTCGGGGATCGAGCCGAAGTAGTGCTCGTCGAGCTCGTGGCCCTTGGGCGGCTTGGCCCCGAAGAGCGTGCGGCCCGTCGTGTAGAGGTCGGGGCGCTCGAAGTAGTACTGCTCGTCGACGAGGAAGTACTCCTGCTCGGGCCCGACCGTCGTGAAGACGCGGCTGGCCTCGGTCTCGCCGAACAGCGCCAGGGCCTTCAGCGCGCTCTTGGACAGCGCGTCCATGGACCGCAGCAGCGGGATCTTGTGGTCCAGCGCCTCGCCCGTCCACGACACGAACGCCGTCGGGATGCACAGGAAGGTGCCGTTGGGGTTGTCGAGGATGAACGCGGGCGACGTGGGGTCCCAGGCCGTGTAGCCGCGGGCCTCGAACGTGGCGCGGATGCCGCCGGTCGGAAACGACGAGGCGTCGGGCTCGCCCTGGACGAGCTCCTTGCCCGAGAACTCGGCGATGGCGTGGCCGTCGCCGGTCGGGTTGTAGAACGAGTCGTGCTTCTCGGCCGTCAGCCCCGTCAGCGGCTGGAACCAGTGCGTGTAGTGCGTCGCGCCCTTCTCCATCGCCCACTCGCGCATCGCCTGCGCGACCGCGTCGGCCAGCGACGGATCCAGCGTCGCGCCGGCTTCGAGCGTCGCCGTCAGGTCGCGGTAGACGTGCTTGGGCAGGCGCGCCCGCTGCTCGTCGACCGTGAAGACGTTGGCGCCGAAGAGGTTGGCCCCAGGGGCGGTCAGGTCGGTGGTGCCCATGGCGCCTCCGTTGACCGACCACTGCGCGGCGGTGACGTTCTGCTGACGGGTTCTCATGGGGCGGGGATTTCCTCCTGGAGGGCGTGCGTGCGTACGGCGACCGACTCGCGGTCGGGCGGCGTCCCAATGAGCCTATGACGCGCGCGTCATAGGTGCCTTGTACCGATGTCCAAACTCCGGCGCAACGCGTTCGCCCTGAGGTCAGGGCCGTCTCGACCGGGTGGCGAATCGGCACCGACGATCTTTCGACATCGGGCTAACGACCGGGGGACACCGCTCCAAGAGACTGCCGGAGCACGCTCGACTAGGAGGTCACATGAGACGTTCCCTGACGGCACGCGCACTGGCATTCGGTGTGCTCGCCGCTCTCGTGGTGCCGGCAACGGCATCGGCAGACATCTACGACTCCGGCTCGTTGCCGGACAGCGTCGGCATCAACTCGATGTGGGTCATCGTGGCCGGCGTTTTGGTGTTCTTCATGCAGGCGGGCTTCGCCTTCCTGGAGATCGGGTTCTCCCGCGGCAAGAACGCCGGCACGATCGTCGCGAAGATCCTCGTGAACTTCTCGATCGCCGCCATCCTGTACTGGGCGGTGGGCTTCGCCTTCGCGTTCGGCGGCGACGCCGGCCACGTCATCGGCACGCACGGGTTCTTCCTGCGCGACTACGGCGATCCGCAGAAGGCCTTCCCGATCATGGGCCTGTCGGACGCCACGATCGAGTCGAAGTTCTTCTTCCAGTTCGTCTTCTGCGCCGTCTCGCTGGCGATCGTCTGGGGCACGACCCTGGAGCGGATCAAGTTCGGCGTGTACGTCCTGTACGCGATCGTGTTCTCCGCGCTGATCTACCCGATCGCCTCGGGCTGGGTCTTCGGTGGCGGCTGGCTGCAGAGCAACCTCGGCATGCAGGACTTCGCCGGCTCGACGGCCGTCCACCTCATCGGTGCGACCGGCGCCCTGGCGGCCCTCCTGCACCTCGGTCCGCGCAAGGGCAAGTACGGGCCCGACGGCAAGCCGCGGGCGATCCCCGGCCACAACATGCCCCTGTTCGGCCTGGGCATCTTCATCCTGTGGCTCGGCTGGTTCGGCTTCAACCCGGGTTCGACGCTCGGCGCGCTGGACGGTCGCTTCACGGAGGTCGTCCTGACCACGAACATCGCCGCCGCCGGTGGCGTGCTGACCGCGGTCCTGACGGCGTACTGGAAGACCAAGTCGATCGACATCGGCATGGCGGGCAACGGCGCGATCGCCGCGCTGGTCGCCATCACGGCGCCCTCGGGCTACGTCGTGCCCTGGGCCGCCCTGGTCATCGGCATGGTCGCCGGCGTCATCGTGGTGTTCGGCGTCTACGCGATCGACAAGTTCGTCGACGATCCCGTGGGCGCGCTCTCGGCGCACGGCCTGGCCGGCATCTGGGGCACGCTCGCCTGCGGCATCTTCACCCACCCACGGCTGGCGAGCTTCAACGCCGTCGGTGACGGGGGCCTGCTGTACACGGGCTCCTTCCACCAGCTCCTGATCCAGGCGCTCGGCGTGGTCACCGTGTTCGCCTTCGTGTTCGTGGCGTCCTACATCGCCTTCGGCGTCATCAAGGCGACGTACGGCATGAGGGTGTCCGAGGAGGAGGAGCTGGCCGGCCTGGACATCTCCGAGCATGGCATGTACGGGTACCCGGAGCAGTTCATTCCCGCCCCGGAGCTCGTCGGCTACGGTGCGGCCCCACAGGGGACCCGCGCCGCTGACGGCGTCGGCCCCATCGCGACTCACACGGAGGTTCCCGCAACATGAAGATGGTCGTTGCCTATATCCGCCACGAGGCGTTCGAGCCGATCCGCACGGAGCTGCTCGAGCTCGGCTTCCCGTCGCTGTCCATCAGCGAGGTGAAGGGCTCGGGGCGGCAGAAGGGCATCACCGAGCGGTACCGCGGCGCCGAGCTCACGAACTACCTCCGGCCGAAGGTCAAGGTGGAGTGCGTCGTGGCCTCGGGTGACGTGCAGGCGATCGTGGACACGATCCTCAAGCACGCCCGCACCGGGGCCGTCGGCGACGGCAAGGTGTTCGTGATGCCCGTCGAAGAGGCGTACCGCGTCCGTACCGGGGAGGCCGGGGAAGAGATCCTCCAGGCCCACCCGGACGCCGCCGCGTCTACGCCCGCGTAAGGAAGGACGACCGAATGGGCGAGGCGGCGGGAAGCATGGATCCCACTCAGGCGGCTTCCGCCGCCTCGCCGGCCGGTTCGCTGGTGGAGCGGCTGCGGTCGGTCCACCTGCGGATGGTCGACGCGGTGCTGGGCGGCGACGGCCTCCAGCAGGTCGCCGCCCTGGCGGCCGAGGCGGCCGGGGCGCCCGTGGCGATCGTCGTGCCGCGGCTCGACGCCGCGGCGGCGGCCGGCGGCGCTCTGGGCGTGAGCGACCAGGTCCTCGAAGAGGTCCGCCGCTACGTCTCCGACCGCGTGCGGGACCGGCCGTCGCAGGTGCCCGAGGCGCTGGCGACGGAGGTCCCGATCCAGTCGGGCGACGACGTCGTCGGCGCGGTCGTGCTGTTGCACGACCCCGACCCGGCGCATCCGCCGGCCTCGCCCGAGGCCGCGGACTTCCTGCACCTCGCGGCGGTCGCGTGCCTGACCGAGGTCGCGGTGGAGGAGGCCAAGGAGGAGGTCGAGCAGAACCTGCGCGGCTCGTTCCTCGAAGATCTTCGGTCCCGGCCCGACCTGGAGCCGCGCGAGGTCGTGCGGCGGGCCGCCCGGCTGGGCTGCGACCTGGCGCGCGGTGCCGTCGTGCTGTGCGCAGAGCTGACGACCGACCGGCCGCGCCACGTGATCGCGACGATCACGGGGGACGAGCCCGGGTCGCTGGCCGAGCACCTCGACGGCCGCGTGTACGCGATCCTGCCGGGCACCGGCGGCGACGACGCGCCGGACACGACGACGGCGCGCGGGCGGGCGCTGGCGACGCGCCTGCGCCGCCACGGCACCGTCGGCGTCTCGAGCTTCTACTCCGATCCGGCGGAGCTCCCGCGCGCGATCCAGGAGGCCGAGCTGGTCCTCGACGTGCTCAAGCAGGGCGAGGGTGGAGGCTGGGACGGCGTGCAGGACATCGGCACCGGCACCTACCGGCTGCTGTTCCGGGTGCTGGCGTCGCACCCCGAGGAGGTGCGCTCGTTCTACGAGGACACGGTCGCGCCGATCGTGCGCTACGACGACCAGTACCGGACCGACCTGGTCGGGACGCTCGAGTCCTACCTCGAGCAGAACTGCAACATGAACGCCACCGCCTCGGCGATCTACGCGCACCGCCACACGGTGGCCTACCGCCTGGAGCGCGTGAAGGAGCTGACGGGCCTTGACCCGATGCTCTCCGAGGACCGCGAGCGCCTCGGCCTCGGGCTGAAGGCCTACCGCATCATCGCGCCGCGGCTGCCGAAGTGATCTGAGCCCGGGGGCGACCGGATCTCTGAGCTGGGAGATCCGGGTCGCTTCGTGATGGATTATCCACGACGGATCGACCCGGACCTCCTGCCCGGCGCTAGTTCGCCGCGTCCGTCGCGCTGACCACGTCGCCCGTCTTCGGGTCGACGGTCACGGCGGCCGGCTCGCTGGAGACGCTGACCGGGAAGGTGCCGGCCGCCTCCTGGCCGTCCTTGGTCTGCGCGCGGGCCTTGCCGTTGAGCCCCGCCGCGACGCGCCAGCGCAACATGTGCGAGCCGGCGACCACGGGGGTCACGTGCCACTCGAAGGTGCGCGACCGGCCCGCGGCCAGGCGGCCCAGCGCCCACGTGCTCACGTAGGCGGTGTCGCCGCCGCGGGGCCCGCGGTCGACGATCCACAGCTGGCGCGTGGGATCGGCCAGGCCGGGGGCCTCGGAGCGCGTGGAGAACCCGCCGCCGCCCTTGGGGTCGTCCGACAGGATCGACACCGCGACGTTCGGGATCTCGCGCGTGTCGGCGTTGCGGACCACGATGCGCATGACCGCGCTGTCGGAGAGCCGCTGACGCTTCGGGAACGACGCCTTGGTCACGTCCACCTTGAACATGCCCGACGGCTCGTTCGCGTCCTGGCGCTCACCGCCGCCGCAGCCCGCGAGAACGCCCGCTGCGGCGACCGCAGCGACGCTCGTCGCCAGCAAGGTTCTCCTGGACCCTCCCACTCCGCGCGGACCGTACCAGAGGAAGGTGTCACGGGTCGCAGGTTGAACTTCTGAGCACGACGGTTCCCGTTTGGCAGCGTTACCGACAGTCACATAGACTGGCCGCCGGCGGGAGGCCTGCGGTTCGCAGGTGCCCCCGAGGGTTGCAAGAGGAGAGGTCCGAGACCGCGTGGTCAGCACGGTTGCCGACCGGGCATTCGCCCCGGCGAGAAGCCTGCTTGAAGAAGTGGGCGACATGATGATCCTGACGGGCAAGACGATGGTGTCTGCCCTCCGTCCGCCGTACCCGTACGGCAGCGAGTTCGTCGGCCAGTTCCTCTTCGCGCTGCGGCTGTGCTGGCTGCCGCTGCTGATCTCCACGGTCGCCGTCTCCTACGGCGCGCCGGGCCTCCAGGCCGCCAACTTCCTCATCCTCTTCGGCGCGCTGGACCGCCTCGGCGGGTTCTTCGTCCTGGCGATCATCCGCGAGTTCGCGCCGTTCGTGTGCGCGATCATCGTCGCGGGCGTCGCCGGCACGGCCATCACGGCCGACCTCGGCGCGCGCAAGATCCGCGAGGAGCTCGACGCCCTGCAGGTGCTCGGCGTCGACCCCGTCAAGAACCTCGTGGTCCCGCGCTTCCTGGCCCTGATGCTCGTCACCGGCCTCTTCGACATCTTCGCGATCATCTTCGGCATCACCGGCGGCCTCATCGCCACGCTCGTCAACGGCGCGCCGCTCGGTCCGTTCTGGGCGACCTTCTTCACGAATGCGTCGACGACGGACCTCTGGGGCTCGCTGCTGAAATGCACGATGTTCGGGGCGATCACGGCGATCGTCTGCTGTTACAAAGGGATGACCGCCAGCGGTGGTGCCGAAGGGGTCGGCAAGGCCGTCAACCAGGCGGTGGTGATCACGTTCCTAGGCGTGTTCGCCTTCAACTACGTGTTTACCCAGACGCTCCTCGCCACCCATCCTGAGATCACGGTGATCCGCTGATGGCCGGATGGTTCGCCCTGCCCCGCGAGTGGATCTCGTCCTTCGGCGAGATCGCGAAGTTCAGCGGCAAGATCCTCGGGCAGGTCTACAGCCTGCGCGTGCTGCACTTCTTCGGGGAGACGCTGCGCCAGTGCGGGGTCCTCATCCTCGGATCGACGCTCGTCATCTGGGGCCTGGTCTTCATCGTCGGCCTGCAGTGCGGCATCGAGGGCGCCTATTTCACGCGTGCGCAGGGCGCGCCCGCCTATGCGGGCGTCTTCGCCGCGTGGTGCGACCTGCGCGAGATCGTGCCCTACGGCTTCGGCTACATGATGTCGGCCAAGGTCGGCACCGGCATCGTGGCCGAGCTCGGCTCGATGCGGATCTCCGACGAGATCGACGCGCTCGAGGTCATGGGCATCGACTCCGTGCTCTTTTTGTGCGCCACGCGCCTGCTGGCCTCGTGGCTGGTCCTGCCGTTCATGTACATGGCGGCCGTCGGCGCCGGCTTCTTCGCCAGCTACCTGGCCGTGGTCCAGCAGATCGGCGAGGTCTCCTCCGGCGGCTTCTCCCTGATCTTCTGGATGTTCCAGAACCCACCAGACCTCTTGTACAGCGTCATCAAGGGCATGGTGATGGCGACGGCCATCGTCCTTGTGGGCTGCTACTACGGCTATCACGCCGGTGGCGGACCGGTCGGCGTGGGGACCGCGACGGCGAAATCGATGGTGATGAACATCGTGCTCGTGCATCTCATCGGGATGTTGGGCACCCAGGTGTTCTGGGGCGCCAACCCACGTGCCCCCATTGGAGGCTGAACCCATGTCCGAGACCCCCCGAGACCCGTACGACGATCCCCGCGGCGACGCGTTCGAAGACGAGCCGCTCGCACCGGCCCCGACGCCCGACGACGAGCGCCTGCGCGCCGACGACGGCGCTGCCGCGACCGCGCGCGCCTCCGTCGTCCGCGAGGCGCCGCCGACCGGCGACGGCGAGGACGACGAGTACCAGTGGCACACCGGCATGAACCGGCCGACGGGCGTCCCCGACGCGGTCGAGTTCATCGACGTCCACAAGTCCTTCGGCCGCAACAAGATCCTGCGCGGCCTGAACATGGGCCTGCCCGAGGGCAAGATCTCGATGATCCTCGGCCCGTCGGGCACGGGCAAGTCGGTGTGCATCAAGCACATGGTCGGCCTGCTGTACCCCGACGAGGGCGACGTCCTGGTCCACGGCGAGTCGGTGCCGAACATGACCGACGACGAGCTGTTCGCCATGCGCAAGCGGTTCGGCGTCCTCTTCCAGGACGGTGCGCTCTTCGGCTCGATGAACCTGATCGACAACGTCGCGTTCCCGCTGCGTCAGCACACCGACAAGAGCGAGGACGAGATCCTCGACATCGTGCGCCGCCGCCTCGACGAGGTGGGCCTGGGGTCGGCGCACGACAAGATGCCCAACGAGCTCTCCGGGGGCATGCGCAAGCGCGCCGGGTTCGCACGGGCGCTCGTCCTCGACCCGAACATCGTCCTCTTCGACGAGCCGGACTCCGGCCTGGACCCGGTCCGCACGGCGCTGCTGTGCGAGCTGATCCAGGAGATCCACGAGGAGAACGGCGGCTGCTACACGGTCATCACGCACGACATCATGAGCGCGCGCCGG
>NZ_DATHDY010000003.1:0-16040 GCF_035318805.1 Baekduia sp.
CTCGGCCCGCGCGTCTTCGGCCACGACCACGGCCAGCCGTTCCTCGGCCGCGAGTTCTCCTCCGAGCCCGACTACTCGGACGAGATCGCCCGCGAGATCGACGACGAGATCCGCCGCATCGTCGAGTCCGCGCACCAGCGCGCCCGCGACATCCTCGGCGAGCACCGCGAGTCGCTGACGACCATCAGCGAGGTCCTCCTCAAGCGGGAGACCATCGAGAAGGAAGAGTTCCTGGCGCTGCTCGACGGCAAGTCCGAGCAGGACGTCTTCGGCCCGGACGACGTTCCGGAGGAGACGCCGCCCGGCACGCCCGCCTCGACCGGCCGCGAGGGCCGCGAGGCCCCGCGCCCGCTCCCACGCCCCGGCCTGGCCGGCGGCGGCGTCGAGGCCCGCGGCCTCGACGCACCCGAGAAGCCGAACCTGGCGTAGCGCGCGGGCTGCAAGCCCGCGTCCGTGTCCGCGTCCGCGCAGCACCGCACGTCGAGGGACGATTCGATCTCGTTGTACGAGATCGAGTCGTCCCTCGACGCCGTTGGCGGGTGGGAGGGACGGTCGGGGGCGGCGTTCCGCTCGGGCGTGGTCGGGGCGCTTGCGTGCTCGGTTGGCGATGACGACCGAGAGCCGGGAGGGCTCGGGCGCTCGGGGTCGCCCGCCGGCCGCCGCGGGAGGGTGGGCCTGTTGAGCGCGGTGTGGCCGCGCTGAACGGGGCCACCGGACTGGTCGGTGTCGCCGGGTGGCGGGGTGGGCCTGTTGGACGCGGTGCGGTCGCGGTGAACAGGCCCACCCGTGCCCCCGCGGCCGGCGGATACCGGCCCCGCCCGCGCCTGCGCGAACCTCCGTCGTCACTGCCCGCCTCGGCGTGTGCCGCGCCCGAGCGCCGGCGCTGGGCGAGACCACCCATCGAGGGACGACTCAACCGCGCATACCGCGGTTGAGTCGTCCCTCGACGCCCGCGGCGGGGCCCGCACTCGCGGTTCACTAGCCTGCGCCGCCGTGCTCGTCCTCCTGCCGCCCTCCGAGGGCAAGCGCGCTGCCGAGGCCGGCGCTCCCGTCGACCTCGACGCGCTGACGTTCCCGGCCCTCGCCCCGGCCCGGACCAAGGCGCTCGCCGCGCTCCTGAAGCTGGCGCGCGGGCAGCGCAAGCGGGCGATCGCGATGCTCGGGATCACGGCGGCGCAGGCCGGCGAGGTCGACCGCGACGCGGTGCTGGACACCGCGCCGGCGGCCCCGGCGGGCGAGGTCTACACCGGCGTGCTCTTCCAGCACCTGGACCTCGCGACGCTCCCGGCCGACGCGCTGGAGCGCGCTCGCGAGCAGGTGCTGGTCGCCAGCGCGCTGTGGGGCGTCGTCGCGCTCGACGACCGGATCCCCGCCTACCGGCTGTCGATGGGCGCGCGGCTGCCGGCGCTGACCCGGGGCGGGCTGGCCGCGTGGTGGCGTCCGCGCCTGACCGCCGCGCTCCCCGACGAGCCCGGCTCGCTCGCGGTCGACCTGCGGTCGGGCTCCTACGCCGCGGCGTGGCGCCCCTCGGCGGCCACCACTGTCGAGGTCAAGGCCTGCACCGCCGACGGGCGCCCGATCTCCCACATGGCCAAGGCCGTGCGTGGGACGGTGGCGCGGCGGGTGCTCGAGGCGGGGCGCCCGCCGGCGACCCCAGCCGAGGTGGCCGACCTGGCCGGCGGCGACGGCGCCGGGCGCGTCGAGCTGCACGAGCCGGCGCGCCCCAGCGGCGCGTGGACGGTGCTGGTCTTCGCCGTGGAGTGAGCGGCGGGGCCGCTAGGGGAACACTGGCCCAGAGGGCCAGGTTCCCTTGCGGGTCTTCGCCCAGGGGGCGAAACCCGCGGCGGGGTAGGGACCCACGCGCCTAGGGGTGCCGTAGGCGGCCAGCGAGGCCGAGGCCCACGACGGCCAGCCGTCGCCGCCGAAGGTGGGTCCCCAGTCGCGATAGCGACACAGTCTCCTACCCCAAGACCGGCGGGCAGACCCGGTCGAGCAGGTCGACCATCGAGGCCAGCTCGTAGTCGCGCAGGTCGCCCTCGCGGGCGGCGAGCTCGGCGACGGCCTTGGGGCCGGCGACCAGGACGCCCTCGACCTCCAGCGCCCGCAGCCGCTCGGGGCCGCCCTCGCCGGTGAGGCAGAGCGCCCCCAGGACGGGCGCGTAGTCGTCGATCAGCCGCCGGATGACGGCGACGCGCTCGCGCACGGGCGCGACCAGCGCCGTGCGGTCGGCGGCCGTGCCGTCGCGCAGCAGCACCGCGTGGGCGCCGAACATGCCGCGCAGGCACTCGACCTGCAGCGGCTCGATCAGCTCCGCGGCGCCGGCGACGACCGTCACGCCGCCCGGCCCGACCGCCATGTGCTCGAGCAGCAGCGCGCCCGGCAGCAGGCGATCATCGAGCATGACGACCGGCAGGTGGCGCAGCCGGCGCTGCAGCGCGCGGGCGAGATCGCGGTCGTCCTCGGCCTGGGGGCCGTGCACGAGCAGCACGCGGTCCAGGCCCCAGCGGGCACCGGCCCGCTGCACGGCGGTGGGCCGATCGCCGGCCCGATCCCCCGCGACTCGATGGTGAGCATGCCTGTCCATGTCTGCCTCCTCGGCGCCATCCCCCGAAAGGGTGAGCCATCGGGCACGGACCTGGACGGGTCGGCCGCGAAGTACGATCGCCTCCGTGGCCCTGCCCTTCGAGATCATGGGCGTCGTCAACGTCACGCCGGACTCCTTCCCCGACGGCGGCGAGTGGTTCGAGCACGACGCCGCGGTGGCCCACGGCCTGGAGCTGGCGGCCGAGGGCGCGATGATCCTCGACATCGGCGGAGAGTCGACGCGCCCGCACGCGCTGCCGGTGCCCGAGGAGGAGGAGCGGCTGCGCACCGAGCCGGTCGTCCGCGTGCTGGCGCGCTCCGGCGCGACCGTCTCGATCGACACGACCAAGCTCGCCGTCGCCGAGGCGGCGCTGGACGCCGGCGCGCGCTACGTCAACGACGTCACGGCCTTCCGCACCGAGCCCGACATGGCCGGCCTCGTCGCCGACCGCGGGGCGCGGTGCTGCCTGATGCACATGCTCGGCGACCCGCGCACGATGCAGGAGAACCCGCGCTACGACGACGTGGTCGACGACGTCAAGGCGTTTTTGACCGAGCGCGCGGAGTTCGCCGTCAAGGAGGGCGTGCGGGAGGACCGCATCGACGTCGACCCCGGCATCGGCTTCGGCAAGACGCTGGCCCACAACCTGCAGCTGCTGCGCCGCACCGACGAGATCGTCGCGCTCGGCTTCCGCGTGCTGATCGGCGTCTCGCGCAAGTCGTTCATCCACCGCCTGGCCGACGTCCCCGATCCGCACGCGCGCGTGCCGGGGACGATCGCCGCGAACGTGCTCGCGCTCGAGCGCGGGGCGCGCGTGTTCCGGGTCCACGACGTGGCCGAGGCGCACCAGGGGCTCACGGTCGCTGCTGCTACGTTGGACCTCGATGGCGCCCGACAGTGAGCCCGACGACGACCTCGAGCCCGACGAGGTCGAGGACGACCCGGACTTCGAGGAGGACGGGGGCGACCAGACGGAGGTGACCATCGAGGTCCGTGGCCTGTCGCTGTACACGCACCACGGCGTGACCGCGGCCGAGCGCGAGGTCGGCCAGCGGCTGGTGCTCGACATCCGCCTCGAGGTGGGCGACTGCGACGCGACCGTCACCGACATGGTCGAGGACACCGTCGACTACGGCGAGGTCTGCAACACGGTCTCGCTCGTGGCCCAGCAGCGGTCCTACAAGACGCTCGAGCGCTTGTGCTCCGCGGTGGCCGACCGCCTGCTGGACGAGTACTCGGCCGACGAGGTCTGGGTCAAGGCGGCCAAGCCCGAGCCGCCGATCCCGCTGTCGGTCGACGAGGTGAGCGTCGAGGTCTGGCGCCAGCGCGGCGGCGACGACGAGGACTGACCGCCGCCTCGTGGCCGTCACGCCGTCCATCGCCGACTTCGATCGGGACACCGCCGTGGCGCCCGCCGGCGACGGCGTGTGGAGCGCGACCGTCTCCGACCAGTGGGCGGTCCCGCGCGGGCCCAACGGCGGCTACATCGCCGCGCTGGTCCTGCGGGCGATGGAGGCGCAGGTCGCCGATCCCGCGCGCGCGCCGCGCTCGCTCACGCTGCACTACCTGCGCCCTCCGGCGCCCGGCCCGTGCGAGCTGCACATCATCGTCGAGCGCGCCGGCCGGACGCTGACGTCGCTCGGCGCGCGGATGGTCCAGGAGGACCGCACGATGGTCGTCGCGCTGGGCGCCTTCGCCGCCGACTTCCCGACGGTCGCCGACTACGCGACGCCGGCGCCGGCCGTGGGGCCGCCGCCCGCCGCGCTGCACACCGTGCCCGACGGGCCTGGCGTGCCGCCGATCGCGCGCCGCACCGCCATGGCGCCCGTGTTCGGGCCCGGGCCGATGAGCGGCGGAGACGAGGCGCTGGTCGGCGGCTGGCTGCGCCTGGCCCAGCCGCGGATCGCCGACGCCGCCGCGCTGGCGTTCTACTGCGACGCCTGGCTGCCGGCGCCCTTCGCGCGGCTGACCGTCCCGGCGCCCGCGCCGACCGTCGACCTCACGATCCACTTCCGCACGCGGCTGCCGCACCCGGACATGGCGCCCGGCGACCCCGTGCTCGCCCGCTTCTCCTCCACGACCTCGCACGGCGGGTTCTTCGAGGAGGACGGCGAGATCTGGGCGCCCGACGGCACGCTGCTGGCCCAGAGCCGCCAGCTCGCGCTCCTGTTCCCGGGCGGGTGACCACGGTGCGGGTCCACCTGGGCCTGGGCTCCAACCTCGGCGACCGCCGCGCGATGCTGCAGGCCGCGGTCGACGGGCTGGCGGCACGCGCCGTGACGGTCGTGGCGTCCTCGTCGACCTACGAGACCGATCCGGTCGGCGAGGTCCTCGACCAGCCGGCGTTCCTCAACGCGTGCGTCGCCGCGGAGACCGCGATCGAGGACCCCGAGGCGCTGCTGGACGCGATCAAGGACGTCGAGCGGGACCTGGGGCGCACGACGTCGGGACCGGAGTACGTGCGCCACGGCCCCCGGGGGATCGACGTCGACGTGCTGCTGGCCGGCGACCTCGCGTACCGGTCCGCGCGCCTGAGCATCCCGCACGCGGCGCTGCTGGAGCGGCGCTTCGTCCTCATCCCGCTGCTGGAGCTCGACTTCGACCTGGCGACGCCCGACGGCGTGCGCCTGGCCGACGCGCTGGCCGCGCTGCCGGTCACCGAGGGCGTGCGGCGCGCGGGCGCGCCGCTGGCGCTACCGGTGCGCTGAGCGCGGCGGCAGCTCGAGCTGGACCAGGTCGCCGCCCTGGTGGTCCATCTGCAGCGTGGTGTGCTCGATCCCGAATCGCTTGCCGAGCATCGCCTGCAGGGTCGCGCGGGCGTGGTGGCAGTCGCACTCGCGGCTGACCACGACGTGGGCGGCCAGGGCCGGGAACCCGGACGAGACCTCCCAGACGTGGAGATCGTGGACCTCGACGACGCCGTCGGCGGCCGCCAGAGCGTTGCCGATCTCCTGGACGTCCATGCCGCGCGGCGCGGCCTCCAGGAAGATGCGGCCCGACTCGCGCAGGAGCCCGTATGAGGCGTACAACATGATCGCGGCGACGAGCAGCGCGGCGATGCCGTCCGCCTCGCGGAAGCCCGTGAGCAGGACGACGGCGCCGGCGATCGCGGTCGCGATGAACGCGGCCAGGTCGGTCAGGAGGTGCTGGTAGGCGCCCTCGACGTTCAGCGACGACCGGTTGGCGCGCGCGAGCACCCACGTCGCCACGAGGTTGACGGCGACGCCGAGCAGGGCGACGACCAGCACCGGACCGCCCTCGACGTCGGGCGGGTCGATCACGCGCCGGACGCCCTCGACGACGATCAGCAGGCCGAGCACGAGCAGGGTCGCGCCGTTGAACTGGGCCGAGAGGATCTCCGCGCGCCGCAGCCCGAAGGTGAAGGCGCCGCGCGCCGGGCGGCGCGCCAGGTTGATCGCCACCAGCGCGAGGGCGATCGCGGCCGCGTCGGTGAGCATGTGCGCCGCGTCGGAGAGCAGCGCCAGCGACGAGGCGGCGATGCCGACCGCGACCTCGACCAGCATGAAGCCGAGGATGAGCGCGAGCGCGATCGCGAGCCTGCCGCGATCGGCGTCGGCCGAGATCGCGTGGTCGTGCCCGCCGTGCCGGTGATCGTGGCCGTGTCCCACGCATTGAAGGCTACGCTGCGCCGATGGCCTCCGCCTCCTTCCGCGCGCACGCGGCCGTGCCCTTCATGAACCCGCTGAGCGAGGCCGACGTGGACGGCGCGATCGCCGCGCTGGCGCTCCCGCCCGGCGCGCGGGTGCTCGACACCGGCTGCGGCGCCGGACAGCTCCTGCTGCGGGTCCTGGAGGCCCATCCGGAGGCGACGGGCGTCGGGGTCGACCCCGACGCCGACAGCCTCGCCCGGGCGCGCGCGGACGCGGAGGCGCGGGTCCCGGGCCGCGCGCCGGAGCTGATCGAGGCGCCGGCGCAGGACGCCGGGCTCCCGCCCGGAAGCTTCGACCTGGTGGTCAACGTCGCGGCGTCGCACGCCCACGGCGGCTTCCCGGATGCGCTGGACGAGCTGGCCGCGCTGGCGCGTCCCGGCGGCGGGCTGGTGCTGCTCGGCGAGGGCTACTGGATGCGGGAGCCGTCGGACGCGTTCCTCGCGGCGCTGGGCGGCGCGACCGCCGACGAGCTGCCCCTGGGCCTCGACGCGCTGATCGCCGCCGCGCGCGCCGCGGGCCTGGAGCCGCTGGCGGTCGCCGAGGCGACCGAGGCCGACTGGGCCGCCTACGAGGAGGGCCTGGCCGCGGAGGCCGAGCGCTACGAGGACGAGGACGCCCGCGCCTACGCGCGCCGCATCCGCGAGCGCCGGGCCCTGCCCGGCGGCGCCAGCACGTTCGGCTTCGCGCTGCTGACGCTGCGCCGGTAGGAGACGGTGTCGCTATCGCGACTGGGGACCCACCTTCGGCGGCGACGGCTGGCCGTCGTGGGCCTCGGCCTCGCTGGCCGCCTACGGCACCCCTAGCCTTCGCGGCTCACGGCGCCAGGCCGTCGAGGAGCCGGTCCAGGATGGCCTGGACCTCGCTGCGGGCGCCGTCGCGGTCGGCGGCGCGCGCGACGTACATCGCGCCCTCGTCGAGCGCGCCGATCAGCAGGTGGGCCAGCGGCGTGACGGGCTGGGGCGCGATCGCGCCCGCGTCCATCCCGGCCTGCAGCACGCCGGCGACGAGGCCCAGCCCGTGGCGCAGCCCGATCGCGCGCCAGCGCTCCCACCCGAGGACCGCCGGCGCGTCGAGCAGCGCGATGCGCTCGAACTCCGGCTCGGTGCAGACCTCGAGGAACCGCCGGCTGCCGGCGCGCAGGGCGCTGAGCGGATCGTTCGCGGCGGCGTCGAGCGCGCCCTCCGCGACCCGCCGGGTCGCCTCGCCCTCGACCTCCTCGAAGACCGCCTCGAAGAGCGCCTCCTTGTCGCGAAACTGGTGGTACAGCGCGCCGCGGGTCACGCCCGCTGCGCGGACGATCTCCTCCGTGCCCACGGCGGCGTAGCCGCGTGCGGCGAAGAGCGTGCGGCCGGCGCCCACGAGCCGGTCGCGGGTGGCCTTCGAGCGTTGTGCGTGCTTGCTTTCCATACAGCTTGTATGTAACTTGCGTACAGCCTGTACGCAATCTACACCGGAGCGCCCACGATGCCTGAGCTGAGCCTGCCGCAGGGAACCATCCGCTATCGCGAGGACGGCAGCGGACCGCCCATCGTCTTCGTCCACGGCGCGCTGGTCGACGGCCGGCTCTGGGAGCCCGTCGTCGCGCGCCTGCGCGACCGCTTCCGCTGCATCGTCCCGGACCTCCCGCTCGGCTCGCACGAGGTGCCGCTGCGCGAGGACGCCGACCTCTCCCCGCAGGGGCTGGCCGCGATCGTGGCCGGCGTGCTCGACGCGCTCGCGCTCGACGACGTCACGCTCGTGGGCAACGACACCGGCGGCGGGCTCTGCCAGCTCGTGGCCGTCGACCACCCCGAGCGCGTGGGGCGCCTCGTGCTCACCGACTGCGACGCGTTCGAGAACTTCCCGCCCAAGGCGTTCCGGCCGCTGGTCGCCGCGGCCAAGGCGCCCGGCGCGCTCCGGGCGCTGCTGGTGTCGATGCGGGTGCCGGCCGCGCGGCGCCTGCCGCTGGCCTACGGCTGGCTGCTCAAGCGCCCGATCCCGCGCGACGTCATGGACGGCTGGACGCTGCGCGCGCTGGACGACCCGGGCGTGATGCGCGACCTGCGCAAGGCGCTCAGCGGCCTGAAGCCGACCACGTTGACCGACAACACGCCGAAGTTGGTGGACTTCGAGAAGCCCGTGCTGCTGGCCTGGGCGCGCGAGGACAAGTTCTTCCCCGTCGAGCACGCCCATCGCCTCGCGGCGATCTTCCCCGACGCCCGCGTGGAGGAGATCGCCGACTCCTACACCTTCGTCAGCTGGGACCAGCCCGACCGCGTGGCCGAGCTGGTCGGGGCGTTCGCGCCTCAGCCGGTGGGCGCGGCCTGACCCTCGGGGGCCGCAGCGGGCGCGCCGGAGGCGTCCGCCCGGTCCATGGGCAGCGCGCCCTCCGGCACCGAGGCGGCCATCGGCGCCAGCCACCGCGACATGTAGGCCTCGGCGGGGCGCCCGGCGATCAGCGGGCGCAGGTCGCGCAGCGCCCACAGCAGCCGCAGCGTCGGCGCGATCTGCAGGTCGGCAGCGTTGGGCCGCTCGCCGTTGAGCACGCCGGCCGCGATGAGCCCGTCGATGCGGTCCAGCATGCCGGGCAGCTCGGCGATCGCCGTCCGCGTCGCGGCGTCGGAGACGTCGTTGAGGCGCCGCTCGACCGGCAGGATCACCTTCGCTGCCGCGAGCACCACCGGCATCGGCAGCTTCGGGCTGCGCTGGCCGTCCTGGAAGGCATGCATCGCCCGCGGGTACACGCCGAACGCGGTCCACAGCAGGCTGCGCGGGACGGGCTGGAAGACCTCGTCGCCCCAGCGCTCGGCCTCCTCGATGGCCGCCGCGCCGGCGGCGCCGTCGTAGAGCGGCGGGTTCGGGACGCGGCGCTCGAGCGCGCGCAGGATGGCGCGCGATCCCTGGACCTTCTCGCCGTCCTCGAAGCGGATGCCGGGCACCGTGCGCCCGCCGAACATCGGCTTCATGACCAGCGGCTGCATCGCGGCGGGGATCTCGACGCGGCGGAACGGGACGCCCTTGAGCTCCAGGGCCTGCTCCGCGGTGGCGCAGGGGTGGGAGCCGTGGACGACGAAGAGGCGTGCGGGCATCGGCCGAGCCTAACCGCACAGCGTCCCCGGGCGCGAGACTGCTGGCATGATGCGCGGCCAGATGCTCCTGGTCGTCGACGTCGGCAACACCCAGACCCACTTCGGGACCTTCCGCGGCGACGAGCTGGTCGAGCACTGGCGCTTCGCCACCGTTCGCACCTCCACGTCGGACGAGCTGGGCGCCGCGCTGCGCAACCTGCTCGAGCTGCGCGGCGTCGGCCTCGCGGACCTCACCGCGTCGATCGTCTCGTCGACGGTGCCCCAGCTCGAGCCCGAGTGGCTGGCGATGGCCGAGCACTACCTCGGTCACCGCATGCTGGCCGTCGGACCCGGCATCCGCACCGGCATGCCGATCAAGATCGACAACCCGCGCGAGCTGGGCGCCGACCGGCTCGTCAACGCGGTGGCGGCCTTCGAGCGCCTGGGCGGACCGTGCATCTCGGTGGACTTCGGCACCGCGGTCAACTTCGACGTGGTCTCCGCCCAGGGCGAGTACGTCGGCGGCGTGCTGATGCCGGGCGTCGAGATCTCGCTCGACGCCCTCACCAGCCGCGGGGCGAAGCTGCCGCGGATCGACCTCGTCGCGCCGCGCCGCGCGATCGGCAAGGGCACGGTCGACGCGATCCGCTCCGGCGTGGTGTTCGGCTTCGCCGCGGCGGTCGACGGGCTGGTCTCGCGCATCCAGGAGGAGCTGGGGGAGGAGGCGTCGACCATCGCCACCGGCGGGCTGGCGGGCGTCGTCGTGCCGCACGCCCACAGCATCGACGCGCTCGACGACCTCCTGACGCTCAAGGGCCTGAAGCTGCTGCACGAGCGGAACGCTTAGAGGCAGGCGGAAGAGCGCAGACGGCGCGAGCGAGCCCCTGGGCGTTCAGCTGCGCCGCGCACCGAAATCAGGGCGCAGCCGCGCACCGTCGTAGCCCGAGACCTCGCGCTCGCCGCAGAGGAGCTGGGCGACGGTCGCCAGCGCCGCGGGAGCGTCCTCGTGCTCCTCGTGCAGCGTGGCGCAGCCGACGACGATCCCGCCCGCCGCGGCCTGCGCCCAGACCGACGAGGAGATCTCCCGCGCGTGGGCGAGGACGACCTCCACGCCGTCGTCGCGCACCGACGCCTTGGTCATCGCGGCGTCGAGCAGCGGGGGCGCCAGCGCGTCGAGCAGCGCGGACAGCCCGGCGAAGAGCTCCCGGGGAAGGGGGGCGAGTTCCGGTGGCTCGTCGCCTAAGAGGGACATGGACCTGCCGATCATCCTCGCCGACACGCCGCGCCGTCGCCTGCGCGGCCTCCTGGGCCTGCGCCAGCCGCCGCAGCACGCGCTGCTGCTCGATCCCTGCCGCAGCGTGCACACGTTCGGCATGCGGTTCGCGCTGGACCTCCACTGGCTCGACGCCGACGGGGCGCCGGTGCGGGTCGACCGGGCCGTGCCGCCGGGCCGTGTGCGCGTCTGCCGCCGTGCCCGCGCGGTCGTCGAGGTCCCCACCGGGGCCCTATCCTGAGCCCCGTGCCGCTGCCCGCTTTGACCGACCCCTGGGAGCTCGCGGGCCTCCGCGTGCCCAACCGGGTGCTGCTCGCGCCGCTGGCCGGCATCGGCAACTGGTTCGTGCGCCTGCAGGCGGCCCGCCACGGCGCGGGGATGGCCTACAGCGAGATGGTCTCGAGCTTCGCCATCCACTACGGCAACGAGAAGACGCTCACCGAGCTGCTGCGCGTGCATCGGGACGAGGCCCCGCCCGCCCTGACCGCCCTACAGCTGTTCGGACAGGACCCCGACGTGATGCGCAGCGCCGCCGCCTACGTCGCCGAGCACGTTCCGGAGGTCAGCGTCATCGACCTCAACATGGGTTGCCCCGTGCCCAAGGTCTGCAAGACCGGCGCGGGCGCGGCGCTGCTCAAGGATCCAGATACGGCCGTCGCGGTCGCCCGCGCGGCCGGCGAGGGCAGCGGCAAGCCGGTCACGGTCAAGCTCCGGTCGGGCTCGGTGCCCGGCGACACCAGCGGCGTCGCGCTGGCGCATCGCCTGGTCGAGGAGGCCGGCGTCGCGGCGATCACGTTCCACCCGCGCTCGGCCAAGGTCCAGCACCGTGGCGTGCCCGACTACGACCTGGCGGCCGAGCTCGTGCGCACGCTCCCCGCCCCGGTGATCCTCACCGGCGGGCTCCACACCGTGCGGGACGTCCAGGACGCCTACGAGCGCACCGGCGCGGCCGCCGTCATGCTCGCCCGCGGGTCGCTGGGCAACCCGTGGCTCTTCGAGCAACTGCTGGGCCGGCGCTCCGAGGCGCCGACCGCCGACGAGATCCTCGCCGAGTGGCGCTGGGTGATGGACCGCGCCGAGGAGCACCTCGGGCCCGATCGGGCCGGCCGCTACCTGCGCAAGTTCCACCCCTGGTACGTCGACCGCCTGGGCGGCGGCCAGCAGCTGCACACCGAGCTGCAGCAGACCGCGACGGTCGCCGAGGCCCGCGCGGTCCTGGACACGCTGCAAGCTGCGACGGCCGCGGCCTAGCCCGGTCCCGGCGGCGGTTTCGCCGCCGCTATACTGCCGCGCTCGCCGGGCCCGGGGAGCCGCAGCATGTAGGTCCCGGGACCGGACCGCGCGACCCCCCCTCCGTATGCCCCGAGACGTCATCCTCACGCCCGAAGGCCTCGTCAAGCTCAAGGACGAGCTGGCCCACCTCCAGACCGACCGCCGTCGGCAGGTCGCCGACCGCATCAAGGAAGCGCGTGAGTTCGGCGACATCTCCGAGAACTCGGAGTACGACGACGCCAAGAACGAGCAGGCGATGCTCGAGGCGAAGATCGCCCAGCTCGAGGAGCGCGTCCGCAGCGCCACGGTCGTCAACCCCGAGGACCTCTCCAGCGACGTCGTCGGCGTCGGCTCGACCGTCCACGTCAAGGACGAGAAGACCGGCAAGTCGCAGAAGTTCACGATCGTCGGGTCCGCCGAGGTCCAGCCGGGCGAGAACAAGATCTCCAACGAGTCGCCCGTCGGCCGCGCCGTGCTCGGGCACAAGCGCAACGACACGGTCTCCGTCCAGGTCCCCAAGGGCCCGGCGCGGAAGCTCAAGATCACCAAGATCGACGTCGGCCTCTAAGGTCGTCCACATGAGCGATGAGCCCCGCCCCGTGCCCGGGAGCGAGCCCCTGGGCGAGCTGCCGGACGACTCGGCGAGCGCTCTGGGCGAGTCCGAGTCCCAGCTCCTCGCCGTCCGGCGCGCCAAGCTCGACCAGCTGCGCGCCGACGGGATCGATCCGTTCCCGCCGTCGTTTGCCGGCGTCACGCCCGCCGCGGAGATCCGCGCCGCCCACGAGGGGCTCGAGGCCGGGGAGGAGACCGACCACGCCTACCGCGTCGCCGGCCGGCTCACCCAGCGCCGCGGTCAGGGCAAGATGGCCTTCCTCGACCTCGTCGACCGCTCCGGCCGGATGCAGCTGCAGGCGCGCCTGGACGTCCTCGGGCCGGAGAAGATGGACCGCCTGCTGCACCAGGTCGACCTCGGCGACATCGTCGGGATCGACGGCACGGTCTTCGTCACCCGCCGGGGCGAGCTCAGCCTGCGCATCGACGACTACACGGTGCTCGCCAAGGCGCTGCGCCCGCCGCCCGACGCGCACCACGGGCTGCGCGACGTCGAGACGCGCTTTCGCCGGCGCGAGCTCGACCTCATGGCCAACGAGGAGGCGCGCGAGCTGTTCACCACCCGCGCCCGGATCGTCTCCGCCGTCCGCCGCTTCCTCGACGAGCGCGGCTTCATCGAGGTCGAGACGCCCGTCCTGCAGCCGCTCTACGGCGGCGCGGCGGCCCGGCCGTTCACCACCCACTTCAACGCGCTGGACCGCGACCTGTTCCTGCGGATCGCGACCGAGCTGTACCTCAAGCGCCTGATCGTCGGCGGCCTGGAGCGGGTCTACGAGCTGGGCAAGGACTTCCGCAACGAGGGCATCTCCTACAAGCACAACCCCGAGTTCACGATGGTCGAGTGGTACGAGGCCTACGCGGACTACGAGGACATCATGCGCCGCGTCGAGGAGCTGCTGCCGCTGGTCGCCGAGGCGGCCGAATACGACGGCGAGATCGACTTCGCCGGCCCGTACCGCCGCGTCGGCCTGATCGACGTCATCCGCGAGGCGACCGGCATCGACGTCATGGCCCACGCGACGGGCGCCGCGCTCGCCGGGGCCGTCGAGGCCGCCGGGATCGACATGCCGACCGAGGGCCTGGAGTGGCCCGCGCTGGTCGACGACCTGTTCTCCAAGAAGGTCGAGCCGACGCTCATCCAGCCGACCTTCGTCGTCGACTACCCCAAGGCGCTGTCGCCGTTCGCCAAGGACCACCGCGACAAGCCCGGCCTGGTCGAGCGCTTCGAGGTCTTCGCCAACGGCATGGAGGTCGGCAACGCCTTCACCGAGCTCAACGACCCCGACGAGCAGCGGGCGCGGTTCGAGGCGCAGGCCCGGCTCGCCGAGGCCGGCGACGAGGAGACCCAGCCCTACGACGAGGCGTTCGTCCAGGCGCTCGAGCACGGGATGCCGCCGACCGGCGGGATCGGTATCGGGATCGACCGATTGGTCCTCCTGATGACCGGGCGCCATTCCATCCGCGAGATTGTCCTCTTCCCGGCGATGAGGGACTGAATCCGGCTCTGTCGCAGGGTGTTCGAGGCCCGGAGGGGTCGAGTGGGGCCTGCGGTAAACTGCCCTATGCCCGTCGACTGGACCCGCTCCACTCATCCTCTCGGCCCTTGCGGTCGAATAGGTGGGTAGACCGGGTAGTTCGGTGACCTCCAGCACCGTTTCGACACCAGCGGCGATTCCCATTCGGACCACCTCCTCGACCGACCTTTCAGCGATCCCACCGCAGTAGGAAGGACGTTCCCCAAGATGTTCGAGCGATTCACAGAGCGTGCCCGCCAGGTGGTCGTTCTCGCGCAGGAAGAGGCGCGAACGCTCAAGCACAACTACATCGGCACCGAGCACATCCTGCTCGGACTGCTGCGTGAGGAGGAGGGGCTGGCGGCACGTGTCCTCGAGTCCCTCGACATCACCGTCGAGCGCGTCCGCGCTCAGGTGGTGCGGATCGTGGGCTCAGGCGAGGAAGTCACCTCCGGCCAGATCCCCTTCACGCCGCGCGCCAAGAAGGTGTTGGAGCTCGCACTCCGCGAGGCCCTGAGCCTCGGCCACAACTACATCGGCACCGAGCACATCCTGCTCGGCCTGGTCCGGGAGAACGAGGGCGTCGCCGCCCGCATCCTCCTCGACTTCGACGCCGACTCCGAGAAGATCCGCAACGAGGTCATCCGGATGCTGTCCGGCCCGGGCGGTCGCCGTCAGGGCGGCCAGGGCGCCGGCGCGCAGGGCAGCGCCGCTGCCGGCACCGGCGAGGGCAAGAAGTCCTCGAAGCTGCTGGACCAGTTCGGGCGCAACCTCACCAAGCTCGCTTCCGACGGGAAGCTCGATCCCGTGGTCGGCCGCGAGAACGAGATCGAGCGGATCATGCAGATCCTCTCGCGCCGCACCAAGAACAACCCCGTGCTGATCGGCGAGCCGGGCGTCGGCAAGACGGCCGTCGTCGAGGGCCTCGCCCAGCGCATCACGAACGCCGACGTGCCCGAGCTGCTCAAGGGCAAGCAGATCTACACGCTGGATCTGGCGGCCCTGGTCGCCGGCTCGAAGTACCGCGGCGAGTTCGAGGAGCGCCTCAAGAAGGTGATGAAGGAGATCACCCAGCGCGGCGACATCATCCTGTTCATCGACGAGATCCACAACCTCGTCGGTGCCGGCGCGGCCGAGGGCGCGATCGACGCGGCCTCGATCCTCAAGCCGGCGCTCGCCCGTGGCGAGCTGCAGACGATCGGCGCGACGACGCTCGACGAGTACCGCAAGTACCTCGAGCGCGACTCCGCCCTGGAGCGGCGCTTCCAGCAGATCCGGGTCGAGCAGCCCTCGCCCGAGGAGACCGTGCAGATCCTGAAGGGCCTGCGCGACCGCTACGAGCAGCACCACAAGGTCGAGATCACCGACGAGGCCCTCGAGGCCGCGGCGGAGCTCGCCGACCGCTACATCTCCGACCGGCAGCTGCCGGACAAGGCGATCGACCTCATCGACGAGGCCGCCTCGCGCATGCGCATCAAGTCGATGACCTCGCCCCCGGTCTACCGGGAGCTCGAAGAGGAGATCGAGGAGACGCGGCGCGCCAAGGAGGCCTCGATCGAGGCGCAGGAGTTCGAGAAGGCGGCCAACCTCCGCGACAAGGAGCGGCGGCTGACGAACAAGAAGCGCGAGCTCGAGGAGCAGTGGGAGGCCGGCGAGGCCGAGGGCGCCGAGCGTCCGGCCATCGGCGAGGAGGAGATCGCCGACATCGTCTCGATGTGGACCGGCATCCCGGTGTTCAAGCTCACCGAGGCCGAGACGCAGAAGCTGATGCGCATGGAGGACGAGCTCCACAAGCGCGTCATCGGGCAGCACGCCGCCGTCGAGGTCATCTCGAAGGCGATCCGCCGGTCGCGCGCCGGACTGAAGGACCCGAAGCGGCCCACGGGCTCGTTCGTGTTCCTCGGCCCGTCGGGCGTGGGCAAGACGGAGCTGGCCCGCACGCTCGCCGAGTTCCTGTTCGGCGACGAGGACTCGATGATCCGCATCGACATGTCCGAGTACATGGAGAAGCACGCGGTGTCGCGCCTCGTCGGGTCGCCCCCCGGCTACATCGGCTACGACGAGGGC
>NZ_DATHDY010000004.1:0-11043 GCF_035318805.1 Baekduia sp.
TTCAACCGCGCGCCCTCCTCGGGCGAGAGCGCACGGACAAACACCTCCGCGGGACGCATCGCTACCTCCATCGGTCGTGATGAAGCCCAATTCGCCACGCACGCCGAGTTTCCGGTCAAACATTCATGGCCGACCCACTAGGGGTGCCGTAGGCGGCCAGCGAGGCCGAGGCCCACGATGGCCAGCCGTCGCCGCCGGAAGTGGGTCCCCCGTCGCGACAGCGACACAGTCTCCTACGGCGTGCGGGTGTCTTCGCCGCCCTCGAGGTACTCGAGGTTGTCGGCGCGCTCACCGGCGGACTGCGCGGCCGCGAAGCCGATGAGCCCGTGCAGGAGCAGCGGGAAGATCACGAAGAACACGATGACCAGGCCGAAGGTGGCCTTGAACGGGCTCAGGGCGAGGATGAGCGACATGCGAACGCGATCTTACCGCGGGCGCGGGCACCCGCGCGGGGCGACGCTCCCGCTGCGCGGCGGGAGCCGGATGATGCGCTGGCCGAGGTTGTTGTCCTCGTGCTCCTCGACCAGCTCCCCGAGCGGATCGGCCCGGTGCACGAACGCGAAGCAGCCGCGCAGGCCCGTCACGCTGATCCAGTTCTCGTGGTAGCCCGACGGGTAGATGTCGGCCCAGCCGGGGGACACGCCGAGCCGCAATGCCTGGCGCCCGTAGGACTGGCTGCACGCCGGGTACACGCGGCCCTTCGGCGTGCGCGCCCACGACCGCACGCGCCGCAGGTCGCGGAAGCAGTACGACAGCTTCGGCCCGGTGCGCACCATCTCCCCACGCGTACCGTCGGGGCTCAGCGTCCACAGCTCGAAGCGCGCCGCGCGGTAGTACTTCCAGTAGTGGCCCTGGCCGGGGATCGCCTTGAAGTAGATCCAGCCGGCCTCCGGGAAGTACACCGGCTGACCGGTTCGCGTCCGGACGACCTGCGTCGCCGTCGCGAAGCGCGGCAGCGACGGGCTCTTGGTCCCGAGCAGCTCCAGCGGCCCGGCGCCGACGTTGACGATGTGGTTGGTCGCCCGCAGCCGAACGGCCTTGCCGGCGCGCTGCACGCGCAGGTCCGAGGGCGGCGCCATGCGCAGGTCGGGGCACTGCAGCGCCAGGAACGGGTCGTTGCACGGGTTGGTGTCGAGCGGATCCAGCGCCGTCTGCTGAGCGCGCGCCGAGGCGGTGAGCAGCAGCGCGCCGAGCAGCGCGACGAGGAGGGCACGACGGACCGTCATGGCCGCGGCAGTCTGCCTGACCGCGGGCACCTATGCGTGCGCTCGGGCGCCCACGCCGTCCAGGAAGCCGAGGGTGCGGCGCCACGCGTCCTGCGAGGCGTCGGCGAACTCGTCCTGCCGGCGGTCGAAGAACGAGTGCGGCGCGCCCGGGTAGACCACGATCTCGTGCTCGACGCCGGCGCGCTCGAGGCTGGCGGCGAACGTCTCGCGGTCGCGCTCGGGGATGCCCTCGTCGGCGCCCCCGAACAGGGCGAGGACCGGCCGGACGGCGCCGGCGGCCGTGTCGCGTGGCGACGGGATCCCCAGGCGCTCGCCGTTCAGCCCGCCGTAGAACCCGACGACCGCGTCGAGGTCGAGCTCCGCGTGGGTCGCCGCCAGGAACGACTGCGCGCCGCCGAAGCAGAACCCGACGGTGACGAACGAGGTGGCGCCCGTCCGCTCGCGCAGCAGCGCGATCGCCGCTGCGACGTCGGCCTGGACCGTCTCGGGCGACGTCTCGCGCACGTGCGGCCAGTAGTCCCAGTCGTTCGGGCGCTCACCCGTGTCGGCCGTGCGGCCGAAGTAGTCGATCGCGACCGCGTGGTGGCCGGCCTCGGCGAAGCGCTCGGCCAGCTCGACGTAGAAGCGGTAGAGGCCGCGGACGTCGGGCAGGATGATCACAGCGGGATCGTGCGCCTCGCCCGAGGTCGCCAGCGCGGCCGAGAACCGGGCGCCGTCGGCCGAGGTCAGCTCGAGCTGCTCGGCGGCCGCGCCGCCGGCCATGCGCGGCACGACGAGGTCGGCGGGCAGATCGGGCGGCAGGGCGTCGCGGTCGAAGCACATGTCGGGCTTGATCCCCAGGAGATACTTCCGCCATGCACGTCCTGGCGCTCGGCTTCGGCCTCGGCTTCGTCGTCGCCGCGGCGATCGGGCCCATCTCGCTGCTGTGCATCCGCACCGTCCTGCGCGGCGCCCTGCCGGCCGGCATCGCCATCGGCGCCGGCGCCGCCGTCATCGACGCGACCTACGCGCTGCTCGGCGCGATCGGCGCCGGCCGGCTCCTGGAGATCGACGGGCTGCGCCTCGCGCTCGGCCTCGTGGGAGCGGCCGTGCTGGGGCTGCTCGCGGCGCGCACGCTGTGGTCGGCGTTCCGCGTGCGCCTCGGCGGCGAGAGCCTCGAGGAGGTCGCCACGCCGCGCCGGGCGTTCCTGACCTCGCTGGCGGCGACCGCCTCGAACCCGACGACGATCCTCTCGTGGGCCGCCGTCTTCGCCGCGGCCTCGACCGCCTCGGCGGTCCACGGCACGGGGGAGACGCTGCTGCTCGTGGCGGGCGTCGGCTGCGGCACGCTGACCTGGTTCACCGCGCTCTCGCTCGGCCTCTCGGCGATCCGGGCGCGCGCCGGCGACCGGCTGCTGGCCGCCGTCGACGTCGGCTCGGGCCTCGGCCTCCTGGCGTTCTCGGGCGCGCTGGGCATCAAGGCCGCGCGCGACGCCTGAGGGCAGGCGCGCCGGCCGAGCCGGTGCGGGGCGCACCGGGCGCTCATGGATGCCGGTGCGCTTGCGCTTCCCCTTGGCGAGCGTTGCTGTCCTCGATCCCGGACCGCGCCCGAGGCGCGTCCCACGCCTGCACCGGACGCCACGGCGCCCGACGACCCGAGACACCGGTCTGGGTGCCGGCACTCCTCATGCGCCCACGACGCCAGTCCACGGACGCCGGCACGCCGCAACGGAAATCGCCCGCGAAGGTTCTCCGACCTACACGGTAGGATTACCCTTGATGATCTTCACGACCAAGGCGGAGTACGGCGTGCGGCTCCTCGTCGAGCTGGGTCGCCAGCACGACGGCGCCGGCGGCGCGGGCGGGCCGATCCCGGTGTCGCTCAAGGCGATCGCCGAGGCCGAGGAACTGCCCCTTGCCTACCTCGAGCGGATCGTCGCGCTGTTGAAGAAGGCCGGCCTCGTCGAGGCCACGCGCGGCGCGCACGGGGGCTACCGCCTCACGCGCGAGCCTGCCGAGATCCACATGGACGAGGTCGTCCTGGCGCTCGAGGGCGTCGTGGCGCCGATGACGTGCTTCGTGGCCGAGGACGGTGCGTCCTCGCACGGGCGCGTCGTCTGCAACCACGAGGCCGACGCCGGTCACGGCTGCGCCACGAAGCTGCTGTGGACCCGCGTCCAGGGCGGCGTCGTCAAGGCGCTCGCCCAGACGACGCTCGCCGAGCTCGTCGCCTTCTCCAACCGCCCCCCGCAGAACCAGATCGCCACCGCTGTGCACGACGCCACCGCGGTGGCCTGAGCCTCCGAACCCGAAACGAAGACTGACTAACCACATGGCCGCCGAACTCGAGATTCGCAACCTTCACGTCCAGGCCGGGGACAAGCAGATCCTCAAGGGCCTGGACCTCACCGTCAACCCGGGCGAGATCCACGCCCTGATGGGCCCCAACGGCTCGGGCAAGTCCACGCTCGCCAACGCGATCATGGGCCATCCCGGGCTCGAGGTCACCGAGGGCCAGATCCTCTTCCAGGGCAACGACATCACCGAGGCCGATCCGGACGAGCGCGCCCGCGCCGGCCTGTTCATGGCCTTCCAGTACCCCGTCGCCATCCCCGGCGTCACGATCACCAAGTACCTGCGCATGGTCCTCAACGCGCACCGCGAGGCCCGCGGCGAGGAGGAGATCTCGCTCAAGGACTTCCGCAAGACCGTCGAGGCCGCGATGGAGCTGACGAACGTCCCGCGCGAGTTCGTCGCCCGCTACCTCAACGACGGGTTCTCCGGCGGCGAGAAGAAGCGCCTCGAGATCCTGCAGCTCGCGCTCCAGCAGCCGGCGATGGCCGTCCTGGACGAGACCGACTCCGGCCTCGACATCGACGCCCTGAACGTCGTCGCCCACGGCGTCAACACGGTGGCCAAGGACTCCGGCATGGGCGTCCTGATCATCACCCACTACCAGCGGATCCTGCACCTCGTGGAGCCGTCGCGCGTGTCGATCATGTTCGACGGGCGGATCATCAAGGAGGGCGGCTCGGAGCTCGTCGAGCAGCTCGAGCGCGAGGGCTACGCCAACATCAAGGAAGCGGCCGGCGTCGGCGCCTAGGACACATCATGGCCGCCACCGCCCAGCTCGACGTCCGCGCGCAGTTCCCGACGCTCCAGCGTGAGGGAGTCGCCTACCTCGACAGCGCCGCGACGTCCCAGACGCCCGACGCCGTCCTGGCGGCGATGGACGACTACTACCGCCACCACCGCGCGTCGGTGCACCGCGGCACCTACCCGCTGGCCGCCGAGGCGACGGACCTGTTCGAGGGCGCGCGCACCCGGATCGGGCAGTGGCTGAACTGGCCCGCGCGCGACACGGTGTTCACGCGCAACGCCAGCGAGGCGCTGAACGTCGTCGCGCACGGCTGGGGCCGGCGCCACGTGGGCCGGGGCGACCGCATCCTCGTCACGCGGATGGAGCACCACTCCAACTTCGTGCCGTGGTGGATGCTCGCCAAGGAGGTCGGCGCCGAGCTGGTCGAGGTGCCGATCGACGCCGGCGGCGTCCTGGACCTCGACGCGCTGGACCGCCTGCTGCCCGGCGCCAAGGTGCTGGCCGTCGCCCACGTCTCCAACGTCGTGGGCACGATCAACCCGGTGGCCGACATCGTGCGCCGCGCCCGCGCCGCCGGCGTCGTGACCGTCGTCGACGGCTCGCAGGCCGTGCCGCAGATCCCGGTCGACCTCGGCGCGATCGACGCCGACTTCTACGCCTGGACCGGCCACAAGGCCTACGGCCCGACCGGCGTCGGCGTCCTGCACGGCCGCCACGACCTGCTGCTCGACACCGAGCCGCTGATCGGCGGCGGGCACATGATCTCCAGCGTCTCGTTCGAGGAGGTCCGCTGGGCCGCGCCGCCGTCGCGCTTCGAGGCGGGGACGTCGGCGATCGCCGAGGTCATCGGCCTCGGCGCCGCGATCGACTGGCTCTCGGACCTCGGCATGGACGCGGTTCGCGCCCACGAGGCCGAGCTGACCGGCTACGCGATCCAGCGGCTGAGCGAGGTGGAGGACGTGACCTTGCACGGGCCGCGCGACGTCGAGCAGCGCGGCGCCCTGATCTCGTTCGCGCTGAAGGGCATCCACCCGCACGACGTGTCCGAGATCCTCGGGCGCCGCGGCGTGTGCGTCCGCGCCGGCCACCACTGCGCGCAGCCGCTGATGCAGCACCTGGGCGAGTCCGCGACGACGCGCGCCTCGTTCGCCGTGCACACCACCCGCGAGGAGGTCGACGCGCTCGTCGACGGGCTCGCCGAAGTGCAGAGGATCTTCGCCTGATCATGGACGACCTGTACCGCGAGGAGATCCTCCAGCACTACAAGCGGCCCCACAACTGGGGGCCGATGGAGGCGCCGGATCTCGAGGCCGAGGACCACAACCCGCTCTGCGGCGACCAGCTCAAGGTGATGCTCAAGGTCGACGGCGACGGCAAGGTGCAGGAGGTCCGCTTCGAGGGCCACGGCTGCGCCATCTCGCAGGCCTCGGCCTCCATGGCCTCCGACGAGGTCAAGGGCATGCCGGTCGACGAGCTGCTCAAGCTCGATCGCTCCTTCGTGCTCGACCTGCTGGGCATCGACATCAGCGCGACGCGCATGAAGTGCGCGCTGCTGTCGCTGAAGGTGCTCAAGGCCGCGGGCCTCGGCCACGAGGTCGACTGGGAGCCCGAGACCCCCGAGGCGTCGGCTCCCGCGTCACCCGCCGAGCGCGACCGGGTCTAGGGGGTGCGGGGCGCTCATGCCCCTCCTCACCAGGTCAGCTCGATCTCCAGCTCGCGCTTGTCGTCCTCGATCTCGAGCTCGATCTTGAGCTCGACGGTGTCGGGGACGTTGACGGTGAAGCGCATCCCGCCGCGCTCGAACTCGATCTCGTTGTGGCGTGCGAGCATGTCGGCGAGGTTGTGCAGCCGCGTCGCGATCTCCTCGCGGCTGAGGCGCTCCTTCTGCTCGACCTCGAAGATGTCCATCAGCTCTCCTTCGTCATGGGTTCGGTGGGCAAGGAGGGAAGCGGCTCGCCGGTCGCGGCGGGCACGGGGTCGCGCCCGGCGGCGATCCGGGCCAGCGCGCGGGCGCTCTGCCCGACCCCCTCGGGCAGCATCGCCGACGGCGAGGCACCGGGATGCCGGTGCGCGATGCGCACGCGCAGGACGCCGGGGCGGATGTGGAAGCGCAGGGGCGGCTCCAGCTGGACCGCCTCGCCGTCGATGCCGGCGGGCACCGGGTGGTCGGCCTCGACCTCGAAGACCGGCGCGGTCCACTCCCGCCACGGTCGCTGCGGCCGGCGTCCGCCCTCGCCGGGCCCGACCGGGGCTCCGGCGATCGTGATCCCGAGCCGCCCGTCGTCGATCCTCGGCCGCGTGCCCGAGCCGACCGCGTGGCCCAGCCGGTAGCGGTTGTTGGAGACCAGGATCGCGGCTCCCGAACCGTGCTCGTGCCCGCCGGGCCCCGTCCACCGCAGGTCGAGCCCGGTCCCGTCGGGTCCGAGCATGTCGGGCACGGTGTCGAGGATGGTTCGGAGCTTGGCGTCGCGGTAGCCCTCGCGCTGGACCGCGTCGGCGTAGAGGCCGAGCGAGACGTTGTTGACGAACACGCGCCCGTTGACGTCCGCCAGATCCACGCGGCGCTCGCCGCCGTCGACGAACGCGTCGAGCGCGCCGACCACGTCGTCTCGATCCACGCCGAGGTCGAGCGCGAAGTGGTTGCGCGTGCCCGCCGGCACGCAGGCGTACGGCAGGTCGAGCTCCGCGGCGATCTCGGCCACGACGGCCTGCGAGCCGTCGCCGCCGGCCATCGCCAGCCCGTCGGCGCCGCCGGCGACCGCGTCGCGCACGAGCTGCTCGAGGTCCCACGGCGGGCCGAGCTCGATCGGTTCGATCCCGCGCGCCCGAGCTTCGTCTGCCAGCGCGAACCGCTCGGCCTTGCCGCCGCCGGACTTGGGGTTGAAGAACAGCACCGGCCGCCGGGGCGCCGGCACCTGGGGGAGGTGGACGCGGACGCCGAACGCCACCCGCGCGCAGGCGCCGCCCAGCACGAGCGCGGCGACGACCAGCAACTGCTCGAGCAGGCGGTCGCCCACCAGCAGGAGGATCGCCGCGGCGAGCCCGAGCGCCCCGACCGACAGGCCGGCGACGCGGAGGGGGCCGCGCCGCAGGACGCCGTACCAGGCCGCGGCGGAAGCGAGGACGAGGCAGGCGAGTGCGATCAGGCCGCGCGGGAACTCCTGCACCGCGACGACGACCGCGAGGCCGAACCCGGCGAAGCCGAGGAGAAGCGCACCGATCGCTGCGGTCTGCCGCATGCTCATGGAGGATCCTTCATCCGTGGCGCAGGTCCCGGTCGCCCGTCACGTGCGCACGCCGGCCTCGAGGTCGTCTCCGTCGCGACGTAGCGCCGATATCGCTCACGCTGTGCACCTCGAGGAGGCTCACCGAAGCCGGCGTCGCGGGCATCACCCGAAACGCATGACGCGCCCCGGCCGACGCCCAGCGGCCGCTCGCGTCCTACTTCGGCGCGGCGCCGGCCTTGGCGCGGCGGGCGGCCTTGACGCGCTCGTTGGGGTCGAGCATCCACTTGCGGATGCGGACCGCCTTCGGCGTCACCTCGACGCACTCGTCCTCGCGCAGCCACTCCATCGCCTGGTCGAGCGAGAGGCGCTTGGCGGGCACGAGGCGCTCGAGCTCGTCGGCCGTCGCGGAGCGCACGTTGGTGAGGTGCTTCTCGCGGACGATGTTGACCTCGAGGTCGTCGGCGCGCGAGTTCTCGCCGACCACCATGCCGTTGTAGACCTCGTCGCCCGGGGCCACGAAGAGCTGTCCGCGGTCCTGGAGCTGGAAGCACGAGTACGACGTGACGGCGCCGATGCGGTCCGACACCAGCGCGCCGGTCGGACGGGTGCGCAGCTCGCCGTGCCACGGCTCCATGCCGTCGGAGACGGAGTGCGCGATGCCCGTGCCGCGCGTCTCGGTGAGGAACTCGGTGCGGAAGCCGATCAGGCCGCGGGCGGGGACGCGGTAGTCCATGCGGACCCAGCCCGTGCCGTGGTTGCTCATCTGCTCCATGCGGCCCTTGCGCAGCGCGAGCATCTGGGTGACGACGCCGACGTAGTCCTCGGGCACGTCGATCGTCATGCGCTCCATCGGCTCGTGGATCGCGCCGTCGATCTCGCGCGTGACGACGCGCGGCTGGCCGACGAGCAGCTCGAAGCCCTCGCGGCGCATCGTCTCGACGAGCACCGCGAGCTGCAGCTCGCCGCGGCCCTGGACCTCCCAGGCGTCGGTGCGCCCGGTCGGCTCGACGCGGATCGAGACGTTGCCGATCAGCTCCTGGTCGAGGCGCGCCTGGATCTGGCGCGCGGTCAGCTTGTTGCCGTCGCGGCCGGCGAACGGCGAGGTCGACGTGGCGATCGTGACGCCGATCGACGGGTCGTCGACGTGCAGCACGGGCAGCGGGCGCGGGTCGTTGACGTCGGCCAGCGTCTCGCCGATCGTGACGTCCAGCAGGCCGGCGACGGCGCAGATCTCGCCGGGACCCGCCTCGTCGGCGGGCACGCGGCTCAGGCCGTCGGTGACGAAGAGCTCGGTGATCCTGCCCCGCGTGACGGTCTCGCCGTCGGCGCGACACCAGCCGATGTCGCCCTTGCGGATCGTGCCCTGGCGCACGCGGCAGATCGCGAGGCGGCCGAGGTACGGATCGGCGTCGAGGTTGGTGACGAGCGCCTGGGCGGGATGCTCGGGGTCGTAGGACGGCGGCGGGACCGTCTCCACGAGCAGGTCCAGCAGCGGCTTCAGGCTCTCCCCCGGAGTCGTCTGGTCCATCGAGGCCGTGCCGGCCCTGGCGTTGGTGAAGACGATGGGGAACTCGAGCTGCTCCTCCTGGGCGTCGAGGTCCAGGAAGAGCTCCTCGACCTCGTGGACGACCTCGTCGATGCGGGCGTCGGGACGGTCGATCTTGTTGACGACCAGCACGACCGGCAGCTTGCTCTCCAGCGCCTTGCGCAGCACGAAGCGCGTCTGGGGCAGCGGGCCCTCGGAGGCGTCGACGAGCAGCAGCACGCCGTCGACCATCGTGAGGCCGCGCTCGACCTCGCCACCGAAGTCGGCGTGCCCGGGCGTGTCGATGATGTTCAGCTTGGTCTCGCCGTACTGGATGGCGGTGTTCTTGGCGAGGATCGTGATGCCGCGCTCGCGCTCCTGGTCCATCGAGTCCATGACGCGATCCGTCAGCGTGGCGCCCTCGCGGAACGTGCCCGCCTGGCGGAGCATCGCGTCGACCAGCGTGGTCTTGCCGTGGTCGACGTGGGCGATGATGGCGACGTTGCGCAGGTCGTCGCGGGTGGCGGTGTTCTTGACGGCGGTGGCGGGCATTCCCGCCAGAGGCTAGGGGGTCGCGCCCCAGGCCGACCTCGTGCCCCCGCGCCGGCCTCACGCCTGCTGCGCCGCCCGATGGGACGCGCGCTCGATGCCGCGGTGGTGGAAGAACGAGGCGAAGGCGCCCGCCACCGAGGTCACCACGACGATCGCGTAGAGCTCCAGGAAGACGTCGAGGATCTTGCCGCCCGTGGTCAGCGGGTTGGGGAACTGCGACGAGACGGTGAGCATCTGCGTCGTCGTCCAGAACAGGGCGTTGCCGAACGTGGTGATCTCGCCGTGGTGGCGCTCCAGGATCCACGCGAGGACGGCCGCGAGCAGGTCCAGCGCGACGCTGACCAGCGTCACGCCCATGATCCGGCTGCGCAGGTCCGCGTGCGCCGGGGTGGCCGCCCGCACCGTCATGCCGACGCCGCGGAGGACCCGGCGGACGGGACGACGGTGATCGGCGGCCATGGGAGCGAGTGTCCCGGGTCTGCCGGACAGGGGCCTCGCCGCCGTGCTCGGTACAATCCCTCCTACGAAAGTCGGATTTGAACACCGTTGCCTGAATCCATCGACATCTGCCCCGTGAACGAGCTCCCGCCCGGCGCCATGCGCGTCGTGGAGTGGGACGAGCTCGAGATCGCCGTCGTCAACTGCGCCGGCACGCTGTACGCGATCGAGGACCGCTGCTCACACGACGACGGACCGCTGGCCGAAGGCGTGCTGTACGAGGACGACTGCACCATCGAGTGCCCCCGCCACGGCTCGCTGTTCGACCTGCGCACCGGTGCCCCGAAGACCCTTCCTGCCTACGAGCCCATCGAGACGTTCCCGGTGCGCATCGACGGCGACCTGATCAAGCTGGAGGTCGAGTAGCCCATGGCTGCCACGCCCACTCCCACGCCCGAGTCCACCAAGACCCTCACGCCTGAAGAGGCCTCCCTGCGCAACCTCGGCTCCGATTACACGGAGCGCTACGGGTTCCACGACGCGGAGAACTACCTCTACAAGGCGCCCAAGGGCCTGAACCGCGAGATCGTCGAGAAGATCTCCGAGTTCAAGAGCGAGCCGCAGTGGATGCGGGACTTCCGCCTCAAGGCGCTCGAGTACTTCCTCGCCCGTCCGCAGCCCACCTGGGGCAGCCCGATGCTGGCCGACGTCGACTACGACGACATCCACTACTTCGTCCGTGCCTCCGAGCGCTCCGAGCGCTCCTGGGACGACGTGCCCGAGGACGTCAAGAAGACGTTCGACCGCCTGGGCATCCCGGAGGCCGAGCGCAACTTCCTCGCCGGCGTCGGCGCGCAGTACGAGTCCGAGGTCGTCTACCACCAGGTCAACGAAGAGCTCGAGAAGCAGGGCGTGATCTTCACGGACATGGACACCGCGCTCCGCGAGCACGAGGACCTCGTGAAGGAGTACTTCGCGACGATCATCCCGCCGAAC
>NZ_DATHDY010000005.1:0-3245 GCF_035318805.1 Baekduia sp.
CTCCTCCCGGCTGCGCCCGGCGGAGCACCTCGACGGCGACGACGGGCAGCCGTCGCCGACGGGTCCCGGCGAGATCCTCGTCCGCCTGCAGGCCTGCGGCCTGAACCACGTCGAGCACGTGCTCAGCACCGAGGGCGTGTCGCAGCTGCCTCCGTGCGACGCTTCGTACACCTGCGGCATGGATGCGGCCGGCAGCGTGATCGCGGCCGGCGAGCGCGTCACCCGCTTTGCGGTCGGCGACGAGGTATTCGGCCACTTCCTGGCTGGATCCTGGGCCTGGGTCCAGGCGCCCTGCGCCCGGACAGCCGCCGACGGACCGCACGTCGAGCGCCGACCCGAAGGCCTCGATCCGCTCGCCGCGGTCGCGCTCGCCCAGGCCGGCCTGACCGCCAAGACGATCCTGCGCGCCGCCCAGCTGCGGCCCGGCCAGACCGCGCTCGTGATCGGCGCGACCTCCAGGGTCGGATCGCTGCTTGTGGCCCTGCTGGCCGATGCCGGGGCCCACGTGATTGCCGGCGCCACGCCCGGCGACGACGACTATGTTCGCTCCCTCGGCGCCGCTGAGACGATCGAGTCCACGACCGCGGATCTGGTCGCCGACGCACTCGTGTCCCATCCCGACGTCGACCTGCTCGTCGACCTCGTCGGCTTCGGTGAGCCGTACTTCCTCACGGCCGCCGAATCCAGCGGAACGATCGTCACCGCCCACCCCGGCCCCCATGGTCTCGGCATCACGCGCATCGCGATCTCCGCCGAACCCGGTGATCTCGCCGAGCTCGCTCAGCGCACCCTCAACGGGCAACTGCCCCGCGAGCTCGCCCACCTCCACGAGCTCGAGAACGTCGGTCAGGCTCCGGCCAACCGCGATCCCGCCATGCAGCCAGCACTCGCCCTCGCCGGCTAATAGGCGCAGCCGGAAGTACCCATCCGACATGGGCGCAGGCGCCCCCGGTCGACGTGCGACGTCGAGGGTTCAGACTGCGACGGCGATGTCCGCGCCGAACAGCCTGGACTTCTACGACGCCGAGCTGCGCGCTCACCACGAGCACCTTCGCGCCGCATACGGGATCAGCCCTGCTGATGCGGTCGTCGACATCGGGTGCGGAACCGGCCTGACGACTCGCGAGGCGGCGCGCTCCGCGGCGCCTGGCCGCGTTGTCGGCGTCGACGTATCCGAGCGCATGCTTGTGCGCGCCCGTCAACTGACGGCGGCCGAAGGTCTCGACAACGTCCGGTACGAGCGAGGCGACGCCCAAGTGCATCGCTTCGACCCCGCCGGCTTCGACGTGGCGATCAGCCGCTTCGGGACGATGTTCTTCTCCGATCCGGCCGCCGCGTTCGCGAACATCGCCGCCGGCCTTCTACCCGAGGCGCGTCTGGTGCTGCTCGTCTGGCAGCGACACGAGCACAACGAATGGGCGCGGGCGATCGACGCCGCGCTGGGCGACGCGGCGCAGCCACCGCCGCCCCGCTTGGACCCGTTCTCGCTCGGCGATGCCGAAGCCACCGCGCGCATCCTCGAGGGCGCCGGCTTCGACGGAATGCGCTTCGAGGACGTCCGCGAGCCGGTCCACTACGGACGCGACCTCGACGCCGCGCTCGCGTTGGTCCGGGGGTTTCAGAGCACGAGCGCGGCGCTCGCGAGCCTGACTGACCGCGAGGCAGCGCGTACCGTCGCGCGCCTGCGCGAAACGCTCGCGGCGCACTACAGCGACAAGCGCGGCGTGGTCTTCGATTCGCGTTCTTGGTTGATCACCGCCCGGCGACGCCGCTAAGACATCAACAACGCGCGCCAACGTGCCGGGCTCGGCCGGTTCGGTCGCCACACCTGACCCGCTCTGCTTTCGCTTTCGCCCGCCAGGTGAAGGGGAGCGGCGACTCGCTCGCGCTTCTCCTATCCATGCCGAGCGGGAGCTGACGACCGCTTTCACTTCTCCCGCGAGGCGAGGGTCGACCTTCGCTGGGCTACTTGTGCCAGTAGCCGCGGCGATGCATCTCGAGCACGCCGACAAGCTCGTCGGCGTCGACACCCGCGCGGTCTGGCTCGTCGTCGGGACCAAGATGATCGAGGAACTCATTGAGTGCGAGGCGCGACAGCGCTTCGCATTCCTCGTCGGACAGCCATCGGCGATTGATTTCGCCCGCCAATGGCAAAAGGGCAGGGGCGCGTCGCTCGACGATGGCGACGAGCCGACTGCGTTGCGCCAGAGTCAGAGGTTGCGGCGGTCGATCCACCTCAGCAGCGTAGGCAACCGCACCGGCGGCTCGACGGCTGCTCCCTTCCACGCAAGGCGGAACCCGCCCCAAGACCATCATCGAGCGTTGCCTGTACCCAAGGCGCTTTGAACCTCAGAGCGCGCGGATGACCTGTGCGGGAACGCCAGCGACCAGCGTGCGCGGCGGGACGTCCTTTGTGACGACGGCGCCGGCGGCTACCACGGCGTCGTCGCCGACCGTGACGCCCTGCAAGACCATGGCGCCTGCGGCGATCCACACGCCGCGGCCGATGCGGATCGGGGCAGTCGTGATCTGCGAGCGGCGGGTCGCCGGGTCGAGCGGATGGCCCGAGCTGATCAGATGCACGTTCGGCCCGATCATCACGTCGTCACCGATGTCGATGCCGCCGAGATCCATCGCGGTGCAGCCGTGGTTCACGAACACGTTGCGGCCGAATCGCAGATTGCGCCCGCCGTCGGTATGGAACGGCGGAAGCACGCGAACCGACGGGTCGAGTTCGTGGCCGGTCAGCTCGCCCAGTACGGCGCGCACCGCGTCGAAGTCACCCGGCGCCAGCGCGTTGAGCCGCCCAAGGATCTCCCAAGCGCGCTGGATGTCGGCGTACATCGCGCGAGAGTCCGGCGTTCCGGCATGCGTCACCGTTCGGCCCTGCGCTGGCGCCATTGGTTCGCGGTCGGGGCCAAGCACGGAAGGAGATTCTGCCCATGCGGCCGGATGTCGATCCCGCCCGGGACAGACGAGCATCGTCGATTCGAAGACTTGCGCTTCGGCTCTCAGCCGCGAACTCGGAGCTCTCGATCCGATGAACTCACTCCCTAGCCGCGGACTCTCGCTGCACTCGAGGTGGCGATCCCCGGCGCTCTTCGCGCAAAGATGGCATGAGCCGGGCGGCGGTCCCGGCGTAGGGGGGACCTCCTCAGCTCAAGCGCGCATGATGCGCGCAGGTAGTTAACCGTGGAGCTTGAGGAGGCCCCGTAATGGCAATCGTAATGGGACTCGATCAGCAT
>NZ_DATHDY010000006.1:0-19185 GCF_035318805.1 Baekduia sp.
GAGCGCCGCGGCTTCACCACCGAGCCGCTGGACGTCGGCGACGGCAAGTACACCTTCGCGGTCAAGGGCGACGGCGCCTTCTCGATCTTCAAGTTCGAGGGCGGGACGCACCGCGTTCAGCGCGTGCCCGCCACCGAGTCCCAGGGCCGCATCCACACCTCCACCGCCACGGTCGCGGTGCTGCCCGAGGCCGAGGACGTCGACGTCCACATCGACCCCAACGACCTGACGATCGACGTCTACCGCTCCGGCGGCCCCGGCGGCCAGTCGGTCAACACCACTGACTCGGCGGTGCGCATCACGCACAAGCCGTCGGGCGTCTCGGTCGCGATGCAGGACGAGAAGAGCCAGCTGCAGAACCGCGAGAAGGCGATGCGCGTGCTGCGCGCCCGGCTCTACGACCGCGCGTTGGCCGAGCAGCAGGCCGCCGCGGCCGACGCCCGCCGCTCGCAGGTCGGCACGGGCGACCGCGCGGAGAAGATCAGGACCTACAACTACGGCGAGCGCCGCGTCACCGACCACCGCATCAAGCTCACCGCGCACAACCTCGACGCCGTGCTCGAGGGCGAGCTGGACGAGTTCACGTCCGCGCTGGCCGACGACGAGAAGCGCCGGGGCCTGGAGGCGCAGGCCGCCGGATGACCCCGTTGAAGGGCGTGGCCGTGCGCGAGGCGCTCGACTCGGCGCTGGTCGCCCTCCAGGGCGCCCGCATCGAGAACCCGCGGCTGGACGCCGAGGTCCTGCTGGCTCACGCGCTGGGCGTCGACCGCACCGCGCTGTGGCTCGATCCCGACCGTGAGGTCACGGGCGACGGCGCCCGCTGGTTCCGCGACGCGATCCGGCAGCGCACCGTGCAGCGCGTGCCGGTCGCCTACCTCGTCGGCCACAAGGGCTTCCGCCACCTCGACCTCGCGGTCGACCCCCGGGTGCTCGTGCCGCGCCCCGAGACCGAGCATCTCGTCGAGGCGCTGCTGGAGCTGCCCCACGGCGCGCGCGTCCACGACGTCGGCACCGGCAGCGGCGCGGTCGCGCTCGCGCTCAAGGACGAGCGCCCCGACCTCGTCGTCAGCGCCAGCGACGTCAGCGCCGGCGCGCTGGCCGTCGCGCGCGCCAACGCGCAGCGGCTGGAGCTCGACGTCGGCTTCGCCCAAGCCGACCTGCTCGAGGGGATCGACGGCGACCTGCACGCCGTGGTCTCCAACCCGCCCTACGTCACCGAGGGCGACCGGGCAGCCATGGCGCCCGAGGTCACCGCGCACGAGCCGCATCTGGCGCTCTTCGCCGGCGCCGAGGGCCTGAACGTCATCCGGCCGCTCGTCACGCAGGCGGCCGCCACGCAGGCGCGGATGCTGGCGCTGGAGGTCGGCGCGGGGCAGGCGCCCGCGGTCCGCGGGCTCGTCGCCGCCGCCGGCTTCCCCGAAGTCGCGGTCGTGCGCGACCTCGCCGGCATCGAGCGCGTCGTCGTGGGACGCCGATGACCATCACGCCCGGTCAGGCCGAGACGTTCGAGCGCTGCATGGCGGTCGGCGGCGTGGCGGTCTTCGGCGCCGACACGGTCTACGGACTGGCCTGCGAGCCCGACACCGAGGACGCGGTCGCGCGGCTGTACGCCATCAAGGGCCGGCGGCCCGACAAGCCCGCCGCGGTCCTGTTCTTCTCGCTCGAGCTCGCGCTCGCCGGGCTGCCCGAGCTCGGTCCGCGGACCGTCGCCGCGCTGCAGGGCCTGATGCCCGGCGCGGTCACCGTGCTGCTGCCCAATCCCGCCGGGCGCTTCCCGCTCGCGTGCCGGGCACCCGACGGCGACATCTCGACGCTCGGGCTGCGGGTGCCGGCGCTCGGGCCGGCCACCGCCGCGCTCGGCGCGGTCCGCTGGCCGGTGCTGCAGTCCAGCGCCAACCCGTCGGGCGGCGCGGACGCGCGGCGCCTCGAGGACGTCCCCGCGGCCATCCGCCAGGAGGCCGACCTGCTGCTCGACGCGGGCGAGCTGGACGGCACCGCGTCGACCGTGATCGACCTGCGTCGCTTCGAGTCCGACGGCGCCTGGGAGATCGTGCGCCAGGGCGCCGTCGCCCGAGAGCGCGTGGTTGCGGCGCTCGACGGCCTCACCACCTGAGCGGGCGTTCCCTCACTGCGCCCAGCGCGCTAGATTTTGCGCGACATGGTCATCGCCGTCGGGTCGGACCACGCGGGCTACCACCTCAAGGAGCACGTCAAGGACGTGCTGCTCGCGTCGGGGCACGAGATCGTCGACGTGGGGACGGCCACGCCGGACTCGGTCGACTATCCGGCGTTCGCCGAGCAGGCCGCGCGCCTGGTCGGAGACGGCCAGGTCGATCGGGCGGTGCTGGCGTGCGGGTCGGGCGTCGGCGTCGCGATCGTCGCCAACAAGGTCGCGGGCGTCCGGGCCGTCAACGCGCACGACCCGTCCGAAGTCGAGATGGCGCGCCGCCACAACGACGCCAACGCCGTGACCCTCTCAGGCGCGCGCCTGGCGCCCGACCAGGCCGACGCGATCGTCGAGCGCTTCCTGCGCACCGCCTTCGAGGGCGGGCGCCACGCCCGCCGCGTGGCGCAGATCTCCGAGCTGGACGGCTCGGCGGTGCCCTCGGAAGCCTGAGCGGCGCCGCCCACGCTGGTATCTTCGAAGCCGTCGCGACTGGCGCCATGGGAGGAACCGACCTCCGGGGAGCGACACCATCACTCTGCCGCGCGCCTGGGCATCCATCGGAACCAAAAGGAGTCCACCCGTGTCTTCCGATCTGAGCCCCGACTTCTTCAACCGCCCGCTGGCGGATGTGGATCCCGAGGTCGCCGACGCCATCGCCCTCGAGCTCCAGCGCCAGCAGCGCACGCTGGAGATGATCGCCAGCGAGAACTTCGTGCCGCAGTCCATCCTGGAGGCCCAGGGCAGCGTCCTGACCAACAAGTACGCCGAGGGCTACCCGGGCAAGCGCTACTACGGCGGCTGCGAGTACGTCGACATCATCGAGCAGCTGGCGATCGACCGCGCCAAGTCGCTCTTCGGCGCCGAGCACGCCAACGTCCAGCCGCACGCGGGCGCGCAGGCCAATTCCTCCGTCTACCACGCGCTCCTGCAGCCGGGCGACACGATCATGGGCCTGGCGCTGCCGCACGGCGGTCATCTGTCGCACGGCATGAAGCTCAACGTGTCGGGCCGCCTGTACGACATCGCGCCCTACCACGTCGACCGCGAGACGTCGCTGATCGACATGGACGAGGTGCAGCGGATCGCGCACGAGCGCAGGCCGAAGCTGCTGCTCGCCGGCTGGTCGGCCTACCCGCGCCAGCTGGACTTCGAGCGCTTCCGGGCGATCGCCGACGAGGTCGGCGCGATCCTCATGGTCGACATGGCGCACTTCGCGGGCCTCGTCGCCGGCGGCGTGCATCCCAACCCGGTCCCCTACGCCGACGTCGTGACCTCGACGGTGCACAAGACGCTCGGCGGCGCGCGCGGGGGCCTCATCCTCTGCCGCGAGGAGTACGCCAAGGCCATCAACTCGGGCGTGTTCCCCGGCCAGCAGGGCGGGCCGCTGGAGCACGTCATCGCCGGCAAGGCCGTCGCCTTCAAGATCGCCGCGACCGAGCTGTTCGCCGAGCGCCAGCGGCGCACGGTGCAGGGCGCCCGCGCGGTCGCCGACGGCCTGCTGAACGCCGGCCACGGCGTCAACGTCCTCACGGGCGGGACCGACGTGCACCTCGTGCTGGTCGACCTGCGCGACTCCGAGATCGACGGCCAGCAGTCCGAGGACCGGCTGCACGACATCGGCATCACGGTCAACCGCAACGCCGTCCCGTTCGATCCCCGCCCGCCGGCCGTCACCAGCGGCCTGCGCGTCGGCACGAGCGCGCTGGCGACCCGCGGCCTGCAGGCCGAGGACTTCCGCGAGGTCGGCGAGATCATCGCCACCGCGCTGACGCCGGCGTTCGCCGCGCAGCGCGACGAGCTCGCCGATCGCGTGACGGCGATCGCCGAGCGCTACCCGCTGTACGAGCAGCTGAGCGCGCGCGCCGCGGCGTAGCGCCGCGGCACCGGAGGCTCAGGCGCGCCGCGCCGCGCGCGCGAGGATCTCGGCCATCCGCCGCGCCTGCCGCGCCACGTCGTGCTCGGCCGCCGCCGCGCGCGCGGCGGGGTTGGGCGACGGCATCGCGGCCGCGCGCTCCAGCGCGGCGACCAGCGCCGCCGGATCGCGCGGGTCGACGAGCACGCCGGCCGCCGGCGTGACGAACTCCGGCGGGCCGCCCTCGGTCGTGCCGACCACCGTGCGCTCCAGCGCCATCGCCTCCAGGGCGGCCAGGCCGAACGGCTCGACGACCGACGGCTGGCAGAGCACGTCGCACGCCGCGATCCACGACGGCACCTCCGCGTGGGGGACGCGGCCGACGACCGTCACTCCCGGCCGCCCCTCGAGCGCACCGCGCAGCGGGCCGTCGCCCACGTAGGTCAGCGAGCCGCGGCCCAGTGTCGCGAACGCGTCGGCCAGCCCGACGACGTTCTTGCGCTCCAGCAGCGATCCGACGCACAACAGGCGCGGGTGCGCGCCGTCGCCCGGCCAGGCCGCGGGCTGCGTTCCGGGAGCGAACTCGGCGAGGTCGACGCCGAGGTCGCAGACCTCGCACGCCAGGCCGGCGTAGCGCGCCTCGAGCCGGTCGGCCAGCCAGCGCGAGTTGGCGATCACCGCCGCGGCGCCGCGGACGACCGGCCGCGTGGCCGCGCGCAGCGGCGCCCGGTCGAGGTTCGCGACGTCGGTGCCGTGCGCCATCACGACGAGCGGCGCCCCGGACGCCCGCGCGGCCGCCAGGCCGGCCGCGCCCGCGGGGAGGAGGAAGTGCGCGAAGACGACGTCGGGTCGTGTGCGCCGGGCGGTGCGCACCGCGTCGGCCGTCAGCCGCGCGTACTTGGCGGGCGATCCGCCGCGCTGCGAGATCGCCGCGACGTCGACCCCGTGGCCGAGCGCGAGCAGCTCGCGCCGCAACGGCAGCAGGAAGCTGCCGAGGTCCGGCTCGCCGGGCGACGGCCACATCTGGGTGACGAGGAGGATGCGCACCGCCGGAGAGCCTCGCACGCCGGGCTGCCGAATACCCTCTGCGGCGTATGACGGAGCTCCACGCGGTCTACGCGTTCGTCGTCGCCTTCGCGGTGGCCGGGCTCCTCACGCCGCTGACGGCCCGCTTCGCCCGCCGCGTCGGCGCGGTGGACCAACCCAAGGCCCGCGGCCTGGGCCGCGAGTCGACGCCGCTGCTCGGCGGCCTCGCGATCTTCGCGGGCGCGCTCGTGGCCGGGCTCCTGTTCATCGAGACGACGTCCCGTACGCACGACCGCTTCGTCGGGATCCTCGCCGGCGCCGCGCTGATCACGCTCGTCGGGGCGCTGGACGACCGCTTCGACCTGCACCCCGCGGTCAAGCTCCTCGGCCAGGTCGTCGCCGCGGTCATCCCGGTCACCGCCGGCGTCGAGGCCGGGAACATCACGCTGCCGTTCGTCGGTCCGATCGACTTCGGCTCGCTCGGCGGGCCGATCACCGTGGTCGGCCTCGTCGCGATGATGAACGTCGTCAACTTCTCCGACGGGGTCGACGGGCTGGCCGCCGGCGTCTGCGCGATCGCGGCGCTGGCGTTCTCGATCATCGCGTTCGACCTCGACCGCAGCCACGCCGCGATCCTCGCCGCGTGCACCGCCGGGGCCGCCGCGGGGTTCCTGGTGCACAACTTCCCGCCCGCCTCGGTCTACATGGGCGACACCGGCGCGAACCTCCTCGGCTTCCTGCTGGGGTGCATCGCCGTCGAGGGCGCGGTCAAGACGCAGGCGGTGCTCGCGCTGGTGATCCCGCTCGTCGTGCTCGCCGTGCCGTTCCTCGACACGACGTTCGTGGTGCTCAAGCGCATGAAGTACAAGCGCAAGGTCTACGTCGCCGACGCCAACCACTTCCACCATCGCTTCAGCCGGATCGGCTTCAGCGAGCGGCGCACGCTGGTCTACCTGTATGCGTGGACGCTGCTGCTCGGCGGCTTCGCCGTCGGCCTGCGGTTCATCCCGTACTCCGACAACCACGGCCACCTCAACGCCGGCTGGGCGATCGTCGTCGCGGCGTTCGCGCTGCTGGTCGCCGCGGCCAGCGCGTACCTCGTCTACGTGCTGGAGATCCTCAAGCTCCGGCGCCTGAGCGCCGTCCGCATCCGGCGCCTCCGCCCCGACGCGGGCGAGACGGAGGTCGACGCGGACGTGGAGCGGCAGATCGAAACCGGCGAATTCGAGGCGCTCGAGCGCAAGGGGTAGGTCGAGCGCAAGGGGTAGGGCCCTACGGCCGCGCGCCGTAGACCGTGCCGCGGTAGATCCCGACGATGGCGTCGATCACCTCGTCGTCGGGGAGCGGCTGCTCCTGGACCAACTGCTGGTAGAAGGTGCGCTCGACCATCCAGGTCAGCGCGAACGCGGTCGCGTGCGCCGTGCTCGGCAGCGGCTGGCCCTCGCGCTCGATGCGCCGGGCGGTGGCCTCGACGAACCGGTTGAGCAGGCCGCGCCAGAACGTCGCGATGTCCTCCTCGTAGGTCGAGACCTCGACGATCGCGCGGATCAGCGTGCCGTGCTCCTTGTAGAGCGCGGCGATCCGCGTGAGCGCCTCGCGGATCTCGTCCTCGGGGTCGTCGCCCTCGCCGGAGAACCAGATGTCGGCCTGCGCGTAGAGCAGCTCGGTGACGTCGCCCGCCAGGCGCATCAGCAGGTCGCGCTTGTCGCGGAAGTAGAAGTAGAACGCCGTGCGCGAGATGCCGGCGGCGGTGGTGATGCGCTCGACGTTGAGGTCGGCGTAGGAGGAGCCCTCGGCGAGCAGCTTCTCGGTGGCGGTCAGGACCTTGGCCTGCACCTGCGCGCGCTTGGCGGTGGGCGGCCCTTGGCGATGGGCGACCGGCGAAGCGGCGCGTGGGTCCTCTTCGGCCATGGCCGTCCACGATACCGGCCGCCCGTTGACACCATGTCAACGGCGACTTGACACCGTGTCAAACGGGCGGCAGGATCCTCGCATGTCCAACCTCCTCGACCTCACCTCGCAGGGCGACGTCGCCACGATCACCGACGAGTCCAAGCTCTCGCAGGTCGTCCTCATGACGCCGCAGCAGCTCTACGAGCTGTGGGAGCGCCAGCCGTGGCAGTCGCACACGATCGACTTCACCAAGGACCGCGAGCACTGGGCGCAGATCAGCGACGAGGACAAGGACCACATCGTGTGGTTCCTCTCCTCGTTCTTCATCGGGGAGGAGCGTGTCGCGACCCAGTTCAACGGGCTCGTCGGCGCCTACGAGACCCAGAGCGAGGAGCACTTCCTCACGACCCAGCAGGTCGACGAGGCGCGCCACGCGCAGCACTTCAACAACTTCTACACCGAGGTCGTCGGCTACGACGGCTCGTTCGAGGAGCGGCTGGACCGCGCCCGCGAGGACCTCAACGACTCCTTCAAGATCCTCTTCGACGACGTGCTCGTCGACGCCAACCGGCGGCTGCTGGCCGCGCCCGGCGACCTCGAGGCCAAGGTGGACTTCGTCACGACCTACCACATGGTCATCGAGGGGACGCTCGCGCTGACCGGTCAGGACACCCTCACGCGCGTCTTCGAGGAGCGCGGGATCCTGCCCGGCTTCCTGGAGGGCTTCCGGCGCATCTCCCAGGACGAGCACCGCCACGTCGCCTACGGCACCTGGTTCCTGCAGCAGAAGGCCAAGGACCCCGCGCTGGCGCGGCGCATCCAGAAGACGCTGGCCGAGCTGATCCCCGTCGCCGCCGGCGTGCTGACGCCGCGCGGCTACGAGATCGGCGAGGAGTACGAGATCCTCGGCGTGCGCAGCGACGAGGTCCACAGGTTCGCCTTCCAGGCGCTGACGCGACGGCTGAAGGTCATCGGCGTGTCGCTCGTGCCGGCCGAGGAGGACGCCGTTCCGGCCTGACCGTCGGCACGGCGCAGCGGCGGCGCCGGCCACCAGGCAGCCGGCGCGCTCGCTACCGTGCGCGCCTCCATGCGCCTGATCCGTCCCGTCCTGCTCCTGACCCTGCTCGCCGTCGCCGCCCTTCCTGCGGCCGCCGCCCAAGCCAAGGTCGCCGTCGGCATCGCCGACAACAAGTCCGACATGTTCACCGACGCGCGGTTCGCGGCGCTGCACGTCAAGTACGTGCGGGTCATGGTGCGCTACGACGCGATGCACGACGCGCCGACGCGCACGTGGCTCGACGGCTGGATGGCCGGCGCCGAGGCCCAGGGCCTCAAGCCGCTGGTGACGTTCGACCGCTCGCCCAAGCGCACGTCGTACAACCCGTCCGCCGCGCAGATGGCCAAGTCGATGAAGGACCTGCGCAAGCGCTACCCCTTCGTCAAGGAGTTCGCCACCTGGAACGAGGCGAACATCAACAAGAGCCCGACCACCGTCGCCCGCTGGTGGCTGGCGATGCGCAAGGCGTGCCCGACCTGCACGGTGCTCGGCGCCGACCTGCTGGACCGCGACAACGTCGGCACGTGGGCCAAGCGCTTCGTCAAGGCCGCCGGGCGCACCCCGAAGGTCTGGGGCCTGCACAACTACACCGACGCCAACCGGCTCAAGACGACCGGCACGCGCAAGCTGCTGGGAGCCGTCAAGGGCGCCGTCTGGTTCACGGAGACCGGTGGCGTCGTCTCGCGCGCCAACGGCTCGGGCATCACGTTCCCGACGTCGGCCTCGCACGCCGCGAAGGCCACCAGGTTCGTCTTCAGCACCCTGGTGAAGGTGAGCCCGCGCGTGCAGCGCGCGTACGTGTACCACTGGAACACCGGCGTGGGCGACGGCCGCACGTGGGACTCCGGCCTCATCGGCCCCGACGGCAAGGCACGCCCCGCGCTGGCGATCCTCCAGGGCCTGCTCGGCGTGAAGGCCGGTTAGCCGTACTTGCGCTGCCCGGGGCACCCCTGATACGGTGCCCGGGACTTCTCCTACAGCTAGGTCGTCAAGACCTACAACTCACGGAGGAGGGACCAAGCATGCGAAGCGATCGACGCGACATCCTCCCCACGACGCTCAAGGCGACCCCGGTCGCCGCGGGCCGCCGTGGCCTCGCTCCGTCTTCGCTCGCGCGCTAGGTCTTCACCACCTGTCCGCGGGCGTCCATCGCCCGCGGGACCCTCGTCTCGTCTGAGACACCAGTCACCGGGCGGTGGCCCCTTCATCTCAGCACCGAAGGAGCACCATCGTCATGCTGTTCAACCTCCACGCCGACTACGTCAAGGCCGCCACTCCCCGCCCGCGGGCGACGGCGCGTCACGTAGCCGACGCACGGTTCGCAGAACCTCCCCCGAGACCGGTTCGCGCGCGCGTCGCGCGCGCGCTGGCCTCGGCCGCCACGCGCGTCGACCGCGAGTCGGCCCGCCGCGCCGTGGCGTAGGACCCGCTCGACGGACGCCCGTCCCGGCCCCAGGCCGGGGCGGGCCGTCTGTGGGACCGCTCGGACGGGTACCTTGCTTGCCGATGCACTTGGGCAACCTGAATCAGCGGGAGCCGTTCACCACGCTCGACGGCTCGACGATTCGCGAGATCGCCGGCGCCACGACGCTGCCGTCGCAGCACCAGAGCCTGGCCGAGGCGACGGTCCCGGCCGGCGGCGCGACGACGGCGCACTACCACCTGCAGTCCGAGGAGCTCTACTTCTTCACCGCCGGTCGCGGCCGGCTGCGCGTCGCCGGCGAGTGGCGCGACGTCGCGCCCGGCGACTGCGCCGTGCTTCCGCCGGGGACCGAGCACAAGCTCGAGAACCCCCACGACGAGCCGCTCGTGCTGCTGTGCTGCTGCGCGCCGGCGTACTCGCACGAGGACACGGTGCTCACCGAGGAGCCCGCAGAGCAGCGGTGAGCCTCGTGCGCCGGATGCTCCTCACCGTCGCGCTGTTGGCGGCGGCCCTTGCGCTCCCGTCCTCGGCGGGCGCGCTCGTCGTCGGGATCGGCGACCAGAAGGCCGACATGTTCTCCGACCCCCTGTTCACCGGCCTCGGCGTCGCGCACGCGCGGCTGGCGGTGTCGTGGGACGCGATGGAGAACGCGTGGGAGCGCGACCAGATCGACGTCTGGCTCGACGCGGCCCGCGCCGAGGGCGTCCAGCCGCTCGTCGGCTTCTGGCATGCCCGCGGCGATCGGCGTCGCGTCCTGCCGACGCCCTCGCGCTTCCAGTACGAGTTCCGCCAGTTCCGCGCGCGCTATCCGTGGGTCACGACGTTCGCCACGTGGAACGAGGCCAACCACTGCGGCGAGCCGACGTGCCACCGCCCGCAGCTCGTCGCCGCGTATTACCGCGCGCTGAAGCGCGAGTGCCCCAAGTGCACCGTCCTGGCCGCCGAGGTGCTCGACATGCCGAACATGGCGAGCTGGGTCGATGCGTTCCAGAAGCACCTCGGGTTCCGCCCCAAGATGTGGGGGCTGCACAACTACCTCGACGCCAACCGGCTGCGGACCACGGGCACCCGGACGCTGCTGCGCCACACGCGCGGGCAGATCTGGTTCACCGAGACCGGCGGGATCGTCCAGCGGCTGAACACGACGAAGGTCGGCTTCCCCGAGTCGACGGCGCACGCGGCGACGGCGACGCATTGGGTCTTCGACCGGCTGGTGCCGCTCAGCCGGCGCATCACCCGCGTCTACCTCTACCACTGGAACGCCGTCCGCGGCGACAACTGGGACTCGGGGCTGGTGGATTCGCGCGGGCGCGCGCGGCCGGCGCTGACGGTCGTGCGGAGGGTGCTGCGCGCCGCCGAGGCGCGCCGGCGCGCGCGGCTGCTCGCGCAGGTCAGCCCCGGCTGACGAGAACCGATCGCGCGCCGCGCGACGGCGTGAGGACGATGGCGCGGCGGCGCGTGCGCTCGGGGCGCGGATCGGCGGGGCGCAGCCGCGCGCCGGCCAGGACCGTGCGGAGCACCGAGCGGAGCTCGAGCTGGGCGAACGCGGCGCCGACGCAGCGGCGGATGCCGCCGCCGAACGGCAGCCAGCCGTAGGTCTCCGGACCCTGCTCGAGGAAGCGCTGCGGCCGGAAGGCGGTCGGCTGCGGGTAGAGGTCGGCGCGGCGGTGCGTGAGGTAGATGCACGGCGCGACGCGCGCGCCGGCCGGCAGGTCGTGGCCGGCGACGTGCAGCGGCGCGGTGAGGCGGCGGACGGCGAACGGGAGCGGCGGCTTCAGGCGCAGCGTCTCGGCGGCGACGGCGTCGAGCCACGGCGTGGGCGCGCCGGGCGCGCCGACGGCGGCCCGGGCTTCGGCGCTCGCGCGGGCGTGGGCCTCGGGGTGGCGGTGCAGCAGCTCGAACGTCCACGCCAGCGCCGTGGCGGTCGTCTCGTGCCCGGCGAGCAGGAGCGTCATGAGCTCGTCGCGCAGCTCGCGATCGGTCAACGGCTGCCCGTCCTCGTCGCGGGCGGCCAGCAGCAGCGAGAGGACGTCGGTGCGGCCGCGCAGCTCCGGGTCGCCTCGTCGCGCGCCGATCTCGGCGAAGAGCAGCGCGTCGACCGCGTCGCGCGCGGCGAGGAAGCGCATCCACGGCGAGCGCGGGCCGAGGTCGCGGCGCAGCGCCGGCAGGAGCACCAGCGACGAGAGCGCGGTGTCGGGCAGCAGTTGCGGGACGAGGGCGCGCAGCGCGGCCGCCCGCTCGCCGTCCTCGATGCCGAAGACGACGCGCACGATGATCGCCAGCGTGATCGCGCGCATGCGCGGCTCCAGCGCGAACGGCTCGCCCAGCGGCCAGGTGGCGAGGTCGCGCGCGGCGATCTCGGCCATGTCGTCGGCGTAGGCCTGCAGGCGCTCGCCGTGAAACGGCGGGAGGACGAGGCGGCGGCGGCGCAGGTGCCGCGCGCCGTCGAGCAGCAGGAGCGACTCGGGTCCGACCACGGGCTCCAGCGGCGCGTTGCCCTCGCCGGCGCGCACGGTCTCCGGGTCGCCGGTGAAGATCGTGCGCAGCGCGGACGGGTCGCTGATCGCCACGACCGGGCCCAGCGGGAGGTGCAGCGTGAAGACCTCGCCGCACTCGCGCCGGCCCTGCTCCATCAGCCACTCCGGGCGGAAGATCCAGGCGAGCAGCTGGCGCTGCCGCGACAGGGCGGGACCGGGCGGCAGGGCCGCGGTGGTGGAGGCGTCGGGCAGCATGCGCCCGGCCATCATCTCCGACGCTCAGCTGCCGCGCGGCAGCCACGTCGCGATGACCTTCGCCGACCTCGATCGGGAGGAGCTTCTGAGGGTTGCCTAACACGAAAGGATGACGCGCGCGCCCACGTGCGCGCGTCAGACTGTTCGAGCCGCTTGTCACGAAGTTGTTACAAAGTCCGCGACTTCGCTAGTGTGCCGCGTGCCGCCAAGGAGGCCTGTGTCCTCGCCTCCGGAAGGGTCGCCCGCGCATCGTTCGCACGGGCGTGCCACGCCATCGAGCAGAGCGCCCCTGTCGCGCGCGCTGACGCCATGAACGAGCCTCACGAGAACCTCGACCACGACCCCTTCTCCGACGACGACGCCCGCCGTCGCAGCCGCCTGCGGCGCGACGGCGCCCCGGCACGTCGGCGGAGCCGCCGCATCCGCTGCGCGGGTCCCGTGGCCGTGCGCCGCGCCGTGCGCATCCGTCGCCGGCCGTGTCCGCGCGATCCGCGCGGAGTGGGCAGGTCCTAGCCATGGTCCTCATGCGCCAGCTCGACCTCGTCATCCTCGCGGTCGCGCTTCCGATCTTCGTCGTCGCCGGGTGGCCGCTGTTCGGCTACGCCGCCGGCGCGTTCGCGTGGCTCGTGCAGCGCGCGATCGCCGAGGTCCTGGGCCGCCGCGCCGCCGCGTCGGACGATCCGAAGACCGTCGTCGGCCTGACCGCCGGCTCGATGATCGGACGCGGATGGTTCGTAGCCCTTACGATCTTCGGCGCGTACCTCGCCGCAGGGAGCGATGACGCCGTCGGTCTGGCTGCCGCCGTGCTCGTCATCGTGCTCTTCACGGCCTACTTCACCGTGTCCCTGATCTTCCGCCCGTTCGAGAACCACCGAGAGCTGCCTTCGTGACCGCGACTGCACCGCCCAACGTCCTGAAGACCCCGAAGCGCCGCCGCTGGATGCAGCCGTCGCGCGCCGCCATCCTCCTGACCCCGCTGATCGCCCTGCTCGCGTCGCCCGCCGGCGCGTTCGCGCTCAACATCAACGAGAACTTCCACCCGCAGAACGAGTTCAAGCTCGATCCGTGGATCGACCTCGGGACGTTCAGCATCAACAAGGCCGTCTTCTACGTGATCGTCGCGTCGGCCCTGACGTGCTTCACGATGATCTACGTCGCCAAGCGGATGACGGAGCGGCCCAACAAGGTCCAGACGGCCGTCGAGAGCGCGTTCCTGCTGATGCGCGACAACATCACGCGCGGCAACATGGACGACAAGATGGCCGCGAAATGGTTCCCGTTCATCGGGGCCCTCTTCCTCTTCATCTGGTTCTCGAACATGCTCGGCTACCTGCCGCTGCCGACCAACACCGAGCACAAGGTCGACATCTTCGGCCTGCACATCCCGAGCTTCGCGCTGTACGCCGCCACGGCCAACATCTCCGTGCCGCTGGTGCTGACCCTCATCGTCTGGGTCAGCTACCACGTGGAGGGCATCCGGGCCAAGGGCTTCGTCGGCTACTTGAAGTCCTGGGTCCCCGCCGGCGTCGAGGGACCCGCGACCGGCCCGATCTTCGTGATCGAGGTCATCTCCCACTTCGTCCGCCTCGTCAGCCTCTCCGTTCGTCTCTTCGCCAACATCCTCGCCGGCCACCTGCTGATCCTCTTCATGGGCGGCGGACTGGTCGTCCTGCTGAACCTGTCGATCTTCGGCTCGGTGATCCTGGGGTCGATCACCGGCGTCATGGCCGTCGCGTTCTTCATCTTCGAGGTCGCACTGGTCGCGACCCTGCAGGCCTTCATCTTCGCCACCCTTACCGCGATCTACCTCGGCGGCGCTGTCGCCGCCGAGCACTAACCAAGGAGACACACCGTGGACCTGTCCGTCATCAACGAGGTCACCACCCTCGCCCAGGCCGCCGATCCGGCCACCGCGCAGGAGTACGGCCGCAAGGCCGGCAAGGCGATCGCGCTGGGCATCGGCGCCGGTCTCGGCACCATCGGTCCGGGCGTGGGCGTCGGCTTCATCTTCGGCAAGGTCATCGAGTCCGTGACCCGTCAGCCGGAGATGCGCGACGAGATCACCTCGATCCAGTGGCTCGGCTTCGCACTGACCGAGGCGATCGTGTTCTACGCGTTCATCTTCGGCCTCATCGCCTTCTTCCTCGGCTAGCCCAGGATGCTGACCAGCATCATCAGCGGGCCGCTCGCCGCGACCACCACGACGGAGGAGAACAGCAACTTCCTCGTGAGCCCCGACGTGGGGCTCATGATCTGGACGCTGCTCGCCTTCCTCGTCACGTTCTACCTCCTGCGCAAGCTGGCGTTCCCGAGGATCTCCGAGGCCCTCGAGAAGCGCCAGCACCTGATCGAGGAGTCGATCGACACGGCGCAGCGCACGAAGGCGGAGGCCGACGAGATCCTGGCCGAGTACCGCGAGCGCCTCAAGGAGGCGCGTTCGCAGGCCGAGGAGATCGTGGCCCGTGCCCGCAAGGCCGCGGAGACGCACGAGCGCGAGAGCCTCGAGCACGCCAAGGAGTCGCGTGAGGAGCTGCTCGCGCAGACCCGCCGCGACATCGAGTCCGAGACCCGCCGCGCCATCCAGGAGATCCGCAAGGAGGTCGCCGACCTCACGGTCGCCGCCACCGAGGCGGTCACCCGGAAGACCCTCACCGAGGACGACCAGCGTCGTCTCGTCGAGGAGGCGCTGTCGGAGCTCGACTTCACCGCCCTGGGGGAGCGCCGCTAGATGGAGGAGATCGCTCGGGTCTACGCGCGGTCGGTCTTCGAGGTCGCCAAGGAGCACGACAAGCTCGACGTCGTCCGCGAGCAGCTCGGCCAGTTCGCCGATGCGCTGGAGGAGAACCGCGAGCTGTCCATCTTCTTCTTCTCGCCGTACTTCAACACCGTGGAGAAGAAGGACGGCCTGGGCCGCGTGCTCGAGGGAGCCGACGAGATCGTCGAGAACTTCCTCGGGCTGCTGATCGAGAACCACCGGATGCCGGCGATCTTCCGCCTGCGCCGGGAGTTCGAAGTCCTTTGGGAGCAGGAGAACAAGCTGCTCCCGGTGACCATCACGTCCGCGGTGGCGCTCGACGCAGCTACCGTTAAGAGCATCGGCGATGCCATCGGTGCTCAAACCGGACAGCAGGTCGAGCTGACCTCGAACGTCGATCCCGACGTGCTCGGCGGCCTTGTCGTCCGCGTCGGCAACTCCATCCTGGACGCCTCCATCCGCAACCGCCTCGAGAACCTCCGCCGCAGCGTCGCTCGCGCCTAGCGCGACGGGTGGGCGGGACCGACTTCACATCAAGGAATCAGAACGCATGCAGATCAAGCCCGACGAGATCACCTCCATCCTCAAGTCCCGCATCGAGGGGCTCGACCAGGGACAGGCCGAGCTGACCGAGGTCGGCACCGTCCTCTCGGTCGCGGACGGCATCGCCCGCATCCACGGGCTCGAGAACTGCATGTCGTTCGAGATGCTCGAGCTGCCCAACGACGTGACGGGCCTCGCCCTGAACCTCGAGTCCGACAACGTCGGCGCCGTGCTCTTCGGCCCGTGGGAGAACATCGTCGAGGGCGACACGGTCAAGCGCACCGGTCACCTCCTCGACATCCCCGTCGGCGAGGCCATGCTCGGCCGCATCGTCTCGCCGCTCGGCGTGCCGCTCGACGGCAAGGGCGACATCGAGACCACCGAGCGCCGCCCGGCCGAGTTCAAGGCCCCCGGCGTCGTCAAGCGCCAGCCGGTCACCGAGCCGATGCAGACGGGCCTGAAGGCCGTCGACTCGATGATCCCGATCGGCCGCGGCCAGCGCGAGCTGATCATCGGCGACCGCCAGACGGGCAAGACGGCGATCGCGATCGACGCGATCATCAACAACAAGGACACCGATCTGCTGTTCGTCTACGTGGCGATCGGCCAGCGCATGGCGACGGTCGTCGGCATCGCCGAGACGCTGGCCGAGGCCGGCGTGCTCGACAAGACGATCATCGTGGCCGCCGCAGCCGACGAGGCCGCGCCGATCAAGTTCCTCGCCCCGTACGCCGGCGCCGCGATGGCCGAGTACTTCCTCTACAAGGGCGGGCACGCGGTCGCGATCTACGACGACCTCACCAAGCACGCCTTCGCCTACCGCCAGATGTCGCTGCTGCTGCGCCGCCCGCCGGGCCGCGAGGCGTACCCCGGCGACGTCTTCTACCTCCACAGCCGCCTGTTGGAGCGCGCCGTCAAGCTGTCCGACGACCTCGGCGCGGGCTCGCTCACGGCGCTGCCGATCATCGAGACGCAGGCCGGCGACGTGTCGGCCTACATCCCGACGAACGTGATCTCGATCACCGACGGCCAGATCTTCCTCGAGCCCAAGCTCTTCAACTCGGGCGTGCGCCCCGCCATCAACGTGGGCATCTCGGTGTCCCGCGTGGGCGGCAACGCGCAGATCAGCTCGATGAAGAAGGTCGCGGGCCGCCTGAAGATCGAGCTGTCGCAGTACCGCGACCTCGAGGCCTTCGCGCAGTTCGGGTCCGACCTGGACCCGGACACGCAGCGCACGCTGGCGCGCGGCGCCCGCCTGGTCCGCACGCTGAACCAGAACGAGCGCGAGCCGCTGCCGGTCGCGCTGCAGGTCGTGCAGGTCTACTCCGCCACCAATGGCTTCCTGGACCGCATCGAGGTCGATCGGGTGCCCGAGTTCCTCACCGGCCTGACGCAGCGCGTCCAGTCCGAGGGCAAGGAGCTGCTCGAGAAGATCGGGTCCGGCGACTGGGCCGACGAGACGCAGAAGCAGCTGCGGGACCTCATCGCGACGTTCGCCGACGACTTCGGCTACGACCTCGACGAGGAGGGCCAGCCGACCGACGACGCCGCCGACAGCGACCGCGTGAAGTCTCGCGTGGGCGGTGCCGGCCCCGAGACCGACGCGGACGTCGGCGAGGAGTCCGAGGCCCAGACGGAGGCGGCCGGCGCCGCCGCGTAGGCGGCCCCGGTCGGCACCACTGACTCATGGCGCAGCGCGACGTCAAGAACCGGATCGCCTCGGTCCAGAACATCCGCAAGATCACGCGGGCGATGGAGATGGTCGCCGCTGCCCGCCTGCGGCGGGCCGAGCAGCGGATCGAGCACCTGCGCCCGTACGCCGGCGCGATCCGCCGCATGACCCGTCAGGCGGCCGAGGCCGCCGGCGGTGAGATCGGCTCGCTGCCGATCCTCAAGCAGCACGACTCCGAGCAGCGCGTCGGGCTGCTGCTGGTCACGGCCGACCGCGGCCTGGCCGGCGCCTTCAACTCGCAGATCGTGCGTGCCGGCCTCCGTGCCGCCGCCGAGTACGAGGAGCAGGGCAAGGACATCGTCTTCTCCGCGACGGGCCGCCGCGGCGTGTCGTCGCTGACGTTCCGCGGCCGCGATCCCGAGGGCACGTGGACGGGCTTCACCGAGCGGCCGGCCTACGCCAACGCGCGTGAGGTCGCCGAGGCGCTGATGGCGGCCTACGTCGACGGCAAGGTCGACCGCGTGGAGATCCTCTACAACGGCTACGTGTCCCCGCTGGTGCAGGAGGTGCGCCGCGAGACGCTGCTGCCGCTGCAGGAGGCGACGATCCTCGAAGGCGACGATCGCGACCAGGAGGGGGCCGACGGCGAGACCGGCCACCACGCGCTGGTCGAGTACGAGCCGGATCCCGCCGACATCCTCGAGCGCCTGGTGCCCGACTACGTGGAGATCTCGATCTTCCGGGCGCTGCTGGAGTCGTCGGCCTCCGAGCTGGGCGCGCGCATGACCGCCATGCGCAGCGCGTCCGAGAACGCGGGCGAGGTGATCGAGGACCTGACCCTGCAGATGAACCGCGCCCGTCAGGCCGAGATCACGCAGGAGATCATGGAAGTCGTCGGCGGCGCCGAGGCGCTGACCTAGATCAACGGCAGGGTGCGGAGGCGCGGAAGCGCTGACGTAGTCCCGAGCAGCGCACTGAACTTCGAAGCACGTTCCAGGAGAACTGAAACCATGGAAGCCAGCACCACCGCGGCCCCCGAGGCCCAGCAGAGCGAGAAGAAGAACGTCGGTCGCATCGAGGAGATCCAGGGCGTCGTCATCGAGGCCGTGTTCCCCGACGAGCTGCCGCACATCTACAACGCCATCCGCGTGAGGCTCACCGACGAGGCGAAGGCCGAGGAGGGCTTCTCCGGCGAGGCCGGCGCCGAATGGCTCGTGTGCGAGGTGCAGCAGCACCTCGGCGACGACCGCGTCCGCGCGGTCGCCATGGACACCACCGACGGCCTGGCCCGCGGCATGGAGATCGAGGACACCGGCGGCCCCATCACGGTGCCCGTCGGCGAGATGACCCTCGGCCGCATCTTCAACGTCCTCGGCGACGTCATCGACGACGGCGAGCCGATCGAGGTCAAGGAGCGGTGGCCGATCCACCGCACGGCCCCGACCGTCGAGAACCTCACCCCGACGACCGAGATGTTCGAGACCGGCATCAAGGTCATCGACCTGCTCGCGCCCTACGCCAAGGGCGGCAAGGTCGGCCTGTTCGGCGGCGCAGGCGTCGGCAAGACCGTGCTCATCCAGGAGCTCATCCACAACCTGGCGTCCGAGCACGGCGGCCTGTCGGCCTTCTGCGGCGTCGGCGAGCGCTCCCGCGAGGGCAACGACCTCTGGCTGGAGATGACCGAGTCCGGCGTCATCGACAAGACGATGATGGTCTTCGGCCAGATGAACGAGCCCCCCGGAGCGCGCATGCGCGTGGCGCTGACCGGCCTGACGATGGCGGAGTACTTCCGCGATCAGGGCGGCCAGGACGTGCTGCTGTTCATCGACAACATCTTCCGGTTCGTGCAGGCCGGCTCCGAGGTCTCCGCGCTCCTGGGCCGTATGCCGTCCCAGGTCGGCTACCAGCCGACGCTGGAGTCCGAGATGGGCCAGCTGCAGGAGCGGATCACGTCGACCCGCAGCGGCTCGGTCACCTCGGTGCAGGCCATCTACGTCCCCGCGGACGACCTCACCGACCCGGCCCCGGCCTCGGTGTTCGCCCACCTCAACGCGACGACGACGCT
>NZ_DATHDY010000007.1:0-74452 GCF_035318805.1 Baekduia sp.
CGCCGCTGACCGGCCCGGCCGGCGCCTGAGGCCACCCGATCCCTTGCCGATCCGACCAGGATCGGCTGCGAGATCGTGCGACCTCAGGCATCCGCCCGGACCAGCCATCGACGGGACCGCCTCGTGGAACAACCCATCTAGATCGGGTTGGGCACGTCGACGAAGACGTGCCGGATGCCGTACTCGCGCTCCAGCAGCTCGCCGAGGCGACGCACGCCGAACGTCTCGGTCGCGTGGTGGCCGGCGGCGAGGAAGTGGATGCCCGCGTCGCGCGCGATCGAGAAGGCACGCTCGGCCGGCTCACCGGTCAGGAAGGCGTCGAGCCCCAGGTCGATCGCCCCGTGGACGTCGTCGGTGGCCGCGCCGGAGACGATGCCCAGCGTTCGGATGCGCTCCGGGCCGCCGGCGACGACCAGCGGCGCGCGGCCGCCGACGAGCGCCTGGACGCGCTCGGTCAGCTCGTCGATGGTCAGGCCGTCGCCCGCGAAGCGGACGTGGACGCCGATCGGTCGTCCACCCTGCTCGGCGAAGCGGCCCTCGGTCGTGGCGCCCAGGCCGGCGGCGATCAGGGCGTTGTTGCCGTGCTCGGGATGGCCGTCGAGCGGCAGGTGGTAGGCCGCGAGGCCGATGTCGGCGGCGAACAGGGGCGCCAGCCGGCGGCGCTTGAGCGGAGTGATCTCCAGCGGCTCGCCGCGCCAGAACAGGCCGTGGTGGACGAGCACCAGGTCGGCCCCCTCGGCCGCCGCCCGGTCGAGCAGGTCGACGTTCGCCGAGACCCCGGTGACGATTGTCTGAACGTCGGCGTCGGTGGGTACCTGGAGGCCGTTGGGGCAGTAGTCGCGGAACGCATCGACCTCGAGCAGGCGGTCCAGGTGGTCGACGATTTCCGAGATGGCTGGCATATGAGGTAAGGGAAACGCTACAGTTCCCGCGGAGCGCGACCACGGGAAGGGCCGCGCGCATGGGGAACAGGGAACGGGAATTTGGCCACGCTCGCCGCACCCGGGATCTCCGCCACCGCGCGGAGTCGCACCGACGTCACCGATCACGACCTCGTCCAGGCCGTCCGCGCCGGCGACGACCACGCCTTCGAGCGCCTGTACCACCGCTACCACCGGCGCATCGCGGGCTACATCTTCGGGATGGTCCACGACTACGGGCGCGCGGAGGACCTCACGCAGGAGGTCTTCGTCTCCGCGCTGCGGCGCATGCGCCAGACCGAGCGGCTGATCGCCTTCAAGCCCTGGATCTACGAGATCGCCAAGAACGCGTCGATCGACGCCTTCCGGCGGTCCAAGCGCGCCGAGGAGGTCAGCTACGACGCCGACGAGGGCCTCGGCGCGGCCGACCACGTCAAGCTCGCCGCAACCGGCCCGTCGCCCGACGCGGCGGTCGACGCCAAGCAGCAGCTCGACCATCTCTGCGGCGCGTTCGGCGGGCTGTCGGACGCCCACCACCAGATCCTCGTGCTGCGCGAGCTCGAGGGCCTGTCCTACCGCGAGATCGGCGACCGCCTGGGCATGAGCCGGCCGTCGGTCGAGTCGACGCTCTTCCGCGCCCGGCGGCGCCTCACCGAGGAGTACGAGGAACTGGTCACCGGCGAGCAGTGCCTGCGCATCCAGGCGATCATCGCCGGAGCGACCGGCGCCGCGCTCGGCCTGCGCGACACACGCCGCGTCGGCAGCCACATCTCCTACTGCCGGCCGTGCCGCCGGCAGGCCGTCGCGGCGGGCCTGGACGCCGCCGCGCTGGCGCGCCGTCCGGTCCGCGCGAAGATCGCCGCGTTCCTGCCGCTGCCCGCGTTCCTGCGCCGGCGCTGGCTGCCCGACGGGTCGGCGGACGCCGCGACGGCGCACGTCGCCCACCACGGCTCGTCGCTGGCGCAGATGTCGATGGCGGCCGCGCAGTACGGCGAGCCGGCGATGTCGGGATGGATGAAGGCCGGTGCGGTCGCCGCCGCGGTGGCGGTGGCGGGCGTGGGGACCGGCGCGGTGCAGCACGGATCGGGCTCCGCGACGCCCGACGGCCGGGACGCCGTCCAGCGGTCGGTCGCGGCGACGCCGGCGGGCGGCGGCGCGGCCGGCGCGGGCGCGGGTGCGACCACCGCCTCGCGCGGTGCGCCCGGCGCCGCGAGCACGACGTCGTCGGCTCGGCGCCTGAGGGCGTCGTCCGGCACCGTGACCGTGCGGCGGACGCCCGGGCGCGGCGGCACCTCCCGGCTCGAGTTCAGCGCGGGTGCGCCGGCGGCCTCCGGCGACCCGAGCGCCGGCCCGGCCACGGCGCCGGGCTCCGGCGCCGCGGCGGGCGGTGGCTCGGCGACCTCCGGCACGCCGGCGGGCGCGCCTTCGGCGTCCAGGCCGACCTTCGCCGCCGGCGGCGTGACGCAGACGGTCACCGACGCGGTGGCCGGCGCAGGCGCCGCGGCGGGAGCGGCGACGGGCGGCGCGGCGACGGGCGGTCCGGCCAGCAGCTCGGAGCCGCTGGTGCAGCCCGACCTCACGCAGCTGACCCAGGCGCCGGCCAACACGCCGCCGCCGACGACCGCGGGCGGCGTGGTGCAGAACGCGACCGGCGCGGTCGGTCAGACCGTCGGCGGCCAGGTCGGCGGCGCGGTCAAGGACACCGGTGCGGTGCTCGGCGGCACGGTGGACCAGGTCGCCGCAGGCGTCGGCGGCGTGGTCGGCGGCCTCCTCGGGGGCACGTGACCGGCGACGGCGCGGAGGACCTGCTCGAGTCGCTCACGGAGACGGGGCTCTACTCGATCGGCGCGTACTTCGCCGATCGCCACCCGGAGCTGTGCGACGACGTGATCGCCGAGGCCCAGGCGATCGAGGACGAGGGCCTCGCGGCATGGGCGCAGCGCGCGGGCACGACGCTCGACTCCGCCTTCCAGACGCTCGTCACCGGTCTGGCGGTCCGCTACTACAAGGCCGTCGCCGGCTCGTCCGAGTAGACTTGCTCCGTACCTCGGGGCGTGGCGCAGCCTGGTAGCGCGCGCCGTTCGGGTCGGCGAGGTCCCCGGTTCGAATCCGGGCGCCCCGATAGAGGGCAGTTGCCCTCAAGCTCAGGACAAGGCGCAGAGTCAGGTTTGGCTCTGCGCCTTAGCTTTTGGGACAGGTGACACCGACGCCGAGGGTCACCGAGAATCCCTTCTGTCCCCTCAGATTCCCCTCAGAGCTGCGACACCGGTCGCCGATCAGGTGTGGAGATGGGCGCGCTCACCGTGGTGATCGAGGATGCTCAGGATCTCAGCGGGTCCGCCGTGACCTCCCATGCTGTGCGGGGTCATCGTGTTGAAGCTGGCCGCCCGCCCGGCGGGGACGAGGACCTCGCGACTCGCGAGTCGCAGCCGCACGATGCCGTCAAGCACGTAGAACCAGTCGCGGCCGGGGTGGACGCGCGTCTCGCGTAGCCGCTCGCGCTCCGGGAGGCGCATCTTGACCACGACGCGTCCGGACGTGTCGTCGGGAGGGGTGAGAAGCCAGAACGTGGAGCCGCCGGCGCTGTCACGGCGAGGGCGGATCACGACGTCCTCGTCGTCGTCCTCGATCAACAGCTCGTCGACCGTCGTGTCCAGGACGCGCGCGAGGGCGACAAGGTGGTCGAGCGCCATCCGGCGCTGCCCGGTCTCCAGGCGGCTGAGCGTCGAGGGCCCGATGTTGGCTCGGCGTCCCAGCTCCTCCAGCGACCAGCCCCGAGCCTGACGGAGTGACCGGAGCCGGCGACGAGCGACACCCTCGAGCGAATCGTCTTGCGTCATTGGCAAGACCATATGCCGTTCGCGCAGATCAGGGGTAGCGTGGTCAGCATGACGAAGCACGGGCACTCGCACGAGGGACACTTCGATGCCGAGCGGGTCGCGGCCGCCCTCGAGGTCGAGGGTCAGCTGGCCTCGGGCCTCGCAGCCGAAGCGATCGCGCTCTGCGCCGACCGGTTCGCGGACCAGGGCCGCACGGTCGAACGCGTCGTCGACATCGGGTCCGGGCCAGGCGTCGACACGGCGCGGCTCGCGGAGAGGTTCCCGTCCGCGACCGTCGTCGCGGCCGACGGCTCCACCGCGATGCTGGCGCGTGCGGAGGCTCGAGCGAAGCGACTCGGCTTGGCCGATCGCGTCGAAACCTGCGCCGTGGACCTGAACGGCGATCTCCAGATCGTCGGCTCGTGCGACCTCGCCTGGTCGGCGATGGCCATCCATCACGCCGAGGACGAGGTCGCCACGCTCAGCCGCATCCGAGAGCTGGTTCGCCCGCAGGGCCTCGTGTGCCTGCTCGAGCGCGCCGACCCGATGGCGGTCCGCCTCGCGGATGACCTCGGACGACCAGGCATCTGGGAACGTCTCGAGGAGGCCCGCTCCGAATGGTCCGAGCGCGCGCGCCCGACGCTGCCGGGCGCACCGAACGCCGAGCGTTACCCGAGCATGCTCGCGTCCGCGGGACTCGACGTCGTCGCGTCCCGGACGCTGACCAACACCGTGACGGCGCCCGAGGATCCCGCGACGCGCAAGTTCCTCGGCGCTCAGCTGCGAGCGACCGCGCGGAACGTCGCGGACCTCGCCGACGCTGCCGACGTCGAAGCGCTCGTCGCGCTCGTCGACGCGAGCCGAGACGCTCGCTGGGACGGCGTCACGGTCACCTCGAGCCGCAAGCTCTTCATCGCGCAACCGGCCGCGGGGCAGTCGTGACCGTCGTCGCCGCCGAACGCCGGCGCAGCATCCTGATCGCGACGTGCACCGCGCTGATGGCCGTCGTCGCCTCGGCGTCGGGCTCAACGTCGCTCAGCAGGATCTCGCGCTGGACCTGAACGCGTCGCAGAGCGGCGTGCTCGCGACGAGCTGCTCAGGCGTCGGCCTCCTTGTATGCGACCCGCCAGGCACGCATGAGCGGAAGCAGCACGCGAGTGAGCGATCCACTTCGCGCGAGCAGCTCGTCCGTCGAGGCGCGGAGTGGCTCACCGCGTGCGCTGTCGCTCGTGAGGTACATGGCCGTCATCGAGGCGACGATCACGAGGTGATGCTCGCCGCGCCGGAGCGCTCCGACCTTGCATAGCGCGCGGTCGATCAGGCTGGCCAGCCGCTCCTGCGCAGCGTCGGGCGATCCGTAGTAGCTCATGTAGTTGTGCGCGCCGGTGGCAGCGTCGTCGAACTGGTCGATGTAGTTGTCTAACAACGTGCCGACGGCTCCGACCCAGATGTAGGCATCGACGGCCTCGTCCAGATCGTCGGGCGTCGCGCGCTCGTCGGCGGCGAGCGCGAGGGCAACGATCGCCGTCATGAGCGAGGCGGCGCCGGCGGCCAGCTCCCACCACTCCAGGTCCTCGGTCCTGCCGAGATCCGTCGCAGCGAACTGCCGGAGCAGTCGCGGCCGGTCGCGCTCGTTGGGACCGTGTTCGATGTCCATCACGTGCGCACGTTGGGTCTGCTGTACCAGCAACGCTCGGGCAGCGCCGTACCCGGGAAGGCGAGCGCTCACCGACCGGCATGTGCTCGCCAGCGCGTCGAGGTAGCCACCATCGGCGGGTCGGCGGTCACCGAAGTACCCGGCCCACGGGCGTTCGACATCGACGATCGTGGCGAGCGTGCGGATGGTGCCCGCCGCCTCGGTTGCCGATGAAGCGCGGCCGGCGCGTTCACCGGCATGGTCGTGGAAGTTGGCGAGGATCTGGAACGCAACGAGCAACTTGACGAGCTCGTGGTGTCGTCGGGTCGGCAGGATCCAGAACAGCGCTGCTCCGTCGAGCAGCGGGCGTTTGTCGCTGAGCGCCGCGAGGGCGTTGCTCCGCATCGACGGGTCGGGGATCGTCAGCGCACGGGCATGCCATTGCCCGATGGTCGCGCGCACGATTCGAAGACCCCATGCGAGTTCGCGCGTGGCCGCGGAAACCAGCGCGCTCACCTGCGCGAGCGAGAGCGGCGCGGGATCTCGTTGACGAGTCCTCGCCGGCACCGGCGCGAGCTTAGCCGCGCCAGGATGGTCGAACCCGGGCCACGAGATAGCCGGGCACGATCACCACGAGCAACGACGCCCCGACAACGGCCGCGACGGTCACCACGGCCACGTCCAGGCGCAGCGACTCGACCGCTGGGAAGCCCGTCACCACCTGCACGCCCTTCGTACCGAGAACCTGCCCGAGGAGCCCGAAGACTCCGCCCGTGACAGCGCCCGCGCCGAAGAGGACGCCGGTCTCGATCAGGAGCATCCGCCACATCATCCCCGTGCGGGGTCCATGCGCCTTGAGACGCGACACGGCGGCGCGGTGCTGCCACAGGAGCCCTGTCATCGCGGCGCCCATCGCCAACACCGCGGCGATCAGCGTCACCGTCGCGATCTCACGCAGCCGCGCCAGACCGGCGCGTGAGATCGCGCGCTGGCGGTCGCCTCGCTCCTCGCCCGTTTCAACGCGCAGCGGCGAGCGCGGCCCGAGCGCGTCGGCCACCTGTCGACGGGCGGCGATCGCGGATACTCCGGGGCGCACGTGGAACTGGTACGCCGCGACGGCCGTGGTGCCCCAGGCCCGGGCGAAATCGTCGGCACCGAGGACGATCGCGCCGGCCGACCATCCGAGATTCGTGGTGATCGCCGCCACCTTGAGCCTGACCGGGTGGGGCGCGTCGAGGGTGAAGCGCTGCCCGACGTCGAGGTGAAGGTCTTCGGCCAGCGCCTGTGACACCGCCGCCGCGCCGCCGCGCCTGATCTCGTCGGCGGGCCGCGCGTCGTCGCCCTCGAGGATCTGGTGAGGCGGGATCGGGTTCTTGACGTCTTTCGGCTGGCCGATGATCCACGCCCGCTGCCCGGCGAGGTCAAGGAGCCCGGCGCGGTACAGGCTGACGCCTCGCACGTCGGGCAGCCGGGCGAGGGCTTCCGTCGCGGTCGCAGGGAACGTCGCCGTCCCGATCGAGCTGCCCGCTCCGCGCGGGGCAGCCCAGACATCTGCGGTTTCGGTGAGCCCGGTCGTCAGGTCGTCCAGACCGGCCTGGAGGTTGATGCGCGCGCCCTGCAGCGCGGTGGCGCCGAACACGGCGATCGCGCCCGTCGCGGTGATCGCGAGCGCTCGAGGTCGCCACCTTCGCGTCTTGAGGTGCTGGAGCGCCAGTTGGGCGGCATTCCACGACACCGGGCCCCGCCGGTTCCACCACTCCAAGCCCGAGATCGTCGCCGAGAGCGCCGAAGGGAGCACGAGCACCAGCGCGGCGCCCAGGAGGACAAGCCCGACCATCACCGCGCGGGGCGCAAGCACCGTGATCGCGGTGGCGGCGCCGAGACACGCCACGCCGGTCAACAGGATCGAGACGTTCGGCCCTTGGCCCCGGTGGGCGTCCGGTGGCGTCTGTCTCCGCCACGCTGGGCGCAGCCGATTCGGGATCGTGGCGACAACGACTTCTCGAAGCGGAGCGAGCACGCCGATCGTCGCGGCCAGCAGACCGCCCGCGCCGGCGATCGCCACGCTCTGCCAGGTGACGATCCGCTGATCGCCCACGGGAAACGCGCCGGAGAGGAAGCTCACGTCCGAGGAAAACCCAGCCCGCGACAGCAGCTCTCCCGCCCCGAGACCCACGACCGTTCCCAGCAGGCCGACCGCGGCGGCGTCGACCAGCAAGGTCACCAGTCGTGCCGACGGCCGCGCCCCAATGGACCGTTGTTGCATGGCCATCTTGCGACGGTCGCCGGCTGTCACGAGCAACGCGCAAGCAGCGAAGAGCCAACCGACGAGCGCGCTGAGGACGCTGAAGGCCAACGTCGCCTGATCCGTCGGCTTGGCAGCGTTGTCGAACAGGTGGCTCTCGTAGTCGGCCGGCCGAACGTCGAGCCCACCCACCCCGGCCAGACGCCGAAGCTCGCGGCCGACGGTCGCGAGCTGCCCAGGCTTGGCCTCGACGACGATGCGGCTCACCGTTGGCCCGCTGCGGGCGATCTGTTGGAGGTAGCGCAGCGGTAGCAGCGCGATCGACGTGTCCGCCAGCGATCCGACCTGCTCGCGGCCCGCGACGACCGCGGGGACGGTGAGCCGTCGTCCGGCGATCTCCACGCTGACATCGTCACCGAACTTCACGCCGATGCTGCTGGCGACGGGCGCGGTGATGACCAACGTCTGCTGTCTTGCGGCATCAGCGCTGCTGAATCCCTGCAGCAGCTTCCCGCGCAGCTTGACGATGCGCGGGTCGGCGCCGAAGAAGATCACGCCCCGGTCGCCATGCGGGCCCACGATGTTGCCCGGAACCTGGAGGACCGGGGCGGCCCGCTGTACCCCGCCAAGAGCGATCACCCGGTCGTAGAGCTGCTCCGGCAGCCCGACCGACCCGCGTGACACGAGCTGGAGCTGGCTGTTTCCGACCAGCCCTTCGTTCAGCTTTCGGACGGGAGCAGACAGTGAGGTCGAGGCGACGTTGGCGGCGTACAGGAGGGCCACGCCGGAGGCGATCCCGAAGACGGCCATCAGCTCGGCCACCCACCGTCGGCGGAACCTGACCGCGTACAGCATCAAGACGCTTCCGAGCCGCAATCGTCCCCGGGCGAGCGGCTCCAAGCCGGCCAGGCTCACGTGCGCGGCCTCGACTCCGTGGCGAATTCGCGCAGCGCTCCGTCCTGCAAGGCATACACCTTGTCGGCATATTCCATCGCGTGTTCGTCATGGGTGACCAGCAGGGTCGCCATGCCCCGCTCACGGGTCGTCACCCTGAGCAGTTCGAGGACCTGGTGGGTCCGCCGGCTATCGAGGTTGCCGGTCGGCTCGTCGGCGAGCACGACGCGCGGGCCCATCGATAGAGCACGCGCGATCATGACTCGCTGGCGCTCGCCCATCGACAGCGTCTCGGCGCGCTGTTCGCGCCGCTGCGAGAACCCCACGGCGTCGAGCAGCGATGCCGCGGCTCGCCGCGCCTCCCGAACCTTGCGCCCGGCGCAGATCAACTTGAACGCAGCGTTGTCGATGGCGCTCGCCCCGTCGATGAGGTCGGACTCCTGCCCGACCCAGCCCAGCACGTGCATCCGGTAGTCCGACGCCTCCCGGGACGAGAGCGCGGTCACGTCTACGCCGTCCACCAGGACCGCGCCACCGTCGGCCGACTCGATGCCCGCCGCGATCCTCAGCAGTGTGCTCTTCCCCGAGCCTGACGGCCCATACAGCGCCACGAGCACGCCGGAGTCGATCTGAAGCGACACGCCATCAACGGCACGAACGACCTCATCTCCAACGGCGAAGTGTCTCCGAACGTCGCGAAACTCCAAGACCGGCCCCGCTCGCTGCTCGGCCGCCGCGTGGAGGCCAGCGTCGGAGCGCAGATCCGCCGAGCGTCGCCCGACCCCGGCGCTCGGCATTCGCGGCCGGTCCACCCTCACACCGACCCGCGGTCGTGACAGAGACGGCGTGCCGCGCCGAACCCGTCATCTTCGATCATGGTCTTCCGCATCGCTCGGGCACCGACACCACACTCCGTTTTGGAGACGTGAACATATCCGACGCAAACGTTCAGATGTCGCACGGCAGCGCGGGTTCGGGCCGTTCCGGCAGGACGCCAGCTCGCCCGTCGAGCAGCCCCTCATCGGGCTTCGCTCGCCGGGTGCCTGGCCGTGAGGCAGAAGTTCCCTCCCGGACACCTAAAGAGATATGCTCGCGTCTATAAAGGGTCGAGAAAGTGTCGGAATCAACGCGTCTCACAGTGCTGGGCATGGTCCGGCGTCGCCCGAGGAGCTACGGGTACTCCCTCGTCGACGAGGTACAACGCTGGTCTGGCCCCGAAGGCGTCGTCCCGGCGCCCCGAGCGGTCTACAAGGCGCTTGAAGTTCTGCGCGACGGCCGCCTGATCGAACCGCTTCAAGTCGTCAGCGATCGAGACGTCGGCGGCCCGAGCCGGCGCCGCTACATCGCGACCCCCGCGGGCGAGCGTCGCTATGAAGCGTGGCTGTCCAGTCCGCCCGAATCGTTCGCCGACCTGTTTCGCCGGTTGGCGACGGCCCGCGAGGACGACCTGCCCGAGCTGGTCGAACTCGTCGTCACCGCCGAGCACCAACTCATCGCCCACCATCGGGACCTGCGTGCACCGGAGGTCGGCTCGCTGGTCAAGGAACAGGCGCCGTGGGAGGCCGTCTGCGCAGCAGCCCTGGCTGCCGCCGAACGCAACGAGGTCGCATCGCGGGCGACGTTCCTGCGAGACCTGCGCCGCACGCTTGAGGACCTCCGGGAACGGCCCAACGCCGGAACGGTGGCCCCGTGAGACCGCTGGTCCAGGTCGAGTCGGCCAGCCTCTCCTTCTGGCGCGGTCCCAGAGCGATCGAGGTGCTGCGCGAGGTGTCGCTGGAGCTCCACGCCGGCGAGTTCGGCGGCATCTGGGGACGGCGCGGTGCCGGCAAGACGACCCTCGCCAGGATCGTCGCCGGAGTCCAGGCGCCCGACGCAGGACGGGTCCTCTTCGACGGTCGCGAGCTGCGCGACCCTGACCGTGACGGCGAGCTGATGGCGCAGATCGGGCTGGCATCGCGCCGCGGACCCGACTTCGAGCACATGGACGCGCTGACGTGGATCATGTCGACCCTCGTTCACCTCAGCCCGTGGCGGACCGCGCAGCGTCGCGCCCGAGCCGCTCTCGATCGCGTCGGCATCGGGGACGTCGCCTCGATGCCTTGGGACCACATGTCCGACGGCGAGCGCATGCTCGCGGCTATCGCCCAAGCGATCGCGCGCGGGCCCCGCCTCGTCATCGTCGATGACCCCGTGGCCGGTTTCGGAGACCAGGACCGAGCCGAGGTCATGGACTTGCTTCGCGACATCGCCGCGGACGGCGTCGCGGTGCTGATGACCGCCGCCGAACTCTCCGAGCTCCACGGGGCAGACCAGATCTGGGCGCTGGACAGAGGACGCCTCGACGGCCCGCCGCCTCGGCCGATGGGTGCCGTTGTGCACCTGCGAGCCTCCGGCGGCGATTGATCGTTTCCGCTGCCGGCCGCTCCGCCGTGTAACCGGTCACGAATGGTCACTACCCGAACCGTTGAGAAGGCCCGCCAAGCGGGCCTTCAGGCGTTCGAGGGCCCGCGCGTCATCGGCAGGCCGGCAGCCGGTCGAGGAAGCCGCTCACCGAGAACCGCGTCTCCAGGACGAACACGCCCGGCCGATGGGCCTCCAGGAGGGTCCACCCGCCTTGTTGCGACACGCATCCCGTACCCGTGAGCAGCCGCCAATACGGCGTCCAGTGCACGCGGACGAGCACCGGGCCGGGCCGCCGGACGACGAGGCGGACCTTGCCGTCGGAGACCTGGACGTCGCGCGCGCGGGGCGAGGCGAGCGGCAGCGTGTCCCGGACGCGGAACAGCCGCCAGTGGCGCCCCGTCCACACCGGCTGCAGGAAGGACGGCGATCGCCCCACCAGCCGCGCCTCCTGGCGGCCCGCGTCGTCCATCGGCGTGTCGGGCAGCGCGACGAACTCCACCGCGTTGGCGCGCAGCCAGCGGTGATACGCGGCGGGATCCAACCGGGGCTCGTAGAACAACGGGTTCAGGCGCCGGTCGAGCTGGCGCTCCCATCCGCGCGCGAGCGTGAACTCGCTCGCGAGGTACGCGGTCTCCCAGTGTCCCCGGGTGAACGGGACCTCGACGCGCGCCGTCTGCGCGCCGTCGAGCCGAAGCTGGGCGATCAGGGGTTGGTAGTAGGACCTGACCGATGAGGGATCGTGCCAGCCGTGCGCCGCCTGGGTGAACGGGTCGACCCACTGCCATGCGGCAGCAGCGCACAGGACGACCGTGAGGGCGATCCGCCGAGCGCGGGGCGCACCGGCAGCGGCGACGAGCAGCGCCGGCGCGACGAAGGCCGTGCCCAGCCGGGTGACGTTGCCTCCCATCGGGCTCGGGATGGCGAAGCAGAGGATCGCCGTGCCGGCGTAGAGGAGGAGCGGCACGCGCAGGCGGCGGACGGGACCGACCGCCAGCGCGGCGGCCAGTGAGATGGAGGCCGTCACCGCGAACGACGTGGACGAGAACGGCTGTGACCCGCCCTCGGGAAAGGCGGTGCTGAGCAGGAGCACGACCGCCAGGGCCGCCGCGCCCATCGCCAGCCCGTCTCGGCGCCGGCCGGTCGCCGCGATGCCGACGCCGGCCAGCGCCAGGAAGAGGCCGGCCACGGGGCTGGTCGCGGCGCAGAGGACCGCGAGGCCGGCCGCCAGCCGGGGCCGCGCTCGCAGGAGCGCGGTGACCGCCGCCAGTCCGATCGTCACGCCGAGCGCGTAGGTCAGGCGTCCGATGAGCAGGTCGGCCGAGCAGCCGACCGCGAACCACCGGCTGGCCGCGTATCTCCGGCCCGGGCCGAGCAGCGCCTCGAAGAGGGCGGCGGACAGCACCGCGGCCAGGGCTCCGGCCACACGCGCCCCGATCGCCGCGCCGACCACCGGAAAGACCAGGGAGTAGCCGGGCACATGATGGCCGCCGTACCACCGGTTGTCCCAGATCGTGAACCCGTCTGCGGCGAACATCCCTACGCGATGCAGCTGCGCCGCGAGGTCGGGTGTGGTGGGACCGGCCACGAGCCACAGGCCGGCGAGGACGGCCGTGATGCTCCAGCTCGGCGGCGTGCCGAGCCGGCGGCTCGACAGCGCCGTGGGCATCGACGGCGACGAGGCGCCGGTCACGGCGCGGCGTCCTGCGTGGGCTGGAGCGCGTCGAACACGTCAGGGGCCTTCCGGCGGAGGCGCTTGGCGCCAACCGCAACGTATGAGCCGGCGATGAGCTGGAGATGAGCGCGGACCGCCGGGCGCGAGATCGACGTAACGCGATGCCAACGCGGCCCGCCACGGAGGGCAACCGCCGCGCACATACGTTCCGGTCCCATCGGATGAGAGCGCCATGAACCCCACGAGCAACACCACGTCCATGTCGGACTTCGGCCGCGAGCGACGGGCCGCGGACCGGCTCAGCGGCCTGACCATCGTGCTTCCGTGCTTCGACGAGGCCGAGAACCTGCCGGACGCCGTCCGGTACGCGACGATCGCGGCCGAGCGCTGTGCGGCAGCGCACGAGATCATCGTGGTCGACGACGGCAGCACCGACGAGACCGTCGCCGTCGCGGGCCGGCTGGCGGCCGCGGATGCGCGCGTGCGCCTCATCGTCCACGGCGAGAACCGCGGCTACGGCGTCGCGCTGCGCTCGGGCATCGCCGCAGCGCAGCAGCCGTGGGTGCTGCTGATCGACGCCGACCTGCAGTTCGACGTGGGCGAGCTCGCGGCGTTCCTGCCGCTCGCGCCGTCGGCCGACCTCGTCGTCGGCTGGCGCATCCTGCCGCAGGGACCGGTCGGCCGGCGCGCGGGCGGCGCGCTGTGGAATCGCGTCGTGCGTGCGGCCTTCGACCTCCCCGTGCGTGACGTCGACTGCGCGTTCAGGCTCGCCCGCCGCGAGCTGCTGGAGCGCCTCGACCTGCGCGCCGGCGGGGCGCTCGTCGGCGCCGAGCTCCTGGCGAAAAGCGCTGCCGCCGGCGCCCGCGTGGCCGAGGTCCCGGTCCACCACCGGATCCGGGTCGCCGGCCGTCAGAACGGCTCGGGCGCGCGGCTGTCGGCGCGGACGCTGCGGGAGCTCGCCGGCCTGCGGCACGCATTGCACAGCGGCCTCCCGCCCAAGCCGGGTGCCTGACGACGGGCGCGCCGGCCCCGCGGAGGCCGGCCGCTGACTGCGTCGCCGCCCGCCGTTACCGTGGGCGCAGCGATGACGTCTCCGACCTTGGACATCCTGGTGTGCGACGACGAGTCGTCCCTACGCGAGGCGCTGCGCCAGTCCTTCCAGCGCGAGGGCCATCGCGTGCTGGCCGTCGCCGACGGCCGCGCGGCGATCGACCGCGCGACCACGCAGCACTTCGACGTGATCCTGCTCGACGTCGCGCTCGGCCCGGGGAGCCCCGACGGGTACGAGGTCTGTCGCGAGCTGCGCGCCCGGCGCAACGCTGTGGCGGTGATCATGCTCACCGCGCTCGACAGCGAGGCCGACGCCGTGCTGGGCCTGGAGGCGGGCGCCGACGACTACGTCGTCAAGCCGTTCCGCCCGGCCGAGCTGCGCAGCCGCATCCGCGCGGTGATGCGGCGCGTCGGGGCGGGGGACGGACGCACGGGCGGTGCGCTGCGGGTGGGCGCGCTGGCGTTGGACCCGGACCTGCGCGACGTCCAGCGCGACGGGCAGCAGGTCGACCTCACGTTCTCGGAGTTCGAGATCCTGCACGCGCTGATGGCCCAGCGGCATCGCGTCCACTCCAGGCACGACCTGCTGCGCGCGATCTGGGGCGACAGCGCGTACCGCGACCCGCGGTCGATCGACGTGCACGTCCGGCACCTGCGGGAGAAGCTCGAGGCGTCGCCGGAGGAGCCGCAGCTCATTCTCACGGTGCGCGGCGCCGGGTACCGCCTCGGCGAGCCCTGACCGTGCGCTTCGGCATTCGCGAGCGGTTCGTCGCCCTGCTGGCGGTGCTGTGCGCCCTGACCCTCGCCGTGGCGGCGGTGGGCCTGTTCTCGCCGCTCGACCGCCTCCTGCGGGACGCTGCGCGCGAGACGCTGGCGCAGTCGGTGCACAGCGAGCTGGGGGACTTCACGGCGCTGCCGTCCGAGGCTGTGCACCCCGGCGACCGGCGGCTGCTCGCCGCCATGCGGCCGCTGCGCCGCACGGGCGCCGACGTCGCGGTGCTCGACGGCTCCGGCCGTGTGCTGGCGACCACCGATCCGGGGCGCGAGGAGCCGTTCGTGGCGGCCCACGACGCCGTGCGCACCGGCAAGGAGCGCCGCCTGGTGGTCGGCGGCTCGCAGCCGGAGGCCGAGATCGCCGTTCCCGTCCACATCGACGGGGTGCCGGCGATCGTCGCCGCGCGCCGCCCGATCGAGGACGTCGAGGCCGTCACGCGACTCCTGCGCCGCGCGTTCGCGCTGGCAGCGGTCGCCGGGCTGCTCGGGGCGGTCCTGATGGGCGTGCTGATCGCCGGGCGCGCGGTCGGCCGGATCCGGCGGTTGCGCGACACCGCCGAACGCGTCGCGCAGGTCGGACCGGTCGCCGAGTTCCAGCCCGAGGGCGGGCGCGACGAGATCGGCGACCTGAGCCGGACCTTCGCGGTCATGCAGACCCGGCTGCGCGAGCAGGAGCAGGCCCGACGCGCCTTCGTGGCCACGGCCTCGCACGAGCTGCGAACGCCGGTCGCGTCGTTGCAGGTCATGCTCGATCTGCTGATCGCCGACCTGGACGCCGAGCCGGCAGCGATCGCCGACGCCCGGCAGCAGGCGCGCAGCGCCGACGAGCAGGCGGGCCGTCTGTCGCAGCTGGCCGGCGAGCTGCTCGACCTCAGCCGGATCGACGCGGGCTTGCCGTTTCGCCGGGAGCCCGTCGCGCTCGGCGAGGTGCTGCGCTCGGTCGTCGCCGAGCAGCAGGTGCGCCTCGGCGGGGAGGGACGGAGCGTGGGCATCGCCGACGGTGAGGACCGCTGGGCGTTGGCCGATCCTGGCAACGTCGCGCGGATCCTGCGGATCCTGATCGACAACGCCCTGCGCCACACCGCCGCGCCCGGCGGCGTCTGGACGCAGCTCACCACCGACGGGGATCGCACCGGGATCGCCGTGCAGGACGAGGGCCCGGGGATCGCCGCGGAGGACCGGGAGCGGATCTTCGAGCGCTTCGTCCGCGGCGTGGAGGCCCAGCCCGGCGGCTTCGGGCTCGGGCTGGCGATCGGGCGGGAGCTGGCCCGGCGCATGGGCGGCGACCTGGTGCTCGAGGACACTGCCGCCGGGGCTCGCTTCATCCTGTGGCTTCCGCGCGCCACGGCGCCGTGACCGTCGGCGCGCTTCGACGCGGCCCACGGTCAGGCCGACCGCAGGCCGGGAGCCTCCTGCGAGCGCCCCGGAGGACGGCGAGGGGCGTACGGCGACCGCGGCGCCGACGGCCGCGGGAACCTCGAGCATCTACCGCGCCCTCCCGGCGGCCGGGGTCGCCACGAGGCGGAAGAGCGTTCGCGGCGGCTGCCCCGCCGCCGCGCTCACGTCGACCGCGTGCCGCTGCGCCCAGCGGATGGCGTCCGCGCACCCGGTCTGCGAACACGATGCGCGGCCGAGCAGCGCGTAGCGCACCTGACCTGTGGCGACGAGCCGCTTCAGCGCAGCGCCGTCCAGCAGCGGGCGCCCCTTGAGGCTCGTGAGCATCAGCACGGGCCGGGCGTCGCGGATGATGAGCGGGGCGGCGCGCACGACGCTCGGGCTGGCGACCTCGTAGCGGGCCTGGCCCTGATGGTTGATCAGGAAGCGGCTCAGAGCGGCCAGCCGGGCGGGCGACGTGCGCAGCGGCACGCCGGCGTCGGAGCGATGCTGGCGGGCGACCGTGACCGCTCCCGAGGCCGGCACGGCGAGCACCGCGACCAGGCTGCAGGCGAGCAGGGCGGCGGTCCGCTGAGGATGGCTGCGCAGGACTGCGGCGGCCGCGCAGCCGGCGACGGCCGCGACCGCGACGATGACCGCCCACGTGGGCGGCGAGGCCAGGAGCACGCTGCCGGTGGCCACGACCGCGGCGGCGCCCACGAGCACTCCGGCGCTGAGGCGCCGGCCCGGTCGGGCCGCGGCGACCAGTCCGGCGAGCCCGACCCCGACGGCGGCGGCGATCGCCGGCGTCGCCGCCTCGAGGTAGCGCGGCTGCAGGCGCTGCATGTGGCTCAGCAGACCCACGCCGAGGACGAGCCACGTCCCCAGGAACACGGCTCCGGCCAGCGCCGGCCGGTCGGCGCGTCGATCCGCGCGGCGCCGCGCGATCCCGGCCGCGGCCGCGCAGGCGCCGAGCACCAGCGCGGCGAGCAGCATCGTCCCGACCGTCGTCGCGTAGCCGTGGCCGGAGGCGCGAAAGAACCGCGCGGCGCCCGGCGGGTCCAGCGCGAGGGCGGCCGGCGTCGCCGGGGTCCGCAGGCGGTCGATCCCGTTGAAGACGAAGATGACGTTCCAGATGCTGCCGTTCGTCGAGCCGATCGGCCACGGACGGCCGCTGAGCGGGGTCAGCGAGGCGGTGGCGATCCAGCCCAGGCTCACGGTGAGGAACGCCACGAGGCTGCCGCCGAAGGCCAGCGCGCGCCGGCGCCAGGGCAGGTCGACCGCGATGAGCATGAGCAAGGCGAGCGCCGGGAGGAAGATGAGCGCCTCGAACAGCTTCACGTTGAACGCCAGCCCGAGGGCGCCGCCGGCGGCGACGATCGGCCAGGCGCGGCGCGACTGCGCGCCGACGACGACCAGCCAGGCGGCGAGCACGTCGAGCAGCATCATGACCGAGTCCATCGTGTCGCTGTGGGCGGTGAGCACCGCCGTGGGGAGGACCGCGAGCGCCGCCGCGGCGCCGAGCCCCGCGCGGCGGCCGAACAGCCGGCGGACCAGGTCGTACAACAACGGGATCGCCAGGATCCCGGCGGCGACCTCGGGCACGCGGGTGGCGATCGCCGTGAAGCCGAGGAGCTTGACGCTCGCGACCTGGAGCCAGAGGTCGCCCGGGGCCTTGTCGATCGACACCTGCGCGCCCGGCTCGAAAGCGCCGAAGAAGAAGTTGTGCCAGGACAGCGTCATGCTGCGCACGGCGGCGTCGTAGTACGGGTTGGGCTCCACCCGGTCGAAGGCCCACAGCCGCAGCAGGGCGCCCAGCAGCACGATGCCCGCCAGCGGCGCGGCGGTCACGACGCCCGCATGCGCGGCGATCTGCGCGCGGGGCGCCGTCCGTCTCGAGGTCAGGGTCCCGGACTCCATGGACGCCCCTCAGCCCTTCGTCAGGATCCAGACCGTCACGGGCTCGCCGGCCAGCGCGGTCTCGTGGAAGGACCCCACGACGTACCGGCGCCCGGTGATCGTCACGGTTCCGCGCGATGGCAGCTTCGCGTGTGCGGCGGCCGGGAGGGAGGCCCGGACGTGCGCGGCGCTCCGCCCGCGAACGACGACGTCGACCGGGTAGTTGCGGTGCATGTAGCGCACGAAGCCGATCTCGTCCTGGATGGAGACCTGCAGGCGACCGAGCGTGCGCCCGCCGGGCGTGCGCAGCGTCATCTGGGTGGGAGCGACCACGAACGGGACACCGGCGTCCGCGAGCAGCCGAGAACCCTGCACGATGCGGACGCGCGAGACGTGCCAGTGGTACCAGACCGGCCCGAACTCTTGGCGGACGTATGCGCGCACCGCGCCGACGTTCCCGGACGCGAGCGCGCGTCGCAGGCCAGGGTCGCGACCCACTCGGTGCGGCGTCCCGACGGCGACGCCGCCGTGGGCCTCGTCGGCGTAGCGTCGCCGGGCGGTGGCGGTCAGGCGGTCGATCGACGTGGCCACCGCCTTCGCGGGGGCGGCGACGGTGGGGGTGGCGGCCGTCGGGGCCGGGGGCGTCGCGGCCGACGCGGCGCAGCCCGACGCCAAGCCGACGAGCGCGATGCCCGCGGCGCGGCGCGAGCGGACGAGCGGGGACATGGATCTCCGCCCTCTACGTCGCCGCGGGCGTGATCGGGGAGGCCACCGCCGGGCGGTCGGCCGGGCCGCGCAGGTCGGCGCGGAGCCGGCGGAGCTCGCGAAAGGCCCGCAGCACGACGCGCAGGTCCGCACCGCTCTGCTCGCCGGCGACGCGCGGGCGATGCTCGACCCCGAGCTCGCGCACGCGGGCGCCGCGCGCCCGGGCCCGTACGAGCAGCTCGGTGGAGATCATCGCGCCGCTGGAGGTGAGCGGCACCCCCGCGACGGCGTCGCGGCGGATCAGCTTGAACGCGCAGTCGACGTCGCGCACCCGCAGGTCGAACGTGCGCCGGACGAGCCAGTTCCACGCCGCCGCGTTGACGCGGCGGCGCATCGGGTCCTGGCGGTGGATGCGCCAGCCGAGCAGGAAGTCGGCCTCCGCAGTGAGCGGTACGAACTGGTCGAGCTGGTTGAGGTCGAACTGGAGGTCGGCGTCGGTGAGCAGCACCCACGGCATGCGCGCGGCCCGCAGCCCGGAGACGAAGGCGGCGCCATAGCCTCGGTTCTGGCCGTGCTGGACAACCACGACGTGGGGCACGTCCCGCGCCACGTCCCGGGCGATCTCGGCGGTCCCGTCGCTCGAGCCGTCGTCGACGACCACGATCTCGTGCTCCTCGGCGCTGCGCGCCGCAGCGCTCCGGGCGTCGTCGATCGCCGCGGCGATGTTGGGCGCCTCGTCGAAGCACGGCAGCACGACGGTCAGGCCCGGAAGTCGGGCGGCGGGTGGGCCTTCGTCGTGGTCGCGCCGGCCGGCGGGCGCCGCGATGGTCTGCGTGGTCACGGTCTGTGCCTCCAGGGAGATGGCTCGCAATGGAGGCCAGCGTGGGGCCGCGGCGCTTCGCACCGGGTTGGGCATCGATTGGTCTTGTGTTAGCGGCGTCGCGCGCTAACGCGATCCCAACGCGCCGCACGCGCAGCGCACGTCGAGATGCCGTGAGCATCGCCGCCATGACGCACGACGAGCTCCAGGCGATGCTCGCCAGCGACGAGCGCCACTGGTGGTACCGCGGCCGCCGGCGGGTGCTGCGAGCCGAGCTCGACCGGCTCCCGCTCGCACCCGATCCTCGACTGCTCGACGCCGGCTGCGGCTCGGGTCGCACGCTCGACGAGCTGGCCCGCTACGGGCGCGTGTCGGGAATCGACCTCAGCCCGGAGGCGGTCGCGGCCGCCCACCGGCGCGGCCACCGGGATGTGCGGGTCGGCCACGTGGAACGGCTGCCGTTCCCGGACGCGACGTTCGACGTCGTGACGTGCCTGGACGTCGTCGAGCACACGCCCGACGACCGCGCGACGCTCGCCGAGCTGCGGCGGGTGGCGCGTCCCGGCGGCCTGCTGCTGGTCACCGTTCCCGCCTACCAGGCGCTGTGGTCCTGGCACGACGAGGTCAACCTGCACTACCGGCGCTACGACAGCTCGTCGCTGCGCGCGGCGGCGCGTGCGGCGGGCTGGGACGTCGTGGGCGACACCCACTTCAACAGCCTGCTGCTGGGACCGGCCGCCGCGGTGCGCGTCGCGCAGCGCCGACGGCGCCGCCATACGCACTCCGACCTGGACCTCACCCCCCTGCGCCTCAACGGCGTGCTCGAGCTGCCGCTGCGGCTCGAGGCGCGGCTGTTGGCCTCGGGCACGCGCCTGCCGGCCGGCCTCTCGCTGCTCGCCGTCCTGCGCCGTCCCGCTCTGCGCGAGCCGCGGCGCGCTGAAGCGGACCTCTGGCGCGCTGACGGTCCTCGTCATCATCGGCTCCGGCGCCGGTCGAGCGTCACGAGCTCGATCGCCGACGGGTCGGTCCGGGCGACGAGCACGGTGCCCTAGCGCGTGCACGGAAGGTCACGACCGCCAGCGAGCGCGCCGGCAGGTCGAGCAAGTACCGCCGGTTCTGAGGACAGGTGCAGCGCGGCCCGCCGCGCCGGGCGGGGAACCGCCAGACGCCTGCGCAGCCGGTTCGTCGCCCCGACGGGATCGTGACGCGCGCGCGGTTGCGCGCAAGCAGCGCGAGCCGTCGCGCGCCGGAACGGTCGATGGTCGCCCAGGCCCGCAGACCGTCGCCACCGCGGACGTCGACGGCGACCAGGCGGCTGCCCGACGGCGCCGCGCGGGCGAAGGCGAGCATCCCGGCCAGCGGCGGGCGGGCGACCACCCGCGAGCCGGTGACCGCGAACGGCGCGTACTGCGCGCCGCGCCACGTGTGGACGCTGGCTCCGGCTGCGCCGGCGCGCAGGATCGCGAAGAGCGTGTCGGTGAGCCACACGGCGGCCGCGCGGGAGTCGCTGAAGTGCGGGCGCCCGCCGCAGGCCGCCGAGTTGAGCTCGTCGACGCGGAGCGGCAGGCCGTACCGGTGAGCGATCGCCAGCAGCGGCCGCAGACCGGCCACGCGGTCCCGGGAGGCCGCTGAGCTCATGAGCCAGTCCTGCGACGGCGTCGGGGCGCTGCACTGCGGCAGGGCGTACAGGTGCGCGGCGAGCGCACCGGGGCGGCGCCCCCAGCCGCGCAGCAGGCGCGGCAGCGACGGCCACCAGCCGGGGCCCGCGAACCCGCCGACGACCAGGCGCGGGCCCGCCGGTCGCGCGAGCGTGCGGAGATATCCATCGGCCTGCCACGCGTAGGTGGCCACGTCGTAGTGCGCGTCCTTGGTCAGGCGCCGGTGCAGGTGGCCGCCGCGGCGAAAGGTGTGTCCGCGGCGGTAGAGGTCGGGCTCGTTGCCGATCTCCAGCGCGGCGAGGGCGCCGGGCGGCAGGCGGCGGCGGGCCTCGGACGCCATCGCGTCGGCGTTGGCGGGATCGTTCAGGGCGAGGTTCAGCCCCAGCGTCACGGGACCGCCGAGCCTGCGCGCGAGCCAGGCGATGGCGTCCAGGACCCCCGGCCCGACGTCCTGCAGCACGGTCGGCGGGCGCGGACGCCCGGACGGGTTCCACCACGCCTGGTCGCCGGTGTCGCCGCCGATGCGCAGCGCCAGCGGCGTGCCCTGGGCCCGATCCAGCGGCGCCAGCACCCGCGGCAGCGCGCCGCGCCGATCACGCCGCGGGCCGGTGTAGGGCACGACGCTGTCCCACTCGATCGACAGCCCGAGGAAGGACGGCGGCACGACCGGTCCCCGCGCGGCGGTCCGGATCCGCACGACCGCTGTGGCGCCGGTGTGCCGCTGCGAGCCGCCGCCGTCGACGTGGCGCGCCACCACCACGCCGGCTGCGACCGCGATCGCCGCGATGAGCACCATCCCGAGGGCACTTCGCGCCGTGGAGTCCGGCAGCCCCACGGCGCCATGCTACGCCGAGGCCGGCGGGGACCGGTCGGCCTCGGGGTCAATCGGGGCTGCGGTCAGTGCGCGATCGGGGAGTGGGGAAGCGTCTCGTGGCGACGGTGCAGGGCGAGCGCGCTCCCCAGCGCGATGGCCACGAGGCCGAGCGCGCCGCCGGCGCCGATCGCCGCCGAACTCCAGTCGAAGCCGGAGGCCGACTGCGTGGCCACGGCCGGCGCGACGCCGTCCGCCGTCGCGGAGTCCGCGGCGTCGGGCGAGCGCAGATCCTGGACGACCTGCGCCGGAACGTCGCTGGCGTCGGGCGAGCGGAGATCCTGCTGGAAGGCCGGACGGGGCGGTGCGGCAGCCTCGACGGCGTCCGGCGAGCGCATGTCTTGACCCCCGGTCGCGGCGATGGCCGGCCCGGCGAGCGCCGCGCTGCCGAAGGCGACGGCGATGGTGGTGGCGAGACGAGTACGCGGACGCATGGATGTCTTCCTTCGGATCGGTCGACCGCCCGGTGCGGGCGGGCCGCAATGAACCTCCCGACTTCCGGTTTCGCGCCGCCCACGAGCGCCCATTCCTTGCCCATGGCTGCCCAGACCGGGCCGCTTGATGTCGTCCTAGCTCGGGGCGTAGCGTGGGCGACGAGGAAGCGCCACATGGACTTTCGCCTGCTCGGCCCCCTCGAGGTCTCCGACGGTGACCGCACCGTGAAGGTCGGCGAGGGCCGCCAGCGCAGCGTCCTGGCGATCCTGCTCCTGCACCACGACGAGACGGTGATGAGCGATCGGCTCATCGACGCGCTCTGGGGCGAGTGCCCGCCCGCCACCGCCGGCAAGGTGCTGCAGAACCACGTCGCCCACCTCCGGCGCGCGCTCGGCGACCGCGGCGGCGTGCTCCTGCAGACCCGCGGCCACGGGTACGCGCTGCACCTCGACGCCGGCCAGCTCGACGTCGAGTGCTTCGAGCGGCTTGCGCGCCAAGGCGGCGAGGCGCTGGAGCGCGGCGATCCCACGGAGGCCCGCCGGCAGCTCCAGGAGGCGCTCGCGCTGTGGCGCGGCCCCGCGCTCGCCGACCTCGCCTACGAGCCGTTCGCCCAGCCGGAGATCGCCCGGTTGGAGGCGCGGCGCCTGACCGCGCTGGAGCGGCGCCTCGACGCCGATCTCGCCCTCGGCCGCGCCCAGGAGATCGTGCCCGAGCTGGAGGGCCTGGTCGCCGAGCACCCCACGCGCGAGCGCCTGCGCGGCCAGCTGATGCTGGCGCTCTATCGCGCCGGCCGGCAGGGCGAGGCCCTGCAGGTGTACCGCGAGGTTCGCCGCGCGCTGATCGCCGAGCTCGGCCTCGAACCCGGCCCGGCGTTGCGGGACCTCGAGGCGGCCATGTTGCGTCAGGATCCCGCGCTCGCACCGGCGTCCGTCGCGTGGACGGCCATCCGGCGCCGGGAGCAGCAGCGAGGCTTCGGCCTGATCGTCGTCGGCGGCGCGCTGGTGATCGCCGCCGCCATCGCCGCCGCGTTGCTGTCCGGACGCCTCGGCGGGGACGAGGCCGAGCCCGAGCTCCTGCTCGCCGAGGGCCGCGTCGCTGCGGTCGACCCGTCCAGTGGCCGTATCCGAAGCTCCGCGTACGTCCCCGGCAAGCCCGACGCGGTCGCGGCGTCCGGCGGCCGCGCTTGGGTCCAGAGCACGGAGGCGGGGACGCTGACCGGCATCGACCTCGCCCGGGGCGCGGTGGCCGACGTGGTCGCTCCGGGCGGCCGGCTCGGAGCCGTCGCCGCCGCGGCAGGGGCGCTGTGGACCGTCGACGTCGGGCGCCGGCGGCTGCTCGAGCTGCATCCCGGCTACGCGACGCCCGCGCGTCGCGTGCCGCTGCCCGAGCCGCCCGCGACCGGACCGCTGCCGCAGGACCGCAACGGCCCGTGGGCCGTGGCCGCAGGGAACGGCGCGGTCTGGGTGAGCGACGGATCGGCGCGCGTGCTGCGCGTGAACGCCCGCGACGGCAGCGTGCGGCGGCTGGATGTCCAGTACCGGATCAACGACGTCCTGGTCTTCGCGGGGGCGGTCTGGCTGCTGAGTGGGGCGTCGGCCAGCGTGCTGCGTCTCGACGCGCAGGGGCGGGGCCGGCCGGTGCGCATCGACATCGCCGACCGTCGTGGCGTCAACCCGCCGTACCCGACCTCCGTGGCCGCCGGGCTCGGCGCCGTCTGGGTGCTCAACGGCAACACCGCGACGGTCACCCGGATCGATCCCGCCCAGCTGGCCCCGGTGAGCACCGTGCGGATCGGGATCGAGCGCTCTCCCCGGCGCCTCGCCGTCGGCGCCGGCGCCGTCTGGGTGGCCAACGGCGACGGGACGCTCGCGCGGATCGACCCGGCGGGCGGCGTGCCGCGCATCCTGCCGGTGGCGCACGGCCTGAACGATCTCGTCGTGGCGGGAGGCGCGGTGTGGGTCACGGCGACGCAGGGGTCCGGCGCATCGCCGGCCGCGCCCGTCGCCATGAGCGCAGGGCGGCCGACCGTGCGGGCGCTGGCGACGTCGTCGTGCTCGCCGGTCGCGCAGCGCCGGGGCAGCCATCCGCGGCTGCTGATCGCGTCCTCGCTGGCGCTGCAGGGGCCGAGCGCCACCGCGGGCGTGCCGATGACCGAGGCGGTCCGGCAGGCCGTCCGCGACCGCGGGTTCCGGGCGGGGCGCCATCCGCTCGCGTTCCAGGCCTGCGACGACTCGGTCGCCGACCCGCGGCTGGTCGGGATCGCCAAGTGCCGCGCCAACGCGCGGATGTTCGCGCGCAACCCGAGCGTCGTCGGCGTCGTCGGGCCGTTCACCTCGTTCTGCGCCGCGGCGGCGCTGCCGATCCTCAACGGCGCCCGGCCGCCCGTCGCGCTGATCAGCCCGTCCAACACGTACGTCGGCCTGACACGGAGCGGCCCCGGGACACTGGCCGCCGAGCCCGAGCGGTACGCCGCGGGCGGCGTGCGCAGCTACGTGCGCGTCATCGCGCGCGATGACGTCCAGGGCGCCGCGGACGCCCAGCTCGCGCAGCGCCTCGGGGCGCGCCGGGCCTTCGTGGTGCGCGAGCCGCACGCCTACGGCCTCGGGATCGCGATGAGCTTCAGGAGGGCGGCCTGGCGCCTCGGGATACGCGTCGCCGGGGTCGCCGACTGGACGTCGTCGGAGGCGCTGCGCCGGGTCCGCGCCGTGCGCCCCGACACCGTCCTGCTCGCCGGCACGCTCGATGCCCACAGCGCCGACCTGCTCCCCGCGCTGCGGCGGGCGCTCCCCCGGCGAACGCGGTTCATCGCGCCTGACCGCTTCGCCATCGACACCGCCGTCACGACGCTGAGCAATGCGTCCGACGGCCTGTACGTCACGGTGGCCGGCCTGCCGACCGAGCGACTGCCCGTCCGGGGCCGTCGCTTCATCGGGCGGCTGACGACGGCCGTCGGCGGTCCGCCGGACCCCTACTCCGTCTACGCGGCGCAGGCCACGGAGGTGCTGCTCGGAGCGATCGCGACGTCGGACGGCACACGCGCGTCCGTCCGCCGGGCGCTCTTCCGGACGCGCGTGCGGCATGGCCTCGTCGGCGACTTCGCCATCACGCCGTCGGGCGACACCACCGAGCGTTCGGTGTCGGTCTACCGCGTCACCAGGGGCGAGCTGCGCCTCTGGGACGTCGTGCGTCCGCCGCCGAGCCTGCTCCGCCCGCGTTGACGCTCAACGAGCGGCGCGGGTCCAGTCGACCGACAGCGCCGGCGCGCCGGTGAGCGTCTGCAGCACCACGCAATAGCGCTCGGTGAGCTCGACGAGCTTCTCGATCCCGTCGTCCTCGGCGCCGGTGTCGAGCGCGAACCGCAGCCCGATCGCCGCGAAGCCGACCGGTGCTGCGCGGTCGACGCCCAGGGTGCCCCGGAAGTCGAGGACGCCCTCGGCCGTCACCTGCCCTTCCACGTCGATCGCCAGGGCCGTGGCGACGGCCCGCATCGTCACGCCGGCGCACGCCGCGAGCGCCTCGAGCAGCAGGTCGCCCGAGCACAGCTGCGTGCCGTCGCCGCCCGAGGCCGGGTGCAGGCCGGCGACCGCGAGCGCTTGGCCCGTCTGCACCCTGCACGTCACACCCTCGCCGAGGGTGGCGTGCGCGGTCAGGGTCACCAGGGCCGCGGCCGGGTCCTCGCGATAGCGCTCCTTCAGCGGCGCCTGGACGGCCCGCAGCTCATCGTGTCGCACGAGCGTTCTCCTCAGCGGTTGGTGCGGTGCGAGAAGGCGCGGGTGGCGCTCGTGGTCCGCGTGGGTCCCACGATGCGCCACCGCGTCACTCCATCAGGCGTGGACGAGCTCCAGCACGTTGGACTCCGCGCGGTTGACCAGGACCTCACCGGTGAAGGCCTGCGTGCGCTCGAGCTGCACGTCGGCCAGGTGCTCGGCGATGAACTGGGCCGCGAGCTCGTTGGACCGCATCGACGCCTCGCGGTCGGTGAAGACGGTCGTGGTGAACAGGTCGCCCGAGCCGCAGTCGATCAGCTCGTAGGCGACGAAGCCGTCCATCTGCGCGAGCTGGTCGGCGAAATGCTCGTCGGTGGTGTGCGCGATGTCGCGCACGTCGTCGGGGCGACAGCACTGGCGGATGGTGGTGTACACCGCTCCTCCTTCTGCGCGTGGATGAGACAATGGACGTCCGGCACTGCCGGGGCGCGTCGGTCACGAGCCTCCTTCCCGCCACGGGCGACGGCTCTTGGGTGGCGCCGATGCTACGCCGGGTCGCCGGTCGCCGCCAGGCACGCGGTTTGCGCAGGCGACTCAGCGATCGTGTCCCAGGTGCTGCAGGTACCAGTCGCGGGCGAGCACGGCCACGCGCTCGAGCGCGCCCGGCTGCTCGAACAGGTGGGTCGCCCCCGGCACGATCTCGAGGCGGGCCGGGCCTGCGAGCGCGGCCAGGGCCCGCTGGTTGAGGCGCAGGACCTCGTGGTCGTGGCCGCCCACGATCAGCAGCGTCGGGGCGGTGACGCGCCGCAGGGCGTCGCCGGCGAGGTCCGGCCGCCCGCCGCGCGAGACGACGGCGGTCACGCGGTCGGGGCGGTCGGCGGCCGCGACGAGCGCGGCGGCGGCGCCGGTGCTGGCACCGAAGCACCCGACGTCGAGATCGCCGGTGGCCGGGTCCGCCGCCAGCCAGTCGATGCTGGCGATCACGCGCCGTCCCAGCAGTGCGACGTCGAAGCGCAGGTGCCTGGTCCGGAGGTCGACGGCCTCTTCCTCAGCGGTGAGGAGATCGAGCAGGAGGGTGGCGAGACCTGCCTCGTCCAGGACGCGCGCCACCGCGCGGTTGCGCGGGCTGAAGCGCCCGCTGCCGCTGCCGTGGGCGAACACGACGACGCCCCGCGCAGCGGGTGGGACGCCCAGATCGCCGGCCAGCGGGACGCCGTCGGCGGACACGGTGACCGCGCGCGCGACGTCGGTGCCACGCTGCTCCGCCATCGGAGGACGCCCGATCGCCTCAGGCTCCGGAGGGGTAGGTCTCGGGCAGCTCGCCGGCCTTCCACTGGCTGGTGCGCTCGAGCGGTCCGAGCGCGTGCGTCTCGTCGAGGTGGATGACGACGTCGAACTGCTCGCCCAGCCGGGCGTTGAAGGAGTGCAAGATGCGCTCGGTCCCGGGCTGGTACGTGGTGAAGCCGACGAGCAGGGCCTCACAGCCGTGACGCTCGCGGACCAGCCGGCCCACGCACGCCACCTCGAAGGCGACGGGTACGCCCCCGCGCGCCAGGGCCAGGACGACGACGTCGTCGTCGCCGGCGTACTGGCGCAGGTGCTCGGCCAGCAGCCGGCCGGCCTCCTGGCGGTTCCTGAAGCGCTGCTTGACGGCGTCCACCTCTGGCTCCTTGAGGATCCTCGAGCTCTGTGCACGACCGTAGGGCGTGGCCGTGTGCGCGCAAGAGGCTCTGGCCGAGCTGCGGGTGGTGGTCCGGGTTCTGGCCGGGCTGCCGGTGGGTGGCCGCTTCGGCGATGCGGGGCCGTGCGCTCCCGGCCGCGACGCGTTGCTCAGCCGTGGTGGTACCACGGCTCGGCGTCGAGGGCCGTCGCGAGCGCGCCGGCGCCTCCGCTCAGGACCGGTGCGCCGTGCGTGACGAGGACCCGCCGGGCGGGCAGCTCGCGCAGCGGCGCGAGCGTGGGCACGAAGCGGTCGCGGTACCAGGCCACCCGCCTGTCGTCGACGACGTCCTGCGACCAGAGACGCAGCTCGTCGTCCGGCGTGCTGACGAGCGCGTCGCCGAACGCGACGGCGTCGTGGGACGGGATCCAGAGCGGGCGCTCGGTGCGCCTCGGGCGTCCGATCGCGAACGCTCGGACGCCGCCGGGGCCGGCGTCGCCGCCCGGCTCCAGCGGGGTGAAGCAGGCGTCCTCGGCGAGGCGGCTCGCCGCGTTGGGCGGGCCCCAGATGCGCGCGTCGAAGCGCTCGCTCAGCAGCGCAGCGGAGCGCACGTGGTACGCGATCGTGACGAGGACGTGCACCGCGGCGGCGCCGGAGGCGAGCGCGTCGAGCTGGCCCAGGACCTGACCGGCGGCGACCGCGTCGCCGTCGCCGCTCGGGACGAGCGGATCCAGCAGCAGCAGCTCGTCCCCGGCGGTGAGCGCGAAGCTCGCGACCTCCGCGCCGAAGGCCCCGGGATGCCAGTCGGGATGCCGGGCCGTCCAGCGCCAGAGCCCGGGAGCGAGCCGCTTGGGCGGGCTCATGCGTGCGGGATCCGGACGGCGCCACCGGTGACCTGGACGGCGGCGCGCCCCGGTTCGAGGTCGATCAGCAGCCGGCTGGGCCGGCCCATGTCGTCGCCCTGGTGGACGGTCACGCGCACCGGCGGCGTGACCGCGCCGAGCGCGCGCAGGTAGGCCCCGAACGCCGCGGCGGCGGCGCCGGTCGCCGGGTCTTCGACCACGCCGCCGACCGGAAACGGGTTGCGAGCGTGGAACGTCGTCGCGGCCTCGCGCCAGACGAGGTCGACGGTCGTCAGGTCGCGGTCCGACATGTAGGACTTGAGCTCGTCGAAGTCATAGTCCAAGTCGGCGAGCCGCTCGCGCGACGCCGCGGCGAGCACGAGGTGGCGCGCGCCCGCGTAGGCGACCCGTGGCGGGAGGGCCGGATCGAGGTCGTCGCGGGTCCAGCGCAGGGCGGCGAGGGCGGCGTCGACGTCGGCGTCGCCGATCTCCGACACCTCCGGGTCCACGCTCGTCAGCGTGGCGGTGATCGCACGGGCGCCGTCGTCGTCGCCGTCGCCGTCGGCCGCGGTCCGCACGGCGACCGGGCCGGCGGCCGTGCGCAGCAGCACGTCGCCCAGGCCGTCGCGCTGCGCCAGCGCCACCGCCGTGGCGATCGTCGCGTGCCCGCAGAACGGCACCTCGGCGACGGGGCTGAAGTACCGCACGTCGTACTCGCGGTCGGCGCCACCGGTGAGGAAGGCGGTCTCGGAGTAGCCGACGTCGGCGGCGATGGCCTGCATCGCTGCGTCGTCGAGCGCCCCGGCGTCCAGCACGACGCCGGCCGGGTTGCCGCCCCCGGGCACGTCGGTGAACGCGGCGAGGCGCAGGATCTCGGGGTCCGGGCTCATGCCGAGGACACTACGGTCAGCGTCCGCGGCGCGCGAGGGCGGCTCCCGTCAGGCAGAGCGCGCGGCCGGCCAGCGCGAGACCGGGCGGCGTCTCGCCGAAGTAGGCCCAGCCCATCAGGGTCGCCAGCGGCGGGACGAGGTACGTCGTGGCGCCCATGCGTCCCGCGGTCGTGTGCGTCAGCGCGTAGGCCCAGAGCGTGAACGCGATCGCGGTGGGGAAGAGGCCGAGGTAGATCGTCCAGCCGATCGCCTCGCCGCCGGCGTCGGCGCTCTCCTGCACGAGTTGGGGGGTGAACGGGACGCAGCAGATCGCGCCGATGACGCAGGCCAGCCACGTGATCGCCAGCGGTGAGCTGCGGCCCAGCAGCGGCTTCTGGGCGACGACGCCGCCGGCGTAGGTGATCGCCGCGACGAGGCACAGGGCGGCGCCGGCGCTCGCGGCGAGTCCTCCGTCAGACGTGGCGATGCCGATCAGCACGGCGCCCGCGAAGGCGACCGCGCAGCCGATCAGCAGCATGCGCGGGAACCCCTCCTTCAGCAGCACGCCCGCGAGCACGGCGATCAGGACGGGGCCGACGTTGACCAGCATGGCGGCGGTGCCGGCATCGACGTGTCGCTCGGCCTCGTTGAGCGCCACGTTGTAGATCCCGAACCACAGGACGCCGCACAGGATCAGGCGCGGCAGGTCGGCGCGGGGCGGCAGCGGCTCGCGCCGGATCGCGACGAACGCCCCCAGCGCCACGCTGCCGATCAGCAGCCTGGCCAGGGAGAGCGCACCGGCCGAGAAGTCCTGGCCCGCCGCGCGGATCCCGACGAACGCCGAGGCCCACAGCCCGACGGTCGCCAGGGCCGCTCCGAGCACGAGGACGGAGGGCGCCGAGGGCGTTCGGGGTGGGGCGGTGGTGACCGTGGCCATGTGCGGAGGGACGCTGGATCCGGGACGCTTCGGAGCTGGCCGAAGCTTTCGGGGGTGTGGTGGGCAACGGAGCGAGCGTACGTGGCGTGAGGTCACGGGACTGTGGCCGTCTGCGACGAAACGGCGGAGGGCGTGTGCCGCAACTGCGGCGTCCGCGCTCGACGCCCGCGCCTTCCCCTACCGTCATGACACACATGAGCACCGCCATCGACACCCGTGCCGAACAGCTTCTCCAGGCGCTCGCCGGACCCGACGCGCGCTTTCGCGAGCACCAGCTCGACGCGATCCGCGATCTCGTCGACGATCGCGCGCGGGTCCTGTGCGTGCAGCGCACGGGCTGGGGCAAGTCGGCGGTGTACTTCGTGGCGACCGCGCTGCTGCGCGAAGACGGCCCCCACCCACCCGCGGGACCCACGCTCATCGTCTCGCCGCTGCTGGCGCTCATGCGCAACCAGATCGATGCGGCACGCAAGCTCGGTCTGCGCGCGCACACCGTCAACTCGACCAATCGCGACGCATGGAGCGAGGTCGCCGGACTGCTCGAGAACGACGCCGTCGACCTGTTGCTCATCAGCCCCGAGCGGCTCAACAACCCGCAATTCCGCGAGCAGATGCTGCCCATGTTCGCCGAGCGCGTGGGCCTTCTCGTGGTCGACGAGGCGCACTGCATCAGCGACTGGGGGCACGACTTCCGGCCCGACTACCGCCGCATCGGCGACATGCTGGAGCGCCTGCCCGACGGCGTCGGCGTGCTCTGCACGACGGCGACCGCCAACGATCGCGTGGTCGCCGACGTGTCCGAGCAATTGCAGGCCGGGCGCGAGCAGGCCGAGCTGCGGACCTACCGCGGCGCGCTCGGCCGGTCCAGCCTGCGGTTCGAGGTCGTCGACCTCCCGTCGCAGGCCGACCGCCTCGCGTGGCTGGCCCAGCGGCTGCCCGAGCTGCCGGGGTCGGGGATCGTCTACACGCTCACCAAGCGCGACGCCGATCTCGTCGCCACGTGGCTGACGGGCCAGGGCATCGCGGCCGAGGCCTACAGCGGCGAGGTCGAGACCGACCGCCGGGTGGACGTCGAGGACCGGCTGTTGCGCAACGAGCTGAAGGCCGTCGTGGCCACGAGCGCGCTGGGCATGGGCTATGACAAGCCCGACCTGGGGTTCGTCGTGCACTACCAGGCGCCCGGCTCGGTGATCTCCTACTACCAGCAGGTCGGCCGTGCCGGGCGCGGCATCGAGCGCGCCGAGGTCGTGCTGCTGCGGGGCGCCGAGGACAAGCGCATCCAGGACTTCTTCATCGAGCAGGCCTTTCCGCGTCGGGAGGTCGTCGACCGCGTCCTCGAGCACCTCGAGGCCGTCGGCCACGACGGCGCGACCACGCAGGAGCTGATGGCGCAGGTCAACCTCGGCCGCGGGCGGATCGAGGGCTTGTTGAAGGTGTTGGACGTCGAGGGCGCGGTGGACCGCAACGGCTCGCGTTGGCTGGCTTTTCCGGGCGGCGCCTGGACCTACGACGGCGAGCGCTACGGCCGCATCACCGAGCTGCGCCGGCGCGAGCAGGCCGCGATGGCGGGGTTCGGGACCGACGGGCGCTGCCTGATGCGCGCGCTGCAGGAGGAGCTCGACGATCCGGACCCACAGGACTGCGGGCGCTGCTCGGTCTGCGCCGGTGCGCGCTTCAATGGATCACTCGACGCGACCATGGTGCGCGACGCCGCGCTGCATCTGCGCTCGCGGCCGGTGCTGCTCGAGGTCAAGAAGATGGCGCCCGACGCCGACGGCCGCATGAAGAAGGTGCCCGAGCATGTGCGCGCCGAGGAGGGCCGCGCGCTGGCACGGCTCGGCGACGGCGGCTGGGATCCGCTCATCCAGGCCGGACGCTCCGGCGGGCAGTTCGACGACGAGCTGGTCGCCGCCGCAGCCGAGGCGGTGCGTCGCTGGAACGTGCCGCTGGGATGGGTGACGGCGGTGCCGTCACAGCGCAGCGGCGCGCTCGTGCCGGACTTCGCGGCCCGCCTGGCGGGCGCGCTCGGGCTGCCGTGCGCGCCGGTGCTCCAGCGCGTGACCGACGGGCCTCCGCAGCGCGAGATGGCCAACGCGGCGCAGCAGGTCGCCAACGTCCGCGGCGCCTTCGCGGTGGCCGGAGAGCTGCCGCAGGGGCAGTCGGTGCTCCTGGTCGACGACATCCGGTTCAGCGGCTGGACGCTGGCGATGGTGGCCGGGCAGCTGCGCCAGAAGGGCGCCGGGCCGGTCTTCCCGTTCGCGCTGGCGACGGCGTTCTGAGCGGGCCTTGATTCGCAACTGAGTGGTTGCGTATCCTGGGGCGCATGGAACGCGACGACCGACTCCGCGCCACGTACGACGCCTTCAACGCCCGGGACATCGAGGGCGTCCTGCGCCAGCTGACCGCCGACGTCGACTGGCCCAACGCCTGGGAAGGCGGTCGCGTCCACGGCCACGACGGCGTCCGCGACTACTGGACGCGCCAGTGGGCGGCCATCGACCCGAGCGTGCAGGTGGTGGCACTCACGGCACGACCGGATGGCCGCGTCGCCGTCGAGGTCCAGCAGTCGGTCCGCGATCTCGATGGCGCGCTGCTCGGCGAGGGCCGGGTGCTGCACATCTACACCTTCCGCGGTGACCTGGTGGAGCGGATGGACGTCGAGGAGGAGCTCCCCCGGCGCGCGGAGTGATGCCGCAGGTGGAGCGGATCGACGTCGAGGAGGAGCTCCTCCGGGACGCGCACCGATCCGGCGGGTTCAGCGTGGCGAGGGGTCGAGGCGATCGATGAGCGTTCGCAAGCGTTCGTCGGGGAGCGGCAGCGTGGTCGGGCCGATGCCTGCCGTCGCCTCCAGGCCGCGGAGCGCGCCGGAGGTCAAGATCGCGTCGGCGGTCGCCAGGTCGTCGAGCGACAGCGGGCGCTCGCGGGTGGGGATCCCGAGCGTCGCGGCCTGGGCGAGCACGCGCGCTCGCGTGACGCCCGGCAGGATCCGGCCGTCGAGCGGCGGCGTGACGAGCTGACCGTCGTAGACGACGAAGACGTTCGCGCGCGTGGTCTCGAGCACGCCGCCGTCGAGGTCGACGAGCAGCGGCAACGCCGGGGTGACCGCGCCGGCCAGCGCGTCGACGAGGCGCCGGTCGCGCCATTTGTGCGCACCCAGGCCACCGGGGACCACGACCGGCGCCAGCGTCGCGGGCGCGCCCGCCGCCGGCAGCGGCGCGGCCTCCAGCGCGACGTCGCCCTCGGCGCCGAGCACGATCCGGATCCGGCACGGCCCACCCTGCTCGAGCGCGGCGTGCTCCAGCAGCGCGGGCAGCGCCGGCGACAACGACACGCCGTACAGCTCGCGCGCCGACCGCGCGAGCCGCGCGAGATGGTCCTCCGCCGCGACGGCCGCGCCGTCCCGGACCAGCACCGTCTCGAAGACGCCCCCGGCCGGATCGGGCCTCGGCGTCGGGTGCACCCCGAGGCGGAGCGGGAGCGGCGGGCGGCGGGCGTGCGCCGGGCCGGCCTCGCGCCCGGCCGCGCCGGCAGCGCGCCCGGCCGGGCCAGCTGCGCGGTAGGCCGGGCCAGCCGCGCGCTGGGACCCGTCGCCCCCGCGCGGGGCCCCGTCGCCCGGGCGCTCGCCCCGATCGCCCGCGCCCTCGGGCGCGTCGTCGACCTCCAGCGTCGCGCCGATCGCGGTCAGCAGCGGCCGCGCCTTGGCGAGGCACTCGGCTGCCTCGGCGTCGGGGTCGGAGTCGGCGACGACGCCGCCGCCGACATCGAGCCAGACGTCGCCGTCGCGGCATTCGAAGGTGCGGATCGCGACGCTGAGCGCCAAGCCGGCGGCCGGGCTGGCGAAGCCGATCGCGCCGCAGAACGCCTGGCGTGCCGTCGACTCCAGCTCGCTGATGACGTCCATCGCCGCGAGCTTCGGCGCGCCGGTGACAGAACCCGGGGGAAACAATGCGGAGACCAGCTCACCGTCGCCGATCCCGCGCGCCCGGCGGCCCACGACCTCGGACACGAGATGCCACACGCCGGCGTGCGGGCGCACCTCGGCCAGCGCCGCGACCGCGACCGAGCCGGGCGTGCTCACCCGGCCAAGGTCGTTGCGCATCAGGTCGACGATCATCACGTTCTCGGCGCGGTCCTTGGCGGCCGAGGCGAGCTCGGCGCGCTGCGTCTCGGCGGCCTCCGGGTCGGCCGGACGTGGTCGCGTCCCCTTGATCGGCGCGCTGCGCACGGTGTCTCCGCGACGCTCCACGAACAGCTCCGGCGACAGGCTCGCCACCGCGCCCCACGGACCGCTCAGCCACGCTGCGCGGTCGGGGGCGAGCGCGGCGACGCCGCGCGTGAGGAGGTCGACGGGATCGCCCTGCAGGGTCGCGCGCAGGCGCAGCGACAGGTTGGCCTGGAACAGGTCGCCGGCGGCGATCCGCTCGCGACATGCCGCGACCGCGCGTGCATGGCCGGCGGGAGACGGCGTGGCCCGCCAGGGTCCCGGGGCGACCGCGCTCGCCTCACCCCGCTCCGCCACGCCGGCGGCCAGGCGCTCGCGCAGCACGTCGAGGCGCCGCTGCAGCGCGTCGGCGCGGGCGTCGGTCCACAGCGCCTCGAACCACCAGCGGCCGTCGTGATCAAGTCGCAGCACATGGTCGTGGAAGGCGAGGACGGCGTCGGGGAGCCGCTCCGGCGCGGGCGGCGGGGGTGACAGCGTCTCGAGCCGCCGCCCCAGCCCGTAGCCCAGCATCCCGAACCAGCCGCCGCCGACGAAGCCCGCGGGCGCGCCCGTGAGGGCCGGCTGCTGGTCGAGCAGGGCGAAGGGGTCCTCGTCGTCGCGGGCGACGCGGACCGGCTCGCTGCCGACCAGCGCCGCGGCACCGCCCCAGCGGCCCACGAGCGCGAACGGCCGGTGGTCGCCGTGCACCAGCAGGGCGGCGCGGGCGGGCTCGACCGTCCCCTCGAGGGCGATCCGGACGGCACGCGCGGCGGCGGTGGACGCAGCGGCGGAGGGCACACACCCATTCTCGTGCAGGCGGCGCCGTACCGGCCGCGTGGCCGAGGGCCGCGCCGGTCGTCCGCGATTGCAGGGGTTCGGGCGATCCGTGCGCGATCGACCCCCATATGCGGGGTCGATCCGGCATGCGTTCTCGTTGGCGATCGCGAAGCGGCGATTCACGCCCGAACGATCCCCGCGGCGCCGGCGGCAGACCGACCGCGCCGGCACCCGCCCGAACCGCTCCTCGCCGGCGACGGCGGGGATCGCCGCGGCGACCGCGGGTCCGTGGACGCTGCCGCCGGCATGGCGAGCACGCACAGCCCGAGCACCGACCGGCGCGTCGCCGCCGTTTGGCATGCTGGCCCGATGCTCCACCCCGCGCTCCCGTCCGCCGCCCTGCTGGCCGCCGTGGCGCTCGTCGCCTGTGGCAGCGACGGCGACCGCGCCGGTGCCCAGACGGGCGACCACGCGGCGGCTCCGGCCGCGCAGGCGCCCGCGTCCACCGACCTGCGCACCGCGACCGACCCCGGGCCCGGCGCCCAGGCCGCCGCCGGCCGCGGCGTCAGGCTGGTCAAGGTCGGCGACTTCACCCAGCCGCTCTACGTCACCGCGCCTCCCGGCGACCGCCGCCGCGTGTTCGTCGTCGAGCAGCCCGGCCGCATCCGGCTCGTGCGCGGCGGCAAGCAGGCCGGCACCTTCCTCGACGTCCGCGACCAGGTGACCGCCGGCGGCGAGCAGGGCCTGCTCGGGCTCGCCTTCGGGCCCGACTACGCGACCTCCGGGTTGTTCTACATCTACTTCACGGGCACCGACGCCAAGGAGCGCCTCGTCGAGTACCGCCGCCGCACCGACGACGTCGCCGACCCCGCAAGCGCCCGCACCCTCTTCGTCCACGACGACCCCGAGCCCAACCACAACGGCGGCCAGCTCGCCTTCGGCCCCGACGGCCTCCTGTACGTCGGCACGGGCGACGGGGGCGGCGGCAACGACCAGCACGGGTCGCGCGGCAACGCGCAGGACCTCGCGTCGCCGCTGGGCAAGATCCTGCGGATCGACCCTCGCGCCGCCGACGGCAAGCCGTTCAGCGCCCCGCCGTCCAACCCGTTCGTCGGCGTCGCCGGCGCGCGTCCCGAGATCTACGCCTACGGCCTGCGCAACCCGTGGCGCTTCTCGTTCGATCGCGTCCGCGGCGACCTCGCGATCGGCGACGTCGGCCAGGACGCCGTCGAGGAGATCGACTTCGTGCGCAAGGGCAAGGGCCGCGGCGCGAACTTCGGCTGGCGCCCGTTCGAGGGCCGCAACCGCCTGTTCGACGAGCGGGCGCCCGGGGCGATCGGGCCCGTGCTGACCAAGACGCACGACGACGGCTGGTGCTCGATCACCGGCGGCTACGTCGTACGCGACAAGGGCGTGCCCGGGCTCCTCGGGCGCTACGTCTACGGCGACTTCTGCAAGGGCGAGCTGCGCAGTGCACGGCTGTCGGCGGGCCGTGCGGCCGACGATCGCCCGATCGCCGGGCTCGACACGGTCTCCGGTCTGGACTCGTTCGGCGAGGACGCGGCCGGCCGCGTCTACGTGGTCTCGCAGTCCGGCCCGGTCTATCGGTTCGCCGCGCGCTGACGCCGCGCTCGCGCCCGGGCGGCCCACGGCGTCTGGCCCGACCCGCCGGTGCCGCCGGTCCCGTCCCGTGGCGGGGCCTCGCCCCGGTACAGCGTGTCGAACGCCGCCTCCAGCGCCCGCGCGGTCGCGGCGACGTCGGGCAGGACCGCCGCGTCGGCGGCCAGCCCGAGCTGCAGGCGCCCCGCGTAGGACACGGCGCCGATGGACAGCGCGTGTCCGTGCAGCAGCGGGACCATGGGGTGGATGGCGACCAGCGGCCGGCCCAGGAGCGAGAGCTCGATCGGCGGCCCCGGGACGTTGGAGATCACGAGGTTGAACCCGACCGCCCGGACCGCCGCTCGGGTCAGCAGCCGCCGGCCGCTGCCCGAGAGCGCCTCGGCCGCGCGGGCGACCGCCTCCAGCGCGCCCGCGTCGCCGCCCTCCTTGGCGGCCGCGGTCCGCGCGCGGACCACGCGCAGCACCCGCGCGGGGTCGGGCTCGCCGACCGGCAGCTCGACGGGCAGGAACGAGATCTGGTTGCCGAGCGCGCCCGGGTCGTCGGCTCGCACGCTGATCGGGACGAGCGCGCGCAGGGTGTCGGGGCGGTCGCCGCGGCGCCGCAGCTCGGCACGGAGCGCCAGCGTCGAGGCGGCCAGCAGCACGTCGTTGACCGTCGCGCCGGCGCGACGGCCCGCCTCGCGGACGGTGTGAAACGGCACCGAGGCGAAGGCGACGGCGCGCTCCGCCGTGGCGGAGCGATCCAGGCTCGTCGGGGACACGGGGCGCGCGAACGACTCGACCGTCCGGGCCGCGTCGCGCAGCGCTCCCGCCGCGCCCGTCCCGAGTGCCGCCCGCGACAGATCCAGCGCGGTCGCCGTCGCGGCACGGACGCGGGCGCCGAGCGTCGTCCGCGCCGCCTCGCCCTCCGACGGCGCCCGCTGCGGCGCCCAGCCTGGCGCGCACCCGTCGTCGCCCCGCGCCTCGGGGTCGCCGAACAGCAGCAGCGCGACCTCCACCGCCGCGATGCCGTCGACCAGCGCGTGGTGGGCCTGGCCCACCAGGGCGAACCCGCCGCTCCGCAGGCCGTCGACCAGGTAGATCCGCCACAGCGGCCGCCCGGCCGGCAGGGGCTGCGACAGCAGCGCGCCCGCGACGTCGAGCAACTCGGCCTCCCCGCCCGGGGCGGCCAGCGTCACCCGGAACGCGTGGTGGGCGACGTCGAAGCCGGGATCGTCGACCCAGCACGGCGCGCCCAGCAGTGGACGCGCCAGGCGCCGGCGGAAGCGCGGCACCGCGTGCAGGCGCGCGTCGAGGTGACGGCGCAGCCCGGCCAGCGACGGAGGCGCGCCGTCGAAGCGCAGCGTCCAACCGACGTGCAGCGGCGCCTGCGGCGTCTCGAGGTCCAGGAAAGCCAGGTCCAGCGCGGTCGGACGGTCCACGAGCGCCCATCCTCTCGCACAAACGTCCAACCGTGGGGGACTTCGCCTCAAGGTTGTTCGACAGCTGCCGTTTAAAGGCGAGAGGCGCCCATTTCTGGACGCCTCACAAGGTTCGCCGTGTAGGAACTTTAGTTCTTGTAACCCACGGTGCACCCCCAAGAGTTCGCGCTGCGCACCACCGCAGCGACTAGCGGACGGACGGATATCCCGACGACACGGCGCCCGCCTGCCAGCTGCGGCGCCGTTTCGTCATGCGGGCCGCAAGTTTCCTGGCCAAACGTCCTCCGCGCCATCCCCACTTCTGGGGATCGGACACTCCAGTAGACGGATGTCCTAGGTCACGGGGATTATGTGCCCAGGCGTCCAGACGCCGCGAGGCCCACCCAATCGGGGGACTCAGGCGGCCTGAGGCAGGGCGTAGCCCCGCACACGGGCGTCGAAGTCGAGCTCGCGCTCGAAGTCTGCGTCCGTCGTGTGCTGGAACTGCAGGCCGCTGCGCTCGACGATGCGGATGAACGCCTCGACCAGCTCGCCGTCGAGCTGGGCGCCCGAGACGCGCCGCAGCTCGGCGATCGCCTCGGCCTGGCTGACCGGATCGCGATAGGAGTCGCGGGCGGTCATCACGTCGTAGGTGTCGGCGATGGAGATCATCCGCGACAGCAGCGGGATCTGCTCGCCGGTGAGGCCGCGGGGGTAGCCCCGGCCGTCGATGCGCTCGTGGTGGGCGAGGATGATCTCGGCCACCGGGCCGTAGCCGTTGATGCGCCGCACGAGCCGCGCGCCCTGGTAGGGGTGCGTCCGCACGATCTTCCAGTCGTCCTCGTCGAGCTTGCGGTTGGCGAGCAGGATCCGGTCGGGGAAGGCGAACTTGCCGATGTCGTGCAGGAGGCCGGCGGTGTGGACCAGCTCCTGCTCGGCGGCGTCGCAGCCGATCTCCTCGGCGATCGCGCGGGCATAGCGCGCGACGGCGGCCGAGTGGCGTGCCGTCATGCGGTCGCGCAGCGACAGCGTCTGGACCAGCGCGGCGAGCACGCCGACCTGCAGCGAGGCGAGCTGGGTGGAGCGCGCCTGCAGCTGCTCGGCGCGGTCCTGGGACAGCAGCAGCTCCCGGGTCAGGACCTGGAAGAGGAACAGCGCCGCGAGGACGGCGACGAGGGCCGGCAGGCCGACGGCCTGGTAGGTCGCGGCGGTGAGGACGGTGAGCGCGCACGCCATGGCCTCCGACGGCGCGAGCGGCAGCAGGATCGTGCGCATCGACCGGCCCAGCGGCACCCCGTCGGTCCAGATGTGCGGCACCGCGATCAGCAGGAAGTTCAGGAGGTTGACGCCGACGTAGATGCCGGCGACGCCGAGCGCGAGCGTCAGCTCGTCGGCGTCCCCCAACCCGAGCGCGCGGGCGGCGAGCCCGCCGGCCAGCGGGAAGGTGGTGAACGTGCTCGCGTTGGCGAGCAGCAGCGCGGGCTTGCCGCGCAGGCGGCGCGCGTCGGTCGCGACCGTCAGCAGCCCGATCGCCACCGCAGGCGCGGGACCGAGCAGGACCATCGCCAGCACCAGCGCGATGAACGACCCCGTGAGCCGCATGCTCGCGGTCTCGATCGCGGTCGCGTCGGAGGCCACGGCAAGCGCGGCCAGCAGCACGACGAGCTCTGCCGGCTGCCAATCGGCAGCACGGGACGTCAGCGCCACAACGGCGAGCGATGACGCGAGCAGCACGGTCTGTGCGGCGACTAGGGTCCTACGGCCCATTACGCCCTGCTTATCGGCCTACTCCCGCAAATCCTTAGTGGTCGGGCGGGGTGGCCGGACCGCGGTTGCGCCGCCGAGCCGTCTAGATTGACCTCGTGCCACCGGTGAGGAGATCGCTGCGGGTCCGGGGGTTCCCGGCGCTCGCCACGAGCTACGCGATCAACGAGCTCGGGGACAATCTCGGGGTCATCGCGCTGGCGATCCTCGTCCTGGATCGGACCGACTCGGCCCTGGCCGTCACCGCGCTGTTCGTCGCCGGGAAGTTCATCCCCGCGTTCGCGGCGCCGGCGCTGACCGCGGGCCTCGACCACCAGCGCGTCAGCCGCGTGCTGCCGGCGCTCTATGCGCTGGAGGCGGGCGCGTTCGCCTCGCTGGCGGCGATCACCGACGCGTTCTGGCTGCCGGCCATCCTGGCCTTCGCGTTCGCCGACGGGCTCCTGGCCCTGACCGCGCGCGGCCTCTCGCGCGGTGCCATCGCCGCAGTGCTCACCCCGCACGACGCGCTCCGCGAGGGCAACGCCCTCATCAACGTCGTCTTCGCCGTCATGAGCGCGGCGGGGCCCGTGCTGGCGGGGCTCATCGTCCACGAGTGGGGGGTGGCGACGGCGCTGTGGCTCGACGCCGGGTCGTTCCTGGCCGTGGCGCTCCTGCTGGTCGCCAGCGCGCGGAGCCTGCCCGAGCCGCCGGCGGGTCCGCGGGAGAGCTGGCGCGCGCGCGTGCGTGACGGCCTGGAGTACGTGCGGGGGCACCCGGTCGCCGGGCGGCTCATCGCCGGCCAGGCGGTGGCGATCCTCTTCTTCACGCTGATCATCCCGATCGAGGTCGTCTACGCGAAGGAGACGCTCGACTCCTCGAGCCTCGGGTTCGGCATCCTGATCGCGTCCTGGGGCGTGGGGATCCTGCTCGGCTCGGCGCTGTTCGCGCGGATGCAGACGACATCGCTGGGGACGCTCGTGCTCGCGTCGACCGCCGCGATCGGCGCCGCCTACGCCGTGATGGCGGGCGCGCCGACGCTGCTGATCGCCTGCCTGGGCTCGGTGCTCGGCGGCACCGGCAACGGCATCCAGTGGGTCGCGGTGATGACGGCGCTGCAGGAGGCCGTCGAGGAGCGCTACCAGGCGCGCACCGCCGGGTTGCTCGAGTCGGCGGCGGCCGCGGTGCCGGGTGTGGGCTACATCGTCGGCGGCGTGCTGACGGCGGCGGTCTCGCCCCGGCTGGCCTACGCCGTCTCGGCGCTGGGCGTCGCGGTCGTGGTGCTCGTCTGGGCGCGCAGGCCGATCGTGCCCGAGCGCGTCCCCGCGCCCGCACGCCCCTAGGGGTGCCGTAGGCGGCCAGCGAGGCCGAGGCCCACGATGGCCAGCCGTCGCCGCCGGAGGTGGGTCCCCAGTCGCGACAGCGACACAGTCTCAGCCACCACTAGCCTTCGCGGCGATGTCCGACCTGCTCGCCGCCCACGACGTCGCGCTCGTGCGGGCCGGCAACCCCGGGCTGCTGACGCTGTCGGGGACGAACACGTGGCTGGTCGGCCACGACCCGTGCTGGGTGATCGACCCGGGGCCGCTGCTGGAGGAGCACGTCGCGGCGGTGCTGGCCGCGGGCCGGCAGCGCGGCGGGATCGCCGGCATCGCGCTGACCCATCACCACGGCGACCACGCCGACGCCGCGGACGAGCTGGCGCGGCGCGCCGGCGGCGCGCCGGTCTCCGCGGCCCGCCACGCGGGCGCGCAGCCGATCGGCGAGGGCGGCGCGGTCGGGCCGCTGCGGGCGATCGCCCTGCCCGGACACGCGCCGGATCACCTCTGCTTCGCGCTCGGCACCGCGTGCTTCACCGGCGACGCGGTCCTCGGCGAGGGCTCGGTCTTCATCGCGCCCGACCCGGGCGCGCTGCGCGGCTACCTCGCGGGGCTGGAGCGGCTGCGCGAGCGCGGCTTCGCGGTCCTGCTGCCCGGACACGGGCCGCCGGTGACCGACGTCGACGCGCGGCTGGCCGGCTACCTCGCGCACCGCCGCGACCGCGAGCGGCGGCTGCTCGCCGCCCTGGACGCGGGCGCGCGGAGCACCGACGCGCTGCTGGACGCCGCCTGGGACGACGTGCCCGACCAGCTGCGGCTCGCGGCCACCGTGACGCTCGCGGCGCACCTCGACAAGCTCGAGGAGGAGGGCAGGCTGCCCGACGGCGTGCAACGTCCTCGCTGGGACTGACGGTCTACCCTTCGCCGGAGATGCTCGCCAACGCCTACGGGATCTTCATCTGTGTCGCCGGCGTGGTCGGGATCGCCTGGATCATCTACCTGATGCGCAACGGCGACAAGGACCGCCACGAGGAGGACGCCGCGCGGATCTTCTTCGACGAGCACGGCCACTGGCCCGACGAGACGCTCGAGGAGGCCGAGGCCGAGCGGGCCCGCATCGCCGCCTCGGCCGGCGCGCCCGTCCCGGGCGTCACCCGCGCCTCGTCCGACGGCCTGGTCTAGGGGTGCCGTAGGCGGCCGGCGAGGCCGAGGCCCACGACGGCCAGCCGTCGCCGCCGGAGGTGGGTCCCCAGTCGCGATAGCGACACCGTCTCCGAGGGGAACACTGGCCCAGAGGGCCAGGTTCCCTTGCGGGTGTTCGCCCAGGGGGCGAAACCCGCGGCAGGTGACGGACCCACGCTCCTAGCCGGCCAGGTTGCGCTCGGCGCGCGCCGTGGCGGCGGCGAGCGGCGTGGTGTTCGACGCGTCGGCCGCGTCGAAGATCGCCCGCAGCGTGTCACCGATCTCGCGGGTCTTGGCCTTCGCGCGCTCGGGGTCGTAGCCGCCGGGCTCGAACTCGACGGAGATGTTGACGATGCCGCCCGCGTTGGCGACGAAGTCCGGCGCCCAGAGGATGTCGCGCTCGCGCAGGAGGTCGGCGACGTCGGCGGAGGCGAGCTGGTTGTTGGCGGCGCCCGCGATCGCCGGCGCCTGCAGCTGCGGCACCACGTCGTGGTCCAGGACGCCGCCCAGCGCGCACGGCACCAGGACGTCGACCGCCGAGGTCATCGCCTTGGCCGGCGTCGTCCACGCGGCGCCGAGGCGGTCGGTCTCCGCGCGCTTGGAGCGGTCGATGTCGGCGACGACGAGCTCGGCGCCGGCCTTGGCCAGCAGCTTGGCGACGCGCAGGCCGACGTGGCCGAGGCCCACGACCGCGACGGCGCGGCCCTTGAGCTCGGGCGTGCCGAACGTCCGCTCGACGGTCGCCTCGATCGCGTGGAGGACGCCCTGGGCGGTGAACGGGCTGGGATCGCCCGAGCCGCCCGAGCGGCGCGAGAGCCCGCTGACGTACTGCGTCTGCGTGGCGATGGCGGTCATGTCGGCGGTGGACGTGCCGACGTCCTCCGCGGTGACATAGGTGCCGCCGAGGCGCTCGACGGTCTCGCCGAAGTCCAGCAGCGCGTGGCGGCGGCGCTTGGCGTCGAGGCCCTCGCCCGCCGGCACGACGATGACGCCCTTGCCGCCGCCGAGCGGCAGGCCGGCGACCGCGGACTTGAGCGTCATGCCCTCCGAGAGGCGCAGCGCGTCGCGGATCGCGGCACGGTTGTCCTCGTAGGTCCACATGCGGCAGCCGCCCAGCGAGGGGCCGCGCACCGTCGAGTGGACGGCGACGATCGTGAACAGCCCGGAGCGCGGTCCACGCCGCGCGTAGAGCTCCTCGTGGTCGAGTGTCGCGAGGTAGCGCTCGATCGGGCGACCCTACCGCGTGGACGGCGCGATCAGCCCGCGGGGGTGGGCACCGCGGCGCCTTGGGCGACCGGCGCGCCGGCCGTGGGGGCGACCTGCCCGGAGGGCCCGGCCGTGCCGGTGCCCGAAGACGGTGGTGCCGTCGCGCCGCCGGTGCCGGGGGCGGTCGGCGCGCCGCCGGGGACGGTCGCGCCGGTGCCGGGCGTGGCGGTCCCGGGAGCGCCCGGGGCCATGGCGCCGCTCGTCGCGTCGCCGGGCGCCGCCCCGGACGTGCCCGTGCCCGCCGGCCCGGCGCCGCTGCCTGCGGCGGGCGCCGGCTCGTCGGGCGCCTCCAGCCCGCCGGTGATCGGCTCGTAGGCCGGTGCCTTGACGGCCGGACCCGTGGAGGACTCGGCCGGGAGCCGGTCGAGCGCCGCGACCGTCCGGGGCGCCTTCGTGGCCCCGTGCACCGTCAGCACCCGGGCGCCCGCGGTGCGGTGGACGACGAGGTCGACGCGGCGCTGCGTGTCGGGCGCGGCCGGCGTGCCGGCCGGAACGTGGCGGACGATCGGCGCCGCGGCGGCGGCGCGCGCGGCATCGCGCTGGTGCTGGACGTTCTCCACGGTCGCGGCGCCGCCGCCGACGACGGCCGCCGCCGCCACGACGGCCGCGACCTTGCCCGCGGTGGCCGCGGCCGCGCCACTGCCGAGCGTCGCGGCGCCGGTGCTCACCGCCGCGGCCCCGCCACCGCCGACGACGCCCGTGCCGGCCGCGGCGCCCGAGCTCGCGCCGCCGATCCCCAGGATCTGGGCGAGCGTCGCCAGCGGGCCGGCGCTGGGCGCCAGGCCGTTGAGCTGCTTGTCGAGGTGGCGCAGCGCCGCGCGGTAGTCGCGGCAGCCGGCGCACTCGCGCAGGTGCTTGCGGGAGCGGCCCGAGGAGCGCACGCCGCGGTCGAACGCCGCCGCGAGGTCGGTGCGGATCTCCGCGCAGCCGGTGTCGCGCGCCTCGATGGCCTCGACCAGGCCCACGCGGGCCCGGACGAGCAGCGACTTGATCGCGGGGACGGTGACGTCCAGCGCGTCGGCCAGCTCGTTGTAGGAGAGGCCCTCCATCTCGCGCATCAGCAGCGCCGACCGCTGCTGCTCGGGCAGACGGCGCACGTCTTCGACCAGGCGGCGCAGATCCTCACGGCGCTCGGCCTCGGCCATCGGATCCTGCTGCGGCCCCCGGTTGAGGTCGTAGATGTCGGACGGCGACGGCGTGGGGCGCCGCAGCTGGTCGATGCAGCGGTTGTGCGCGACGCGGTACAGCCAGGCGCGCAGGAGCACCTCGCGCCCGTCGACCCGCAGCGCGTCGTAGGCGCGCAGGAACACGTCCTGCAGGACGTCCTCGGCGTCGGACGACGAGCCGCCGAGCATCTGCCGCGAGTAGGCGAACAACCGCGGCCGGTAGCGGTCGTGGATCGTCCCGAATGCCTCGTCGTGGCCCGCCCGGAACAGCGCGACCAGCTGGTCGTCGGTCCGTAGGCGCAGCAGGGGGCCGGCGACCGTGAGACGGCCGAGCCCGACGGGGTGCGATAGCGCTGAAGCTTCCACAGTAGTCGTCCTCCGCCGACTCTAACGGGGCGTGGGGACGAAGGTTGCGCGTTCTCACGGAAATCTCTGAGAGAACGACGAAGGGCGACGCTGCTCGCGCCGCCCTTCGCCGGAATCGGGTATGTCGCGCGCGTGCTAGCTGAGGCTCGCCATCACGTGCTTGACCTGCGTGTAGTCCTCGAGCGCGTACATGGACAGGTCCTTGCCGTAGCCCGACTGGCCGTAGCCGCCGTGCGGCATCTCGCTGGCCAGCAGGCCGTGGTTGTTGATCCACACGCAGCCGAAGCGCAGCGCGTTGGCGACGCGCAGCGCGCGGCCGACGTCGCGCGTCCAGACCGACGACGCCAGGCCGTACGGCGTGCCGTTGGCCCAGGCGATCGCCTCGTCCTCGTCGCTGAAGCGCTGCACGGTGAGGACCGGGCCGAAGATCTCCTTCTGGATCATCTCGTCGGCCTGCTGCAGGTTGGCGACGACCGTCGGCTCCAGGAAGAAGCCGGGGAGCTCGGGCTCGCGGCCGCCGGTGACGACCTCGGCGTGGGCGGGCTTGCGCGCCAGGAAGCCCTCGACGCGCTCGCGCTGGCCGGCGCTGTTGAGCGGGCCGAGCGTGGTGTCGGCCGAGCGCGTGTCGCCCATGACGTAGCCCCTGGCCTGGTCGGCCAGGCCGGCGACGACGTCGTCGTAGACCTTCGGGGCGACCATGACGCGCGTGGCGGCCGTGCAGTCCTGGCCGGCGTTGTAGTAGGCGAAGCCCGCGATCTCCTCGACGACCGACGCGACGTCGACGTCGTCGAACACCACGACCGGCGCCTTGCCGCCGAGCTCGAGGTGGACGCGCTTGAGCGTGTCGGAGGCGGCGCGCGCCACCGCCTTGCCGGCCTCGACCGAGCCGGTGATCGAGACCATGTCGACGTCGTCGTGGGCGACGATCGCCTTGCCGACGTCGTCGCCGCCGAGCACGACGTTCAGCACGCCCTTGGGCAGCAGGTCGGCGGCGAGCTCGGCGAGCTTGACGACGGTGACCGGCGTCGAGGGAGCCGGCTTGAGGACGATCGTGTTGCCGGTGGCCAGCGCCGGGCCGATCTTCCAGACGGCCATCATCAACGGGTAGTTCCACGGCGCGATCTGACCGACGACGCCGACGGGCTCGCGCCGGATGATCGACGTGTACCCGGCGAGGTACTCGCCGGCGGGCTTGCCCTCCATCGTGCGCGCGGCGCCCGCGAAGAAGCGCAGGTTGTCGACCCACACCGGGACCTCGTCGGCCTTGACGGCCTCGATCGGCTTGCCGGCGTTGTCGGCCTCGAGGGTGGCGAGCTCGTCGCCGTGCTCCTCGATGAGGTCGGCGAGCTTGAGGAGGGCGAGCGCACGCTCTCCGGGAGGCGTGGCGGCCCAGCCGGGGAAGGCGCGGCGGGCGGCGGCGACGGCGCGGTCGACGTCGGCCTGGCTGGAGGACTGCGCCTGGCCGATCTCCCCACCCGTCGCCGGATTGAGGACCGGGGTCGTCGCGCCCTCCGCGGCCTCGACGAACTCGCCGTCGATGAAGTTCCGCAGTGGAAGGGTGGCGGTCGTGCTCATGCGCCCGAACGTATCACCGCCTAGTCTTCCCGCCCGGACAACCGGTCCTCGAAAGGAACGCCAGCTTGACCAACGTCGTCATCTCCTCCGCCGCGCGCACCGCGATCGGCTCCTACGGCAAGTCGCTCGCCGGGGTCAGCCCCAGCGACCTCGGCGCCACGGCCGCCCGGGCCGCGATCGAGCGCTCCGGCCTGTCGCCCGAGCAGATCGAGCACGTCGTGTTCGGCAACGTGATCCACACCGAGACGGCCGACGCCTACATGGCGCGCGTCGTCGGCATGAAGGCCGGCGTCCCCAAGGAGACGCCCGCGTTCACCGTGAACCGCCTGTGCGGAACCGGCGTGCAGGCGCTCGTCTCGGCCTGCCAGGCCATCCAGACCGGCGACGCGTCGGTCACCCTGGCGGGCGGCGCGGAGTCCATGAGCCGCGCGCCGATGTGGATGACCCAGGGCCGCTGGGGCTCGAAGATGGGGCCCGCGCCGATCGTCGATCCGGTGCAGGGCGCGCTGACCGACCCGTTCCACGACATCAAGATGGGCGTCACCGCCGAGAACCTGGCCGAGCGCATGGGCATCACGCGCGAGGAGCAGGACGCGTTCGCGGTGGAGTCCCACCGGCGCGCGAGCCGCGCGCAGGCCGAGGGCCGCTTCGACGACGAGGTCGTGCCGGTCGCGATCCGCGTCAAGCGCGACACGGTCGACTTCGACAAGGACGAGCACATCCGCCACGAGGCCGACCAGGCGGGCATGGCCAAGCTGCCGACGATCTTCAAGAAGGACGGCGGCACGGTCACCGCGGGCAACGCGTCGGGGATGAACGACGCGGGCGCGGCGCTCGTGCTGATGAGCGACGAGAAGGCCGCCGAGCTCGGCGCGCCGGTCCGTGCGCGGATCCTGTCCTACGCGTCGTGCGGCGTGGATCCGGCGATCATGGGCATCGGCCCCGTGCCGGCGGTCCGCAAGGCGCTGGACCGCGCGGGGGTGACGCTCGACCAGGTCGGCGTGATCGAGCTCAACGAGGCGTTCGCCGCGCAGGCGCTGGCGGTCATGAAGGACCTCGACCTGGATCCCACGAAGGTCAACCCCAACGGCGGCGCGATCGCCCTCGGGCATCCGATTGCGGCGACCGGCGCGGCGATCACCGCCAAGTGCCTGTCGGAGATGGAGCGCGGCGACCATCGGTACGGCCTCGTGACGCTGTGCATCGGCGGCGGCCAGGGCATCGCGCTGCTGCTCGGGCGGGAGTAGGGCCGGGGCCAAGGAGCCTGTTGAAGGTTTTCGTCCGGCCGGGTGGAGGTGGAAGGAGTCGACGTCCATCGTGGGTAGGTACCCTCCGCGGCCCATGGCGCACTACGAGACCGACGCCGAGGTCTACGACCAGCTCGGCGGCATCCTGACCAACCTGGTGTACAACGCTGCTCGCCGCGAGCAGCTGCACCAGGCCGACGCGGTCGTCCAGTTCGCCTTCCGGCACCCGGACGCGACCGTCACGCTCGACGTGCGCGCCAACAAGCAGGCCCGCGTGGACCTGGGTGACACCAAGCTGCGCGCCGACGTCGTCCTGGCGATGGACGCCGACACCGGGCGCGCGATCCTGCACGGCGAGCTGAGCCCGACCCTCGCGCTGGCCCGCGGCGACGTGCGCACGAAGGGACCGGTCGGCAAGGTCCTGCGCGTCGTGCCCGTGACCGTCGGCGCCCACGAGGTCGAGGCCGACCTGCCGATCGAGGCGCCGCCGGAGCCGCAGGCGGCGCCGGCCGAGCCCGCTGCCGCCGAGGCACCGGCCGCAGAGACCGAGGCGCCGGCGGAGGCCGAGGCGCCCACGGCGGAGCCCGAGGCGCCGGCCGAGCCCGCCGCCGACGCTGCGCCCGCCGAGCCCGAGGCCCCCGTTGCGGAGCCCGAGCCCGAGCCCGCCGCCGACGCTCCGCCCGCCCCCGGCGACACCCCGGCCGCGGACTCGCCCGAGGCCGACGGCGCCGCCTGAGCGGCGCTTGCGGCGTCAGGCGCTGACGACGGGGCGCGCGGCGGCGACCGTCGCGCGCAGCGTGTCGGTCGCGTCGTGCGCAGGGCGCCAGCGCAGCAGGCGCCGCGCGCGGGCGGTGTCCATCAGCGTCGGGCGGCGCACCGCCTCGATCCACGTGACCTCGTCGGGCACCCGGGGCAGCCGGGCGACGACCTCGGCGGTGGCCTCGACGGCCAGGTCGGGCACCGGCACGCTGTAGTACCCCAGCTCGCGGGCGAGGTCGGCCATCGTGATCGTGCCGTCGCCCGCCAGGTTGTAGGCGCCTGGCTCGCCGCGGCCCAGGACACCGGCCCGCAGCGCGGTCGCCACGTCGTCGTGGTGGACCAGCTGGAACGGCACGCCCGGATCGGGCAGCACGGGCTTGATGGCCGGCACGCCGTCCAGCAGCGCGCGCAGCGGGCCGGGCAGCCGGTCGCCCCAACGCACGTACGGGATCTGGTTGACCAGGATCGGCGCCTCGGGCCCCGCGACGATGCACGGCCGGAAGATGTAGGCGTCGGTCTCGGCGTCGTCGAGCACCTCGCTCAGCAGCGCCTCGACCTGGGCCTTGTGATGGGAGTACGGCATCTGCGCGTTGCCCGTCGCCGGATCGCTCTCGACGATCGGGCGGTCGAGGTCCGGGAAGCCGTAGGCCGCCACCGACGAGGCGTAGACGAGCCGCTGCGCGCCCGCGGCGACCGCCGCCTCGAACACGTTGCGCGACCCCTCCAGGTTGATGTGCTCGCTCTCGCTGGAGCCCGCGACGATGACGAACGCGAGGTGCACGACGACGTCGGCGTCCGCGACGAGCTCCTCCACCGACCCGCGGTCCAGCACGTCGCCCTGGCGGTACTCGACCTTGCGCCACCCGTGCTCCTCGGGCGAGAACGGCCGGCGCGCCATGCCGATGATCCGGTCGACGTCGCGCGAGCGGTCCAGCGCGCGCACGAACGGCTTGCCGATCTCCCCGGTCGGGCCCGTCACCGCGACGGTGAGGCCCACGTCAACCCCTTCCGACCTCGCGCGGTGGCGCGGTGACCGCGACCGTGAGGCCCACCTCAGGCGTCCAGCACCGCGTGCGGGACGAAGGCCCAGCCGCCGCTCTGCCGCACGAGGTCGCCGTGGACCCGCGGGCCGCGGCGGGCGTGCAGGCAGGCCGGGCCGGCCTCGACGGGCATGCCGACCGGCAGCCGCGGGAGTCGCAGGACCCCGTCGCCCGCGTCGGGCGCGACCTGCAGGCGTGCGGCGAACGGGAAGCCGTCGGGGCCCACGCAGGCCAGCAGCGCGGAGTCCAGCGCCTCCAGGCGCGCGTCCCAGACGGCGTCGCCGCCCTCGGGACCGCGGTGGCCGACCTCGGGCTCCTCGTTGTGGCCGGAGCGCACCTCCTCGAGATGCGTGTCGAACAGCCGCGGCTCGGCGTCGGGATCGTCGGAGCGCCACGCGTAGACGCGCTCGGGCTGGACGTGCAGGCCGTCGGCGGCGCGTGCGGTGCCCTGGACGAGCACCATCGGGCCGTCGTCGGCGAACAGCAGCGCCACGTGCGGATCCACGACGGTCTCGCGCTCGGCCACGTCGATGCATGGGCCGCCGGGGCGGTAGGCCGGGGTGACCGACCGGGCGACGGGCCGGCCGCGATCGTCGATGGTCACCAGCTCGGCGGAGGTGCAGCCCGCGAAGACGTCGCGGAGCTCGGACGGCAGCGTGGCGGTCATGGGCCGACATTACGCCTCGCGCGGACGCACCGCCAGGCTTGGTGTACGCCATCGCGGCGACGGGCGCCGGGTCAGCTCGCGTCGGGGGCGTCGTCGTACCCGGGCTCGCCGGGCAGGACGATGCGCGCCTGCTCGCCGCCCAGGACGACGCGCGGGGTGACGGCGACGACCTCGCGGCCGCGCGCGTGGTCCAGCAACGCGTCCGACGTGGGGAAGATCGACAGCTGCTCGAGGTGCTTGATGGTGGGGAACACCAGCAGCAGGCGGCCCTCGCGCTGGGCGGCGAGCGCGTCCTGCGGCGCGAACCAGCCGAAGTCGACGCACTCGGCGCCGTCGACGCGCGGCTCGGACCCGTCGGGGGCGGGCGCCAGGAAGAAGTGGGTGTCGAACCGGATCTTGACCTCGGGTGGCGTGATCCAGCGCGAGAACTTGACGAGCCCGTCGGCGGTCACGCCCTCGATCGCCGCCTCCTCGGCCAGCTCGCGGACGGCGGCCGCACGGTGCGCGCCGTCGCCCTGGCCCTCGCCGTCGTCGACGGCGCCGCCGGGGAAGACCCAGGCGCCACCCATGAAGCGCGCCTCGGGGTTGCGCTGGACGAGCAGCACCTCGAGCGTCTCCGCGCCACCTCTCAGCACGATGACGGTGGCCGCTTGGCGCGGCGCCGTCACCTCGCCGTCGTTCAGCTCTTCGCCGGGACCCGGCCGATCAACGTCCACCCGGGCAGCCTACTGGCCAGCTGGCCAGTACCTTTTCGGAGGACATGAGCGACACCGCCACCGTGCAGAAGTGGATCTGCGAATCCTGTGGGTTCATCTACGACCCCGCCGACGGCGACCCCGACGGCGGCATCCCGCCCGGGACCGCCTTCGAGGACATCCCCGACACGTGGTTCTGTCCCGTGTGCGGCGCCCGCAAGCGCGACTTCGTGGCCTACGCGGGCTAGGGGAACGCTGGCCCAGAGGGCCAGGTTCCCTTGCGGGTCTTCGCCCAGGGGGCGAAACCCGCGGCGGGTTGGGGAGCCACGCTCCTGGTGGGCCACTTGATCAGACTGCGGGAGCGGCCCCCGGGGCCGTCTCCCGCCGTCGATCGCCCTCAGCGCGATCGGCCGCGCCGGTCGCCACCGCGATCGCCTCGGCGGTGATCGCGACCAGCCGGCGCAGCTCGTCCTCGCCGATGGCCAGCGGCGGCATCAGCACGATGACGTCGCCGAGCGGCCGGAGGATCGCGCCGCGCTCGCGGGCGGCCAGCGTCACCTGGTGACCCATGCGCGCCTGCAGCGGGAAGGCGGTCAGCTCGATGCCGACCATGGTCCCGAGCCGCCGGATCTCGGCGACCGTCGACAGCGGCGCGACCTGCTCGCCGAGCAGCTCGCCCAGCAGCTCGAGCTTCGGCGCCAGCGCCGCCAGCGTCCCCTCCTGCTCGAACACGTCGAGCGTCGCGATCGCCGCGGCGCAGGCCAGCGGGTTGCCCGTGTAGGTGTGCCCGTGGAAGAACGTGCGGAGCTGCTCGAACTCGCCGAGGAAGCCGTCGTAGATCCGCTCGGTCGCCAGCGTCGCGGCCAGCGGCAGGTAGCCGCCGGTCAGGCCCTTGGCCACGCTCATGAGGTCGGGCACGACGCCCTCCTGCTCGCACGCGAACATCGTGCCGGTGCGCCCGAAGCCGGTGGCGACCTCGTCGCAGATCATCAGCACGCCATACGCGTCGCACAGCGCGCGCACCGCGCGCAGGTAGCCCGCCGGGTGCATCAGCATCCCGGCCGCGCCCTGCACGAGCGGCTCCATGATCAGCGCGGCGATCTCGCCGCCGTGCTCGGCGAAGATGCGCTCCAGGCCGTCGACGTCGCCCGGCGTGGTCCGGAGCCCGTCGAACAGCAGCGGCCGGAAGAGCGTGTGGAACAGGTCGATGCCGCCGACCGAGACCGAGCCGATCGTGTCGCCGTGGTAGCTCATGTCCAGGTACACGAACTTGGTCCGCTGCCCGTCGCCGCGGATCTTGTGGAACTGGAACGCCATCTTCAGGGCGATCTCGTTGGCCGTCGAGCCGTTGTCGGAGTAGAAGACCCGCGTCAGCTCGCGGTCGCCCTTCGGCGCCACGGCGAGCAGCTTCTCGGCCAGCTCGATCGCCGGCGGGTGCGACAACCCCAACATGGTCGTGTGCGCCACGCGGTCCAGCTGCGCCCGCACCGCCGCGTCGAGGGCCGGATGCCGATGGCCGTGGACGGTGCACCACAGCGACGACACGCCGTCGAGGTACGCGTTGCCGTCCGTGTCGTACAGCGTGCAGCCCTCGCCGCGCTCGATGATCGGCGCGTCCTCGCCGATCCAGCCCTGCTGCTGCGTGAACGGATGCCAGAGGACCTCCCGGTCCAGCGCGCGGAGAGCTGCAGTCGTCATGGCCCGAACGGTATGGCCCCGCACGGACGCCATCGCCGGCCACCGCGTACCCTCGTGGCGTGGACGATCGCCGTTCCGTCGCGCTCGTGGCCGCCGTGGTGGGCGCGGCCTCCCTGGGCGCAGAGATCGCCGCCGCGCGCCTGCTGGCGCCGTGGTTCGGCGCGTCGACGATCGTGTGGGCCAACACGATCGCCACCGTGCTGGTCGCGCTGAGCGGCGGCTACTGGGTCGGCGGCCGGCTGGCCGACCGCGACCCGACGTTCGCCGGCCTGTGCCGCCTGGTGCTCGTGGCCGCGGCGCTGATGGCCGCCGTGCCGTTCGTCGCCGGGCCGTTCCTGCGAGTCTCGGTCGACGCCCTGGACTCGGTGCAGGCCGGGGCGTTCGTCGGCTCGCTGCTCGCGGTGCTCGTGCTCATCGCCGCGCCCGTGCTGGTGCTCGGCTGCGTCGCTCCCTACGCGGTGCGCCTCAGCGTCCGCACGCTCGAGGAGGCCGGGCGCACCTCCGGCCGGCTGTACGCCATCTCCACGCTCGGCTCGCTGGCCGGCGTCTTCCTGAGCGCGCTCGTGCTGATCCCGTTCCTCGGCACCCGCCGCACGTTCCTCGTCTTCGCGCTGTCGCTCGGCCTCGTCGCGGCGCTGGGGCTGCGCCGCCGGGTGGCCGGCGTCGCGCCGGCGCTCGTCCTGCTGCTGATCGCGCTGCCGACCGGGACGGTCAAGGCGACCTCCCAGGGCCACGTGATCTGGGAGAGCGAGACCGACTACCAGTACGCGCGCGTCGTGCAGGCCGACGACGGCGAGCGCCGGCTCGAGCTCAACGAGGGTCAGGCGGTGCACTCCGTGTACACGCCCGGCCGGTGGCTGACCGACAACTACTGGGACGAGCCGCTCGTGTTGCCGTTCGCCGCGAACGCCGCCGGGGCCCGCTCGATCGCGATCCTCGGCAGCGCCGCCGGCACGGTCGTGCGCGCCTACGGCCACTTCCATCCGGCCACGCGGATCGACGCGGTGGAGATCGACGGGCGGCTGACCGAGGTGGGGCGGAGGCTGTTCGACCTGCGGGCGCCGCACCTGCGCACGCACGCGGCGGATGCGCGCCCGTGGCTGCGGGCGACCAAGCAGCGCTTCGACGTCATCTACGTCGATGCCTACCGCCAGCCGTACATCCCGTTCTACCTGGCGACGAAGGAGTTCTTCGCGCTCGCCAAGTCGCGACTGAACCCGGGCGGCTCGGTGATCGTCAACGTCGGCCATCCCGCGGACTCGCCGCGGCTCGAGCAGGTGCTCTCGGCGACCATGGGCTCGGTGTTCGGCCACGTCGTCCGCGATCCCGCCCAGGACGTCAACACCCAGCTCATGGCCTCCGACGTGCCGCTGAGCGCCGGCCGCCTGCGGGCCGCCGCCGCGAGGATGGACCCCGCGCTCGCGCCCGTGGCCGAGGCGGCCGCCGACCGCCTGGCGCCCGCGCTGCGCGGCGGCCGGGTCTACACCGACGACGTCGCGCCGGTGGAGTGGCTGATCGACGCCTCGATCGTGCAGGTCGCCGCCGAGGGGTCGCGGTGACCGCGGCCGGCGCGCCGGCGGCGCCGACGAGCGAGCGCGTCACGACGCTCGAGCTCTTCTTCGACCTCGTCTTCGTCTTCACCATCACGCAGCTGAGCGCGGTGCTCGCGCACGACCTGAGCTGGGAGGGCATCGCCCACGTCGCCGTGATGCTCGGGCTGATCTGGTTCATGTACGGCGGCTACGTGTGGCTGACGAACGCCATCGCGCTCGACGAGCCGCTGAACCGGACCCTGCTGCTGGCCGGGATGTGCGGGTACTTCATCCTCGCCCTGGCGATCCCGGGCGCGTTCGACGGCAGCGGGCTCACGTTCGGCATCGGCTACCTGCTCGTCGTGGGCGTCCACGCGTGGCTGTTCGCGCGTGCCGGGGGAGCGGACGCGGCGCACGCGATCCTGCGGCTCGCGCCGTCCAACGTCGGCAGCGCGGCGCTCGTGCTCGTCGGCGGCGCGATCGGCGGCACCGCGCAGATCGTCCTGTGGTCGGTGGCGTTCGTCGCCGAGTGGGTCGTGCCGAAGATCGTGGGCAACGACGACTTCGACGTCGCGCCCGCCCATTTCGTCGAGCGCCACGGGCTGGTGGTGATCGTCGCGATCGGCGAGTCGGTCGTCGCCATCGGGATCGGCGCGGCGGAGTTGGCGATCGACGCCGAGCTCGTCCTCGTGGCCGTGCTCGGGTTGCTGCTCAGCGCGGGCCTGTGGTGGACGTACTTCGGCGGCGACGACGAGCGCGCCGAGCGGGCGCTCGCCGCGCTGCCCAGGCGGGAACGGGCGCACGCCGCGCTCGACGCGTTCGGCTACGCGCACCTCGCGCTGCTGCTGGGGATCATCTGCCTTGCCGTCGGGCTGAAGAAGGCGACCGGGCACGCGTACGACCCGTTGGGGACCGGGCCGGCGCTCACGCTCGCCGGCGGCGCGGCGCTGTTCCTGCTGGGTGACGTGTGGTTCCGGGCCGTGCTGCACATCCGGCGCTCGGCTCCGCGGGCGCTGGGGGCGCTCGTCGCGCTGGCGACGATCCCACTCGGCACGGAGGTCGCGGCGGTCGCCCAGGTCGCCGCGCTCGTGGCGGTGGTCGCGGTCGCCGCGATGGCCGGCGCGCCAGGGCGGGCGTCCGCCCGGCGACTCGAGGCGCGCGCCGCGATCTCTTGACGCCGAAACATTCGTTGTCTAAACTTTAGGCAACGAATGACTTCCTCCCCCTCTGCCGCACTCCCCGCCCCGCGCATCGAGCCCCACGTCTGGCGGATCGCGATCGTCGTGATCCTCGGCGCGATCATGTCGGTCCTCGACACCACGATCGTCAACGTCGCGCTCGACGACCTCTCCAAGGACCTCAACAGCTCGCTGGACTCCATCCAGTGGGTCATCACCGGCTACCTGCTCGCCCTGGCCGCGGTGATCCCCGTCACCGGCTGGGCGGCCCGGCGCTTCGGCGCGCGCCGGCTCTACCTGATCTCGCTCGTGCTCTTCACCGCCGGCTCCGCGGCGTGCGGGCTGGCGTGGTCGTCCGGCTCGCTCGTCGGCTTCCGCGTCCTGCAGGGCATCGGCGGCGGCATGTTGATGCCCATCGGGCAGATCATCCTCGTCAAGGCCGCCGGTCCGCGGAATCTGCCGCGCGTCATGGGGGCCATCGGCATCCCGATCATCCTCGCGCCGGTCTTCGGGCCGACCATCGGCGGCCTGCTGCTCGAGCACGCCGGCTGGCAGTGGATCTTCCTCGTCAACGTCCCGATCGGCGCGATCGCGCTGAGCGTCGCGCTGCGGCTGCTGCCGCACGACACGCGGGAGGAGGCCGGGTCGCTGGACGCGATCGGCCTCGGGCTGATCGCCACCGGGCTGGTCGGCGTGACCTACGGGCTCGCGCAGAGCGGCACGGCGGGCTCGCTGCTGGCGTCGTCGGTGCTCGTCCCGGTGCTCCTCGGCGTCGCGCTGATCGCCGCGTTCGTGATGAGGGCGCTGCGGATCCCGGCGCCGCTGCTGGACGTCCGGCTCTACGCCGACCGCGCGTTCGCGGCGGCCTCGGTGACCACGTTCTGCCTCGGCGCCGCGCTGTTCGGCGCGATGATCCTGATGCCGCTGTACTTCCAGACGGTCCGCGGCGAGGACGCGGTGACGACCGGCCTGCTGCTGATGCCCCAGGGCATCGGCGCCGCGATCGCGATGCGGCTGTCGGCGCGGGCGACGGAGAACTGGGGCGGCGGGTTGACCGCGCTGGGCGGCGGGATCGTGACCGTGATCGCCACCGTGCCGTTCGTGCTGATCGGTGCCGGGACGTCGTACTGGATCATCGGCGCGGCCATGGTCTTCCGTGGGTTCGGCATCGGCATGTCGATGATGCCGTCCATGACGGCGGCATTCGCTGTGCTCCGTCCCGACCAGATCAGCCACGCGTCGCCGCAGCTCAACGTGCTGCAGCGCGTCGGCGGCTCGATGGGCACCGCCATCCTGTCGGTCGTGCTGGGCAGCCACCTGGCCTCGGCGGGCGGGTCGGCCTCGGGCGCGGCGGACGCGTTCGGCTCGACGTACTGGTGGGTGCTCGGCGTGACCGCCGTGGCGCTGGTGCCGACGGCGCTGCTGGCGGTCGTCGAGCGCCGGGCGCGCGGCGCGGGCGCCGAGGCCGCCGCGGAACCGGCGGCCGAGTTCGGCCTGGAGGCGGCATGAGCGCCCGCGGCGACGAGCCGGCAGGCGCCGTGGGGGCGGCTCAGGCGCCGGAGAACGCCGGCACCGAGGACGTCCGCCTGGCGTTCATCGAGCTCCTGGGCGCCGAGCGCCGCGGCCGCGCCCGCGACCAGAAGTGCGGGCCGGGCGAGCTCACCCAGACCCAGATCCGCGCGCTCTTCAAGCTCGACAGCGCGGGTGAGTCGACGGCCGGCGACCTCGCCAAGGCCGCCGAGCTGAGCCCTGCGAGCGTCTCGGCGATGCTCGACCACCTCGAGCGCGACGGGATCGTCGAGCGCAGCCGCTCCGCCTCGGACCGTCGCGTCGTCGTCGTGTCGCTGACCGCCTCGGGCCGGGCGCTGCTGGCCGAGAAGCGCGAGCGCTGGCGCGCCCGCGGGCGCGAGGCGCTGGCGGGCGTGTCGCAGAAGGACCTCCACGCCGCGGCGGACGTGATGCGCCGCATGGCGGCGATGCTGGACGACTTGTAGGGCTTCGTGGGGTCCGGGTCGTCTGACCCCTGATGTGGGGGGTGAGACGACGCGGACCCGGGCGGGGGCGGTGGTGGCGCCGGCGCGGTTGGCGCTCCGTTCGGGCGCCGGTGGCGGTGCGCGGCGGGGTCTGAGGGCAGTGACAGGGAGGTTGGCGGGGGCGCGGGCGCCGCGGGTCCTCCGCCGAGGTCCGGGTCGACTAACCCTTGATATGCAAGGTTCGGGCAACCCGGACGAGGTCCGGGTCGCCTGGTGAGGAATTATTGGTGACGAGCCGACCCGGACCACCCGGGCCCCGGCGCCCGCGCCCGCGCCCGCGCCGCCCGCCCCTAACGCTCCGCGTACGAGATGAACTCGACCAGCGACCCGTCCGGGTCGCGGAAGTACACCGACAGCCCCGGACCGCCCGCGCCGTTGCGCGGGACGGGCCCGATCTCGACCGGCACGCCGCACGACGCGAGGTGTGCCGTCGCCTCCTCCGCCGTTCCGGGCCAGACGAGGCACAGGTCCGCCATGCCCGGCTGGGCGGGGATGCGGGCGACGGGGGTCGGCTCCATGCCGGGGCCGTGGACGTTGAACTGGATGTCGCCGAACCGGTAGCGCCAGCGGGTGGGCGGTGGCTCGTCGAGGCGCACGAGCTCGGCGCCGCAGACGTCGCGGTAGAACGCGTTGGACCGTTCCCAGTCCGAGACCGCGATCACCACGTGGTCCAGCGTGATCCCGTCGTTCACGGAGACGCATCATCTCCCAGCCAGCGGGCCAGCGGCAAGGCGCTGCCCGCCGCGGCGAGCTCGGCGCCCCCGAAGCCGGCCACGCGCCCGAGCTCGACGACCTCCACGCCGCCGAGCGCCTCGATCGTCGCGCGGTTGGACGCCTCCATCGGCGTCGGGTCCTGCGGCCAGGGGGAGAGCACGACCGCGCGGACGTCCAGCCCGGCGCCCCGGGCGGACTCGAGGGTCAACAGCGTGTGGTTGATCGTCCCCAGCCCCGGGCGCGCGACGACCACCAGCGGCAGCCCCAGCTCCACGGCCAGGTCCCGCACCAGGTAGCCGTCGGACGTCAAGGGCACCAACAACCCCCCGACGCCCTCGGCGATCAGCGTCCCGCGCTCGGCGCCGGTGCGCCGGGCGGCCTCCGCCAGCGCCCCGGGCTCGATCGCGACGCCGGCCAGCTCGCCCGCCAAGTGCGGCGAGACCGCCGGGCCGAACCGCAGCGGCGCGACGTCGGCGGGCGCCATCCCGGCGCACCGCGCCAGCAGCTCGTGGTCGGCCGGCTTGCCCGGCTCCGGCTCCTCGTCGAGCCCGGTGACGACGGGCTTGAACGCGCCGACCCGGACGCCCCGCGCGGCCAGGGTCGCCACGAGCACCGCCGCGACGACGCTCTTTCCGACCTCCGTGTCGGTGCCGGTGACGAAGAGCCCGCGCACGGTCGGCCGGGCCGGTCCTCAGGCCGCCGCCGCGGCCGTGTCCTCGCCCGCCAGCGGCGCGACCACCCGCTCCTCGGGATGGCCCGCGGGCTGCGCCGCGGCGACGGGCACGCCCGCGCCGGGCCGGAAGCCGGCCTGCAGCGCGGCGCGCCCGAGCGTTCGAGCGGCGGCCCGCAGCTCTTCCCGCGTGTGGGTCGCCATCAGCGCCAGGCGCAGCCGCGACGTGCCGTCGGGCACGGTCGGCGGCCGGATAGCCTGGGCGAAGACGCCGCCCTCGATCGCGGTCTCGCAGACGCGCATCGCCAGGTCGGCGTCGCCGACCACCAGCGGCACGATCTGCGTGGAGGAGCCCGCGACCTCGAAGCCCTCGCGCGCCAGCTCGTCACGGATCGCGTCCGCGTTGGCCTGCAGCCGGTCGACCATCTCCGGATGCTCCTGGAGCACCTCCAGCGCCGCCAGGGCGGCGGCCACCGCGGGCGGCGGCAGCGCGGTCGAGAAGATCAGGGAGCGCGCGCTGTTGGTCAGGTAGTCGCGCATCTCCGCGCTGCACGCCGCGAACGCCCCGTAGGCGCCCAGCGCCTTGCCGAGCGTGCCGACCACGACGTCGACGTGGCCCTCCAGCCCCGCGTCGGCCACCGCGCCGCGGCCGCCCGGGCCCAGGCAGCCGGTCCCGTGGGCCTCGTCGACGACGGTGCGGACCCCGTGCCGGTGCGCCAGCTCCACGATCTCCTCCAGCGGCGCGACGTCGCCGTCCATGGAGAAGACCGAGTCGGTGACGATCACGCCGGCGCGGTGGTTGGGCGGGCCGAGCTTGTGGCGCAGGCCCCAGGCCAGGTGCTCGACGTCGCAGTGGTCGTAGACGAAGGTCTCGGCGCGCGCGAGGCGGCAGCCGTCGATGATCGAGGCGTGGTTGAGCTCGTCGGAGAAGACGACCGACCCGGAAGGCCCACCCGCGCCGCCGAGGCGCGCCAGCGCGCCCACGACGCCGAGGTTGGCCAGGTAGCCCGACCCGAACAGCACCGACGACTCCGTGCCCTTGAACGTCGCCAGCGCCTCCTCGAGACGCCGGTGGATGGTCATCGTCCCCGACACCAGGCGCGACGCGCCGGCGCCCGCGCCCCAGCGCATCGCCGCGTCCGCGGCCGCCTCGCGCACCCGCGGGTGGTCGGCCAGCCCCAGGTAGTTGTTGGAGCACAACAGCAGGACGGGCCGGCCGTCCAGCACCACGCGCGACCCCTGGGGCCCGCTGACGTGGCGCATGCGCCGGTAGAGCCCCGACGCGCGGAGGTCGTCCAGGCGGGCTTCGATGTCGCTCACTGCGGCGGGGTCGCTCGCGCTCGGCTCGTGCTCGTCGCGCTCAGTGCCCGAACGGCATGCCGGAGAGCTCGGCTGGCTCCGCGGGCTTCTCGCCCGGCCACCGGTTCGGCGCACCGTCGGGCCGCGGCGGGATCTTGTCCTTCTTGGCGTAGCGCAGCTGCGCCGCCGGGTCCCAGGTCGTGATCTTGATGGGTGGGTGGGCCGAATTCTCGGCCTCGGCCAGCGTGTCGAGGTAGTCCTCGACGAGGTCGGGCGTCTCGCCCTCCAGCCAGCCCGACCGGTTGTCGGGGCGGGGGTTGGCGCCGTTGTCCTCGAAGCGGTTGATGTTCAACCCGAGGTCGGTGAACATCCTGCGGTCGTCGGCGGGATTGGCGTTCAGCGTCGTGAGGAAGTTGCCCATCATCACGCCGTTCAGACCCGCCTTGACGGCCAGCGGCTGCAGGTCGCCGAGGTTCTCGACGCGCCCGCCGCACAGGCGGAACAGGGCCGCGGGCAGGATCAGACGGAAGATCGCGATCCACTTCACGACCTCCCACGGGTCCATGTAGTCGCGGTCGCCGAACTTCGTGCCGGGGCGCGGGTTGAGCAGGTTGATCGGCACCGAGGTCGGGTCGATCTTCGCCAGCTCGAAGGCCATCTCGACGCGCTGGGCCCGCGTCTCGCCGAGGTTGAGGATCCCGCCGACGCAGGTCTCCAGCCCGGCCTCGCGCACCGCGTCGATCGTCCGCAGGCGGCCCTCGTAGCGCACGGTCGACGAGACCTCGGGGTAGTAGGACTCGGCCGTCTCGACGTTGTGGTGGACGCGCTGGATCCCGGCGTCCTTGAGCGCCTTCGCGCGGTCGACCGACATGTGGCCGACCGATGCGCAGCGCTTGAGGTTCGTCTGCTCGGCGACCATCCGCGCCCCTTCGAGGATCTTCTCGAAGTCGCGCTTGGACAGCCCCTGGCCCTGCGTGACCATGCAGAAGCGGTGCGCCCCCGCAGCCTCGGCGGCCTTGGCGTGCTCGAGGATCTGCTCGGGCTCCATCATCGCGTGCATCGGCGTCTCTGCCTCGGCGAAGCGCGACTGCGCGCAGAAGCCGCAGTCCTCGGCGCAGCCGCCCGACTTCGCGTTGACGAGCGAGCACATGTCGGTGGAGTCGCCGAAGCTCTCCTGCCGTGCCTCCCAGGCCCGGTCGACGAGGGCGAGGATCTGCCCGTGATCCTCGACCTCTCCCAGGCGGGCGGCTTCTTCGCGGGTAATCAGCGGCGGCATGTCCCGGCACAGTAGGCACGCGACCGGACGGTCGTCCGAGCGACGATCCACAGAAGTGGGGATGGCGCAGAAGCGCTCACCGTCCGATGATGTGGAGGACGTGGCTGCCGCCGATCCGATCCGTGTGCTGCTCTGCGACGACGCCGAGGGCTTCCGGGCCCTGATGCGCTCGTCGCTGGCCGACGACCCCTCGATCGTGGTCGTCGGGGAGGCTGCCGACGGCGTCGAAGGGGTGGAGGCCACGGCCGACCTGCAGCCCGACGTCGTCCTGCTCGACATGTCGATGCCGCGCATGGGCGGCCTGCAGGCGATCCCGAAGATGCGTCACCGCGCGCCCGGCACGTCGATCATCGGCCTGTCGAGCCTGAGCGCCGCCCGGATGGCCGGCCCGTCGATCGAGATCGGCGCCCACTCGTACCTGGAGAAGGGCACCGGCCTGGACGACATCCGCGCCGCGATCCACGAGGCGGCGGACCGCCCCTCCTAGGCGCCCGGCGAGCTCAGCAGCGGGTCGGAGGACGTCGTCGGCAGGCCGATCGCTAGCGTTCGGGCCGCGATGGACGACAGGGAGCTGGCGCGGAGATCGATCCGCGGGTTCGGGGAGATGGTCGCGACGCTGGGCGGCGACGGCGCCGTGCGCCGGCCGGACGCGATCGGCGCCAACGTGGGCGCGGCGATCGACAACCACTGGATCGACGCGGCCGTCGTGCCGCTCGACGGCGCGACGCCCGCGGACGACCCGGAGCTGCCGCACTCGCTGTGGACGGTGGCCGCGACGGCGCCGGGGCGCGTCGAGGAGCCCGGGATCGCGATGCCGTGCCTGGGGCTGGCGCTCGATGACCTCGACGCCGGCGCGCCGGGACGCGCGGTCGACGTCGAGGCGCCCTCGCTCGCGGTCGTCGGCGCGGTCAACGACCGCGCCTACGGCCGGGTCGACCAGCTCGAGCCGCTCGTGTCCGCGCTGCGCGACGACCGGATCCGGACGCACGGCCTGCGCGTCGACGGCGAGATCGCCTGCGTGACGCTGACGCTGGCCGTGGACGACGACGTCAGCGTCCAGTACGTCGCGACCGAGCAGCGCGCGCGCCGCCGCGGCCTCGCGAGCGGGCTGCTGCTCGCGGTCCTCGCCGCCGAGCGCCAGCGCGGCATGCGCACCGCGACCTTGCAGGCCAGCCCGGACGGCCTGCCGGTCTACGAGCGCCTCGGCTTCCGCCGCGTGGCGCTGCTCAGAGCGTTCCTGCGGCCCGCCTGACCCAGGAGCCCCGCCTCACCGCCCGCAGCACTTCTTGTACTTCTTGCCAGAACCACACCAACATGGCTCGTTGCGGCCCGGCGGCCAGGGGATCGCGCCGCCCTCCTGGGCGATCTCGTAGGCCACGCGCGCCCGGGCCTCGGCCGCCTCCTCGTCCAGGCCTTCGGCGGCGGCGCGCTCGCGCACCATCTCCACCGTCAACGGCACGACGACGGGGCGCCGCGGGGCATTGGGGGCGATCGCGCGCATCCGGCGGTCCAGCTCCAGCGCGTACCCGGCGTGGCCGTCGTCGCGCCAGTCCTCGGCGAAGCCCGGCCACGCCTCGACCGCCAGCGCGAACTCGATGGCCGAGAAGTACGGGGTCGCGACCGGCGTGTCGACGCCCTGGGCGGCGGCGCGCGCGAGGGCCAGGCGCGCGGACTCGTCGATCGCTCCGGGCGCAAGGCCGGCGTCGGTCAGCGCCCGGGTGCGCTCCGTCACGATCTGGCGCAGCGTCTCGCCGTCGGCGGCCCCGCGCAGGGCCAGCTCCAGCGCCTGGGCGAAGAGCTCGGCGGCCACCGCGGGCTCGTCGGCCTCGGCGTGCGCGCTGCCGGCCAGGAACGGGACGGTCGGGTCTGCCGGGTGCTCGCGCTCCAGCGCGGCCCAGATCGCGTCGGCCTCGGCGCGACGGCCCGCGAGCACGTGCATCCAGGCCACGTGCCAGCGCTGGTCGTCGCCGGTGAGCTGCTCGAGCTCGGCGAGGACCTCGATCGCCTCGTCGTAGCGGCCCGTCTTCTCGAGCGTGTCGACGCGCGCCTCGAGCGCCTCGACCTGCTTGGCGGAGGCGCGGGCCATCAGCGGCCCTGCCAGCGGGCGGGCCGCTTCTCGCCGAAGGCCTTGACGCCCTCCTTGAGGTCGTCGGAGGCGAAGCAGGCCTTGCGCAGCGCGATCAGCTCGGCCTCGACGTCCGGCGCCAGGGGGCCCTCGGCGGCCAGCAGCGCGCGCAGCACGCGCTTGTTGCCGCGGACCGACAGCGGCGCGTTGGCGGCCAGCTCGGCCGCCCAGTCCAGCGCGATGCTCTCGAGGTCCTCGGCTCCGGCGACCTCGTGCAGGAGGCCCCACTGACGCGCGGTGCGCGCGTCGACGTTGCGGCCGAGCAGGAAGAGCTGGCGCGTCCGCGGCTCGCCGATGGCGCGCAGGAAGCGGCGCAGCCCGGTGTGGGAGTAGACGAGCCCGAGCTTGGCCGGCGGCATGCCGACCATGATGCCGTCGCGCGCGACGCGCAGGTCGCAGGCGAGCGCGAGCTCCAGGCCGCCGCCGATCGTGTGGCCCGGCAGCGCCGCGACGGTCGGGACGTCCGTGGCGTCGAGCGCGTCGATCGCGCTGGTGAACGGGTGGGCGACGAGCTTCTCGGCCTCGGCGGCGAAGACGTCCTCGGGGATGTCGCCGATGTCGTAGCCCGAGGAGAACATCCCGTGCGCGCCCGTGAGGATCACGCAGCGCGTGCCGTCGTCTCCGGCCGCGCGCACCGCCGCCGCGATGCCGTCGAGGATCGCGTGGTCCAGCGCGTTGCGCTTCGCCGGGTTGGAGATGGTGAGGCGCCGGACTCCGTCCAGCGGCTCGTCGATCAGCAATTCGCCCGCCATTCGCGGCGGGAGGCTAGTCGCTACTCCAACCGGACGAGCGTGTCGCCCTCGTTCACGGCCTGGCCCTCCTCGCAGAGGATCTCCTTCACCGTGCCCTCGTCCTCGGCCTCGACCGGCATCTCCATCTTCATGGACTCGAGGATCACGACGGTGTCGCCCTCCTCGACCTTGTCGCCGACCTTGCATTCGATCTTCCACACGGTGCCCGTGATGTGGGCTTCGATGTCCGGCACTGGTCCTCCTCGTCGAGCGGGTGCGTCGCGCGTGGAACATAGGCCGGAGACCGGACGGTCACCCGGTCCTCGACCGATGGGCGGAACATCCACCCCGATGTTCCGACCGGCTGGCGATTGAGCCGACGGCCTTCGGGGCGCATCATGGGGACAAGTGATCGACCGGGGGACATCGCAACAGCGCACTCCGTCTCCTCCTGCGACGACTCGCAGTTGTGCCGGACGATCGCCGCTCCCTGGCTCGGCTTGACCCACCGGCCGGGAGCACACGTGGGGACCATGCGCCGCACCGAGGAGGGACAGCCTCGGTGCGGCGCACCCCGCGTGGACCTGCGTCGCGGCGCGGCTCCGCAACGGTGACGCATCGGCGCGCCTCGGACCGGGGTACCATGCCGCCACGCATATCCGGGCTGGTGGAGAGAGCATGGCCGAGCAGGACAAGCTGGTGGCGATGAAGGAGCAGGTCTACACGGACCCGCGGCCCTCGACGTACTTCGACCGGTTCCACGAGCGTGCCCGCACGCGCGAGCCCGACTGGGTCTACGAGGCGGTCCGCGCGACCACGCTCCTGTACTCGTGGGCCTTCTTCCGCGCCCGCTGCATCAGCACCGACAAGGTGCCGCCGACCGGGCCGGTCATCCTCGCGCCCAACCACTTCTCGTTCATGGACCACTTCTTCGCCGCGGGAGCCATCCGGCGCAAGGTGCAGTTCATGGCGAAGTCCCAGCTCTTCGCCCCGCCGGCGCAGTGGATCTACACGCACGGCGGCGTGTTCCCCGTGCGCCGCGGCGCGCGCGACGAGAGGGCGATCACGACCGCCACGACGATCCTCGAGCGAGGAGGCTGCCTGGCGATGTACTGCGAGGGCGGGCGCTCGCGCACCGGCAAGCTGGCCGACGAGGCCAAGCCGGGCATCGGCCGCCTGGCGCTCCAGACGGGCGCGACGGTCGTGCCGGTCGCGATCCACGGCTCGTCGAAGGTGCGCAACTGGAAGCGCCTGGAGTTCCCGAAGGTGACGATCCAGTTCGGCGATCCGTTCCGCTACGAGAAGCTGGCCGACCCGACGCGCGAGCAGATGCGGGCGACCGCCAACGAGATCTTCGACGGGATCAAGGTGCTCTACGCCGGTCTGGAGGCCCACGGGCGCCGCGGCGTCGTGGCGCGCGTGCGCGAGGAGCGCCGGGCGGCCCGGCGCTCGGGCAAGCGCACCGCGACGGCCTGAGGTTCGCGGGCGCCCACCCGGGTAGAGAGGGCCGCATGAACCTCCGGGCAGGGCTCGCCGCGGCCGCGGTCGCGGCCACCGCCACGGCGGCAGCGGCGGGAGCGCTCGGGGTGGCGCCCGCCGGCGCGGCCGTGACGCTCCAGCAGGTCGGCACCTTCGCCGCGCCCGTCTACGTGACCGCGCCGCCGGCCGACGTCACGCGCGTCTTCGTGGTGCAGCGCGGCGGGCGGATCGCCGTCGTCCGCGGCGGCACGAGCTCCACCTTCCTGGACCTCGGCGCGCGGGTGAAGTCGTCGGGCAGCGAGCAGGGCCTGCTCTCGATGGCCTTCGCGCCCGACTACGCCACCAGCCGCAAGTTCTACGTCTACTACACGGCGCCGCCCGCGACGGGATCGACCGGCTCCGACCTCGTCGTCAGCGAGCTGCGCGCCACCGACGACGAGCACGCCGACCCCGGCACGGAGCGCACCGTCCTGCGCATCCCGCACCGCAGGTTCGACAACCACAACGGCGGTCAGCTGCAGATCGGCCCCGACGGCCTGCTGTGGATCGGCACCGGCGACGGTGGCGACGGCAACGACTCGCTCGGCAACGCCCAGAAGGTCGACCCGGCGTGGAACGACGCGGCCGCCGGGCACGACGCGCGCCTGGGCAAGCTGCTGCGGGTCGATCCCGCGCCGGGCGACGGCTGCGACGGGGGCTGCACGATCCCGGCGGGCAACGCGGGCCTCCCCCAGCGCGAGATCTTCGCCTACGGGCTGCGCAACCCGTGGCGCTTCTCGTTCGACCGGGCCACCGGCGACCTGACGATCGGCGACGTCGGCCAGAGCACGTGGGAGGAGGTCGACTTCGCGGCCGCGCCCGGTCGCGGCGCCGGCGCGAACTACGGGTGGAACGCCTTCGAGGGCGCGCACCCGCTCGGCAGCACCGCGCCGGCCGGAGCGGCGCCGGGCATCACGATGCCCGTGCTCGAGAAGTCCCACGCCGCGCCGGACTCGTTCGTCTCGCTCGCCGGCGGCTACGTCGTGCGCGACCCCGCGCTGCCGGACCTCGCCGGGCGCTACCTGTACGCCGACACCTACGGCGGCACGATCCGCGCCGCCACGCTGGCGCCCGGCGGCGCGACCGGCGACGCGAGCACCGACCTGCACGTCCCCACGCTGGTGTCGTTCGGCGAGGACGCCTGCGGCCGGGTCTACGCGGTCTCGCTCGACGGCCCGGTGTCCCGCCTGGCGCAGAGCGGCGCGTGCGTGCCGGCGCCCGGCAGCCCTGCCGCGGCCGCCCCGGCCACCCCCGGCGGGCAGGCACCGGGCACCGATCGGACCGCGCCGGTGCTGCGTCTGCGCGCGGCGTCGCGCCAGCGCCCATGGCGCACCGGCGTCGTGCGGCTGCGCGTGTCGTGCGACGAGGCCTGCGACGTGCGCGTCGGCGGCACGTTCGTCGTCACGCGCACCAAGAACGGCGCCGGGGCGGCCGTGGTCTCGCGGGTGACCATCTCGACCGCGAAGGCCACGCTCGCGGCCGGTGCAGCGGTCTCCGTCAAGGCCAAGGTCAGCGCCCGCACCCGCCGCCCGCTGCTGCGCTCCTTGCGACGCCACCGCCGGGTCACGCTGCGCTTCACGGTGACCGCGCGCGACAAGGCCGGCAACGGGCGGACGAGTACGGCGCGGTCGCGGGTGGTGCTGCGGTAGGGGTGAGGGGCGGCGGTGACGCTGGCGTGTGGCGTTCAGCGCGGTCGCGGGGGTGCCCCGGGGGCTGGTTCGGGGCAGTGACGAGAAGGCGTGAGCGGTGGCGCCGCCGGGTGCGGTCGTCCGCGGGCGCCGGCGCGCCCGGCGTGGTCTGCCGGGCGTCCGCGCGGAACGCCCTCGACGCTCGCGGCGCCCCCGCTGGCACATCGAGGGACGACTGAATCTCGCTGTACGAGATTCAGTCGTCCCTCGACGCGCGCGCCCCCACCCGACGCGGGCGCCCCCACCCGACGCGGGCGCCCCCCACCCGACGCGGGCGCCCCCACCCGACGCGGGCGCCCCCACCCGACGCGGGCGCCCCCACCCGACGCGGGCGCCCCCTCCCGCCCCGCGTCCCTACCGCCGCACGTCCTCGCAGTCGGGCATGACCTCGTCGGTGGCGTCGGCGAAGACGGTGTCGTTGCCGTCGCCGCAGGAGACGCGGTCGAAGCCGCCGCCGACGACCTGGATGCGGTCGTCGCCCTCGTCGCCGGCGATCGTGTCGTCGTCGAGGTTGCCGTAGATGGTGTCGTTGCCCGGGCCGCCGTTGATGGTGTCGTTGCCGCGGTCGCCGGTGATCGAGTCGTCGCCCTCGTTGCCCAGGATGCTGTCGTCGTCGCCGCGCCCGTGGATGGCGTCGTCGCCGGGGCCGCCGTGCAGCTCGTCGTCGCCGTTCTCGCCGTCGACGTAGTCGTTGCCGCCGTTGCCGTAGAGCACGTCGTTGCCGTCGTTGCCGAACAGCGAGTCGTCGCCCTCGCTGCCCAGGAGCGTGTCGGGGCCGGTCGTCCCGAAGATGTTGTTCGACGGCGGTGGCGCGTCGGACGCCGGCTCGGCCGGCACGGGCACGACGGTCTCGCAGCTCCTGAGGCTGTCGCGCGCCGGCGCGTCCTGCTCGACGTAGACGGTGTCGCGCCCGGTCCCGCAGTCGACGTAGTCCCTGTCGCCGTCGGCGGCGCGCACGGTGTCGGCGCCGCTGCCGGCCGTGACGACGTCCACGCCCGGGCCGGCGACGAGGTCGTCGGCGCCGTCGCCGCCGGAGAGCCGGTCGTCGCCCGAGCCGCCGTCGACGCTGTCGGCGCCCTCGGAGCCGTAGAGCGTGTCGCGGCCGGCGTCGCCGGTGATCGTGTCGTTGCCGAGGCGCCCGAAGATCGTGTCGCCGCCGGTGCCGCCGTCGATCGTGTCGTTGCCGTCGCCGCCGTCGATGCTCTCTCCGCCGGGCCCGCCGCGGATCGTGTCGTCGCCCTCGTCGCCCTGGATGACGTCGGTGCCACGGCTGCCGTCGATGTAGTCGTTGCCCGGTCCGCCGTCGAGCAGGACGTCGTTGCCCAGGCCGCGCTCGATGATCGCGTCGTTGCCGTCACCGCCGCGCACCACGTCGTCGCCGTCGCCGCCGTCGAGGCTGTCGTCGCCCGCCGAGCCGTCGATCTCGTCGTTGCCCGTGCCCCCGTTGGCGTAGTCGTTGCCCGGGCCGCCGTCGAGGATGTCGTCGCCGGCCTGGGCGAACAGCCGGTCGTCGCCGTCCTCGCCGAAGAGCTTGTCGTTGACGGCGCCGCCGTCGAGCGTGTCGTTCCCCGCGCCGCCGTAGAGCAGGTCCGAGCCGCGCCCGCCGAGGCTGGTGTCGTCGCCGCCCAGCGCGTCGATGCGGTCGGCTCCGCGCGTGCCGGTGAGCCGGTCGGGGCCCTCGGTGCCGGTGATGAGCCCGACGCCGGGCTGGACCGCGATCGCGGTCGGATGCGCGCCGCTGACCAGGCGCTCGGACTTCAGCTTGCGGAACGAGAGCGCGCTGAGGACCGAGATCGTCCCCGCGTGCTCGTCGGCGACGTAGATCCGCACGCCGTCGGGCGCGACCGCGGGATGGCCGGGCCCGGTGCCGGTCGCCAGGCGCTGCGTCACCTTCCCGGCCGCGAGGTCGAAGACCGCCGTCGCCCGCGAGGCCGCCCCGGCGCCGACGATCACGCGCTTGCCGTCATTGGTCACGGCCACGCCGCCACCGGGCCCGCGCGCGGTGTCGATCGTCCGTCCGAGCTTGCCCGCGGCCGTGTCGATCCGGGTCAGGCCCGCGCCCTTCTTCGTCACGGTCGCCGCGTAGGCGCTGCGGCCGGTCGGCGCGAAGGCCACGCCGGTGACGCCCGCGAGCTTCAACCGGCGCACGCCGCCGCCCAGCAGGTCGACGATCGCGATCCGCTTGCCGTCGAGCGCGACGACCGCCTTCGTCGCGTCGGCCGAGACCGCCACGGCGGCGGGCTTGCGCGCCTGCGCGCCGAGGTCGGCCGAGCGCATGACGGTCAGCGCGACCGGGTCGATCACGTCCAGCGCTCCCTTGCGCACCGCGGCCAGACGCGCGCCGTTGGCGCTGATCGCCATGGCCGTCGGCGTGCCGGTCAGCGGCACGGCGCCGGTCCGGGCACGGCCGTTGAGGTCGATGGCCACGACGGCCGCGCCCGCGGCGACATACCCCTTGACGCCGTCGGGCGCCACGGCCACGGCGCGCGCCCGGCCGGAGACCGGCACACGGGCGACCAGGCGGCCCGAGGAGACGTCGACCAGCGTGGCGTTGGCGTCGCCGGCGGCAACGAGCAGCACGCGCGCGTGCGCGGACGGGACGACGGCGGCGACGGCGGCGAGCGAGAGCAGGAGGGAGAGGGCGGAGCGACGCATCCGAGCAGGAACCCCGGCGGGACGGTGAAGGTTCCGGTGCATCGGCGGATTCCGGGGCATCGGTGTCGCGTTTCGGCGGTGGTCGGCGGCTCGCGTGAGACCCAGCCCGCGGGACCGGCTGGCGCTGACGCGTGGCCTGTGGCTCGGCGGGGCGCGGCCTCGAATCCCCGTTGTCCGCGCATCTCGGAAGGCGCGAAAGCGCGGGTAGCCTCGTGCGTCGATGCCCACGCTGAAGATCATCGTCGCGAGCACCCGGCCCGGCCGCGCCGGCCTCCCGATCGCCGAGTGGTTCCGTGATCGCGCCGTCGCCCACGGCGGGTTCGACATCGAGCTCGTCGATCTCGCCGAGGTGAACCTGCCGTTCATGGACGAGCCCCACCACCCGCGGCTGCGCCAGTACCTCCACCAGCACACCAAGGACTGGAGCGCGACGGTCGACGCCGCCGACGCGTTCGTCTTCGTCGTCCCGGAGTACAACTACGGGTTCAACGCACCGCTGAAGAACGCCATCGACTTCCTGCACGAGGAGTGGCAGCACAAGCCGGTCGGCTTCGTCAGCTACGGCGGCGTCGCGGCGGGCACGCGCGCGGTGCAGATGACCAAGCAGGTCGTCACGACGCTGAAGATGCTGCCGCTCGTGGAGGCGGTCAACATCCCGTTCTTCCCGCAGTTCATGGACGACGAGGGGCGCCTGCAGCCCAACGAGATCATGGAGCTCGCGGCCGACGCGATGCTCGACGAGCTGGTGCAGACCGAGCAGATGCTGCGCACGCGGCGGCCGCCCGCCGCGCGTCCTGAGGAGTCGGAAGCCGCCTAGCGCACCGGGTACACGGGCGCCAGCGCCGGCCACGTGGCGGCGTCGTGCCCCGTGACGACCGGCGCGCCGGGGTGGGCGGCGATCCAGTCGCGCACGCGGTTCAGCGACGCGCGGTAGGGGCCGTCGCGCCACGTGAGCACGGGGAGCAGATCCTCGTCGATCGTGCGCTGCGCGTACGCGGCGTCACCGGTGAGCAGCATGTCGGTGCCGTCGTCCAGGCGGAGCGCGACGGAGCGGTGCCCGGGCGTGTGTCCCGGGGTCGACAGCAGCCGGATCGTGCCGTCCCCGAGCAGGTCGACCTCGTCGGCGTCGCCCGGCAGCGTCCGCCATTCCTGGGTCGCCGGGAACAGGTGGGGGAGATAGCCGTCGGTGATCCGGCCGCGCCGGGCGGCCGCCCACTCGCGCTCGTCCACCACGACCGTCGCGCGCGGGAACTGCGACAGGCCGCTGGCGTGGTCGTAGTGCAGGTGCGTCATCACGATCAGCGCGATGCCGGCGGGGTCGATCCCGCGCTCGCGCAGCTGCGCGGGCACCGCCCACTCGGGCCGCATGTCGATCGTGAACGCGATCTTGGCCAGCCGGCCCAGCGCCGCGCCGACGTCGGTGGCGACCTGCTCGTGCATACCCGTGTCGATCAGGATCGGCCCCGCCTGCGGGTGCTCGATCAGGAACGCGGGGATCGGGACCCAGAACCACTGCGAGCGCGGGCGGTGCAGGCCCATGCCGCGGATGATCGCGAGCGGCCCGGGGCCGGCGGGCCGCGCGTAGAAGTCCGGCATCGCCTTCATCTCCGCCGTGCGCAGCGGGTGGACCCGTACGCCGCCGCCGGCGCGTGTGCCGCCGGGCAGCGGGAGGTCGGCCGGGCGGGGCGTCGGATGCTCCATGGCGCAGACCGTACTTGTAGGGTCCGCGGCGTGCTCGACGTGCTGCGGCCAGGGGTCCTCGACGGCGTGACGATCTGCGTCGCCGGCGGCGGCGCGCCGCTGGCGGCACGGGTCGCGCAGCTCGGTGCCACGGTCGTGGCGCTGGCCGCCGACCTCGACGACGAGGACGCCGTCGCGGCGCAGGTCGCGACGCTGGGCGCGATCGACGTGCTGGTGGTCGACGCGGCGACGCCGTTCCTCGTGGCGGGCGGCGGCATGGCCGCGCTGCGCACCGCGGTCGACGGCGCATGGAACGCGGTCCGCGCGACGGTCAACGCGCGGTGGACGGGTGAGGGCGCGCAGGGCGGCAAGGTGATCCTCGTGGCGCCGCGCGCCGACGCCGGCGAGCATGCGACGGCCGTCGGCGCCGCGCTGGAGAACGCCGCGCGCACGCTGTCGATCGAGTGGTCGCGCTTCGGCGTCCGCACCACGGCGCTCGTGCCCGGTCCCGCGGCGGCCGACGAGGAGCTCGCCGAGCTCGTCGCGTTCCTGGCCTCGCCGGCGGGCGACTACTTCAGCGGCTGCGCGTTCACGCCGGGCGGCGGCCCGGCGCCGGCGCCGGCGCCCGCGACCACCTGAGCGGCCGCGGGCGCCCGCGGGTCACTTCGGCCCCAGCGCCCCGCCGGTCTCCAGCACCGACTTGAGGTCGCTGAGGACCCACGCCCAGCCGCCGCCCGCGCCCTCGGCCTCCAGCCCGCCCGAGAGCAGCTGCGCCAGCCCGGGCGCGCCGTCGAGCTCGTGGGTCACCGTGAGCTTGGTGCCGGCCGGCGTCTCCTGGATCTCGTAGGTCAGGCGCGTGAACCCCTCGGCCTCGAGCGAGGGATCCATCAGCATGCGCCAGGTCTGGACCAGCCGGTGGGGCGGATCGGCCTCGATGACCTCGCCGTCGACCGCGACCTCCGGGCCGCCGTGGGCGCGCATCGCCTCGCTGGCCAGCGCGCGGAACGCGCCGCCGGGGCGCAGGTCGTACTCGACGTCGCCGCCATAGCCGTACTGCCGGGACCACTCGGGCTGGGTGATGGCGTCCCAGATCGCCTGGGGCGTCGCCTTGATGTACACGCGGTAGACGTGGGTCGTCACGCCGGTCTGGGTCGTCTCGGTCATCAGTTGTCCTCCAACTCGCTCTTGAGGTTGACGAGCGCCGACACCCGGCGCTCGGTGTACTTGTCGATCCACCGGTCGTGGATCAGCCGGATCGGCACCGGGTTCAGGAAGTGCAGCTTCTCCCGGCCCGACTTCCGTGCGACGACGAGCCCCGCGTCCTCCAGCACGCGCAGGTGCTTCATGACCCCGAAGCGCGTCATCTCCAGCTCGGACTCGAGCTCCTTGAGCGTGCGGCCGTCACGCGCGAAGAGCAGGTCGAGCAGGAAGCGCCGCGTCGGGTCCGCGAGGGCCTTGAACACGCGGTCGTCGTCATCCGTCATGCGCCCAAGATAGGTGACTAAATGGTCACATGTCAAGGGAAGTGGCGAACCGTTGTGCGCGGCGCTATGATTGCGGCCGCAACTATTTCTCCATCCCCGGTCGGAGGCGACCATGCAGCTGCAGGGCATCCATCACATCAGCGCCATCACCGGCGACGCCCAGCGGAACCTCGACTTCTACACGCGGATCCTGGGCCTGCGACTGGTCGCCAAGACCGTCAACCAGGACGACCCGACCGTCTACCACCTGTTCTACGCCGACGAGGCCGGCTCGGCGGGCTCGGACATCACGTTCTTCGAGTACCCGAACGCCCGGCCCGGGCGAGCGGGCAACGGCATGGTGCACCGGATCGCGCACCGTGTCGCTTGCGCTTCGTCCTTGGACTTCTGGGCCGAGCGGCTGGGTGGCGAGGGCGTGCCGACCTCGCGCGTGGATGGCGCTCTGCGCTTCTACGACCCGGAGGGGTTGGCGCACGAACTGGTCGTGGTCGAAGTGCCGGACGCGCCGCTTCAGGCGCGCTCGACCGAGGTGCCCGACGAGCACGCCCTGCAGGGCTTTCACGCCGTCTACGCAGCGGTCGCCGATACGCGGCGCTCGGCGGCGGTGCTGACCGACGTGCTGGGTGCCGTGTCCACTGGCGACGACGCGTTCTCGGTGCGTGGCGACCGGCGCGGCAGCCTCATCCGCTTCGAGGGCGGCGGCGGGCGCGGCTTCGGCGGCGCTGGCACGGTCCACCACATCGCGTGGGCCGCGACGCTGGACGAGCACAGCGCATGGCGCGAGCGCGTCGCAGCCGCCGGCCTGCAGATCACGCCCGTCATCGACCGCTTCTACTTCCGGTCGGTCTACTTCCGCGAGCCGGGCGGGATCCTCTTCGAGGTGGCCTCGCTCGGCCCGGGCTTCGCGACCGACGAGCCGCGGGAGACGCTGGGCGAACGCCTCGCGCTGCCGCCGGACTTG
>NZ_DATHDY010000008.1:0-19859 GCF_035318805.1 Baekduia sp.
CGGCTACGAGCTGGTGCCGGGCGAGTGCAAGTCGCAGTTCCCGCATGCCGAGGGCCTCAACACGCCGGGCTGGCTCGGCCAGATCACGACCAACCCGTGCGACTACCAGAGCGTCACGGAAGGCCGCTACGGCTACAACGCTTTCCATCTGCTCGGGATCGTCGACATCGCCCATCCGGAGAAGATCGACTCGATCAAGCTGTTCACCACGTGCGGGGAGGCCACGGGGACGGGCAAGTCGGCGCACTGCCGGCGACCCTAGCTCTGAAGCTCGGCGCTCCGGCTTCGGTCGGAGCGTCGTCAAGGCCGGTCGAAATCTGACCGCCATCAAGACCGGGTCCGGTGGCAGGCTCGTCCTGTCACCGGACGACGTGCCGCTGTGACGCAAACGATGCTTCCAGCCGTCCGAACAGGTCGTCGAGCGTCGCTCCGAACTGTTGGAACTCGTCGTCGGTGCCACCGAGGGCGAGGCGTTGGTGCAGGTTCCGCGTGAGGGGAACCACCACACGAGCCCTCGCCCGCCAGGTGCACGCAAGGACATGGCGCGCGGCATCGACGAGTGGGTTCTGTAGCGTCGATGTCAGCGACAGCCCCGTTGGGTTGCGCATGGAGGTTGGCGGCGATGGCAGACGACGATGCGCTGTCGGTCCGCCGCGAATCGCGGCGCAGGCGCGCGCGTCATCGCGGGCACGGGGTCGTGATCGGCGTCGCCCTCGTCGTGATCATGGGAGGCACCGCGGCCGCGGGGCTGGTGATGGTCGCCCGTTCGCCGCAGAGCCTCATCGGCTGTCACCTCGCCTCCACGCGTCCACGCGTCGTGGGGCAGGACACGTTTCTCTTTGCGGCCGACGGCTCGCGGCTGGGCGCGGTGCCGACGAGCCAGAACCGCGAGCCCGTCACCCTCGATCGGATGTCGCGCTGGCTTCCTGTCGCGACCGTGTCGATCGAGGATCGGCGCTTCTGGAGCCATGGCGCGCTGGACTACGCAGGGATCGGACGGGCGGCGCTCGCCGACCTCGAGGCCGGCCAGGTCGTCCAGGGCGGGTCGACCCTCACGCAGCAGCTTGTGCGCACCCGCTATCTCGGCGGGGAGAACATGAAGCTGTCGCGGAAGCTGACGGAGGCGTGCCTGGCCGTCGAGCTGGCCCGTGTCTGGTCCAGGCGACGCATCCTCGCGACCTATCTCAACACGGTGTTCTACGGCCACCACGCGTTCGGGGTCGAGGCCGCGGCTCGGACCTACTTCTCGCGGCCTGCGTCGCATCTGTCCCTGGTCCAGGCCGCGGTACTTGCCGGCCTTCCGCAGGCGCCGTCGCGAAACGATCCCCTGCGCCACCCCGTGGCCGCGATGATGCGCCGCAACGAGGTGCTGGCGGCGATGCGCCGTCAAGGCGTGATCTCCGAGTCGCGCTACCGGGTAGCCGCCGCCGCCCGGCTGCGACTCCGTCCCTCCAACCGCTACAGCCGGGTCCGGTTCAAGACCTTCTTCGACACCGCGCGCCGCGAGCTCGACCGGCGCTACGGCTCGGCCCGGGTTCGACACGGCGGGCTGCATGTGCGCACGACGCTCGACCCGCGCCTGCAGCGCCTGGCCGGGCGCGCGATCGGCGGCTGGATCCACCGAGCATCGGACCCCGCCGCGGTGCTGGTGGCCATCGACCCGGGCAGCGGCGCCATCCGGGCGATGGCGACGGCCGCATCCGGCCACCCGCGTCTGCGGTTCAACCTCGCCACCCAGTCACATCGCCAGGCGGGCAGCGCGTTCAAGATGTTCACGCTCACGACCGCCCTCGAGCAGGGCATCCCGCTGAGCTCGGTCTGGAACGGCCCGTCGTCGCTGACGATCCCCGACCGCCGCTGCATGAACGCCGAGGGCCCGTGGGTGGTGCACAACTTCGCCGACGAGGCGACGGGGACGATGGACCTGCTGCAGGCCATTGCGCACTCGGTCAACACGATCTTCGCCCAGGTCGCCCTCCGGGTCGGACCGCAGAACATCGTCCGCACCGCGCGACGGATGGGGATCCGCTCGCCGCTGAAGGCGGTGTGCGCGATCACGCTCGGCCCGGAGGGCGTCTCGCCGCTGGAGATGACCGACGCATTCGCGACCCTCGCCTCCGGCGGCGTCCACCACACCGCCGAGGCGCTCGACCGGGTCGTGACCGCCGACGGCGCGGTCCGCCCCCGCCGGTCGGCCACCGGGAGCCGCGTACTGACGCCGGGGGTGGCTCGGAGCGTCACGTACGCGCTCACCGGCGTCATCCGCGGCGGCACCGGGACGGCCGCCGACCCGGGACGCCCGGCCGCGGGCAAGACCGGTACGGCCGAGGACTTCAAGGACGCCTGGTTCTGCGGCTTCGTTCCCCAGCTCGTCGCGTGCGTCTGGATCGGCTACCCGGGAGCCGAGACGCCGATGGCCAGCCTCGACGGCTTCGCCCAGGTCGTGGGCGGCAGCGTGCCCGCCCGCATCTGGCACGACTTCATGGTCCCGGCGATGGCCGGCCGGCCGGTCGTGCCACTGCGCGGGGTCAACGCCTCCCACGTTGCGCTCCGGTCGCCGAACCTGACGGGCGGCACTGGCCCGGCGCCGCCCGCGGCGCCCGGGCAACCGCAGCCGGTCGCCCCGCCGCTCCTGGCGCCGTCTCCCCCGCCAGCACACGCACCCGCGTCGACGCCTCCACCCGGGATGTAGGTCAAGCTCGCCGCCCTCGTTCTGGCTCACCCTCGGGGTCAACGTCATGCGACCGACGATCTGACCGCCCGGATCGGCACCTCCGATCCCGTCGTCGCCGACCTCGACGTAGAGCATCCCGTCCTCCACAGACGCCCTGACCTTGGCGCGGCCGGCTTTGGCGTGCTTGACGACGTTCGTGAGCGCCTCGCCGATCAGCGACTCCAGCTGTACGTCTTCGTCCCGGAGCGCCCGCTGGGTGAGCGCAACTCGCGGCGTGCGTCGAGCAGCAGCTCGTCGAGCCGGCCGCCGCGTGATCGGCGCCACCGCGCGCTGACCTCGATCGCGATCACACCGCCGCCGGCGCGTCAGCGGCGCCGGGCGGCCCCGGCCGGAAGCCTGGGCGTGACGACGCGCATCACCGCGATCAGGCCTGTGACGACGACGACCTGGATGACCGCGAACCGGACGAGTCCACCGCCGGTATCGCTGCCCGCGCCGATGACGTGAGCCGACAGCAACACGTAGGCCATCACGCTGGCCATGCGGTGGACCGCCGGCCACGGAACCGCGGGCAGCCGGCGCTGCAGCCATGGCGTGGCGGTGCTCACGGCCAGCGCGAACGTGGCGACGGCGCCCAACCCTGCCCAGAACGCCTTGTGCAGGTGCATCTCGAACGGCCACACGATCTGCGTCAGCGTCGGATGCAGCCATGGGTCGGCGAGCAGCAGCAGACCGTGTGCGGCGATCAGCGGCCAGCCGACGAGCGCAAGCACCCGGTGCCACGCGGCCAGGTCGGCCGTGCGGCGCGAGCCGGCGCGGCGCAGCAGGCCGCTGGCGGTGAGCAGGCCGAGCATGACGACGGCGCTGAAGGTCACGAAGGCCCCGAACCCGCACGCGCGTGAGGCCATCCACGGCAGCTGGCTGTCGAGGCTGCTGCTCATGCTGGGATGCCGCCGATCGCCGTGATGCCGCCGTCCCAGCCGGTGGTGTAACCGCCGTGGACCAGCGGCGCCGTGTCGGCGGTCAGGTACGCCCACTTCGAACGTGTCTCGGCCTCGAGGCACGTGGGCGCGAGGGCGGTGACGGCGACCCATGGGCCGAACACCGGCTCACCCGAGCGGGGACACCGCAAGTGATGCTGGAGGGCGCCGTCGCCGTCGATCCACGCCCGGCGGGTGATCGCGGACGTCGCGACCGCCCCCTCGTGCAGGTCGATCTCGGCGAGCGGCTCCCCATCGTCGTACGGGTCGACGCTGACCGGCCACGGGTGCTCCTCGGCGAACCCGACGAGGTCACCGGAGAGCTCGACGAGGGCCGACGTCGCGCCGGCATCGCGCAGCAGCGCAAGGGCCCTGTCGGCGATGAGTCCCTTGCCGACTCCTCCGGGGTCGTAGCGCTCTCCGGCCGGCACGCAGGCGATATCGCCGGAGACGGTCAACGATGGCCGCGTGGAGGCGGCGGGCTGAGCCAGCCGATCCGCCGGACGAGCGACGGTGCGGACGTCGATGCGCGGCGGATGACCGCCGGCGGCGTAGCCGGCACGGTGCAGCGACGTCGCGACGAGGCCGTCGACGATGCCGCCCGTGAGCTCGGCGGCCCAGCGAGAGGCGGCCAGCGTCTCACGCAGCTCGGTGCCGACGTCGATCGGGCGGCCCCCGGCGTCGTTGAGGCGACTGGTATCCGAGTCCGGCTCGAAGCGCGAGACGCGCGCCTGGAAGCGCGCGAGCAGCTCCCGCAAGGCTGGTTCGGTGGCGCGGCCCACCTCGACCGGCCACGCGAACGCGTTGGCGGCGCCGCCCAGGACGCGCGGCCAATGGATGTGGTGGTGGCCGCTCACGACGCGTGGGTGCTGACGGGCGGCGGCGGGGGCGCCGCGGCCGGTGTCGGCTTCGAGATCTGGACCTGCACGCGTGGGGCGGGCGCCGGGGCCGACGCGACCGCGCTGGTCCTGCTCGGCACCGACGCTGCCGGGCTCAGCGACGCAGACACTCGCTGAACGCTCGCGGCGGGGGTCACGGCTCGATGACGCACCACCTTCACGACCTTGATGCGAGGCTTCGGGCGGACGTAGCGGATGGTCGCGATGACCTTGTGCTGGGTGAGTACCTGCGCTCGCGGGACGTCCTGGTGCTCCTGGCGCAGCCACGCCGTCACGACGAGGCCGAGCAGCGACGCCGAGGTCACCGCGCCGGCGCTCGCACCGGCCAACGACCAGCGACTGCGCTGCTTGCGCCGGCGTTCGCTCACCACGAGCTCACGCAGGGCCTGCTTCTCGGCGGGCGTGCGCGTGGGTTCAGTCATCGCTGCTGCCCTGGTGCTCGAGCTGGTCGTGGTTCGGCGCGTCGCGGTGATGGGCTTCCTCCCATTGGTGCAGCGACGCGGCATCGGTCGGAAGTGATGTCTGGGCGGCCGGTCGTGGCCGCGACGTGGGCGCCGGCGCCGCAGCCGGCGCGTGGTAGGTCTGCACGATCCGAACGGGTGTCGCCCGCGCGTAGGTGACGGGAGCCCGAGCCGGTGCAGGAGCGGGAGCGGGAGCGGGAGCGTCCACGTAGACCCGCTTGACCTTCGTGCGGCGGGGCAGCCGGCTTTCGATGGTGCGGTGCTCGACGACGACCCGGACCCTGAGCTTGGGGACGGCGCGCTGCTTGGGCGGCGTGGCGATCAGCACACCCGCCGCGGCAAGGCACAGCAGCATCACCGCAGTCGCCACGCGCACGTCAACACCATCGGCAGATGGGCATGTGCGCTTTAACACACGCGTGGGGACCTACTTGTTCATCCGTCCTGTCCGCAGCCGGACATCGAGGCGACCGGCCGTAACCGACGACCGGCGAGGGCCGCCTTTTGGCGGACCGCGCCTGTGGCGAGCTCGACGGTAATGGCCTGAGTACCGATTTGCCCAAGAACGTGCCGCCTACCGCTGTTGCCGCTGTCCGCAGTCCCGGGACTAGGGACAGCCCGCAAGCCGCGGCCGCGGCGCTCGCACCAATGTCCTAGGACTTGACGCGTTGCCGCACGGTGAGATCCTTTCCCGCGGTTGGGTGCGGGTGACTGACGAAGCGAAGCGCAGGCCCTGGGGCTCACGGAGCCTGCCGCGCGGCTATGTCCCTCGAGGACCCAAAGAATGCGCGCCCCGGTGTCGCGCCCGCACCCACCTTCTGCCCTCTCAGCGCACGCCGGCGACGTCCCAGATCACTCGACGAGTTCCTCGTCGTCGTAGTCCGGGTATTGCGGCGGTGCCGTGCCCTTGCGCTCCAGGACCCGGGGATACGCACCGTCGTCGGGCTCGGTCTGCTCGCGCAGCGTCAGGCGCACCCGCCACTCGTCGCCGAAGTCGAAGACGTACGCGATCTTCTGACCCGTGGCGAGGTCGAGCTCGGCCAGCGGGACGTCGGCGGTCTGCGGCGCGTCATCGGGCACAACGGGGCTCGTGTACTCCTGCACGCGGTCGCCCCAGAACCGGCCGTCCAGCCAGAACGAGTAGAGGTGATCGTCGTCCCAGCCGAACGCCTCCTGGATGGCGTCGTGCAGCATGGTGAGGGGTTGGTCGGCGCGCACCGCGAGTCGCGCCCGGACGCCACGCACGTTGGTCAGCTCCGCATCGAAGACCAGGACCGCCATGGGCCGCGATCTTACGGGAGTGGGCCCGAGACCCAAGACCAACCTCGCGGCCATCGACAGCGCGATGTGCTCGCGGCGTCGGCGCGGATCCGACGCGCCGTCCTGACGATCGATCAGCCCGTAGCCCTCCCCGCGGATCAGGACGTCGCTGACGGTGGAGGACACATGGCGCTCGTCGGGCACCTCGTAGTCAGGGCCCCGCCAGCCACCCCGGCGTGTCTCTCGCAACGCCGGCGCCACGAGGTCAGCGTGGCGGTCCGTCGATCCGCGCGCCAGCGTCGCCACGATCACGCGGGCGACCATGTCGGTGTAGGCATCACCGGCGCCCAGGTCGGACGCCAACAAGTCCAACAACGCCTCCGGGCGCGCGAGGAGATCGCGCCCCAGCGGGGTGGCGTAGAGCCTGCCACCGCGACGCCGCACGAGCTTGAGCCGTCGCAGACCGTCATGAAGCTCGGTCAGCGGTGCCAGCTCAGCCTCCCGGTAGGGCGGCCCGAACAGCTCGGCATCCCACCAGATCGGCCATCGCAGCGCCGCGTCACGCACCACCGCGCGCGCCAGCGCCTGGGTCGCGGTCAACGGCACGCCCTCCACCCCGGCCTCCAGCAGCCACCGGGCCGGCGCCGTGGCCTGCATCACCGCATCGCGGTCGCGCTCTGCCATGGCCCGGAGCCTGTCAAACGCCCGCCCCTTCCGTCTGCCACGAGTCCCGGATTCAGGGCGAGGGGTGCTCGGCGCCTCGTCCGGACCGAGAACCTCGCGTTTGCTGAGCGGTTCGCGTTTGCTGAGCGGTTCGTCGCCGAGCACCAGGCGACCTTCGACCGGCTCGGCGAGTAGCGCCCGCTCCTCCCACCGAACTCCTCGGGCTGACTTGTCGCAACGCTCAGCGCGGCCGCCGCGGCGCTCCGCGATCCCACCAGTCCGGCTCCTCGCCCTCCTGAGCCCAGTGGTCCAGCGTCCCCGCCGTGTACAAGGCCTGGGATCCCGTCACGGCGCAGAACTTCCACAGCTCGCGCGCCGCGCGCGTGTACTGGTGGATGACGCCGTCGAGGTCGAACGCGTCGAGCTCGCCGGCCTCGTAGCGGGCAAAGCCGCCTCGCACATGCTCGAGCAGCTCCTTGAGCCGCGCCTCGTGATACCGGCCGACACGTTCACGCGCAGCGCGGCGCGCCGCCTTGGTGTCCGGCTCGGCCACGAGCGATCAGCCGTCCTTGTCGAGTCCCTCGGTCATCCTCGATGTCTCGCGACGGTCACGACGCAAGCAGGAGGCTCTGCAGGCGCTCCCGGTTGATGCGCGGTAGGACGTCTGGCACATCGAGATCCTCGGAGACGGCGGCACCGAGCGAGTCGCGCAACGGTTGGGGTAGCGCGGCGAGAAGTCGCTCGACGCGAGCGCGTGTAGCCGCGCTGAGCGTGAGATCGCCGTCGTCCGGCGACACGGTCAGCTCGCCGAGCAGAGGAGCATCGTCGCTGTCCGCGCCGCAGAGCTCCCACACGACTCCCGTCTCGTGTGGAGGCTCGACGACCTCGGTGATCGGCGGCCCGAACACCTTGAAGGCGACGTCGTCCTCCCAATAGGTCACGGCCTCGACATCCTCGGTGACCGCCGGGGCCGCGCGCAACAGTGCGACCGCAGCGCTGGGGTCTGCCAGCTCATAGCAGCGGGAGCAGTGCTGGACCACATCGCCGTCCGCCGTGTGCTCGCGCACTTCCGGCCAGCGCAGCGCCGCGCACAGCGCCTGGTCGGGCGCCGCATGCAGAAGGGCCAACACGTCGTCGATCGCGTCGTCGTCGACCACCACCGGCCGGCCGACGAGCGCCACATGCGCGTCGCCCACCTCAACGCCGCGCGCGACCAGCAGCGCGCCGTCAGACAGCGCGCCGAACGGCTCGTGGCGACTATGCAGCGCGAGCGGCTCCTCATAGCGCCAGTGCGTCGCCGGCAGCGGGAACGCCGTGCCGCGAGCCCACCACGCGCAGATCGAGCTGCGCTGCAATGCCGCGTCGATCGGCTGCGGCTCCACCGCCAGGGCCTCCAGCGGCGTACGCCCGCCGAGCACCGGCCCGTCGCACACCAGCCACGTGTCCAGCCATGCCGCATGCTCGGCCGGCACCGCGCCGAACCGGTTCAGCGGCGCAAGATGGCGCTCGTACGCCGTCCGCCACTCAGGGCCCGCCTCGTCACGTACCAAGGAGCCGAGCTCGAGCACCCGCTCCTCGAGCTCGGCCGCGACACGGAGCGCCGCGCGCTCGACCTCCAGGCAGCAGCGCTTGTACTTGCGGCCACTCCCACAGGGACAAGGATCGTTTCGCCCGACCTCGCGCATGAGGCGACGATAGCCGCGGCACCTGACGGCATCCGGCCCACCAGATCGTCACCGGCATCGGCCGGCACCGGCCAGCTCCCGTGCGTGCGTGTCGGCAAGCACGTCCGCTTCCTGCGCTCCGTCCTCGAGCGCTGGGTCGCCGAGCGGCGAAGCTGGCAGCCGGTTCAGGTTGTCGGCCGTCTTGCCTGTCGATCGTAGAGGTAGTGCTCAACCCACTGACGGGAGCTCCGCCACATGCCGTCTTCGCCCTTCGATGCCTCAAGCCGACCGCGGGCGGCAGCGACTCGAAGTGCATCGGCGGAGATCCGCTCCGAGGCGAGGGCGGGCAGCGGTACGAGCCGAGCCGGTCCCGCGACAGCGGGCACGATGAACTTGTAGAGGTTGTCGAGCACGGCGCGTGCGAGCAACTCGCCCAGCGTTCCGAAGTCGCCCTGATCAGCTCGCTGCAGCGCGCGGAGATACTGTGCTCGCTCACGCTTGTAGATGATGGCCGGCGGATAACCGAGGCGCACCAGCAGCAGGTTCAAGACGAGCCGTCCGGTTCGCCCGTTCCCATCCAGGAATGGATGGATCTGCTCGAAGCGTGCGTGGCTCCTCGCCATTGCCTCGGGGAACGTCGCGGCGTCCGCTTCGCGAAGCAGAGCGGTCTCACGAACCCACACTTCCATCTGACTTGGGACGTCCGTGAACGCCGGTGGGCGCATGCCGCCGGGAAACGGCTCGATGTCGTGCTCACGGAACGACCCCGGAACTTCCCGCGGCGTTGCGCTGGGGTGAGGATCCACGTCCCAGACCAGGTCGAGCGCCAGCTTGTGGATGTGGCGGAGGTCCGTCAGCGTGATGGGCTCATCGGTTTGCCAGTCCCCCGGCTCGATTCCGTGCCCGTACACCCAGTCCGCGGCGTTGGCATAGCCGCGAACCTCCATGTACTCCCTCAGCTCCTTGTTGCCGACGGCACGTCCTTGATCGAGGAGTTGCTGAACCTGTTGCATGACCAGCGTGTTGCCTTCGATCGCGGTCGAGTGATGGGCCTCGGCCAGCCAGATCCCGCGCCAGATGTCTCGAGCCTCGATCGGCGACGGCAGGCCTCCGAGACGCGTGCGCAGTTCAGCGGTCTGTACGTAGAGTCGCTCGTAGACGACCTCACGGGACGGCCGTCCAGGGCCAGCACCCGCAGACTTGTTCGCAGCGCGGCTATCCATCTGAACCGAACAGAGTAGCGTCTTGTTCGCAGATCGGGTTCTCAACTGAACCGAACCAGTCCAGGCGCCAATCACCGATCACGGACCGCACGGAATCACCGCCGCGACCCGGGTTCCCCCGCCGGGCCGGGCGTCGACCGTCAGGGTGCCGTCGAGCGCGGCGACGCGGTCGACCATCCCGCGCATCCCGCCGCCGTCGAGGCGCACCCTGCCGGCGCCGCGGTCGCCGACCTCGATGCGCAGGTGGCCGTCGGCCCGCTCGAGCGCGACGATCAGGCTGCCCGGGCCCGCGTGCTTGACCGCGTTGACGATGGCCTTGGAGACCACGAAGAAGGCGGCGGACTCGATCGCCGGGCTGAGCCGCTCGTCGAGTCCGTCGACGCGCAGTGCGACCGGTGAGGGCAGCCGGTCGGCGAGGTCGCCGACCGCTGCGGGGAGTCCGCGAGCGGTCAGCAGCGCGGGCATGACGCCGTCTACGAGCTCGCGCAGATCGTCGATGGCGCCTTCGATCCCAGCGCGCAGCGCGGCCGGCTCGGTGCCCATCCCGGCCGTGCCGAGGCCTCAGCTGCTTCAGCCTGGGGAGCGAGGTCGTCGGCGATGGTATGGGCGAGGCCTCGCGCGTCGTCGAGCTCGGCGTCGGTCGCGTCAGCGATCAGGGCGATCACCTGTCGCGGGTTCACCGGCAGGATGTCGGCGAGTTCAGGGCACGCGAGGCCAGCCGGCGACGATTGCCTCCGCCCCCTCATCACTGACCGCCGCAGCGCGCCCATACGCACGCTCGCTCGGTGATCGGCGGGCCTGCCAATCGATCTAGCCCGCGACCTCGACGGAGGGGACGGGGACGCCGAGGCCGGTGAGCCAGTCATCGAGCGCGGTGGGCGCGCCGGCGCCGAGCGCGCCGATGACGGCGTCCTGGGCCTCGCGCCAGGCGCGACGCGCGTTGGTGAAGGTCTCGCCTCCCGCCGTCGTGATCGCGACGGTCGTCGTGCGGCCGCTCGGCGACAGCTCGGCCGGCTCGACCCAGCCCCGCTCGCGCATGAGCGCGAGGTTGCGGCTCATCGTGGAGCGCTCGACGGCGAGGACGTGCGCCAGCGCCGACGGCGTCACGGCGCCGCCGGCAACGGTGAGCGCGGCCAGGATCTCGAGCTGCGGCGGGGTCAGGCCCGTCGGCGCGAGCGCGAGCTCGAAGCGGCGCGCGACGACCCGGTGCAGCCGGCCGATCCGCGAGCCCATGCAGAGCTGCGCCATCTCGGCGGCGAAGTCTTCAGCGGCGTGTTGCACCTACATCACCTGCTTGCTACGTTCGAAGGTGTAGATGCAACATTAGCTGATCGGAGCACCGCGATGTCCCGTTTCGATGCCGTGCGCGAGCGCAACGCGGCCTTCGCCGAGAGCGGCGGCCATGAGGACGCGACGATCATGCCGCGGCTGCGGATCGCGGTGCTGACCTGCCTGGACCCGCGGGTCGACCCGGCCGTGATCTTCAGCCTGCGGCTCGGCGACGCCGCCGTGTTGCGCAACGCCGGAGGCCGCGTCACCACCGCCGTCGTCGAGGACCTGGCGTTCATCGGGCAGATAGCCGAGGCAGCCGCACCGGAGGGACCGCTGTTCGAGGTCGCCGTCGTCCACCACACCCTCTGCGGCACCGCGCTGCTGGCCGACGAGAGCCTCCGCACTCGGTACGCCGAGCGCATCGACACCGAACCCGCCGCGCTGGTCGCGCGCGCCGTCCTGGACCCGGAGGCCACCGTGCGCGAGGACGTCGCGCGGCTGCGCGCGAGCTCAGCGATCCCCGACCGCGTCGCGATCTCCGGCCACGTCTACGACGTGCAGACCGGCCGCGTGCGCACCATCGTCGACACCACGGTCCTCGCCGCGGTGTAAGCGCCATGCCTCTCTCTCCCGCCGCGCGCTCGCCCTCGCCGCGTGTGCCTCTGCGCGTTCGCGGTCAACCTCGACGCGACGATGGTCGACGTCACGCTGCCCACACTCGTCGAGCACCTCGATGCCGGCACGAGCCGGCTGCTCTTCGGCCAGCGCGGCTGGAGCCAGTCCGCGGCACGCCATGGAGTTCGCGCTCCTTGGGCCATGTCCCGGAAATCCGCGGTACATGCGTCGCACCGACGAGCTGACGAAAACTATCCCGGCGCGTCAGCCAACGGACAAGGCAACGCCGGCCGAGAACGACGAGAGCCCTGGACGCCAGGGTGGGCGCGGCGCGCCTCAGTCGAGGTACGCCACCTCGGTCTCCCAGCCCTTGATGCCGTGCTCGACGAGCAGGCCACGCAGCCGCGGCGACATCACCAGCAGCGGGACCGGCTGCAGGAGGCCGCGACGGACGCCGACGAGCTGCTCGGTCGCAACGAGGTCGGGGGCCGGGTAGGTGGCGGCGTCGAGGTGCAGCTCGGAGATCAGGTTGAGGCCGGCGACGTGGCCCTGCGGGCAGCGCGAGCTCTCGTTCTGAGCGGCATCGGCGAACGGTGTGATGCCGACGAGGGTCGTCGGAGCGATCTGCGCGCGGTCGCCGTCGGGGACCAGCTGGTACCAGGGCGGCGGTGGTGGGCGGCGTGCCGCGCGGCGCCCGTGCTCGGCGGCGGCCTGCGCGTGCAGGGCGTCGCGGAGCTCCTGCTGCTCCGGCCGGTTCAGCCACACGAAGTACCGCCACGATCCGGGCCGGATGACTTCCGCCTCGGCCCGGGCGAGGAGCTCGCGGCCGGCCGGGAACCGCTTGGGGTCGATCGTCTCGTCCCCGGTCGCCGTCCGGTGGTGGACGGGACGCAGCGACACGCCGGTGAACTCCTCGTCGGCGAGCAGATCCGCCACGTGCTGATCGACGATCCGCTCGTCGGCGAGCGTCTGGGCGAACCCGCCGCGCTTGGGGACGCGACGCAGGTCGAGCGTCAGGTCGCGCGCCTGCACCCGCTGCGTCCCGCACAGCGGGCACGCGTCGTCATGGTCGTAGACGTCCGGGTCCAGCTCCTCGGCCGCCGGCTCGAACGCGCCCTTGATCCGCACCGCGACCAGGCCCGGTTCTACGTCGTCTCCCCCGGCTCGGTCGAGCGCGCGCTGCCCGGGCTAGAGGCCGAGCCTGATGGCCTGGACGAGGATGTCGTCGCGACGCTCTCGACAAGCCGGACCAAGCTGACGAGGCCACCCGCACCGATCCGCTCCGACCGCCGGAAACACATGTCGCGGCGTCCGACCCGGTTGACCGTCACGCAGCGCGCACAGCGATGCTCGACCCGAGCAACCGACTGAGCGAGATGCTCGGGGATGGCCGGCCGGGCTTCGCGGCGCGGGAGGCATAGATGCGCGAGGCAGCGCTGTCGGTCGCCCGCGATGCTCCGCGCGAACTCGCGCGCCCAATAGAGCCGTCGATGGACGACCTCGGCCCCGAGCTTTGAGCGCCCGACACGCGTACACGCTGCCCGGTTGCAGTCTGGACGAACGACCGGTCAAGTGGCAATCAGCCTGCACCGAATAAGTGAGCATGCCTTCGCGGATCCTCAAGCTGCGTCGCCCCGACCAGTGCGCGCGCTGTGCCACCGAGCTCGCGGCGGGCAGCCAAGCGAATTGGGACGCCGACGCCCGCGCCGTCACCTGCCTCAGCTGCCTCGTCCCGCCAGCTCCCCCGGGTCCGGCATCCGCCCCAGCACGGCAGCAGCCGATCGACCGCGGCACCCCGGGCGCCAGCGCCCTTCGAGAGCACGAGCGGCGCAAGCACAACCGCGAGCAGCGAACGCGTCATGCGCACCCCCACATCGGCGGGTTGCTGCTCGCCCTCCGCGACGAGCCACAACACGAGCTCGCCTTCCTCCGCGGCGCTCGCGGCGAGGCCGCCGTGGCCGGGTCCCTCGAGGCCCGAACCGCGGGCGGCCCGACGGTGCTGCTGCACGACCGCCGCCTGCCTCGCGGACGCGGCAACATCGATCACCTCGCCATCTCCCCGAACGGCATCTTCGTCATTGACGCCAAGGACTGGAAGGGCAAGGTCAGCGTCTCCACGCCGCTCTTCGGCAAGTCCAAGCTCTTGATCGCGGGCCGCGACCGCACGAAGCTCATCGACGGTCTCGATCGCCAGGTCGCGGCCGTCGAAGTCGCGCTGGGAGACGCGGCGCGATCGTGGCCGATCCAAGGCGTGCTCTGCTTCACCAAGGCCGACCTGCCGCTCCTCGGCACCACCAAGATGCGCTCGCATCTACTGCTCTACCGCAAGGCGTTGGCCAAGCGGCTCAACGCGAGCGGACCGTTCACGCTCGCGCAGATCGACGCGACCGCTCGCGCCCTGGCGGCCGCGTTGCCTCCTGCGTGATCTCCTCGTCGCGCGGCAGAGCAGCGACGGCGCCGCGGACGCCCAGGCCGGGCTCGTCCCCGACCAGTGAGGTCAGAGCGTCAGCGCGTTGGCCGCTCGACGGCCGCCATCAGGTCGGTGGCCAAGTCGATGGACGTCGTGGGCGTCCTTGTCGACGAGACGCGTTGGGGTGTCGCGGCGCTCGGCGATCTTGTGGAGCTTGACGACGAGCAGCGCCGCCGGTCCTGCGACGTTGGCCTCGTAGGTGCGCGAGTCAGCCGGGCTCAGCGCCGAGACCGTCTCCCGGCTGTGGTCGACCATGGCGGCGTCGCGGCCGACAGCCCGGCGTGTGGCGCGCTTGGAGTGAGGCGGAATGCGCGCGCCGCGGCGGTTGCTCGCCGGGTGGTCCGGCGAGGGCCTCGGCGACTATGAGGTCGACCGGCACGCCGTCCCGGCTCAGCCACCGACCGGGATCGCCGGCCGGGTCTGCCGTGAAGTCCGCGTCCTTCATCGCCTGCTCGACCAGCGGTTCGTCCCCAACGACGCGGACGTCGAGGGCGATGTCCGTGTCTTTGGTCGCCTCGGCGAGCGCGACGATCGCCGCGCCGGTTCGGAGGTACAACGCTTGTGCGCCGATGACGACGACCGCGTCGGCGTGCGGTGCGAGGGCCTCGAGGGCGTCAAGGAGCGCCGACGTGCCCGGACGGTCAGGTCACCGTCGCCAGACAGACTCATGCGTCTCCATCCAGTTGAGGAGCTCCTCGCCCTCGGCCGGATTGCGGCCTGAGCCGTTCAGGAGATCGACGGCGGCCGACTCGGTGTGACGGCGCGCATGCCGTCGTCGTCGTTGGTGCGCTCGAAGACGACGTCGAGGTCCCCGGCCACGAGCAGCACGTTCGCGCCGCTGTCGATCGGCCGGAGGTCGAGGTGTGCCAGCGCCCGATCAAAGTCCCGGAGATAGATCGCGGCCGCGCGTGCCGGCGCGTAGGGCGCGAGGCGCTGCGCCGCAAGCGACCCGGTGACGGCGTAGTCGAAGTCCTCATCTGCGTTGCGCAGGCGGCTGACGAGATCGTCGATCCCGCGAGGCGCCAGCGCGCTGATCGTCACGTTGTTGCACGCGAAGCGGTAGTCGCGACTCCACCGCTCCAGCAGTCCACGCCAGCGCACGTTGCCCAGCGGCCCGCGGGGGCTCGCTCGAGAAAGCCCTCCTGCTCAGCGAGCTCCACAACCCGGTAGGTCGCGGCCGTGGAGGCGCCGGCCTTCTGAGCGAGCTGCGGGACCGTTCCCGGCTCACGAAAGCTACCGGCGTGGTGACCGTCTACGAGGGACGCCGCGAGTTCCGTGCTCTCGAGCGCGCCGCTCGCCGCGGGGGATTGTCGAAGCGCCGCGTCCGCGAGTACCTGCCCTACCGCATGCTCGAGGTCGAGGTCGCGGCCAACGCGGTCTACGCCTGGGCGACCCGGGAGATCGTCGCCCGGCGCGTCGGCGAGCACGCCGCCGACGGCCCCACCTACGCCGAGGCGATCCGACTCGAGACCCAGGCCCTCCGCTACCGCGCGCACGACAAGCTGATGCTCGCGTTCCTCGAGTCAGAGGTCTTCGAGGGCGGCGTGTAAGTCCGCCGCACCGATGGCGCGGCTCAGGGCTCGCTGCTCGAGGACACCTGAGCCGTCGCGATAGCGGCCTCGACCGCGGCGGCACGCGGGAGTCTGTCGAGCGCCAACGGAGAGCACCGGAGCACCCCGGACGCGAACCGGCCGACCGGCCGCTGCAACCGAAGGGTGACGGCATGGTCGTCGATCTCGACGATCGTCGCCCCCATCCCCGCCAGGTACCGCGGGCTGACGGCATGGTTGATGCGAACCAGGTCGCCCACTTCAAGCGCGGCAAGGGCGGTGGCCGAGCGAACGGTGTCCACCAGGTGGCGGCGGGCGTCGATGGCCTCCGCAAGAGCGGTGAGCTGATCGTCGAACTGGCCGCTCGCGATGGCGTCGAGCAGGGACGGGCCAGCGGCCGCCGCCGACAACGATCGATGCTGCGCGGTTCGCTTGCTCACGACCTGCAGGATGGCCGCGTCGCCGGACAGAGATCGCCGCCGTTCATCATGGTGCGACGACGAAGCCGTCGGGGCCTACCGCGTGCGCAAGCGTGTCCAACGTCGCGGTGGGATCGTCGTATGGGCCGGGTACGTACGTCGGCCGGCCACTGCGTCCAAACGTGATCGCGCAGGGCTCCTCGAGCTCGCCGAGATGTCCACGCGCAGCCGCGAAGTCCGGATGCGCGTCGAACCCAAGACCGGCCGCGAACGCCACGGCACCGTGCACGACATGCCGAGCAAGCTCGAGCGGCACACGGACGGCAGGGCTGGGAAACGCGCGGAAGTACCTGCGCACGAACGACGCGAGCTCGCGCCTGTGCATGACCTCGGGCCCGATCGCGTTCTTGACGCCGAGACAGAACGTGTCGACCAGATAGCCGCAGACGCTCACGTTGCCGCCACGCGGTGCTCGCGCGACGAGCACGAGGACGATGCCGGCCGGTCCGTCTGGCCCGAGATCGACGTCGTTCCAGCCGTCACGCTCCTCGAAGAGCAGCTCGCGACTCCAGGCCGGACTGATCCAGCATCCGGCGAGTTCGGCCCGCTCGACCGGGACCTGAGGCGTCTCTGCGGCGACCTGCCGCACCAGCGGCGCAACGACGGCCGGGCGGACGCCCAGAGCACGAGCGATCGCCTTCGGCGGACGGCCCTCAGCCCTCAGGCGCCGCACCTCGTCCAGCAACTCCCGATCGTTCATGACCCGAACTCCAGCGGATCGACCGGACGGGTACGCCCCGCTCGGCGGACCGACGGCACACCCGCCGCATCGACCCGTGGCTCACGCCACCCTCGCAAGGGAGGCAGCGCCCGATCGGCTCGGCGTCGAGCATGGCCCGATGGCCGCGGCCGCGCGATGGCCGACCCTCTCGTGGCGGGACGCCGCGAGCTCATGGATCGGGCGCGTCGCGGCGTCGCGATGAAATTGTTCTCGGTCACCGAAATCCGAACTGTCGTCACGCGCCACAACGACACAACGACACAACGACACAAGTAGATCGACAAGCACCGCGGCGCGCGGCGCCTGTTGACGGTCGGCACAAACGGGAGTCCCCTCGACGGCTCGCGGTGCTCGCGGCTCCGCGGTCCCGTCTTGGACAGCCGCAGACGGAGGACGATCCAACTCGGAGTCCAGCTGAGTTGGATGAGCGGAGCTCGGGCCAAGTGGCGTTGGACGTCTCCGCCCCCGCACGCTGCGTGCGACAGGGTGCCCTTCCGATCATCGCGGCAGCGTCACGGCTCGCGATTACACTGGCGCAGTGGCCGGCCGCGACATCACCGACGAGCTCGTGCAGCAGGTCATCGCCGACCTCCAGACGCGCTACGCCCTCGACGATGACGACGTCCGCGCCCTCGGAGCCAAGCTCGCCGAGCCTGCACGCAATGAAGGGCGCACCGACAACCTCGCGTTCGCCGAGCGCTTCGTCGCCGAGCACCGGGCGACCTTCGACCGGCTCGGCCAGTAGCACCCGCCTGGTGCCCGACCAGCGCCGGACCCCGACACTCGGCGACTACCTCGCTCGCGTTCCTGCTCGGCACGTCACCCGACCGACTTCAAGGACTGCCGCGCATCGGACTCGCCGAGTCCGCAGTGCACGCGCCGTTCGCGTCCTTCGGCGGCGAGTCCGCCTATCCAGAGCTGCTGGAACAGGCCGCGGTGGTCATCGCGCATCTCGCCCAGAACCATCCGCTGCCGGACGGCAACAAGCGCGCGGCGTTCCTGCTCACTGCCCGCTTCCTGGAGGCCAACGGCCGGCACTGGAAGAGCGAGGACGTCACGATCGACGCGTCCATGGTCGAGGACATCGCCGCATGCAAAGTGACGCGCGAGGACGGCGTCGCGTGGATCCAGCGCCGCACCACACAGCCGTAGGCCGAGCGCTCGCGATTCGGCGGGACGAAGTCGAATCGGCGCGCTTGTTCGCAGATCGCGTTCTCAGCTGAACCGAACCAGTTCTGGGCGCCTCCGCCTCCGCGCGCCCTCAGCGCCTTCTGCGCGAACGCCACCCAGCCCGTCGGGTCCGGCGCGTAGTGCGAGTAGATCTCCGTCGTCGAGATGTCCGCGTGGCCCATCCACTCCTGGATCGCGCGCATCGGCGCGCCGGCCGCCGCCATCTGCGTGCCGAACGTGTGCCGCAGCCCGTGGAAGGTGATCTGATGCACGCCCGCGCGCTCCAGCGCGACGTAGAACCGCTTGCGCCCCTTCGACGAGTCCAACACATGCCCGGTCACGGGATGGCGAAGACCAGGTCGTTCTCCGCCCGCCATCGCGAGGCCTGGAAGTGGCGCTCCAGCTCTCCGGCCAGCCGGTCGGCCATCGGCACCGACCGCCCGCGGTGGTTCTTGGGCGAGTCGAACGCGCCCCTCACATACGAGTCAGCCACCCGGATCCGCGACGCGCTCCAGTCCACATCGATCCAGCGCAAGGCAATCAACTCGCCTTGCCGCAGCCCGGTCATCGCCGCCATCAAATAGAGCGGACCTTCGACCGACCCGAGCACATCGCCCGGGACCGCGCGCACCACCGCGTCGAGCTCCTCGCGCGCGAGGAACTGGATCCGCCGCTCCTTGAAGCGCGGCATCCGCGGACGGTCGACCAGCGCGACCGGGTTCTTCAGCGCCCATTCGCGCTTGATGGCAAACGACCACAGCCCGTGCAGGAAGTTGAGGTGGTTGCACACCGTCTTGGACGACAGCCCGTCGCGCTTCTTGGCCAGCAGGTAGTTCTCGACGAACGCGCGATCGAACTTGTCCATCGGCCGCGCGCCGAAGAACGGGACGAGGTGGCGGCGCAGGTAGCCCCGGTAGTCGTGGATCGTCGTGCGCTTGCGCTCCATGACGTGCTCGAGGTGTTCGACCTAGAGCGCACCGGCCTCCTCGATCGTCTTGCGCTGCGGGCCGGCGAGCACGACCTCGGTGCCCATCAGCCGGCGCAGCTCGGCCTCGGCCTGGGTCCGGGTCAAGCCCTCGCTCGTCGACGCCCGACGCTTGAGCCCGATCCGCCGCTTGACTCGCCGCCCACCGACCCGCCACGAGCCGTACCAGGTCTCCCGACCATTGCTGTCGGCCCGCACGAACAGCCGACCGGATCCATACGAGCGCCGCGCCATCACGACCACTATGTCGCGCGGCGCACCGGATCACCCTCGCCCCAATTGGAACCCTATTAGAACCACGAGCCCAGATGAACGCTGGCGCTTAAACGACGAAAGCCCCCGCAAGCAGGGACTTTCGTGAGTAGCGGGGGCAGGATTCGAACCTGCGACCTTCGGGTTATGAGCCCGACGAGCTACCAGACTGCTCCACCCCGCGGCGGACATGGAAGTATAGCCGACCGGGCCCGAACGGACGGTTCGGTGTAAACGGGCTGACGCCTCGCGGCGCGCGCCCGCGCGAGCCGCAGAACGCCCCCGTCATCCGCGCCCCCGGCGCAGGCACGTGACCGCCAGCCAGCGGCCCGGCGTGGGCGTCCTGGCGAGTGGGAACGCCAGGTCGCCGGAGATCGCCCACAGTGGTGCGGGCCGGTCCGACACGGCCCAGCCGGGCGGCCAATGCGTGATGTCGGCGGCCTCCAGGGCCTCGAGCAGCCCGCGGGCGACCTCCTCGATCCCGGGCACGCGAACCGGCATGCGCTCGCGGTAGCGCGCGA
>NZ_DATHDY010000009.1:0-45023 GCF_035318805.1 Baekduia sp.
TGTGCCACTCACCGCGGCCCCACCGCGCCAACAGGCCCACCCCACCCCGCGGCACCATCGACGCCCCGGGTGGGCCCGAACACCGCGGCCCCACCGCGCCAAACAGGCCCACCCCGCCCCGCGGCACCATCGACGCCCAGGTGGGCCCGAACACCGCGGCCCCGCCGCGCCAAACAGGCCCACCCCCCGCCCCCCAGCGCCGGCGGCCCACACGGCGCCTGGGCGAGACCGACCAACGCCCGCGGCCCACCCGCCGTCGTCGCCGACAGACCACGCGTCGCACCGCGATGCACGCGCCGAGCGGAACGTCACCGACGCCGGCGCCAGCCCATCACCAGCCGTGGAACAACCCATCTCGGCAGGGTGGTGGCGCGGACGGCGATGGTGGCCATGGTCGGAGGCTTAGGCCGACCCGACGCGCCGGCCAGGGGGCGTCCGGGAGCCGCGGGAGAAGCGTGTCTCGTCGCGGGCCGGCGCCGCGGGGAGCCCGGCGATCAGGCGCTCGGCCTCGTCGGCGACCTCCTCGTCGGCGAGCAGGTCGTAGTGGTCGGCCTGCAGCGCGCCGATCGACGCGAAGTCGCGGCGGCCACCGGTGAGCAGGTGCGCGATCAGGCCGAACAGCGCACCGACCAGCGCGCCGAACCAGAAGCCGTCGAGGATCAGCCAGCCGCGGGCGACCACGGGGTCGGTCCAGTCGAACACGGTGAACAGCCAGCCGATCAGCAGGCCCGCCAGCGCACCCGACAGCGCGCCGTTGAGCACCGCGCGGCCCAGGGTCATCCTGCCGATCACCTGCTCGACGAGCTTGAGGTCGCGGCCCACGATCGAGACGCGCTCGACCGGGAACTTCTGGTCGGCGAGGTAGTCGACGGCCCGTTCGGCGTCGGCGTAGTTGTCGTAGCTGGCGACGGTGCGGCGCGCGCGGACGGGGCCGCGGTCGCCGGGGGTCTGGCTGCTCATCATGCATGCCTCCTGGTACTCGAGGGCGGACTCCCCATCGGAGGTAGGGCGCGGAGGCACGCCGTCAATCCGCGTGCGCCGCTCGCCCGGGCATGACGCCCTGCGAGGCAGGCCGCAGAGCGGGCCGACAAACCCGGCGCGCGGCGGTGCTCAGCGGGCGTCGCCCAGCGCCGCGGCGACCGCACGGCGCGAGCGCACCCCGAGCTTGACGAACGCGTTGGCGAGATGGCTCTCCACCGTCTTCTCGCTGAGGAAGAGCGCCGCCGCGACGGCGCGGTTGGTGCGGCCGGCGGCGACGAGCCGCGCGACCTCCAGCTCGCGGCCGGTGAGCGCCGCGGCGCCGCGGGCGTCCGGCCGCCCTCGCCGGCCCGCGCGGTTCACCCGCCGCCCGATGCGCCGCAGCTCGCGCACCGCCTCGCCGCGCAGGTGCTCGGACCCGCAGGCCTGCAGCAGCGCCTCGGCCTCGCGGAGCTGCGTCGCGCCGCCGTCACGATCGCCGGCCGCCGCCAGCGCGCGGCCGGCCAGGATCCGGGAGCGCGCGGTCTCGACGGGCAGGCCCAGCGTCTCGGTGGCGTCCGCGGCGGCGAGCGCGAGGACGGCCGCCCGCGCGGGCTCGCCGCTCGCGTGCAGGACCTCGGCCTCGGCGCGGTCCGCCATGGCGTGCGCGAGCGGGAGGTCGCCGGCGGCGGCCCGGGCGCGTCCGGCCCACGCGGCCGCCGCGTCCTGCCGTCCGCGCAGCAGCTCCGCGCGCGTCAGCAGCTCGTAGCAGGCGGCGCGCTGGCCGGGGAAGAACCGCGGCAGCTCGGGTCCGCCCTGGAGCTCCAGGAGCACCGCCACCGCTCGGGTCCCCTCACCGGTCGCCACGAGCGCGGAGGCCAGGGCCGAGCCGACCCCCGCGACGATCGACGACGGCTCGAGCGCCGCCGCGGCCGCGGCCGCCTCATCCCCCGCCCGGACCGCGGCGGCGGGGTCGCCGGCCGCTTCGAGGACGGTCGTCTGGGCGAACAGCGCCCAGACCAGCGTCTGCGGGCTGCCCAGCAGGCGGGCGTCCTCGACGGCGCCGTCGGCGACGTCGAGCGCCTCCGCGAGCCGCCCGCGCGCGCCGAGCGCGAGGGCCTCGCCGACCATCAGCTCGATGAGCAGGATCGCGCTGCCCGCCGCGCGCGCCACCTCGGTCCCGCGGGTGAAGTGCTCGAGCGCCGCGTCGCAGGACCCCAGGAAGTACTCCGCCCACCCGAGGTAGAGCAGCATCTCCAGGCGGCCGCGCAGCGCGGCGTCGTCCACGCGGGCGACGAGCTCGGCGGCACGCCCGCAGGAGTCGCCGGCCGCCGCGAACGCGCCGACCGAGTAGTCCGCCATGGCCAGCGCGGCCGTCGCGGCCGCGCACAGGACCGTGTCGCCGAGCGCCGTCGCGTCCTCCAGCGCCTCGACGGCGTGCAGGCGCATGGCCGGGAAGTCGGACCGCAGCGACGCGTGCGCGGTCAGCTCCAGCCGCAGCATGACGCCGTCGCGCGCCGCGGGGTCGTCCAGGGCGATCACCAGCCGGGCGCGCGCGCCGTCGTGGTCGCCGAGGATGCGGTCCAGCGCCGCGCACTGCACCGTGATCGCGAGGCGGGCGGCGGCCTCGGAGGCCGGCAGCGACGCCTGGACCTCGAGCAGCACCGCCCGGCTGTCGGCGAAGCGCCCGGCGGCGGCCAGGGCGCCGGCCAGCGCGGACAGGACGGCGGGCCGGCGGCCTTCGGGATCGGCGGACTGGCCGAGCAGCCGGCGCGCCGCGGTCAGCCAGCGCGCGGCGGTCTGCGGAGCGCTGCCGAGGACCTCGGCCCCGGCGCGCACGAGGAGGTCGACGGCCGCGCCGTCGCCCGGTCGCGCGGACTGCTCGACGTGGTGCGCGAGCGCGGCGGGCACCGCGCCCCCGGCGGTCAACAGCGCGGCGGCGCGCGCGTGGGCGCTCAGCTGCCGCCCCGCGCTGGTCGTCTCGTACACGGTGCGCCGGACCAGCGGGTGGCGGAACCGGAACGCCTGTGGCGCCTCCGTGCGGCGCACGAGGTCGGCCGACAGCAGCTCGTCGAGCGCCGCGTGGGCCGCGGGCGCCGGCAGCTCGGCCAGCTCACCGGCGAACCCGACGTCGAACGGATCGCCCGCCACGGCCGCCGCCTCGAGCAGCCGCCGCGAGGTCGCCGTCAGCGGCCGGGTCTCGCCGACGAGCGCCTCGCGGACGGCGAGCGGCACGTCGCCGCGCGGCGCCTCGGCGTGCGCGGAGGAGACCGCGGCGCCCGGCACCGCCGCGCGCGTCAGCTCGCGCAGATGGAACGGGTTGCCTCCGCTCTCGGTCCGGATCCAGCGGCGCGTCGCCTCGGGCAGCGTCGGGGGCACGAGCTGCTCGGCCTCGCCGTCGGCGAGGGGCGCCAGCGCGATCCGCTTCGTCAGCCCCTCGCCGGCGGCCTCCAGGAACGGCGGGCCCAGCGCCGACCCGACCTGGTGCGGCCGATAGGCGACGGCCAGCAGCATGCGGGCCGCCGGCCGGCGCCGCACGAGCGAGGCCAGCAGCGCGGCGGAGGCCGGATCGGCCCAGTGCACGTCGTCGAAGGCGAGCACGAGCCCGCGCCGCGCGGCGATGTGCTCCAGCAGCGCGCCGAACGCGCGGTGCAGCCGGTGACGCTCCGGTCCCGCCGCGACCGCGACCGCGTGCCGCTCAACCGACGGGAGGATCGTCGCCAGCCACGCGCGGTGCTCGGCGTCCAGGGACGACACGTCGCCGGTGCGCTCCAGATAGGGGTCCAGCGCCGCGACGAAGAGCCCGAACGGGACGTCGCGCTCGAACTCCGAGCAGCGCGCCTCCAGCACGAGGGCGCCGCGCGCGCCCGCGGTCTGCGCCAGGCGCGCGAGGAGCGTCGTCTTGCCGATGCCGGGCTCCCCCACCAGCTCGACCGCCGTCGGGCCCCGCGACGTGAACGCGCCGTCGAGCACCGCGCCCAGCGTCGCCAGCTCGTGCCGGCGGCCGACGAGCTGGGGCGCGTCGAGACCTGAGGGCGCGAGCGGCACGGTGGCGCGCGACTATACGCGCGCCCGCCCGCCATGGGACCGTCCTGGCCTCTAGCGCCGCCTCACCGGCTCTTCTTCTTGACGACCTTCTTGGCCCGCGGCACCGTCCGGTTGAACCGCGCGGTCGTCCCGACCACCTGCGCGGTGGACGTGCCCGTGATCTTGATCACCAACTTGGTCCCCGCCGCGGGCAGCGGGAACCAGGTGGTCGATCCACGAACGATCCGGGTGATCTCCAGCCCGGTGCTGCTGTGGATGTCGACCTGCTGGCGCGCCGCGAACCGGCCGCCGCGCCAGCGCAGCGTCAGCCGCGAGCCCGAGCGCTTGACGGTCAGCTTCGTCGCCCGCGCCGGGCGCGGCGGGCGCGGAGCGGTGTAGCTGCCGAGCACCATGCGAGCGCTCAGGTAGCCGTCGGGGGCGGTGATGATCGCCTGGATCTCGCGCTTGCCGGGTGCGCCGGCGGCCGGGTGGAAGGGCAGCGTGCCCGATCCGCTCGCGTCGACGGCGCCGATGTTCCCGCCGCCGCCCCGCCCGGACTCGACGAACGCGATCTTCGACCCGGCCGGGAGGCCGCTGACCGCGTAGCGCAGCCGGCGGTCCTGGCCGGAGCCCTCGACGCGGCCGGTCACCTTCGGCGCCCTCGTGCCGCCCGCCTGGATCGCCTGCACCAGACGCGACGAGTCGGCGGCGAGCTCGACCGTCCAGCGGCCGCCGGACGGATGCGCGATGACCACTTCGGTGACGGACGTGGCCGCGTTCTTCAGCGCGGCGAACCCGGTCCCCTCGACGGCCGCGTTGCCCGAGCCGGTGTCGAGGGTCTCGCCCTTGGGACCGTGGAGGATGACGTGGGGCGGCGCGCCGGCGCCGACGAAGCCCATGACCGTGCCCGGCAGGCCGGCCGGGACGGTGATCGCGTCGGGCGCGGCCTGGGCGGCGTGCGCCCTGACGCTGCGCAGGGCGGCCGCCGACGGCTTGGTCCCCGCCAGCTTCATGAGCCCGGCGTCGTTGCCGTGCCCGCTGTCGGGGACGCGGTCGACCACCGGCAGGCCGCCCGAGCGGGCCGCGTGGGCGACGGGCGTCACGTCGCCGATCACGACGTCGCCCGACAGGGCGTGCTTGATGACGACCTTGTAGTCGGCCACGTCGCAGCCGAAGAAGTACAACGTGGGTCCGTGGCCCCACTTGGCGCCCGCCCCCGGCCGCCACGTGCCCAAAAAGGTCTTGAAGTACAGGCACGCGGCGATGCCCTTGCTGGAGACCAGGAGGTTCGCGCCGGTGGTGAAGTCCAGCGGCACGACGGTGATCATCGCGTGGGCCTGCGCGTTGAACTGCTTCTTGAAGTACTCGAAGTCGAAGCCGAGCGACCATTTCACCCACGGGCTGTTGCCCTTCGGATAGCCGCCCTCGACCGCCGCGCTGAGGTGCACATAGCCCTCGGTGGTGAACTCCGCGGCGACGGTGGCCTCCAGCAGCTTGGCCACCGTGACCTTGCCCTGGAAGAAGAACAGGTTGGGGTACGGGTCGGCGTAGCGCGCGAAGCCGAACTTCACGTCGCCGTCCAGCAGCTCGGCGACGCTGAGCCCGATGTGCCCGCACAACGCGAACTTCGGCACGGGGTAGTTCAGGAAGGTCTTGTGGAACAGGCCGCCCCAGTCGAGCTCGGGATGGCTCAGCACGAGCGGCCGGAGCTGCGGGAGGTAGTAGTCGAGCGCCTTGTAGGTGTCGTACGGCGTCGTCTCGACGAGGCCCACGGTCTTGATGCAGTCGGGGTTGGCCGCCACCTTCGGACCGAAGTCGAGGTGCAGGCCGAGCGACGTGATGATGATCGGCGTCGGCGTGGGCAGCGCGCCCTGCAGCTCGAGGTCGAGGCTCTTGACCTTGCCCGCGACGATGACGAGCTTGCCCTTGACCTTGGTCGGGATCGGGTACGGGATCTCGGCCTCGGCCTGGATGTTCCAGGTGCCCGCGCCGTCGAAGCTGATGTGGACCGGGCCCAGCGTGATGACGCCGAGCGGGATCTTGTCCACGTCGAAGCTGAACGCGCCCGCCGCGGCGGCCGACGCGGTCGGGCCGAACGTCAGGTGCTGGGGCTTGCTCGGCGTCTTGCCCAGCAGCTCGGGCGGGGTGCCGGGCAGGATGTCGAGCGTCGAGCTGCCGTCGGTCTGCATCTCGGGCTGGCCGACGATCTTCAGCGGCAGGCCGGCGATGCCGGCGTCGGCGTCGGCGTGGAAGCCCCAGATCAGGTTGCCCGAGAGGCCCCACGAGATCGCGCCGTCGTGGAACGCGAGGTCGACGCCGCCCTTCGAGGTGGCCTCGACGTGGACCTTCGGGGCGATCAGCTGCGCGACGGTGGTCTCGCCCTCGGTGTAGATGGTGCCCTTGGGCCCGCTCTTGGACGTGAGCTTGCGCTTCCACGTCAGGACGGCCTTGGACGTCCCGACCGTGTCGACGTAGATGCCGTTGACGCGGAAGTGCCCGTCGGTCGTGTACTCGGTGATCCGGTAGCCGCCGCCCTGGGTGGTGACTCCGTGGAAGCAGCCGGCGCCGGCCTGCGACGTGCCCTGGGTGACGATGCGGGCGCGACCGATCTTGATGACGGGGTTCTGGATGCACGGCGCCTGGGCGACGGTCAGCGTCTCCTGCTCGACGCCGGTGGAGCCCTCGTCGTCGGTGACGCGCACGCCGATCTTCGCCGGCCCGTCGTGGCCGAAGGTCGCCGTCGCGTGCGCGGTCGATCCCGTGCCGGTCTCGTAGGAGCCGTTGCCGTCGAGGTCCCATTCGTACTTGACGACGCTGCCGTCGGGATCGACGGCGGCGGCACCGACGGTGAACGCCTTGCCGGCCACCGGCGGCGTGCCCGGGTTGGTGAAGCTCGCCACCGGCGGCAGGTCGGCCTGGACCTGCAGCGTCGCGCCGCTGGTCCCGACGAGCCCGTCCTCGTCGGTGACGCGCAGCAGGACGCCGACGTAGCCGGCCTGGGTGTAGGTCTTGGTGGCGGTCGGGCCGGTGTGGTCGGTGGTCCCGTCGCCGTCGAGGTCCCAGTCGTAGCTGACGATGTGGCCGTCGGCGTCGTTGGAGGCGCTCGCGTCGAACGTCACGGTCTGCCCCGGGCGGATCACGCGCCCCGGGACGGCCTGCGGCCAGCTGGCCGAGATCGCGCCGTGCGGCGCGCTGGCGTCTCCGCCCAGGCGCAGGATCGCGCCGCGGGCCGGGGTGGTCGAGACGATCGTTCCGGCCACGAGCAGGTTGCCGCCGGCGGTCAGCGCGACCGCGCCGGCCTGGTCGCTGCCGACGTCGCCCACTGCGAGGTTGGCGGCGTTCGCGCCGGTCGCGTTGCCCGGGTTGAGGCTCGTGTCGGCGCTGCCGTCGGCGTGGTAGCCCGCGAGCGCCATCTGGGTCGTGAAGCCGACGTCCATCCGGCCCGCGATCACGAACCCGCCGTCGGGCTGCATCACCAGGTCGTTGAGGTCGGTGACGTGCGAGGGGCTGATGTCCTGCGTCCGGGTCCCGGCCGGCGTGCCCGAGGGCGAGAAGGTGGTGTCCAGCGCGCCCGTGGCCGTCAGCCGGACCAGGGCCACGAGGTGGGTCGTCGGGCCGGTCGTGCTCCGGGTCGTCGCGGCGACGAGCACGCGTCCGTCGTCGCCGAGGTGCATGCGGCGGCCCTCGGCGTCGGTGATCGCGGGATCGGGTCCGGCGACGTCGGTCGCCGTGTAGCCCGCGCCGCTGACGCCGTAGCCGGCATCGAGCTGGCCGGCGGCGGTGAAGCGGGCGACGAGCACGCGCTGGCGCAGCGGGCCGGCGAACACACCGCCGGCCACGTAGATGCGGCCGGCGCCGTCGACCTTGACGCTGTTGAAGCCCGTGCCGGCTCCGGCGAACGTCGTGGCCGTCGAGCCGCGCTCGCCGTAGGTCTCGTCGGGCTCGCCGGCGGCGGTGACCCGCAGGACGACGCCGAAGTCCACGGTGCCAGGCGCGCGGCCCACCGCGACGATGGTCCCGCCCGGGCCGGCCGCGATCCCGCCCATCTGCGTCCCCTGGCCGCCGAAGCGGGTGGTGTAGACGCCGCCCGTGCCGAAGCCGGGGTCGAGGTGGCCGTCGGCCGTCAGGCGGGCGATGAGCAGCGAGGCGATCCCGTAGGGCGTCGCGCGCGTCGTCGCGCCGAGCACGATGCGCCCGTCGGCGAGCACGACCAGCCCGGCGGGCACGGAGCCGTCGGCCTGCCCGGGGACGATCGCGACCCCCGGAACGGCGGCGTCGGCCGCGAAGGTCTGGTCGAGCTGGCCGGCGGCCGTGAAGCGCGCGACCGCGGCGCGGTCGCCCGTGGTCTGGCCGGCCGCCAGGAAGCGCCCGTCGGGCAGCACCGACAGCACCTTCCACCGGCTCCCGTGGTCGTCGGCGCTCGCGATCAGGCCGCTGGTGCCGAACGTCGTGTCGCGGTCGAAGACCCCCGCGCTCGCGGCCGGCGCGGTCGCGAGCAGCACGCCGGCCACGAGGGTGAGCAGGGCGTGCAGGACTGCAGCGCGGGCGCGCCGGGACGAAATCGAGGCCATTGGGTCGATCGTCGGCATCGGCGCGACCCGGCACAACCGCTCCATCCCTGAACCGCTCCCTGAACCGAGGGCTCGGAGGGTGTCCGCGGGCGCGACCTCGACAGCCACCTCCGGGAGATCACGTGGACGAGCCCCGAGGCCGCCGAGCAGGAGCCGCCCGGCCTGGCCGGGACCGCCGGAGCGGTCGCCGCTGCGACGCGCCGGTCCCGTTCCTGCCGAGCGAGAGCGGCACATCGACGTTGACATTTAACGTGCAGGTGCCGCTCGCCCCGCGCCCCCGCCCACGGACGACCCGCGGCGCGGCGGCCACCGCTCCCGCTCGCTCTCATCAGTGATCCCAGACCACGTGCCGCACCCCGACGCCGCCGGAGCGGCGCGCCATCACGGCTCCCCCGCCCCCGCCACCGGCACCGCCACTGCACCGGTCGCGCACGCGGCTTCCAACGCCTCCGGCACGGCCGCGGCCCCCGCCGGCGGCGGGCGACAGAACGCGCACGATCGCTGCGCCGTCGGTCGATACCGCACCGGTGACGCCCAGCGTCACCGCGACCTCACGAGCACCAGCCAGCGCCACCAGCGCCCGTGCCGCCCGCTCCGGCTCGTCCTCGCCCGTCAGCGCCGCCGCCTCATCCGCGTTGGGCAGCAGCGCATCGACGCCGCCGATCCACCCAAGCACGCGCTCCGCGCCCGCCGCGCGCAGCGGCGCCGCGGAGGCCGGATCGACTCGCGCCGCGCGCGGCCAGGGCGGCCGCCGCGATGTAGAGGGCGCCCTGGATCTGGAGGGCGACGGTGAGTCCGGCCCCGGTCCCGACGAGGCCGGCGAGCAGCATCCCCAGAGCCTGGACCCCGCCGAAGACCGCGAAGAACGTGCTCATGACCCGACCGCGGACGGCATCGGCGCACTGGCTCTGCACGAGCGTCAGCAGCCCGGTCATCGCGGCCAGGCCCGGCACGCCGGCGGCGACGAAGAGCCCGACGTAGAGCGCGAAGGCGGTTGTCACCGGCGGTGCGTTCCACGTGATCAGCGACAGCACGCCGAAGGCGGCGAGCGAGACGGCCACGAGGCGTGCGGGCTCCAGGCGCCGGGCGGCGAGGCCGAGCAGCGCGCCTCCGGCCAGCGCCCCGACCGCCTGGACGCCGCGGAGGATGCCCACGTCGCTCTCGCTCCCGCCGAGGTCGCGCACGACGAACAGCACGAAGAGCACCACGAACGCGCCCTGGGCGAGGCCCGCGCAGGCGAAGACGCCTATCGTGCGGCGCAGAACCGGACTGCGCGCAACGACGCGGAGGCCGTCGCGCCACTCGTCGCCCAGGCGTGCACGAGCCCGCGGCCCGGGCGCGGCGGCGTCTCGGCGTGGTCGGGCTGTGTGCCCGCGTCCGCCCACGGCGAACAGCGCCGCGGCCGCGGCGAAGGTCGCCGCGTCGGTCAGCAGCACGGCATCGATCCCGCCCACCCCGAGGACCAGCCCACCGATCGGCCCGCCGAGCAGCCGGGCGACGCTGGAGAAGATCGCCATCAGCTGGTTGATGGCCATCCGGTCCGCCGCCGGCACGAGCGTCGCGGCCGTGACCGCGCGACACGGCTCGACGACGGTGCCGAGCACCGATTCGACGACCACCACGACGTACACGAGCCACAGGTCCGCGGCCGAGTCGACCGCGAGCAGCGGCAGCAGGCACAGCGCCTGCAACGCAGCGACCGCGGTCATCAGCCGCCACCGCCGCAGCCGGTCGACCACGACGCCGGCCAGCGGCCCGACCACGACGGTCGGCACGAGCTCGATCGCGAAGACCGTGGCGGTGAGCAGCGGCGAACCGGTGAGCTTCAGCACGTACAACGGCAGCGCGATGAACAGCATCCAGTCGCCGACCTCCGACAGCAGGCCGGCGGTCCCGAGGGCGGCGACGCCCGGGCGGCGCAGGACCCTGCGCACGGTCAGGCCGCGTCGCCGTGGTCGCCGCGGACGCCGGGGTCGGGGAACGCGCGCAAGGTCACGTGGACGATCTCGCCGCCCTCCGGCGAGCGCTTGCGGATCGGCCGCACGTACGGGCGGATCAGCGCGTCGAGCTGGTCGATCAGGGCGCGCAGCTCGTCCGGGGTGACGTCGAGCGCGTACTCGTGCGCGCCCGAGACGTCGGTCCACGCATCGGGGAGCGGATCCCGGCGGGCCAGGTAGCGGTGGAAGGCGTCGTTGGCGTGCTGGGCCGACACGCCCTCGACCGCCGTGCGAGCGAGCCGCGCGGCCGGGCCGGCGTCGCCGGAGAAGTCAAAGCCGGCGGCCGTCGCCTGCCACGGCCGCGTCCGCCCGTCTGCGGCCGCGCCCTCCGCCGGCTCGACCAGTCCGACCTTCGCCAGTGCCCGCAGGTGCCACGAGCAGTTCGACGCGCTCTCCCCCACCACGGACGCGCACTGGCTCGCCGTCCGCGGACCCGCGGAGAGGAGATGGTCGAGGATCGCGAAGCGGGCCGGGACGGCGAGGGCCGCGAGCGCCTCGGTGCCGACGACCCTGCGCGGCGGGAGATCGGATCGGTCTGAAGTGATGGCTTCAGGTTAGGCAGGCGCACCCGAGGATGTCAAGCCAGCGCTTCAGGAACCCGAGCCCGCCCGCCCGGATGGACTGACCGGCCCTGGGGTTTGGACCGGCGGGCCAATGCTCGCCGCCGGACGGGCGGCGTACGGTTGGCCCTCCTGCACCTTGCCGAAGGAGCCCCGATGTCGGTGGTCCACGACCAGCCCGCGTCGCCGTTGGGACCCAACCTCGCGATGCCGCAGACCGACGCGGCCCCGAGCACGGCGGAGGTGGTCGCCTTCGCGCGCGAGCGAGGTGTGCACCTCGTCGACCTCAAGTTCACGGACCTGCTCGGCACGTGGCAGCACTTCGCGGTCGCGGCCCGCGAGCTCGACGAAGGCCTGCTCGAGCACGGCGCCGGGTTCGACGGCTCGTCGATCCGGGGCTTCCAGGAGATCAACGAGTCCGACATGCTGCTCGTCCCCGACCGGTCGACCGCCTGCCTGGACCCGTTCCACGAGTTCCCGACGCTGTCGCTGATCTGCGACGTACGCGACCCGATCACCGGCGACGCCTACAGCCGCGACCCGCGCCACGTGGCGCGCAAGGCCGAGGCGTACCTGAAGTCGACCGGCATCGCCGACACCGCGTTCTTCGGCCCCGAGGCCGAGTTCTACATCTTCGATCACGTCGCCTACGGCCAGGAGGCCAACCGCGGGTTCTACGAGGTCGACTCCCCCGAGGGCTTCTGGAACGCCGGGCTCGGATTCGGACGCAACGGCAGCGGCGCCGCCGCCAACCTCGGCTATCGCAACCGCTCCCAGCAGGGCTACTTCCCGGCGGCGCCGCTCGACACGCTGTCGGATCTGCGCGGCCGTATGGCGCTGACGCTGGAGCGGCTGGGCGTCGAGGTCGAGGTCCACCATCACGAGGTCGGCGGCCCCGGGCAGGCCGAGATCGACCTCCGCTTCCAGCCGCTGCTGCACATGGCCGACAGCATGCAGTTGTACAAGTACGTTGCGCGCAACGTCGCGCGGCAGGCCGGGAAGGTCGCGACCTTCATGCCCAAGCCGATCTTCGAGGAGAACGGCTCGGGCATGCACACCCACATGTCGCTGTGGAAGGACGGCGAGACGATCATGCACGACCCCGACGGCTACGGGCTGCTGTCGGAGAGCGCGCGCCACTACGTCGGCGGCCTCCTCGCCCACGCGCCCGCGCTGCTGGCGTTCTGCGCGCCCACCACGAACTCCTACAAGCGCCTGGTGCCGGGCTACGAGGCGCCCGTCAGCCTGCTCTACTCGCAGCGCAACCGCTCCGCCGCCGTGCGCGTGCCCGTGTACTTCAGCTCGCCGAGGGCCAAGCGCGTCGAGTTCCGCTCGCCGGATCCGAGCGCGAACCCCTACCTCGCGTTCGCGGCGCTCCTGCTGGCCGGCCTGGACGGCGTGCAGCGCGGCATCGAGCCGCCGCCGCCCGTCGACGAGAACCTCTACGACCTCCCGCCGCAGCGGCGGGCGGGCATCCAGCAGGTCCCGACGTCACTGGACCGCGTGCTCGACGCCCTGGAGGACGACCACCGGTTCCTGCTCGCCGGCGACGTCTTCACGCCCGACCTCCTCGACGCCTACGCCGCCCACAAGCGCGACGAGATCGACGCGGTGCACCTGCGCCCGCACCCGTTCGAGTTCGCGCTCTACCTCGATGCGTGAGCCGCCCGGCGCGTCAGTTGCACACGACGCAACGGCCCTGCGCGCAGGAGCACACCGGGATCTCGGCACCGGCGCGGCCCGGGCGCCAGCGGCGGACCCACGCGAGCGCGGTGGGGTCCCGGCGGTCCTGGGAGCCGCCCGGCCAGCACGTGCGCTGCATGAACGCGACCAGGTGCTGCGACTCGGATTCCGTGCGTCCGGCGATGGCGGCGATGTGCCGGCGGGGGTCGTCGATCATGATCGACCGGGTTGTACCGGTTCGGATGATGGACGTGGCCCCCGCCCGAGCGCCTTAGGGGCCGTGCATCACGCCCGCTGGGGCACCTTCGAGATCGCCTCCTGGTAGAGCCCCATCATGCGCGCGACGCCCTCGTTGGCGTACCCGTCGATGTGGCGGATCCGGTCCACGCAGAGCTCGGCGTCCAGCATGTTGCGGAGGAACTCCTCGTCCTCGCGGACCGCGGCGATCTGCTGCGCGGTCCCATGCACCTCGAGGTAGCCGCCGAGGTCGCCGTTCGGGCTCAGCAGCACCGCGTCGAACTTCTCGATGCGGCCGTCCTGCTGCATCCGGCCGAGGATGCCCAGCGCATCGTTGAACACCTCGAGCCCCCGCTCTTCGGCCCCCCGGACGGTCTGGCCCCAGGAGATGAACAGCAGACGATCGGCCATGACGACTCCCTTAGCTCGTGGCCCGGCCCGGTCAGCCGGGCGCGTCCTGCCGACTGTCTCACCATCGCGCCCGCTGGGCAACGCTCGGAGGTCCCGGCGGGGCTCGATCAGGATTTGGAATGGCGCCCAAGCGCTGATGTCGGAGGAGTACGCTGGCGGCCGAGGACTGCGTGTATGTCGGCTCGTCCGAACATCGCCCAGCGAGCAGCAAGATGGAGTGCCGAGCACCGGCGCGTGGCGATCTTCGGCTGGCTCGCCCTCGTGGTCGCCAGCGTGCTGATCGGCAACGCTGCCGGCACGAAGCACATCGCCGACGAAGACCTCGGCAACGGCCAGTCACGTCAGGGCGACCAGATCCTCGCCGACGCAGGCTTCAGCGACCGCGCCAGCGAGGAGGTGCTCATCCAGGCCCAGAGGCGCGGGCTGACGGCGCAGGATCCGGCGTTCCGGGCGGCGGTCCGCGACGTGGTGGCGCAGCTGCGCCGCTTCCCGACCGTGCTTGACGTGAAGTCGCCGCTGACGCCCGAGAACGAGGGCCAGATCTCGCGCGACCAGCGCTCGGCGCTGGTCCAGTTCGACATCCGCGGCGACTCCGAGCAGGCCAAGGACCGGGTCGGCCCGATCCTCGACGCCATCGCCCGGATCGACCAGCGCCACCCGCAGCTGCGGATCGAGGAGTTCGGCGACGCGAGCGCCGACAAGGCGCTGACCAAGGCCTTCGAGGACGACTTCCGCAAGGCCGAGACCCTGTCGCTCCCCATCACGCTGGTGATCCTGGTCGTGGCCTTCGGCGCGCTCGTGGCCGCCATGCTGCCGCTGCTGCTCGGTCTGTCGGCCGTCGTGATCACGCTCGGACTGCTGGCGCCGCTCAGCCAGATCTTCCCGGTCGACGAGGCCATCTCCTCGGTGATCCTGCTCGTCGGCCTCGCCGTCGGCGTCGACTACTCGATGTTCTACATCCGCCGCGAGCGCGACGAACGGGCGGCTGGGCGCGGCAAGGAGGCCGCGCTCGACATCGCCGCCGCGACCTCCGGGCGCGCCGTGCTGATCTCCGGGTTCACCGTGATGATCGCCATGGCCGGCATGTACATCACGGGCAACGCGACGTTCCAGTCGTTCGCGACCGGCACGATCCTCGTCGTCGCGGTCGCCGTCGCCGGCTCGCTCACCGTGCTGCCCGCGCTCCTCTCCGTGCTCGGCGACAAGATCTACCGCGGGCGCGTGCCCTTCCTCTCGCGCGTGCACCGCCAGGGCGGCGAGTCGGGGTTCTGGGCCGTCGTGGTCGCCCGGGTGCTGCGCCACCCATGGATCTCCGTCGCGGCCGCCGGTGGCCTGCTGATCGTCCTCGCCCTGCCGACGCTGCGCCTCCACACGGCGGACTCGGGAGTGCAGGGCCTGCCGCGCGACCTGCCCGTGATGCAGACCTACGACCGCATCCAGCAGGCCTTCCCCGGGGAGCCGCTGGCCGCCACCGTGGCGGTGAAGGCCGCGAACGTGCGGTCGATCCCCGTGACGGCCGCCATCCGCGAGATGCGCAACCAGGCCGTGCGGACGGGGCTGATGCGCGATCCCGTCACGATCGTCAACAGCCAGGACGGGCGGGTGGCCGCGGTCAACGTGCCGCTGGCCGGCAAGGGGACCGACGAGACGTCCAACCGCGCGCTGAAGACGCTGCGCGACGACATCGTCCCCCGCACCGTCGGGCGGCTGCCCGGCGTCGAGGCACCGGTGACCGGTCTGACCGCGGGCTCGTACGACTTCAACCAGCTGATGAAGGAGCGAGCGCCCTGGGTCTTCCTGTTCGTGCTCTCGCTGGCCTTCCTGCTGCTGCTGTTCACGTTCCGGTCGATCGTGATCCCCGCGAAGGCCATCGTCTTGAACCTGCTGTCGGTGGCCGCCTCCTACGGCGTGTTGGTGTGGATCTTCCAGGACGGCCACTTCGAGTCCCTACTCGGGTTCCAGTCGATCGGCGGGATCACGTCCTGGCTGCCGCTATTCCTGTTCGTGATCCTGTTCGGGCTCTCGATGGACTACCACGTGTTCATCCTCAGCCGCGTCCGGGAGGGCTATGACCGCGGCATGAGCACCGAGGAGGCGATCACCCACGGCATCCGCGCCACGGCCGGCGTCGTGACGAGCGCCGCGGCGGTGATGGTCGGCGTGTTCTCGATCTTCGCCACGCTCAGCTCGATCGACTTCAAGGAGATGGGCGTGGGCCTGGCGGTCGCCGTCCTCATCGACGCGACGATCGTGCGCGCGGTGCTCCTGCCGGCCAGCATGAAGCTGCTGGGCGACTGGAACTGGTACCTGCCGTCGTGGCTGGAGTGGCTGCCGCGCGTGGCTCCGGAGGCCGCGCCGCCTTCGCCGGCCGCCGTCGCGGCGGGCGCCTCCCGTCTCGCGGTCGACGTGGACCGCAGCGACGAGCAGGTCGCGCTGGCGTTCCGCGGAGAGCTCGACCTCGGCACGGCCCCGCAGTTCCGTGAGGGCCTGGCCGACGCCGAGCGCGACGGAGGGACCGTCGTCGTCGACCTGCGCAGCGTGACCTTCATCGACTCCAGCGGCGTCGGCGAGCTCCTCGGCGCCCACCAGCGCGCGCGCCGCGAGGGCCGCCGGCTGGTCATCGTGCGCCGCGACGACACACCGGTCGCCGAGGTGCTGCACATCTCGGCGCTCGATCGCAAGCTCGAAGTCACCGGGCGCTGATCGCCGCGGCGAGGCTCGCTTCCCGAAGCGAGCCTCGTGCGGGGCCTCACGATGAGACCGGCGTGACACTGTGCGCCGGACGACGGTACGCGAGACTCTGCGAATGCTCGGAAAGCCCTCACGTCGGACGCGCAGGAAGCTCGAGGCCCACGGCCGCATCGCCTCTGCGGTGGTCCTGGAGATCTCGGACAGGGGAATGGCCATCACCAACGGCAGCGAGGGGATCGTCGCGAACACCGAGGTGGCCCACAAGACACGGCTGCGGGTCGAGCCCGAAGGCGAGCCGGCCTTCGAGGTCCATCAGCGCTTCCGGTACCCGCAGCTCGCGGTGCCGGGGGTCGGATCCCATGTCTCGGTCCGCTACGACCCCGACGATCACGACAACATCATGATCGACAACTCGGAATCGGCGGTGCTGGCGACCATGTCCACCAAGACCGGCCTGGACCTGGGTGGCCTCATGTCGACGATCCGCGACACCAAGGCCGACCACCCCGGAGACCGGCAGGCGATGCAGCATGCGCTGCTGGCGTCGCTGGGGCAGGGCACCGCCGGCTTCGGCTCGCCACTGACGACCCCCGGCGCGGCCCCGTCGGGTGGCGCCGACCCGATCGGGCAGCTGGAGCGCCTCGCCGAGCTGCATGCCTCCGGCGGGCTGACCGACGCCGAGTTCTCCGCTGCGAAGGCCCGCATCCTGGCTGACGGCTGATCCGCGCGGCCAGCGGATCGGAGCATCCAGGAACGCACAGTCGACCCGCCCCCGTCAGCGCCGTCCCACCGGCTCCGCGGCGCTTGGTCGACGACCGGGCGTCAGGATCGGCACGAAGCGATGCAGGACATCGGGCGGCGGCGCCGCCCACGTCCTCGGATCGCGCACCGCGTCAGAAGACAGTGGCCCAGTCGTTCTTGATGCTGACGACGGTCCAGCCCTCCTCGGCGGCCTGCTCGAGCGCCCGCTCGGCGCCCGTCGTGTAGTCGAACTCACGCTCGGCGTCGTCGTGCAGGACGAGCAGGCGCAGGACCGGCTTGTCGGCGTGGCGGGTGAACGCGAGCATCTCGGCGTCGCCGTTGGAGTTGCCCGCCGCCAGCAGTGGCCGGCGGCCGGTGCGGCTCCAGATGCGGATCGGCTTCTGCGGGCCGTCGTCGAGGAAGTCGGCCTCGGCCTTGTGCGTGATCGTGCCGTCGGCATAGTCCAACGCGGCGCTGCTGCCGATCACGCGCTGGCGGGGGATGCCGTACAGCTCGTCGGAGATCGGGCGCATGAAGTCGCGTCCGCCGCCCGAGGCGATGTAGTTGCTGAACCCGTTCGCCGCGAGGTGCGCGAGCAGCTCCTGCATCGGCGTGTAGGCGCACTCGAGGTACGCGCGGTCGAGCGTCGGGTGGCGGGCGCTGCGCAGGAACGCCTCGGAGCGCGCCTCGAAGTCCTCCATGCTGAGGCCCTCATACGCCTTCAGGATGCCCGCGGCGAGGACCCGCACGTTGCTGTCGTCGCCCGCGTAGTGCTGTTCCATCAGCCCGCCGAGCCAGGCGCGGTCGCGCTCGTAGGCGGCCTTCCACGGCTGGCGGTCGCGCAGCTGCTCGTCGGCCTCGGCCATCTCGACCAGCCGGCGCAGGATGAAGTCGAGCTGGATCGGCATCGGCCGCTCGCACCACAGCGTGCCGTCGTTGTCGAACACCGCCACGCGGTCCTCGGCGGGGACGGCGCGCGCCGCCTCCACGAACTCGGCGACGGCCTGCTTGGCCGCGCCGTCGCGCCACGTCGAGAGGCCGGCGGCGGCGTTCGGGGAGCGTAGGCGGGTCGAGGGCACGCCGCCACGCTAGAACCGCGGGTCACGGGCGCGCATCACCCGATGCGGATGAGGACGTCGCGCACCCGGCGCGTCTAGCGTCGATCGGCGACCGAACCTCGAGGAGACCCTCATGCGCAAGCCGTTCAAGGGCATCGTCAACGTCGACATCCGCGACTCCACGATCATTCCTGCTCACCGGTCGCAACCAGGCCGCCACGCGGCGCAACTGGCCGCTGGGCCGCCGCGATGCTCGCCCGGGAGTGACCTCACAGGCCGATCAGGTCGTGTAGCCGACCTTGGACCAGTCGACCGCCTCGCCGGCGTACCAGTTGATCCCGGTCACCTCGCTGCGCGTGCTCACCTGGAAGCCGGGCTGCGCGATCCAGAGCCAAGGGGCATCGTCGGCGATGATCTCGGCACAGCGCTTGTGCTTCTCGACCCGCTGGTCCCAGGCGAGTTGGGGGCGTCCGGCCGCGGCCAGGCAGGCGTCGGCCTTGGCGCTCTTGTATCCCACCCAGTTGTTGGAGCTCTTGGATTGGTAGAAGAGCCCGAGCGCATAGGCGGGGTCCGGCGAGTCCGCCCCGCCCTGGTAGAAGAACATCGGCCGCTCGCCGGCGAAGAGCGCGTCCGGGTACTCAGACGGGGGGAGCGCCTCGAGGTCAAGCGTCACGCCGACGTCCTTGTAGGCCCTCTGCAGCTGAGCGCTCACCGGCGCTCCGAGCGGGTCTGCCGTGTTGTAGGCGAGCGTCGTCGTGAACCCGTTGCCGTGGCCGGCCTCCCGCAGCAGCCGGCGCGCCCGTCCGGGGTCGTAGGTGTACGGGTGCAGGTACGGATCGAACCCGGCGGCGTGATCGGAGAGCGGGCCGGAGGCCGGCCCGGCGAACCCGCGATAGACCTTGTCGAGGATCTCCTGGTAGGGCGTCGCGTACGACAGGGCCTGCCGGACCCGGACGTCGTCGAGCGGCGGGTACTTCGGGTTCATCGGGCATTGCGCGAGGACGTAGCCCTGGAAGTTCCACAGGCGCAAGCCGGCGCGGTTCTGCACCTGCTGCATCTCCGTGGGCGACAGGAACTGGGCGACCTGCGCGTCTCCGGCCGTCAGCGCGGCGAGCCGGTCGGGCGACGCCGGCACCTCCCGGAACGTGATCTGGTCGAGCATGGGCGGGAAGGGATGCTCATCGTGGGCCACCCAGACGACGTGGCGCCCAGGGCTGAGGTCGTCGAGCTTGAACGGACCGAAGCCCGCGTCGTGGTTCTTCAGCCAGCGCTTCGCCCACGGATCGCCGGAGGTCGCATGGGTCTTCGCCAGCTCGGAGTCGACGATCACACGCCAGAACGTGCTCATCGTGAGGAGCAGGTCCGGCCCCGGCTCCGCCAGCTCGAAGCGGACCGTGTGCTTGTCCAGGACCTTCACATCCTCCGGGCGCTCGATCGTGGAGAGGCTGTTGTAGAAGCTCGTGATGCCGTGAAGCGCGAAGCTCCGCTCGAAGGTCCACTTCACGTCCGCGGCGGTGAACTCGTTTCCCGCGTGGCTGGGCCAGCCCCTGCGCAGCGAGAACGTGTAGGTCCGCCCGCCGTTGGTGACCTCCCAGCCCTCGGCCATGCGCGGCTCGGTGATCTCCTCGAAGTTCCCGGCCTGCCAAGCGAGGTCGAAGCCGCCCTCCTCGTCGGGCGCCGGGATCTGCTTCCAGCGGGTCAGACGGTCGTTCAGGTTGAAGACGTGGTCGTACACCTCCCGGCCGAACACGAGCTCCCAGTCGAGGCTCGGCGGGGTCGTCGCCGCCGCGACGACCAACTGATTCGGCCGCGCGCCGGTGTCGCCGCAGGCCCCGAGCAGCGATCCCGCCAACGGCACCGCCACGCCCGCCGCTGCCGCGGACTTCAGGAACGACCTGCGGGTCACCGGACGGCGCAAACCGCCGGGAGGTGGACTATTCGACTGGTCCGTCATCGAGCGTCCTCTTCCTCGCGGTCATGCGACGCTAGCGAGCCGGGCGCCGACATTCAAACGCCTTCCCTCAGCGGTCGCAAGGGAGCACAATCAGCTTGGTGTCCCGGAAATATTGGGGCCTCCGGCCGCGACAGATCACCCCCGTAGCGCTGATGCTCGCGCTCACGATTGCGTGCTTCCTCGGTGCCCGGCTCCTCGGCGAGCGCGGCGCAAGACGCGACTCCGAGCGCCGCGCCGAGGTGGCTGCCGCACAGATCCGCGGGCGCGTCGAACAGGCGGCCTCCCTGACCGAGAGCCTCCGCCGGTTCATGGTCGGCGTCGCCGGGAGAGGGGTCACGAACCAGGAGTTCGAAAGCAACGCGTCGCGATGGCTCAGCCCGGCAGGCCTCCCGGCCGCCGCGTGGGTCGAGCAGGTTCCCGCTTCCCGGCGTGCGACGTACGAGCGGCAGATCGGCCACCCCGTCGTCACGCGGGACCGACGAGGCCGGATCGCATCCGTCGGGTCGCGTTCGTCCTACCTGCCGGCGACGCTGGTCTCGGGCGTCCCTCCCACGGCGGTGCCCGGGATCGATCTGGGCGGCGAATCCGGGATGGCCGCGGCGCTGGCTCGCGCGAGCGCCCTTCAAGACACGCGGGCAACACCTCTGGCCACCCTGCGAGACGGGACGAAGGGGCTCTTCCTCGTCACGTGGGCTCCGCGGGTCACCGGCGGGGTCGTCGAACCGGGGTTCGTGGTGGTGTTCCTCTCGGACCTGTGGCTGCGTGCGGCGGCCACGGACACGGCGCCGTTGCAGCTCACGGTCGGCGGCACCGCGAAGGGTCATCCTGACGGCGCGGCAACCGCCAGCAACGCCTTCGTGCAGGCGGGGCAGCGATTCGACGTCGCGGTGCGCCAGGAATCGGTCCAGGGCGCCGCGGCGGCCCTGCCGTGGATCATCCTCGCCGCCGGCCTCGTGCTCGCCGGCCTCGCCGGCGCGCTCGGGGTCAACGCGGAGCGGCGAGCCAGGGCGCAGGAAGAGCTCGACCGCATCTTCACGTTCTCCTCCGACCTGATCACGGTCGCCGACTTCGACGGACACTTCACGCGCGTCAACCCGGCCGCCGAGCGGGTTCTCGGCTACACGGCGGACGAGCTCCTCGCCCGCCCCTACCTCGATCTCGTCCATCCCGACGACCGTGAGAAGACGGCGGCGGAGGCGGCTTCGGTCGGCCACGGAAAGACCACCATGTCGTTCGAGAACCGCTTCGCTCGCAAGGACGGCTCGTACAAGGTGCTCGAGTGGACGGCGACGCCCGTCGTCGAGGACGGGGTCATGTACGGGGTGGCGCGCGACGTGACGGAGCGTCGGGAGGCCGAGGCCGAGCTGGGGCGGCTCGCGGACGAGCAGGCGGCGCTGCGGCGCGTGGCGACGCTGGTCGTGAGGGGCGTGCCCGCGGCGGGCGTCTTCTCAGCCGTCGCCGAGGAGCTGGAGCGGCTCTTCGACGCCCAGGCCACGATGATCGGGCGCCTCGAGCCCGACGGGACGATGGCCATCGTCGCCAGCACCGGGACCGCGCGCGACCAGATGCCGGTGGGCAGCCGTCTGACGCTCGGGTCGGGCATGGTCCTGGCCAGGGTGATACGGACCGGCCGGTCGGCTCGCGTCGAGGATTACAGCGACGCGTCCGGGTTCCTCGGCCAGGTGACGCAGCGGACGGGGATTCGGTGCTCCGTGGCGGTCCCGATCATGGTCGGGGGGTCGCTCTGGGGCTCGATGGGCGCCGGGACGGTGCGCCGGCAGTTCCCGGCCGACACCGAGCAGCGCATGGCGGAGTTCACCGAGCTCGTCGGGACCGCGATCTCGAACATCCAGGCGCGGTTGGACCTGGCGGCGTCCCGCGCGCGGATCGTCGCGGCCTCGGACGAGACCCGCCGGCAGATCGAGCGCGACCTGCACGACGGAGCGCAGCAGCGCCTGACCCACACCGTGATCACCCTCAAGATGGCGCGTCGGGCGCTCGCGACAGGCGATGACGACGCGCCCGGGCTCGTCGGCGAGGCGCTGGCCCACGCCGAGCAGGCCACCGTCGAGCTGCGCGAGCTCGTGCACGGCATCCTTCCCCCGGTCCTCACGCGAGGCGGGCTGCGCCCCGCAGTCGAGTCGCTCACCAACCGGATGCCGGTGCCGGTCGAGGTCACCTTGCCCGTGGACCGCCTCCCGCCTCCCGTCGAGGCGACCGCCTACTTCGTGGTCGCCGAGGCGCTGACCAACGTCGTCAAGCACTCCGGCGCACGGCACGCCACGGTCGATGCGCGCCTCGACGACGGCCACCTGCAGCTCCAGGTCCGCGACGACGGCATCGGCGGCGCCCGGCCCGAAGGCGGCGGCTTCGTCGGGCTGGCGGACCGACTCGCCGTCCTCGACGGCCGGCTCCGCGTCGAAAGCCCGACCGACGGCGGGACGCTGGTGGCCGCGGACATCCCGGTGCCGGTCTAGATGGAGTACGAAGTTCCGCTCATCGGGGCTACGCTCGAGGTAGCCAAGCGACGACGACGGAAAGCGCGGCTCCCTTGGGCGAGATCGACGAGTTGACGCAGCTCGTGCTGCACGAACGGCAAGGCCGCGACCGGGGCTGGTGGCAGCAGATGCGCGACTGCTTCCACCCTGGGGCGACGGTCCGGCTCAGCTGGTTCCAGGGCACCGCTGAAGCGTTCGTGGCCGAGTCGCAGGCGATGGGCGAGCGCGGCGACCAGGCGACACATCGGCTGGGGCCGCCCGTCGTCCACGCCCGCGGCGATCGCGCCATCGTCGAGCTGCCGATGACCGTCGATCTCCGCATCGAACTGGATGGCGTCGAAGCGGACCTGGCCTCGACGGGAAGGCTGCTCTACCGCGCCGAGTCCCGCGACGGACGCTGGCGGATCGCGGCAATCGACGCGATCTACCAACGCGACTCGCTGGTGCCGTCCGTTCCCGGGACACAGCTCAGCATCGCGACGGAGGAGCTCGCCGGCTTGCGGCCGTCCTACCGCCTCCTGTCCTATTGCTTCACCCGGCGCGGATACACGGTCGATGCCAACCTCTACGGCGACGATCGCCCCGACGAGGTCGCCGAGCTCTACGACTCCGCATTCAGCTGGCTGACATGAGCCACGGCGCGTCCGCCGGTGACGCGCCGCTCAGTCGTTCGGACCGCGAGGCGGACCGCTTCCTCGTTTGGTCGGCGCGGCGGATGTCAGATGTAGTACATCGCAACCCCCGCGTCCTTCTTCTCCTGCTCGACGATGTCGGCCACCGTCATCTTGGAGAGGACGTCGCGGGCGGCGTCTGCTGCGTTGGCGAAGATGCCTTCGGAGCCGGCGCCGAGTGGACCGTCGAGGAGCTCGACGATCTCCAGGACGGTGATCTCGGCGGCGGGGCGGGCGAAGCAGTAGCCGCCCTTGACGCCGCGCTGGGAGCGGAGCATGCCCGCGCGCCGCAGGACCGCGAAGAGCTGCTCGAGGAACTGGACCGGGATGCCGCGCTGGCGGGCGAGCTCGCCGATCGGGACAGGCGTGTCGCCGCCCTGGCGGCCCAGCTCGGTGAGCGCCTTCAGCGCGTAGGGCGACTTCGTCGTGATCGAGAGCATCGCTCCATCGACTCTACGACACGGGAAGACGAGAAATCCCGGAAACCCGCCCGGATACCCGTTCAGATGGCCCGACAACGAGTTCGGGGGACGAGCGAGGCCCGGCGCATGCCGGACGTCGATCGTCCCCCGAGGGTCCTGCTGGAGGCGGCTCTACAGCCAGCCGCGCTCCGTGGCGATCAGGACAGCCTGGGCGCGATCGACCGCGCCGAGCTTGCCGTAGATGTTGTGCAGATGGGTGCGCACGGTGGAGGTCGACAGCGACAGCTCCAGCGCGATCTGCTTGTAGACCTTGCCCTCGGCCAGGCGCTTGAGCACCTCGACCTCGCGCCCCGACAGCGGGCACGGATCGATCTGGCGCGTGCGGCCGGTCGTCGGGTACGGCAAGTCGTACATCACGCTGCGCAGCTCGCTCGGCCCGAGGCCGATCGTGCGGGCGCACTTGAGCAGCTCGGTCGGCGACACGGCGCTGCCCTGCGAGTAGTGAGCCAGCATGTCGGCGAGGCGCACGAACGCGGCCTCGCCCTGCGCGTCGTCGGCGTGGTGGCGTTCGATGACCGACGCGACGGCCTTCGGCAGCCCCCAGCGACGGGCGAGGACGCCGCCGACCAGCGCGTGGTCGACGCCGAGCTCGCGGCGCTCGCGGTGGATCCGCTCCTCCGGCGTGCGCGCGTTGCCGTGCACCTGGCCGGGATAGCCAGGATAGGCGTGCATGAGCACGAGCTTGCCGATGTCGTGCAGGAGCGCGGTGACCATCAGGCGGTCGCGGAACTCGTAGCCGGCCTCGGTGGCGAGGCGATCGGCGGCGCGCTGGGTCGCGACGCCGTGCAGCCGGAAGCGCTCCGGCGCGGCGTCCCAGACCGAGGAGCGCTCGAAGAAGTCGAAGGTGCGGGCGCGCGTGGCGAGCGCCTGCACGGCCTCGGGCGAGAGGAGGTCGACGGCCTGGACGACCGACTCGACCTTCCCGCGGCTCTTGCCCTCCACCTGGTTGCCCAGGCGCAGAACGGAGATCACGAGCGCGACGTCGGACTCGACGGCCGCGACCACCTCGCCGGTCGAGACGCGCTCCTGACGGACGACGCGCAGGAGGCGGTTGCGCGACTCGGCCAGGGCCGGGAACGCCTCCAAGGCCTCGAACGCGGCGGTCAGACGACGGCCGTGGCCTTCGTTGTGGCGTCGCTGGACATCGGCGGCAGGCGTGTGCTGCTGGCTCGAAGAGGCTGCTGCGGCTGGGGGCATGTCGTCTCTGGGCTCCATGGGCAAGGGCACGGCCGGTCACCGGCCCGTCTTACCTTCCGGTTATCGGCAGCCATGGACGGATGATTGAGCGCGCGGTCGAACACTTGCCGACCCCATTGTCCGACGACGTGCCCGCTGTGTTAGTTCAACACAGCGTCGAGGCGCCGCAGCGACGCTTCGCGACCCAGCACGGCGAGGCTCTCGAACACGCCCGGGGAGACCGCCGTGCCCGCCAGCGCGACGCGGATCGGCTGGAAGACGTCCTTGGGCTTGTGGTCGCCGGACTCGACGAGCCGGCGCAGCGCGGCCTCGATCTGCTCGACGTCGAACGGGTCCAGCGCGGCGAGCGCCCCGCGGGCCTCGGCCAGCAGCGCGAGGTGGTCCTCGTCGAGCCACTTCTCCCGCGCCTTGGGGTCGTCGACCGGGCCGTCGAACAGGAACCCGGCCAGGGGCAGGAAGTCGGCGAGCGTCCCGATCTTCTCCTGCGAGATCGCGACGGCCTCGCGCAGCCCGGTGCGGCCGGTGAACGCCTCGAGGCGCTCGGTGAGCTCGTCGACGCTCATGTCGCGCACGTAGCGGCCGTTGAGCCAGCGCAGCTTCTGGACGTCGAACTGCGCCGGGTTCTTCTGCACGCGCGCGATGTCGAACTGCTGCACGAGCTCGCCGGTCGAGAGGATCGTCTGGTCGTCGGCCGCGCCCCAGCCCAGCAGCGCGAGGTAGTTGCGCACGGCCTCGGGGAGGAAGCCGGCGTCGCGGAGCTCCTGCACCGAGGCGGCGCCGTGGCGCTTGGAGAGCTTCTTGCCGTCGGGTCCGTGGAGGAGCGGGAGGTGCGCGAACTCCGGCGCGGTCGCGCCCAGCGCCTCGTAGACCAGCAGCTGCTTGGGCGTGTTGGAGAGATGGTCCTCGCCGCGCACGACATGCGTGATCTCGGCGTCCATGTCGTCGACGGCGACCGCGAAGTTGTAGAGGACGCTCCCGTCGGCGCGGGCGATCACCGGATCGTCCATGTGCACGTGCTGAAACACCGTGTCGCCGCGGATCACGTCGTGGACGGTGGTGGCGCCCTCGTCGGGCACGCGCAGCCGCACCGCGCCCTCGTCCTGCGCCTCGCCGCGGAAGCCCTTGTCGGCGCCGTGCTGCGCCTTGTAGGCCTTGACGTCGTCGCCGGTCGCCGTCGAGCGATACGCCTTGCCCTCGGCCAGCAGCTGGTTGAGCAGCTCCTGGTGGCGGTCGGTCCGCGACAGCTGCGAGATCGGGCCCTCGTCGTAGTCGAGCTCCAGCCACTGCAGCGCGTCGAGGATCTGCTCGACGTTCTCGGGCGTTGAGCGCTCGCGGTCGGTGTCCTCGATCCTCAGGACGAGCGTGCCGCCGTTGCCCCGGGCCATCAGCCAGTTGTAGAGGGCCGTGCGGGCGCCGCCGATGTGGAGGGCCCCGGTCGGGGAAGGAGCAAAGCGAACGCGCATTTCGGTAGGACTCTAGGAGATGCCTTCTTCGACCCGCTCCTTCGCCACCCCGTGCTGATCGGCACCCACGTCTCCCCCGCCGGCGGCCCCGCCAAAGCCGTCGAGCGGGGAGTGGAGCGCGGCGTCAACGCGATCCAGATCTTCAACCAGAACCCGCGCGCCTGGAAGCCCACCGTCTACACCGACGACCAGGTCGCCGACTTCCGCGGGGCGATGGCCGGCTCCGACGTCGACGCGCTGCTCATCCACGCCGTCTACCTGCTCAACGCGGGCTCCGAGGACCCCGAGATCCGCGAGAAGACGCTCACGTCGCTGATCGCCTCGCTGCGCGCCGGCGACGCCCTGGGCGCGGTGTCGGTCGTGCTGCATCCCGGCTCGGCGCTGAAGGGCGAGGTCGGCCCGGCGATCGAGCGCGCGGGCGCGGTCATCAAGGAGGCTCTGGCCGAGAGCGAGCACTGCGCCCTGCACCTGGAGAACACCGCCGGCGCCGGCGGCACGCTCGGGCGCTCCTTCGAGGAGCTCGCCGCGCTGATCGAGGCGGGCGGCGCCGGCCCGCGGCTGGGCACCTGCCTGGACTCCTGCCACCTGTTCGCCTCGGGCTACGACATCCGCACGCAGCAAGGACTGACCGGCGTCCTGGACGAGTACGACCGGATCGTGGGCCTGGACCGTCTCGGCTCGCTGCACCTCAACGACTCCGTCAACGGCCTGGGCACGAACCGCGACCGCCACGCCGACATCGGCAAGGGTGAGATCGGGGAGGACGGCTGCGCGGTGTTCCTCTCCGAGCCGCGCTTCGAGACGCTGCCGGTGATCCTCGAGACGCCCGGTCCCGACAAGAAGGGCACGCCACCGGAGGAGATCGCCCTCAGCCGCGCGCTGCGCGAGCGAGGGCTGAAGGCCCGACGCTAGGGGTGCCGTAGGCGGCCGGCGAGGCCGAGGCCCACGACGGCCAGCCGTCGCCGCCGGAGGTGGGTCCCCAGTCGCGATAGCGACACGGTCTCCCAGACGTTCGGCCAGGGTGGTTTCGCGCCGCGCTCGCGCGGAGAAGATGGGCCGGACGCCTCGGCGTCGAGCAAGCACGTGCGGCCCCCGCCCCCGGTCCAGCGACAGAGCGGGGGCCGCATGCGCGACCGTACCGCTCGTGAAGTTTTTCGCGGGGGAGATCACTCCCCCGCACGTGGGGGATGTTGCGCCGGGCTCCGGATCAGCGCCGCAGCGTGAGGGTGCGCTTCGCCGTGTCCAGCGGTCGGGCGTCGCCCGCAGGCCCGCGCCCGGCGATCAGACCGTCGTGCGCCCGGCCGTCAGGCCGTCGCGGCCACCGGCACCGCGAGCGCCTCGGGGCCGAGGATGCGAGCGAGCTCGGCCCGCAGCGACGCCGTCGGGTCGACGCGGAAGTCCGACCCCAGCTTGAGCAGCCGCGCGCCGGCGGAGGTGCGCACGTCCAGCACGACGTCGGCCTCCCCCGTGTGGTTGCCGAAGACGTGCTTGAGCTCCTCGATGGTCGAGGCGGGCAGCCGCGCGGCGTCGAGCACGAGCGTCAGCGCCTCGGGGCCCTTGGCGACCTGCACGGCGGTGGCGCGCGCGGTCTCGACCTCGTGCGCCGACGGCGTGAACTGCTCGCACGTCTGCACCTTGATGCTCAGGCCGCGGTCGTCGTTGCCGACGCGCCCGCGAACCGTGACGATCGCGTCGACCTGCACGACGTGCGCGTACTCCTCCAGCGTGCTCTCGAAGAAGATCATCTCGACGGAGCCCTCGAGGTCGTCCAGGGTGGCGAACATCATCGTGTTGCCGGCGCGCGTCTTGAGCTTGCGCGTCGCGGTGATGATGCCGCCGGCCGTGATCCACTCGCCGTCCTTGACCTCCGACAGCTCGCTCAGCGGCCGGTCGACCTTGGCCAGCAGCGCCTCGCGGACCTCCTTGAGCGGGTGCGTCGAGAGGAACAGGCCGATGGCGTCCTTCTCGTGCGCCAGCAGCTCGTTCTTCTCGAACTCCTCCTCGGGGATCGGCGGGTGCGTCGGCCCCGCGAAGGCGGCCGCTGCACCGGTGGAGGAGCCGCCGTCGGCGGGCGCCTCGAAGAGGTCGAAGATCGAGCCCTGGCCGATCTCGGCGTCCTGCTGGATCTTCTGGCCCGCTCCCTGCGCCTGCTCGAGCACCGCGAGCATGCCCTTGCGCGACGCGCCGGTCGAGCCGAACGCCCCGCACTTGATCAGCGCCTCGATCGAGCGCTTGTTGACGGCCCTGGGGTCGACGCGCTCGCAGAAGTCCCAGATCGAGCGGAAGTTGCCGCCGTCCTCGCGCGCGCGCTTCATCGCCTCGACCGCCGCGTAGCCGACGCCCTTGACGGCGTCGAGGCCGAAGCGGATGTTGCCGTCGACGACGACGAACTCGTGGTCGGAGAGGTTGACGTCGGGCGGCAGGATCTCGATCCCCATCTCCTCGCAGCGCGCCGCGAAGAACGGGACCTTGTCCTTGGTGTCCATCACCGAGGAGATCAGCGCGGCCATGTACTGGGCGCAGTAGTTGGCCTTCAGCCAGGCCGTCCGGTAGGAGATGAGCCCGTAGCACGCCGCGTGGGACTTGTTGAAGGAGTAGTCGGCCGACTTCTCGTTGGTCGCCCACAGCCAGTCGATCGTCGACTGCGCCACGCCGTTCTTGGCGCAGCCCTCGCGGAACAGCGGCTCGAGCTTGGCCATGGCGGCGCGGTTCTTCTTGCCGATGGCCTTGCGCAGGTCGTCGGCCTGCGCGCCCGTGAACCCGGCCAGCTCCTTGGAGATGAGCATGGCCTGCTCCTGGTAGAGGATCACGCCGTACGTCGGGCCGAGGATCGGCTCCAGGCGCTCGTCGGGGATCGACACCAGGTCGGGGTTGCGCTTGCCGCGCGCGTAGGTCGGGATCTGCTCCATCGCGCCCGGGCGGTAGAGCGCGTTCAGGGCGACGAGGTCGTCGAACTCCGTCGGGCGGACCTTCTTGAGGGCCTCCTGCATGCCCTCGGACTCGAACTGGAAGACGCCGACCGAGTCGCCCGCGGCGAGCATCTCGTAGGTCTTCTCGTCGTCGAGCGGCAGCTTGGTCATGTCGGGCCGCTCGCCGGTCGAGCGCCCGATGATGTCCAGCGCGTCCTCGATGACGTCGAGGTTGCGCAGGCCGAGGAAGTCCATCTTGAGGAGGCCGAGCTCCTCGACGGGCTTCATGGAGAACTGCGTGACCTGCCGGTAGATCTTGTTGCCCGACGCGTCGGTCTCGTTCGCGTCGGCCAGCTGCAGCGGCACGACGTCGGTGAGCGGCATGCCTGCGATGACGACCGCGGCCGCGTGGATCGAGTTGTTGCGGACGATCCCCTCGAGGCCCTTGGCGACGTCGACGATCTGCTTGGCCGTCGGGTCCTTGTCGTACTCGAGGCGCAGCGGCTCGCCGGGCTTGAGGCAGTCGTCGAAGCTCGGCGACCGGCCCATGATCGGGTCGGGGATCAGCTTGGCGAGGCGATCGCCCTGGCCGTACTCGTGGCCGAGCACGCGGGCGGCGTCGCGCGTCGCCGCGCGCGGGAACATCTTGCCGAAGGTGATGATCTGCGCCACCGACTCGCGGCCGTACTTCTCCACGACGTACTGCATGACGCGCTCGCGGCCGCGCACGGAGAAGTCGATGTCGATATCCGGCATCGACACGCGCTCGGGGTTGAGGAAGCGCTCGAACAGCAGGTCGTAGCGCAGCGGATCGATGTCGGTGATCCGCAACGTGTAGGCGATGATCGAGCCGGCGGCCGAGCCACGGCCGGGGCCGACGGCGATGCCGTTCTCCTTGGCCCACTTCACGAAGTCCCAGACGATCAGGAAGTAGGCGTTGAAGCCCATGCTGTCGATGACGCCGAGCTCGTACTCCATCCGCTCCAGCGCAGCGGCGGGAACCGGGTCGCCGTAGCGGGCGCGCAGGCCTTCCTCGACGCGGCCGCGCAGGTAGGCCTTCTCGTCCTCGCCCTCGGGCAGGAAGCGCGGGATGAGCTGCTCGCCGAGCTTGATCTCGACGTCGCAGCGCTCGGCGACCTCGAGCGTGTTCGGGATGGCGTCGGGCCACTCCGCGAACTTCTCCAGCATCTCCTCGGAGGAACGCAGGTAGAACTCGTTGGTGTCGAAGGTCATCTTCGGCGCGGCGAGCGTCGACTTCGTCTGGACGCACAGCAGCGCCGTGTGGTGGTGGTAGTCCTCGCGCTTGAGGTAGTGCACGTCACCGGTGCCGACGAGCTTGCCGCCCATCTCGCGGGCGATCCTCACGATGCCCGCGTTGGCCTTGTCCTGGTCGGCGATGCCGTTCTTCTGGACCTCGAAGTAGACGTCCTCGGGGCCGAAGACCTGGATGAGCTCGTCGACGTGGGCGCGGGCCTCGGCCTCGTTGTCGGCGACGAGGCGCTGGCAGAAGCGGCCGGCCAGGCAGCCGGTCAGCGCGATGACGCCGTCGCTGTGCGCGGCGAGCTGCGCCATGTCCAGCGACGGCTTGCCGCGGTGCAGGCCCTCGAGGAAGCCGGCCGAGGACAGCTTGACGAGGTTGCGATAGCCCTCCTCGTTCTGGGCCAGCAGCGTGAGGTGGTTGCGCTCCACGCGGCCCGGTGCGCGATTGGTGTGGTCGTCGACCAGGTAGATCTCGCAGCCCAGGAGCGGCTTGACGCCCTCGTCCTTGCAGGCCTTGTACATCTCGATGGCGCCGTTCATGACGCCGTGGTCGGTCAGGCCCAGCGCGGGCTGCCCGAACTCGGCGGCGCGCTTGGCGAGCGCCTTGATGTTGCACGCGCCGTCCAGCAGCGAGTACTCGGAGTGGACGTGCAGGTGGACGGCTGAGGACTGGCTCACGGGCGAAGGTCGAGGATAGGTGTCGGATCGGACGGCGGGAGAGGGCGGGCGCGGCTGGAATCGGGGCCATCCCGCAAGCTGCGGCTTTCCACGGCGGCGGGTCGGTCAGCGCTCGCCGCGCTGGGCGCGATCGACCCAGGACAGCAGCGTCCGCACGGCGCGGACGTCGCCTTCGACCCAGGCCTCGTCGGGTCCCGCGGTGCCCGCCAGGACCGCCGGGAGGCGGCTGGCGGAGGTGTGCAACGTGCCGGCGGCAGGATCGTCGACGTCGGCCGGCAGGATGGTCAGCGGTCCGCGGCCGGACGCGATGACGCGCCAGCGATCGGCGCCGTCGGCCGCGACGTCGACCCTGAGCGGGCGGTCGACCGTCCAGGCCGCCGGTACCGCGCGGGCGAGCACGGTGAGCAGGAGCCCGGGCGAGGGCGCGATCCCCTCCGCGGCGAGCTCCGCGAGGCCGAGCGGCGCGCGGCGCGCCTTGAGCAGGCGGCGCAGCCGGCGGCGGCCCTCGATCGCGGTGCCGGGCAGGCGGCGCGCCGCGCCACCGGCGGCGAGCGGGACCAGCGCGGCCAGCGGCCCCGACACGCGCGCGTCGGTCACGCCCTGGCCGGGCAGCTCGACGCGCGCGCGCTCGGGCTCGACGGCGACCCGGTGCGTCGTACCGTCCTGCACCGCGAGCTCGTAGGCGATCGGTCGCTTGACGAGCCCGCCCTGTGCGGGCAGCAGCGCGACGAGCAGCAGCTCGGCGATGTCGGGCTCGTCCACCGCGAGGCCGGCCAGCGCGTCGCGCAGCCACGGGCCGGGACTCGTGATCGCCGGGCGCTTGGGCAGCGGCGAGCGCGTGGGAACGGGCGGAGCGACGGAGGCGGCGGGCGCCGCGGAGTCGGGCCCGAAGTAGGCGAACGGCGCGGGCGAGGGTTCGGGTGCGAGGTCGGCGCCGGGCGCCTCGAAGACCTCGGGCGCTTCGGAGAGCTCGGGCGCCTCGGAGACCTCAGGCGCCTCGGAGACCTCAGGCGCCTCCGGCCCCTCGTCGCCGTCGCCACTCTCCCGGTCCCCCGCCTCGACCGTCGAACGCAGCCGCGCCGCGGCGGCCGTCAGGTCGAGGCCCAGCGACGAGGGGCCCGCCACCGGGGCCTCCGGCGTCCGCAGCTGCGACAGCGCGTCCCGCAGGGACGCCAGCGCCGCCGGATCGGGCCCGGCGGCCGGGCGGGCGATCGCACGGAGGTCCTCGAGCTCCGCCTCGACCTCGGCCAGGCGGCTCTCGGCGAAGGTGCGAGCGGCGCGGTCGGCGTCGCCGCGGCGGCGCTCGGCGTCCAGCTCGGCCTCGGCGACCCAGCGTGCCGCACGCTCGGCGTCCAGCTCGGAACGGACCGCGGCCGCCGCGGCCACGCCCTCCTGCAGCTCGGCCACGCGCGCCTGCATCGCGGCCAGCGAGGCGGCGAACGCCTCCTGCTCGGCCCCCAGCTCGCGGCGTACGCCGTCGCGCAGCCCGGCCGCGATCGCCACGACCGACTCCACGCGCGCCGCCAGCCGCGCCGACCGGGCGCCGTCGCCGGCGCGCACGGCCTCCAGCTCGCCGTGCAGCGCGTCGAGCGCCGCGCGCAGCTGCGCCTCGACCGCGCCACGCCGCGCCAGCTCGCGCTCCAGCTCCGTCGCGCGCGTCGCCGCGGCCAGCGCGCGGTCGCGCTCGGCGGCCAGCGCAGCATCGGCCGACACGCGCGCCCGCGCGGCATCCTCGCGCTCGGCGGCCAGCGCGCCCTCTGCCGCTGCCCGCGCCGCGCGTTCCGCGTCAAGTCGCTCGCGCAGCACCCGCGCCGCGGCGCCCAGCCGCTCACGCACCGCCGCGACCGCGCCCTCGACGGCGGCCACGCGGGCGGCGAACTCCCGCCGCTCGACGACGAGGCGCTGCTCCACGGCCGCGGTATCCGCCCGCGCCGACCGCTCGCGCTCCAACTCCCGCCGCGCATCGGCCACCGCGGCGGCCGCCGCACCGGTCAACGCGTCGCGCCGCTCCAGCTCGTCCCGCAGCGCCGCGTGCTCTCGCTCCAGGGCGCTGCGGCGCTCGCGCTCCACGCGCTCGCCCGCGCGCGCCTCCTCCAAGGCCCGTCGTGCGCGGTCGCGCTCGGCGACCAGCACGGCGACCTCCGCCTCGGCCTCGGCGAGCCGCTCGCGCAGCTCGGCGACCTGGCCGCCGGCCAGCTCGCGCGTCGCGGCCGCCTCGCCCTGGGCCTCCAGCCGCTGCTGCTGCTCGGCCCACTCGCGCTGCCGCGTCGTGCGCAGATCGCGCTCGTGGGCCTCGACGGCCTCCTTCAGCGCGTCGCGCTCGGAGGCGACCTCGCCCAGCCGGCGCTCGGCCTCGAACAGCCGCAGCTCCAGCGACGCGTCCTCGCTGACCTCCGCGCGCCGGGCGCGGCGGGAGGCGAGCACGTCGGGGTCGACGACGTTGCCGGAATCGGTCGGAGGCGGCTGGGACATCCGGGCGGGAGACTAGGCCCCCACCCGGACGCATTCGCCCCCGAACGATTGCGCAGGGGTGCCGGGTTAGGAGGACGAGCGCTTGCCGCCGACCGCGAGCGCGACGATCGCCACGCCCACGACGCCGAGCGCCGCCGCCTTGCGCGACGCCAGGGCGCCGGAGCGCCCGCGCAGGTACAACTTGCCGCCGTTCCAGACGACGTAGCCGAGGATCTTGTAGCCCATTAGCTCATTGTCCTACCCACGGTCCTCGTTGCGCAGACGCCATGCCAGGCGCGACTGCAGCGACCACAGCTCGATGAAGCCCGGCGAGGCCTGCTGGCTGAACAGCCCTCCGGACTCGCTGAACGTGGCCAGCTGCGCGTCGTAGACCGCGTTGGGCGACTCGCGCGTCACCACGCGCGCCATGCCCTTGTAGAGCTTCATCCCGATCGTCCCGGTCACGTACTTGTTGACCTCGTCGATGTACGCGTCGAGATCGGTCCGCAGCGGCTCCCACCACAGGCCCGCGTAGACGAGGTAGGCCCACTGCTGGTCCAGCGTCGGCTTGAAGCGGTTCTGGTGGATCGTGCCGACCAGCCGCTCGAGCTCGGCGTGCGCGGGCAGCAGGATCGCCGCGGCCGGGACCTCGTAGATGTCGCGGACCTTCAGGCCCACGATCCGGTCCTCGATGTGGTCGACGATGCCGACGCCGTGCTTCATGCCCAGCGCGCCCACGCGCTCCAGCAGCTCGACGATCTCCAGCTCTTCGCCGTTCAGCGCGACCGGCACGCCCTCCTCGAAGGTGATCGTCACCGTCTCGGACTCGTCGGGGGCGTCCTCGGGCCGCGTGACCAGCTGGAAGACGTCGTCGTCGGGCGCGTGGTCGAGCTCCTCGATCCACTTGCCCTCCGAGGAGCGGCCCCAGATGTTGTCGTCGATCGAGTACGGCGCGGTCTCCGTGCCGCCCTTGACCGGGATCCCGTGCTCGCGCGCGTAGGCGATCTCCTCGTCGCGGCCCATCTTCCAGTCGCGGACCGGGGCGATGATCTTCAGCTCGGGCGCCAGCGTGGCGACCGTGCCGTCGATGCGCACCTGGTCGTTGCCCTTGCCCGTGCAGCCGTGGGCGATCGTGTCGCACCCGGTCTCGCGCGCGACGTCGACCGCGAGCTTGGCGATCAGCGGCCGCCCCAGCGCGGTGAACAGCGGGTAGTTGAGCCCGTAGATGGCATTGGCCTTGATCGCCGGGACGATGAAGTCATGGGCGAACTCCTCGCGCGCGTCGATCACGCGGGCGTCCACCGCGCCCAGGCGCAGCGCCTTCTCGCGCACGACCTCGTAGTCCTCGCCGGGCTGGCCCAGGTTGATCGTCAGGGCGACGACCTCGCACTCGTACTGGTCCTGGATCCACTTCAGCATCACGCTGGTGTCCAGGCCGCCCGAGTACAGCAGGCACACGCGATGGACGTCTTCGGGCCGCGCCAGGTAGGACGCGGCGGGTTCGTGGGGCTGGAGGACTTCGTCGGTCATCGGCTCACTTGGGTGGGGTCGAGGAGACGCGCGAGCCGGGCGAGGGCCTCGTCCAGCTCGGCGTCCGTGATGGTCAAAGGCGGCAGCAGCCGCAAGGTGGTGGGGCCGGTCGCGTTGAGCAGGAGGCGCTCCTCGCGCAGCGCGCGGCCGACGAGGTCGGTCGCCGGCTCGGCGCGGCCGGGGTCCAGCTCGGCGGCGAGCATGAAGCCGCGGCCGCGCACCTCGATCACGCCGGGCAGCTCGGCGAGCACGTGGCGCAGGCGCTCACCGGTCTCGCGCACGCGCGCGAGGAGCACGGGGTCCTCGACGACGTCGAGGACCGCCAGCGCGGCGCTGCACGCCACCGGGCCGCCGGCGAACGTCGAGCCGTGGTCGCCGGGCTCGAAGCCGGCGGCGAAGCGCTCGTTGGTGATCAGCGCGCCGATCGGCAGGCCGCCGCCCAGCGCCTTGGCGACCGTCATGAGGTCGGGCACGACGCCGCTGTGCTCGTAGGCCCACAGCGTGCCGGTCCGGCCCAGGCCGCACTGGACCTCGTCGAAGATCAGGGCGGCGCCGACCGCGTCGCACGCCTCGCGCGCCGCGCGCAGGACGTCGGCGCCCAGCTCGTAGACGCCGCTCTCCCCCTGCACCGGCTCGAGGATCACGGCCGCGGTGCCGTCGTCGACCGCCGCCCGCAGCGCCTGCGCCGTCGGCGCGACCGCCACGAAGCCGGGCACCAGCGGCGCGAACGGCGCCTGCTTGGACTCCTGCGGCGTCGCGCTGAGCGATCCGTAGGTGCGGCCGTGGAAGCCACGGTGCACCGAGACGATCGTCCCGCCGCGCTTGGCCTTGCGGGCCATCTTCAGCGCGGCCTCGTTGGCCTCGGTCCCGGAGTTGGCGAAGTGCACGCGGCCGCCGAGCGACGACTGCGCCAGCCGCCGCGCGAGCTCCTCGCCGGGTGCGGTGTGGAAGAGGTTGCCGACGTGGATCAGCCGCGCTGCCTGCTCCTGGATCGCCGCGACGACGGCCGGGTGCGCGTGGCCGACCGAGTTGACCGCCAGGCCCGTCTGGACGTCGAGGTACTCGACGCCGGCGGCGTCCCACAGCCGCGCGCCCTCGCCGCGGACGAACTCGACGGGCTGGCGCGCGTAGGCGGGGACGAGGTGGGCGTCGGAGGCCACGGCGCTCACGTGGCGGCCCGGATCTTGGTCCCGAAGGACAACGCGTCTGCGCTCATCACCATCATGTCGCAGCTCGGATCTTTGTCCCGATGCCCTCGTCGGTGAACAGCTCCAACATGATCGAGTGGGGCACGCGGCCGTCGACGATGTGGGCGGAGGTGACGCCGCCGTGGATCGCCTCGACGCACGCCGCGAGCTTCGGGCGCATCCCGCCGGCGACCTCGGTCAGCGCCTGCTCGACGTCGTCCGAGGACGCCTCGGAGATCCGCGACAGCGGATTCGCCGGGTCGCGCAGCCAGCCCGAGACATCGGTCAAAAACAGCACCTTGTAGGCCCGCAGCGCCCGCGCGACGGCACCTGCGGCCTCGTCGGCGTTCACGTTGTAGGAGTTGCCCTCGCGGTCGGAGCCGACCGAGGCGATCACCGGGATGTAGTCGGTGGCGATGTGGCGCAGCACGTCGATGTTGACGCGCGCGATGCGCCCGACGAAGCCGACGTCCTCCCCGTCGGGCGCCGCCGTGCGCTCGCACTGGAACAGCCGCCCGTCGTCGCCGCACAGGCCGATCGCGGACTGGCCGTGGCGGTTCATGCGCAACACGATGTCCTTGTTGACCTTGCCGACGAGGACCATCTTGGCGACCTCGACGGTCTGCGGATCGGAGACGCGCAGGCCGCCGACGAACTCGACGGGGATGTTCAGCCGCTCCATGTAGGCGGTGATCTCCGGCCCGCCGCCGTGCACGACGACCGGGTTCATCCCCACGTACTTGAGCAGCACGACGTCGCGCGCGAAGTCCTCGCGCAGCTCGGGGTCCTCCATCGCGGCGCCGCCGTACTTGATCACCACGGTTCGCCCGTGGAACTCGCGGATGTAGGGCAGCGCTTCGAGGAGGGTGCTGACGTCGCGCATCAGATGGAGCTGTCCATCAGGTCGTGTACTCCGCGTTGATCTTGATGTAGTCGTAGCCGAGGTCGCTGAAGAAGACCTCGGTCTCGAAGCCGTCGCCCGGCAGGCCGATGACGTACTCGACCTCGTCGCGGGCGACCCGCTCGGCCAGCGCCGGCACGTCGTGCTCCACGGCCATCCCGGCGACGCAGACCTGCACGCCCTCGATCGAGACGTCGACCGGCAGCGGCGCCGTGTCGGGCAGCGCCAGGCCGACGGCCTGGACGATCCGGCCCCAGTTGGGGTCGCCGCCGTAGAGCGCGGTCTTGACCAGCGGCGAGTTGCCCACGGCGCGCGCGACGCGCTCGACGTTCGGCCCGTGCCCCCCGCGGACCGTGACGCGGCCGACGCGCTTGGCGCCCTCGCCGTCGCGCGCGATGTCGATCGCCAGCTGGCGCAGCAGCGCGTCGAGCGCCTGGCCGAAGCGCAGCTCGCCGTCGGACTCGGGCTCGACCTCGACGCCGGAGGCGCCCCCGCAGAGCAGGATCGCCGTGTCGTTGGTCGAGAGCTGACCGTCGACGGTGATGCGGTCGAACGAGCGCTTGACGCACACCCCGAGCAGCAGGTCGGCGGTCTCGGCCGAGACGACCGCGTCGGTCTCCACGAAGCACAGCATCGTCGCGAACGAGGGCTGGATCATCCCGGCGCCCTTGCACTGCGCGGCCAGCCGGACGGTCCCGCCGGGCAGGTCGACCTCGACCGTCGCGCGCTTCTCGAACAGGTCGGTGGTCATGATCGACTGCTGGAAGGCGCCGACGCCCTCCGGGCTCAGCGACTTGCCGGCCTCCAGGAGCCCGCGCACGACCTTGTGGCCGTCGAGCTGGACGCCGATCACGCCCGTCGAGCAGACCGCGACGCGGTCCTCGGTCGTCCGGCCCATCATCGCGCCGGCGCCCTGCATCCGCGCGGCCTCGTCCATCCCGGGCCGGCCGGTGGCGGCATTGGCGTTGCCGGAGTTGACCGCGACGGCCTTCAGCGCATCCAGCCGCGCGCGCTCACGGGTGACCAGCACCGGCGGCGCGGCCGTGCCCGAGCGGGTGAAGCGCGCGGCGCTGGTCGTCTCGTCGGAGTCGCTGACGAGCAGGCCGACGTCCAAGGCGGGTGGGTGGGCCGGCATCTTGATGCCGGCCGCCGCGCCCGCGGCGCGGAACCCCGCCGGCAGCGGCGCGCCGGGAACCTCACGCACGCCCTCGGGCACCTCGACCCAGCGCGAGCGGAAGAACGGGATCGCGGGCGCGTCGGACCTCATGCGATGCCCTCGGCCTCGGGGCGCCCGAACATGAGGTTCAGCGACTGCACGGCCTGCGACGACGTGCCCTTCCACAGGTTGTCGATGGCGCCGAAGGCCAGGACCTTGCCGGTCCGCGGGTCGATCTGCACGTTGATGGCGCAGATGTTCGTCTCGCGGACGTCGCGCACGCCGGGCGGGCCGTCGACGACGTCGACGAACGGCTCGCCGGCGTAGGCCTCCTCGTAGAGCGCGACGACGTCGCCGGGCTCGGCGGCGCTGGTCACGTAGCAGGACACGAGCTCGCCCTGGTCCAGCGGCAGCAGGTGCGGGGTGAACGTCACGGGGACGTCGGCGCCCAGCGCGGCGAGCTCCTGGTCGATCTCCGGCGCATGGCGGTGCGTGCCCACGCCGTAGGGCGTGACGTTCTCGTCCACGCTGACGAAGTGGGTCTTGGCCGTGGCCGCGCGGCCCGCGCCCGAGACGCCGGACTTCGCGTCGATGACCACGTCGTCGATCAGGCCGGCGCGCGCCAGCGGCGCCAGCGTCAGGATCGCGGCGGTCGGATAGCAGCCCGGGCCCGCGACGAGCGAGCTCGCGCGGATCGCGTCGCGGTAGAGCTCGGGCAGCCCGTAGACCGCGTCACCCAGCAGCTCCGGGTGCTGGTGCTCGACGTAGTACTCCTCGTAGACCGCCAGATCGCGGAGCCGGAAGTCCGCGCTCAAGTCCACCACCTTGACGCCGCGCGCCAGCAGCGCCGCGACCACCGGCGCCGACGCGCCGTGCGGGTAGGCGACGATGGCGGCGTCGACCTCGCCGTGGGCGCCGTCGAGGTCGAGCAGCTCGAGCTCGCGCGCCACACGGTGGTGGGGGTACAGCGCGTTCAGCGGCGTGCCGGCGTCGCTGCGCGACGTGATCGCGGCCAGCCGGAAGTGCGGGTGGCGGTCGACCAGCCGTGCGGCGAGCGCGCCGGCGAAGCCCGACGCCCCCGCGACCAGCACGGACGGCGGCTCAGCCACGCAGCTCACCGCCCAGCTGCTCGGTGAGCGCCTTGACGATCTTGCGGCGCGCGGGCGCGACGTCCTCGTCGGTCAGCGTGCGGTCGGGCGCCTGGAACGTCAGCGCCAAGGCCAATGACTTGCGTCCCTCCCCCACCTGCGCGCCACGGTAGACGTCGAAGACGCGCACCTCCTGCAGCAGCTTGCCGCCCGCCGCGCGGACGGCGCCGACCACGTCGGCGGCCGGCACGTCGTCGGCGACGACGACTGCGAGGTCCTGCCGGACCGGCGGGAAGCTCGTGAGGTCCTGGAAGCGCGGCACGGCGACGGCGTGCACCACGACGCGATCGAGGTCCAGCTCGAAGCCCGCGACGGCGCCTTCGAGGTCCCAGGCGCGCGCGACCAGCGGGTGCAGCTCGCCGACCCAGCCGAGGGCCTCGTGGGGTGGGTGGGCCAGCATCACCCGGGCGCTGCGGCCCGGGTGCAGGAACGGCTCGGTCGCGGCCTCGACGGTCCAGTCGACGCGCAGCGTGTCGAGCACCGCGGCCAGCAGGCCCTTGGCCGCGAAGAAGTCGGCGGCGCGATCGTCGTGGGTGCCCCAGGACGGCGGCACGAGCCGGCCGTGCAGCAGCGCGCCGACCGCGCGGCGCTCGATCGGCAGCCGCGAGGGCGGCTCGGTCCGATGGCCGAAGTAGACCGCGCCCTGCTCGAAGAGCCGCAGGTCGGCGTTGCCGCGCGCGACGTTGTGGCGCGTGGCGTCCAGCAGCGATCCGAGCAGCGTCGTGCGCAGGACCGAGTGGTCCTCGCTCATCGGGTTCTCCAGCGGCACGAACGCGCGGCGCGGATCGTCGGCGGGCAGCCGCAGGCGGTCGGCGACGCCGGGCTCGGTGAAGCTCCAGCCGACGACCTCGTAGGCCCCGCGGCCGACGAGCGCGTCGACGGCGCGCCGGCGCAGGCGCTGCTCGCTGGTCAGGCGGCCCGCGGCGCCGCGGCGCTTGGGCAGCGTCGCGGGGAGCTTGTCGAGGTCGAAGCGCCCGACCTCCTCGACGAGGTCGACCTCGCGCGTGACGTCGTCGCGCCGGAAGCCCGGCACCGTGACGTCGAGGCCGTCGTCGGCGTCGCCGACGGTGAAGCCCAGGCGCGTCAGCGTCTCGCGCTGGCGCGCGAGCGGGATGGCCATGCCGAGCAGCCCCGCCACGCGGCGCTCGCGCAGGCGGAGCGTCGGCGTGGGCCATGGGTGCTGGGCGTAGGGCCCGACGTCGATCGTGCCGCCGACCACGGAGGCGCCGGTCAGCTCGATCATCAGCCTGGTCGCGACGGCCTGGGCCTCCATCGCCTGCTCGGGCGCCAGCCCCTTCTCGAAGCGGCCCGAGGCCTCGCTGCGCAGCTGCAGCTTGTTGGAGGTGCGGTGGATGTTGGGCCCGATCCACGTCGCGACCTCGAGCAGCACGCGCGTGGTGTCCTCGGAGACCTCCGACCGCGCGCCGCCCATGACGCCGGCGATCGACGTCGGTCCGTCGGCGTCTTCGATGACGAGCATCTCGGAGTCCAGCGTGCGCGTCTGGCCGTCGAGCGTCTCGATCTGCTCGCCGTCGCGGGCGCGGCGCACGGTCAGCTCGCCGCCGGCGACGCGGTCGAGGTCGAACGCGTGCAGCGGGTGGCCGGTGAGCAGCATCACGTAGTTGGTGATGTCGACCACGTTGTTGATGGGGCGCATGCCCGCGGCGGTCAGGCGCGCCTTCAGCCAGCGCGGCGACGGGCCGATCGTGACGTTCGCGAAGTGACGCGCGGTGAAGCGCGGGTTGAGGTCCGGGGCCTCGATGCGGACGTGGGCGCCGGGGACGTAGCCCGGCTCGCCCGGGTCGTCGGTCCACGGCGCGGGCGCCAGCGGCGCGCCGGTGGCGGCGTGGACCTCGCGGGCGAGCCCGTAGATCCCGAGGCAGTCGGGGCGGTTCGGCGTGATCTCGAACTCGACGACCTCGTCGCGCACCGGCAGCACGTCGTCGAGCGCCGTGCCCGCGGCAAGCGCGTCGTCGAGGACCATGATCCCGCCGGCGCGGTCGCCGGCGATGCCGACCTCGTCCTCGGACAGGATCATCCCGGCCGACGACTGGCCGCGCAGCTTGGCGTTCTTGAGCGTCGTGCCGTCGGGCATGACCGCGCCGGGCCGCGCCACCGCGACCGTCTGGCCCGCGTCCACGTTGGGCGCGCCGCAGACGATCTGCTGGATCTCCTCGCCGTTGCCGACGTCGACCGTGCACACGCTCAGCCGGTCGGCGTCGGGATGCTTCTCGCGGGTCAGCACCTTGCCGACGACGAACCCGTCCGGCGATCCGACGCCGTGGTGGTGGATCGCCTCGACCTTGGTGCCCGTCAGCGTCAGGCGCTGCTCGAGCTCCTCGAGGCTGATGTCCGGCGCGCAGTACTCGCGCAGCCACGTGTAGGGGACTCTCATCCGAACTGCTCCAGGAAGCGAAGGTCGTTCTCATAGAACAACCGGAGGTCGGCGACGCCGTGCTTGAGGAAGGCGATGCGCTCGATGCCCATCCCCCACGCGAACCCCTGGACCTTCTCGGGGTCGTAGCGCTCGTCGTCGACGTAGGAGTACACGTTGGGGTCGACCTCGCCGGCCCCGAGGATCTCGATCCAGCCCTCGCCCTTGCAGAGCGGGCAGCGCGAGCCGTCGGGCATCCAGCCGTCGTTGCAGTTGAAGCACGAGACGTCGACCTCGACGCTCGGCTCGGTGAACGGGAAGAAGTGGCCGCGCAGGCGCACGTCGCGCTCGTCGCCGAAGATCGCGCGGGAGAACTCCAGCAGCGTGCCCTTCAGGTCGGCCAGCGTGATGTCCTCGTCGACGGCCAGCCCCTCGACCTGGTGGAACTGCGGCGTGTGGGTCGCGTCGTTGTCGCGCCGGTAGACACGGCCGGGGATGACGACGTACAGCGGCGGCGGGTGCGCCTGCATCGCCCGCACCTGCATCGGCGAGGTGTGCGTGCGCAGGACCGTGTCGTCGGACGTGTAGAAGGTGTCGGTGCGGCCGCGCGCCGGGTGCGTCGGCTCGTGGTTGAGCGCGTCGAAGTTGTACTGGACGGTCTCGACCTCGGGACCCTCCATGACCGTGAAGCCGAGGCCGAGGAAGACGTCCTCGAGCTCGCGCAGGGTCTGGGTGATGAGGTGCAGCCGCCCGACGGGCTGAAGCGGGTCGCCCGGGAGCGTGATGTCGACACGGTCGGCGATCAGCCTGCTGTCGAGCTCGGCGGTGTCGAGACGCTCGCGTGCCTCGGCCATCCGCGACTCGAGCGCCTTGCGCACCTCGTTGGCGCGCTTGCCGACCTGGCCGCGCTGCTCGGGCGGCAGCTCGCCGACGCCGCGCAGGAGGTTCGGCAGCTCGGCCTTGCGCCCCAGCAGGCGCACGCGGAGCTCCTCGAGCTCCTCGGTGCTGCCGGCCGCCTGAACGGCCGCCAGGCCCTCGTCATGGATCTCTTCGATGCGGTCGAGCATCAGGCCTCCGGGACCCTAGTCAGTTCGTAGACCGCCAGCGTGGCGGCCATCGCGGCGTTCAGCGACTCGTTGGCGATGGGGATGTGGGCGGCGCGATCGCACGCGGCGAGCACCTCCGGCGGCAGCCCGGCGCGCTCGGCGCCGATCACCAGCGTCAGGTCGCCGGTGCGGTCCCAGGCGTCGCCGCGCAGCACGTCGCCGCGACGGGCGTCAAGCGCGACGCGGACCCCGGGCAGCTCGTCGATCGCGGCCACCCTCGCCACCGGCACCTCGAAGATCGCGCCCATCGACGCGCGGACCGCCTTGGGCCCGTACGGGTCGGCCGTGCCCGGGCCCAGGACGACCGATCCGGCGCCGAACGCCAGCGCGGCGCGCAGGACGGTCCCGACGTTGCCGGGGTCCTTGACGCCCCACAGGGCGACGCACAGCGGCCCGGCGGGCTGCGCCCAGCGCTCCTCGAAGACGCCCAGCGCGCGCGTGCCCGAGCCCAGCGAGGAGACCTTGGCCAGCGCCTCCTCGGACACGTCGACGCCGGAGCGCAGCAGGTGCACCGGCTGCCAGCCCGCCTGCTGGGCGGCGGCCAGCAGGTCCTCGCCCTCGGCCACGAAGCGCCCGCGCTCGCGCCGCGTCTGCAGACGCCGGATGTCCTTGAGCAGCGGGTTGGTGTGGGAGGTGATCATGGGATGCGGATCAGGGCAAAAAGAAGGGCGCCGTCCCGGTGAGGAAGCGGCGCCCTTGAGAGCTTGATGTCGGTGAGTCGCGCTACGCAGCGGCTGCCGACGCCTCACGGGCGGCCTCGGCAAATCGGCGGAACGTCTCGGGGTCGCGCACGGCGATGTCGGCCAGGACCTTGCGGTCGAGGTCGATCTCGGCCAGCTTCAGGCCGTGGATGAACTCGCCGTAGGACAGGCCGTTGAGGCGGGCGGCCGCGTTGATGCGCGTGATCCACAGGCGGCGGAAGTCGCGCTTGCGGTTGCGGCGGTCGCGGTACGCGTAGGAGTCGGCCTTGGTCAAGGCCTCCTTCGCGCGCTTGTAGTTCGAGTTGGCCTCGCCACGGAAGCCCTTGGTGAGCTCCAGCGTCTTGCGACGCTTCTTCTTGGCGTTGACTGAGCGCTTGACGCGGGTCACTTCTTCTTCGCTCCCAACAGGGTCTTGACCCGCGGCTGGTCATGGGGCGACAGGACGAAGTCCTTCCCGAGGTGTCGCTTGTGCTTCGGCGACTTCTTCTCGAGGATGTGGCTCGTGAAGGCGTGGCGAGCCTTGACCTTGCCCTTGGCGGTCAACTTGAAGCGCTTCTTGGCGCCCGAATGGGTCTTCATCTTCGGCATAAGCGGAGGCGGGCCAGTATAGGAAACGACGTGCGCGATCGCACGGCACTGGCCCCGGCCAGTATGGCAGGAGGTGCGCTGTTGCGCGGTCTGGCCTGGGCCGTAGGCTAGCGCGGTGGCCTTGATCACGACCAGCCGCCGCCTCATCGGCCGTGAACGGGAGCTCGAAGCGCTCCGCTCGGCCCTGCGCGACGCGTGCGAAGGACGCCCCTCGCTGGCCTTCGTCTCCGGGGAGTCCGGCGTGGGCAAGACGCGCCTGCTCAACGAGTTGATCGGCGGCGCCGAGCAGCTCGGCGCCCGGGTGCTGACCGGCGAGTGCGTCGAGCTGGGCGACGGCGAGCTGCCCTACGCGCCGCTGGTCGGCGCGCTGCGTCCGCTGGTGCGCACCGGCGACCCCGGGCTGCTCGGGCTGCCCGCCGCAGCGCGCCGGGAGCTGGCCGCGCTGCTGCCGGGCCTGGCCGAGCCCGACGGCGACGGCGACGCGCCCGGCCCGCGGGCCACGGAGTCGGACCGCGTCGGCCAGGCCCAGGGCCGGCTGTTCGAGGCGCTGCTGGCCGCGCTGGACCGCATCGGGCGCGAGCAGCCCGTCCTGCTGGTCATCGAGGACATCCACTGGGCCGACCGCTCGACCCGCGACTTCCTGTCGTTCCTCGGACGCAACCTCGCCGACGAGCGGGTCCTGGTCGCCCTCAGCTACCGCCCCGACGAGCTGCACCGCCGCCATCCCCTGCGTCCGCTGCTCGCGGCGCTGGAGCGCACCCCGACGGCGCGCCGCATCGAGCTGTCGGGCCTGCGCCCGCAGGATGTCGCCGAGCTGGCGCGCGAGCTGCACGGCA
>NZ_DATHDY010000010.1:0-212884 GCF_035318805.1 Baekduia sp.
CGGCTACGAGCTGGTGCCGGGCGAGTGCAAGTCGCAGTTCCCGCATGCCGAGGGCCTCAACACGCCGGGCTGGCTCGGCCAGATCACGACCAACCCGTGCGACTACCAGAGCGTCACGGAAGGCCGCTACGGCTACAACGCGTTCCATCTGCTCGGGATCGTCGACATCGCCCATCCGGAGCCGTCGAACCTGCATTTCTGGCACTACCGCCGCAAGATCCTGATGGACTCGTTCGCGCAGCATCCCGACCGCGTCGGCACGGGCTCGGGCGGAAAGGTGTGCGACCCGCTGACCAACACGTTCTACAACTACCGCGACAGCACCAAGAACGTGGTCGACATGTGGATCAACGGCCTGCCGAACTTCAACCCGCCAAAGGGCGGCATCACCGGCAACAGCCAGTGGTTCATGACCACCTGCTACGGCGGCGCGGCGTCCAACGCGGCCTCGCCCGCGGCGGCGGCCGAGTTCCAGCCCCAGATGATGCCCAACGAGGACTACGTCTACGCAGTCGAGCGTGACGCCACGGGCTACACCGAGGAGGTCACGGGCAACTTCGGACATGGCGTCGGCCAGCGCACGTTCCGCTTCCACCGCGACTTCATCGTCAACAACGTGCCGATCTGGCACTACAACAACACGCCGGACCAATACGACGGTCGCTACAACAAGACGCTGCATCAGACCGGCGTGGTCAAGAGCCAGGACTGGCCGGACCAGTGGCCCGCCGGCTCCGCCTACCCGGACTATCCGGTGATCGGCGATCCGTACACCGACGCCGGGGAGGGCAACGCGAAGATCGACTCGATCAAGCTGTTCACCACGTGCGAGGAGGCCACGGGGACGGGCAAGTCGGCGCAGTGCCGGCGACCCTAGCTCTGAAGCTCGGCGCTCCGGCTTCGGTCGGAGCGTCGTCAAGGCCGGTCGAAATCTGACCGCCATCAAGACCGGGTCCGGTGGCAGGCTCGTCCTGTCACCGGACCCGAGCCGTGCGTAGACGGGTGGCACGCGCGCGCGAACGCGCCCGATGCGACAGCGGCCCGCTCGCTCCACACCCCGCCCAGGCACTGCAAACCGCAGGCGCAGTCTTGTCGTATGGCTTGCAGGAGGGTGTCGGTGCGAGCCCGACTAGCTCCATCGGGTCGCTACCGCCATGGGTACCGCATGCAACGCGATCGGTCGATCTGCAGAATTCGCAGCTGGTGCCGGAGCTGCAAGTTCGCTTGACGCAGCGCGCCGCTGCCTTGGGCGGCCGCTACCCGGCTCCGCGTCTCTCGAGCACCCCGGTCGCGCTCGAGGAGCGCCCGGCAGAGGCGATGTAGCCGCCGCCGAAGTACATCTCCTCGACGTGGAGGTCGGGGACGAGGGCGCCGAGGCAACTCCATGGCTGCTGGAAGCCCTCGAAGGTGCTGACGCACTCGCGGTTGAGCCTCCACGTCGAAAGGTTGAGTGAGACCGCCCCGGACCGTCGCCAGGGGACCCACTTTGCGCCGCCCGCGACGATGCGGCCCCTCTCATGCACGTGTTGTAGGACATTGGCCAACGCGGCCGGCGAGCGCATGACGTCGTGGACGGCGCAGAACAGCGCGGCGTCGGCCGTCGCCGGGATCCGAGCCTCCTCGGCGCCGGCGCACACCAGCTCGACGTTGGTCCATCCGCACCGCTGGACGAGCGCGCGCGCTTGAGCGAGCATCTCGGGACTCTGCTCGATGCCGATCAGGCGCCCGTCCGGCCCGATCCCCTGCTGGATCTGCTCGAAGTTCCGGCCCGTGCCGCAGCCGACATCGAGGATGACCTCGCCGGGCCGCGGTGCCAGACTCGCCACCAGCTGCCGCCGCCATTGGTCTCCGCTCAGCGTGCGCAGCTCATAGCTGTCGGCCATCGCCCCGTAGTGGGCAAGCGCGCGGCCGCGGTCGGGCGCCGCCCCGCGGACGGCTTGTCGCACCGTCACGGCCGCGGCGACCAGCATCCGCGGCTTCGCGCTCGCCAGGAGGGGCAGAAGGTGGTGGATGGGCATCGGATCAGCCGCCGCCGGGGCCGAGCGGTCCGAGCGGGCCGAGCGGTCCGAGCGGGCCGAGCGGTCCGCTGGGACCGAGGGCGCCCGCCGTGCCCGAGGCATCCGCAGGGCGAGCCGCAACGGGGACGCGAACCGGCGGCGCCCCGCGCTCGCCGGTCTGCGGCTGCTGAGAGGTGGAGGTCTCGTCGACCCGGCGAGCAACCCTGCGGCCCAGGAGTGCTCCGGCGCCGAACGCCCCCGCGAGGCCGGCCGCCGCGGCGGCAAGGCGGTGTCGTCGATGCATGACCGCGCAGAGGTTGAGGGCCACGGCGGCGCCGGCGAGCTGTTCGTTCGGACAGCGTGACCTGGCACGCAGGAGGTCGTCCGTGCGACCCCGACCAGCTCTCCATCGGTCGCGTGACGCCGAGACCCACGCGAGGCGCGCCTGAACGGGGACCAGCCCTTAACCTAGGCCAGGTGCGTATCGCGACGTGGAACGTGAACTCCGCCAAGCAGCGCGTCCCGCGCCTGTTGCCGTGGCTCGACGAGCGCGCGCCCGACGTCGTCTGCCTGCAGGAGACCAAGCTCGCCGACGACGCGTTCACCGAGCTCCTTGGCATCGAGCTCGCCGAGCGTGGCTATGAGGTCGCCGTGCACGGCGAGGCCGCGTGGAACGGCGTGGCGATCCTCTCGCGCGTCGGGCTCGGCGACGTGGTCGCGGGCCTGGGCGACGGCGCGCCCGGCTTCCCGCAGCCGGAGGCACGCGCGGTGTCGGCCACGTGCGGCGGGATCCGCGTGGCGTCGGTCTACGTGCCCAACGGGCGCACCCCAGACTCCGAGCACTACCACTACAAGTTGGCCTGGCTCGCGTCCCTGCGCGACGTGGTCGCCGCGGGCGACCCGGCCACGACCGTCGTGATGGGCGACATCAACATCGCGCCCACCGACGACGACGTCTTCGACCCGGAGGCCTACGTCGGCCAGACGCACGTGACGCCGCCCGAGCGCGCCGCCCTGGCCGACCTCGAAGCCGTCGGGCTGCACGACGTCGTCCGCGACCGCTGGCCGCACGAGCGCGTGTTCTCGTACTGGGACTACCGCGCCGGCATGTTCCACCAGGACCTCGGCATGCGGATCGACCTGGTCCTCGCCGGCACGGCCGTCGCCGACCGCGTCCAGGCGGCGTGGGTCGACCGCAAGGCCCGCAAGGGCAAGGGGCCCAGCGATCACGCGCCGGTGATCGTCGACCTCGACGAGGCGCCCGACGGCGACATCGGGCCGGTCGTTCCGCCGCCCTCGGCCCCCGCGCCGCGACGCGGGACCAAGAAGCTGCCGCAGTCGCCCGCCTAGCGCGGGCGGTCGCGATCGCGCGAGGGCTGGACGCGCTTGGGCTCGCCCGGCATCTTGGGGTAGTCGGGCGGGTAGGGCATGTCGCCCTCCCCCGCGGACTCGTCGTTCTCGTACATGTCGAGCAGCGGCTGCAGCGAGTGGGCGGTGTCGTCGATCGCGGCGTGGAGGTCACCGACCTCGGCGAAGCGCGCGGGCATCGTCGCGACGGTGAAGTCCTCGGGCGCGATGCCAGGCAGCTCGTCCCACGTCACCGGCGCCGAGACCGGCGCGCCGGGCTTGGGCCGCACGCTGTAGGCCGAGGCGATCGTCCGGTCGCGCGCGTTCTGGTTGTAGTCGACGAAGATGCGCTCACCGCGCTCCTCCTTCCACCACTTCGTCGTGACCTCGCCGGGCAGCCGCCGCTCGAGCTCGCGGCCGAAGGCGATCGCCGCGTGGCGCATGTCGGTGAACGTCCAGCGCGGCTCGATGCGGACGTAGATGTGGACGCCCCGACCGCCGGAGGTCTTCGGGAAGCCGGTGTAGCCGAGGTCGGCCAGCAGCGTGCGCGCCTCGGCGGCGACGCGCACCGCGTCGGCGAAGTCGGTGCCCGGCTGCGGGTCGAGGTCGAGCCGCAGCTCGTCGGGATGGTCGACGTCCTCGCGGCGCACCGGCCACGGGTGGAACGTGATCGTGCCCATCTGCGCAGCCCAGCCGACGACGGCGATCTCGGTCGGGCAGACCTCGTCGGCGTGGCGGCCGGACGGGAACTCGATCCGCGCGGTCTCGACGTAGTCGGGCGCGCCGCGCGGGATGCGCTTCTGGAAGAACGCATCGCCGCCGCCCTGCTCGCGCGTGGACACGACGACGTCGGGATGCACGCCCTTGGGCCAACGCTCCAGCGTGGTCGGCCGCCGTACGAGCGCGCGCATGATCCCGTCGCCGACCGAGAGGTAGTACCTCACGACGTCGAGCTTGGTGACGGCGGGCGTGCGCTCGGTCGCGGGAAAGATGATCCGGTCGGCGCTCGACACCCGCACCTCGCGCTCGCCGGCTTCAACGGTCGTGGCCTCGGAGCTCGCCATGTCCGCAAGTTCTACGGCATCAGCGGTGGCGGCGGTCCCGAACCCAGCCGCCCCGCCACCCCCACGACCACCTCGGCCAGCTCCGCGCCGGCGTCCTCCTGGGAGAAGTGCGCCGCGCCGATCATCGTCGTGTGCGGCTGGTCGGCGGCGCCGGGGATGTGCGCCCGCAGCGCCGCGTCGGCGCCGCGGGTGATCGGGTCATGGTCGCCGAACGCGCAGACGAACGGCTTCTCCCAGCGCCCGAGCGCGGCCCAGGCGGCGCGGTTGTCGGGCGCCGCCGGATCGTCCGGCGACGCGGGGACGAGCGTCGGGAACTGCCGCGCCCCGGCCTTGAAGCGATCGTCGGGGAACGGCGCGTCGTAGGCGGCGATCTCGGCGTCGGTCAGCGTCCGGCCCGTCCCGGCGTTCACGATCGCGCCGACGTGGAGCTCGGGTGCCTCCTGCGAGAACCGGCGCCACTGCTCGAAGCCCTCGCCGAGCGGGCGGTCGCCGGTGGGCAGGAAGGTGTTGGAGGCGACGACCGCGGCGAACCGATCAGGGTGCTCGGCGACGAGCCGCAGGCCGAGCAGGCCGCCCCAGTCCTGGCAGAACAGGATCGCGTCGTGCAGGTCGAGCTGCCCGACGACGAGGTCGGTCAGCCACGACACGTGGCGGGCGTAGGTGTAGGCGTCGCGGTCGACCGGCTTGTCGGAGCGGCCGAAGCCGACGAGATCCGGCGCGATCGGCCGCAGGCCGGCGGCGACCAGCGGCCCGATCATGGACCGGTACAGGTAGGACCACGACGGCTCGCCGTGCAGGAGCAGGACCGGCCGCGCGTCGCGCGGCCCCTCGTCGACGTAGGCCATGCGCAAGGGCACGGTCGCCGGGCCGACCTCGGCGTAGTGGACCGGCCACGGCCAGTCCGGCAGGCCGGCGAACCGTTCGTCGGGGGTGCGCAGCGTCTCCATCACGTCCAGCCTCTCAGTGTTCATCGATCAACACAACTTGCGCCACGCTCACAGCTCGCGCGCGCCCTGCACGACCAGGACGGCCACGATCACGGCCAGCGTGGCGATCACCGCGGTCGACCCGTGCCGCTGCAGCGCGACGTGCCAGCGGCGCAGGATGGGCGCGGCGCGCTCGCCGAGCCCGACGTCCACCGCGACGGGGACGATCACGGTCGCGCTGGCCACCAGGACGAAAACGGCGACCCTGAGCACGGCGACGGGCGCCGGCGGCGCCGCGTCGGCCAGCCGCGCTCCCGCCGCGACCGCGAGCGATCCGTCCTTGGCGTTGAGGATCACCAGCGCCACGCCGAGCGCGACGGCCCGCGCCGGCCCGATGTCGGTGAGCGCCGCCATCCAGCGGGGCGGGCGGTGCGGCATCCCGCGGCGCGGGCGGCCGCGCCACTCCACGGCGATCACGACGAGCAGGATCCCGGCGAGCGCGAGCTGCGCCAGCGCCACCCCGCGGCCGTGGCCGTCGGAGCCGGAGCCGATCCCGAGGAGCGCCACCGCGCCGACGACGACCACCAGCGTCGACGCCCACCCCACGAGCAGGGCCAGCGCGTTGCGCCGACCCCGATCCGACATGAGCATCAGCACGACGGCCAGCACCGGCACGGGGCTGATCGCGATCGCCACCGCGAGCGGCAGCAGGTCACGAAGCGTGGCGCTCACCCAGCGGCGTGCCGGTCGTGGCGGTGCGCTCCAGGCCCGCGTCGCGCAGCGCGACTTCAAGGTCCTCGATGCGGTCCTGACCCCAGTACAGCTCCTGGCCGAAGGCGAAGACCGGGACGCCCCAGTGCCCGAGCCGGGCCAGCGCAGCGGTGCTGGCGTCCACCCGTCTGCCGAGCGCCGGGTCGGCCAGCGCCGCCGCGCACGCCGGCCACGACAGCCCCGCGCGCTCGCAGACGCTCCGCAGCCCGTCGTCGCGCGCGACGTCGACCGCCTCGCCCCAGATCGCGCGGCTGGCGGCGAGCACGAACGCGCGCTCACGCCCGACGTCGACGGCATGCTCGGCGACCAGCAGGCAGCGCATCGCGCCTTCGCCGATCGGGTCGTGGATCCGGCCGAACGGCAGGCCGAGGCGCGTCGCCTCACGGGCGACGTCACGGAGCGTGTGCAGCGATTTCGCCCGCGGCACGGACTGGCCACGCATCGCCATCGGGATCACCCCGCGGAACGCCACATCGACGTCGAAGCGCTCGGGCAGGGCGAACGCGCGCGGCGCGGCGAGGTAGGAGTACGGGCTGCGGAACGAGAAGAAGAAGTCCAGCCGCGCGCGCGTCATCGGGCTCTCCCCCAGCCGAGGTCGTCGAGGCGCGCGGCGATCTGGGCGGGCCGGTCGTGCGCGAACGACCACTCGCCGTGGAACCACGCCGCGGGCGTGTCGTACGGTCCGCGCCGCGCCATCCGGCGCTCGTTGCGGCGGACCGGGGCCGAGCCGCCGTCGGCGGCCACCTCCTCGCCCGGCGGCTCGGCCCCGAACGCCTCGCGCCACAGCTCGGTGTAGTCCTCGCGGTCGATCGGCGCCTCCGGCGCCAGCCAGAGGCGCGACAGCGCGGCCACGCAGAACGCGGTGAGGGCGGGCCCGTCGCCGTCCGCCGCGGCCGCCCACTTCGCCAGGAACGCGACGTCGGCCGGCGGGATCGGCGCGTCGCGCCCCAACACGCGACCGGAGCGCCGCGCGAGGCGCCGGGCGTCCTGCACCGCGTACGCACGCTTGAGCTCGACCGCCGGGTCCCCCGCGATCCCGCGCCGCAGCACCGGTCGCAGGAGGAGCCGCATGTCGGCTCCGTCCAGGCGCTCGGCGAGGTCGACGACGGCGACGGCGCTGCACGGATCGTCGAAGGCGAAGTACAGCTCGACGCGGGCGCTGCGGCCCAGCCGGCGCCGCACGCGGGCCGCCATCCGCGCAGGCGTGTCGATGCGGGCCAGCGCGACCACCGCTCGCGGCAGGACGCGGCGGCTGAGCCGGTCGGCGAGCGACCGGGCGATCGTGGTCACGAGGCCGCCACCGGCACCGAGGTCGCCAGGACGTGGCCGTCCGCGTCGAGCGCCCGGACGGCGAACGTCCCCGCCGTGCTCGCGACCGCGAACGTGGTCTCGAACCCGCCGCGCGGCCCGCCGGCCACCCGCGTGAGCCCGCCGGCGTCCGACCCGGCGAGCACCTCCCAGCGCGCGACCCGGGTGGCGCCGTTCCAGCTGACCGAGACGGTCACGTGCGACGGGTCGGCGCGGCGCACCACGACCGTCGGACGCGTCGCCGGCGTCGCGCTCCAGTCGTGGCGGACGATGCGATAGCTGCCGTCCCCGTCGGGAAGCTGGGCGTCGAACACCGTGCGCCCCGTGGCCGAGAACTCCGAGAACGAGCCCGCCGAGCCGAAGGCGACGAACACGTTCCCGCTCGGCAGCAGCTGCGTGCTCCCCTCGCTCTGCGCGCTGGTCTGCGGGGCTCGGGTGAGCTCGCGGACGACCTTCGCCGTGCGCCGGCGATGGTCGAGCTGGAGGATGAGCCCGCGCGACGCGGGCGCCTTCTGCGGCGGGCCACCCTGGTCGTCGAACAGGCTGACGCGATCGCCCGGCAGCGCCCGGGCGTCGTGCTGGAGCCAGAAGCTCGCGCGAGCGCCGAGGCGGAACGTGCTCGCCTTGCCGCCGAGCGTCCAGCGGATCCGGCCCGTCGCCCGGTCGACCTCGTAGATCGCGGAGGTGTCGCGTGCGGACACGAGCAGCCGGTCGCCGGCGAGGGGCTGGACCGAGTTGATGTGGAACGCGTCGTAGGACGCGCTGTTCTCGGGCGTGGCGTAGGAGTCGGCGAGCGGGATGTGGCCGAGGGCGTGCCACTCCCAGACGACGAGGCCCGTGCGGACGTCGATCTGCTGGATGATCGAGTCGAGGACCGGCGACAGCTTGCCGGCCGGCGTGCCGGGCAGGTGGACGAGGACCGGCGAGTAGATCGTGACCAGCGCGTCGCCGTCGTCGGTCAGCCGCAACTCGTGGAGGTCCATCGCGTACCCGTTGCCCGCTTGGATCTCGGCGATGGTGCGGTAGGAGGTGTCGGCGACGATCGCCTTGCCCAGGCCGAACGCCTGCGTGGTGACCGGACCCTGCCACCACGTCAGCACCGGCTTGCCGCGGTAGCGCTGGACGTCGAGGTTCGCGGCGACGACGGGCATCGTCAACTGCCGGAACCAGACGAGCCCGCCGTGCGCGTCGACGATCATCGGCCCGCCCGGGCCCACGGGCGCGATGGTCACGGTGTTCGTGGCGCCGGGCTGGATCACCGGCGAGGGCAGCGGCGTCAGGAACATCGACGCGCCCGAAGCGCTCGGGCCGTCGCGGTTGACCGTGATCCGCGGCGCAAGCAGGTCGGGCCGGGACGCGAAGTGCTCCAACTTGTCCGGCTGCGTGGCGGGCAGGTTGAGCACCGGCGGGATCGGACCCAGCCGCGCGACGGTGAACGACGACCGGATGAGCGGCCGGCCGCGGACGTGCACGACCACGGCGACGCGCTCGCCCTGCGCGAACCGCTCGCGCGGGACGAAGCTCGCGCCCCGGTTGCCCGAGTACGGCCGCAGCCGCCCGGCGTGCAGGCCGGTGCGCGCGCCGGCGACGCGGACGGAGACGATCCGCGCCGGCGCGACGCCGAGGACGCTGATCTGGGCGGCGGGGTTGGCGTCCGGCGTGCCGGGCGCCGGGGAGAGCGCGATCGCGCCGGAGGCCGCCGAGGCGACCGGCGCGCTGCCCAGCGTGGCCGCGGCGACCAGCAGCGCGACCGCCACGTGGCGGCCGGCGACTGAAGGCTCCGCGATCCAGAGGGGCACGAACATCTCCTGACGGGTTGACGGGCATGCGCCGCGAGCGGGGACCCGCCCGCTACTGGCGGCGATTACAACAACTATTGGAACGTGCGTCAACTAGGATCTCCTCGATGCCCGATCCCCCGCCGAACCCCGCCGGCTCGCGCAGGCGCCTGGCGCCGGACGACCGGCGCCAGGAGATCCTCGGGGCGGCCCGGCAGCTGTTCGCCCAACGGCCCTACTCGACGGTCACGACCGCCGAGATCGCCGAGGCGGCCGGGGTCGCCCGCTCGCTGGTCCACCACTACTTCGGAGGGATCCGCGGCGTCTTCCTGGCCGTCGCGGCCAGCGGCTCCGCGGCGCTGACGGCGGCCCGCACGGCCGGCCCGGAGACGCCGTTCGAAGAGCGCACCGCGCACAACGTCGCCGCCAGCCTCGACGTGATCGCCGACCACCGCGAGACGTGGCTTGCCGTCCTCGGCCAGGCGCTGGACCCGACCGACGCCGACATCCACGCGCTCGTCCTCGCCGCCAAGGAGCGCGGGATCGACGTCACGCTACGCGCCAACGGCGACATCCTGACCGACACGCCCGCCACGCGGTTCGCCCTGCGGTGCTTCACGGAGTTCACGATCGAGGCGACGCGGACGTGGCTGCTGGGCGAGCGGTCGCGCGAGGAGACGGAGGCGCTGCTGCTCACCGCCGGCCGGAACCTCCTGCTGCACGTGATCCCCGCCCTGCCCGGCAACGACCCACGGAGCTGAGATGTCCACCGCCGACCGCCCGCCGAACCTGATCCTGCTCGTCACCGATCAGCAGCGTTCACCGCAGCACTGGCCGACCGACCCGGCCTGGCTCGACGCGCTGATGCCCAACGACGCCGAGCTGCGCCGGACGGGGATGTCGTTCAACCGCGCGTTCATCCCAACGGCCATGTGCTCCCCGAGCCGGGCGAGCATCTTCACCGGCACGTACCCGTCCCGCCACGGCGTGACGCTGACCATGACGCGCGGCGACCTCTTCCCCGATCCGCGCAATGTGCCGGCCGTGCTGCGAACGGCCGCCGAGCTGGCGATCAGCGGCGAGGTCCCGCGCCGCCGCCTGGCCAGGGAGTTCGGGCGGGGTCTGCTGCGCCGCGGGCCCAGGAGCGGGAACGAGCCGGAGCTGTCGCCCGACGTCGCCACGCTGGCGACGCTGCTGCGCGAGCGGGGCTACCACGTCGCGTTGAAGGGCAAGTGGCATCTCACCAAGCCGCTGAACGGCGACACGTGGACCGCCGCCGACTCGGCGCGGATCGAGCGCGACCACGGCTTCGCCGACTGGGATCCCACCGATGCCGGCGGCGACGCGAAGGCCTCCTCGTTCGGAGGCGGCCGCGCCGGGACGAGCGGCGAAGGGTGGGACGAGGACTACACGCGCCAGATGGAGGCGTGGCTGGACCGGGCCGACCTGCCCGAGCCGTTCTGCCTGGTCTGGTGCCTGGTCAACCCGCACGACGTGCTCGGCTACCCGTCGTCGCTGGAGGCGGGCGGCTATGCGCCGGACGAGTTCGCCGACCTCCACGTGCCGCTGCCGGCCACGATCGACGAGGACCTGCGGCACAAGCCGACCGTCCAGGCGCTGACGAAGATCGGCCAGACCTCGTACCTCGGAGGCCTCCGCGGCCGCGCCGAGCAGCAGCGCTACGCCGACTTCTACGCGCATCTGCATCGCGTCGTCGACGAGAAGCTCGGCCGGCTGGTCCGGCTCCTCGGCGACCCGGACGACGAGACGTCGCTGCGCGCGCGGACCGTCATCGTCCGTACGTCCGACCACGGGGAGCTCGGGCTGTCGCACGGCGGCCTGCGCCAGAAGATGTTCAACGCCTACGAGGAGGCGATCCGCGTGCCGCTGGTGGTCTCCAGCCCCGCCCTCTTCCCCACGCCGTGCGCGAGCGACGCGCTCGTCTCCCTGGTCGACCTCGTCCCCACGCTGCTCGGCCTGAGCGGGCAGCCGGGCGACCCGGACCGGTTCGACGGCATCGACCTCGGCCCGGTGCTGCGCGGCGAGGCCGACGCGGTCCGCGAGGCGGTCCTGTTCACCTACGACGACCACCAGGCGGGCACCGCGATGCAGGACGCCCCGGGCCAGCCGAACCGCATCCGCTGCATCCGCGACCGCCGCTGGAAGTACGCCGTCTACCTCGATCCCACCGGCCGCGTGGCACCCGAGTACGAGCTGTACGACCTCGACTCCGATCCCGACGAGGCGATCAACCTGGTGGACAAGCACGACGGGCTCGGCCGCACCATGGAGACCGCGCGCGAGGTCGGGCGCCTGCACATCCTCCTCCAGCGCGCCTGCGAGGCGGCCGCGGTGCCGTTCCTGACTGAAGTGGGCGCCGCCGTCTAGGAGGCGGCTCGGACTTCGAGTCCCTCAGCCGCCCGGCGGACGCGGCCGCGGCGGAGCTTGCGGATGTTGTCGTCGAAGTCGACCAGCTCGAGGTCCACGGCATAGACGAGCAACGGCGTCGCGGCGTCGGGGAAGAGCGTTACCGGGTCGAGGTCCAAGGCGGCGCGGACGCAGGCCGCACGAACCTTCTCGTCGCCGTCGAGCCCCCAGTTCTGGGCGGTCACGCGGTAGGCCTCGGTCAGCTCGGGGGTGTTCAGCTCATCCGGCTCGGCGTCGAAGCAGTCGAACTCGGCCGGGTTCCACATCATCTCCAGGCGCTCGTCCGACCGCGGCGCGCCCCACCGCGCGAGCTCGGCCACCGTGCCGATGCCCAGCGACGGGCCCATGCTGTCGCCGTAGAGGAGCGCGAGGCAGTACGCCGGACCCTCTGGCCGCGCGCGTGCAACCCAGGCCCGGACCGCCTCCGGCAAGACCTCCTGGATCCGCTGTTCGGCGGCACGGAGCGCCTCGGCGTCGGTCCGCCGCCACACGAGCTTGGCGGGACCGCACCGCGCGCCGTCGAGGGTCCGCTCCTGGCGGTGAACCTCGACGACATCGCCGGAGTCGTCGTAGCGTGCCGTGAACCAGCCGGCGCCGCGCGTTGCGTCAAAGCGCCCCGCGACCCGCTCGAGGATCTCGCGCTGGAAGGTCGCCTGCACGGCCCGGCCATCGACGCCGAAGACGTACCTCTTGCGAACCCATGCAACGCCTTGAGACTGGTCGAGCGGCCACGTCACGAGCTCGACGAGCCTCCCTCCTTCCTCATGCCTGCGGCGCACCATTTCCAGGGTCCGCGTCTCCTCCCCTCCCGACGCGGGACGGTAGTGCCGAATGACGACATGGTCTCCATGTTCGTGGAAGGCAAAGGTCAGGAGTTGGTCCCGATCGATCACGACACCCTCGCCCCAGGCCATGTAGCGCCGTGCCACTCTCAAGCGCCCTGAGCCATCCCATCCGTAGCGAACGGCCGCCGCCGGGTCCTTCGGCGTCCAGTTCTTCCGCTGCCGTATCGGTGTCTTTCCAATGCTTTGCTCCCCGAACGGCTCAGGATCCTCCAGGCTGCTGTCCATCGGCTGCCACTCCCACCGTTCGACCGACTCGAGCGTCGAGGCGAGCAGGTCGCCGAGCCCTTCACGCATACGGTCGAAATCCGGGCGCGGAGGCGCGGACCAATCGAGTCCCGTCACGGCATCAGTCCCTGGACGATGTAGTTCTTGATGTCCTGCATCGCGCGCTTCAAGCCCTTCCCGTCGAGATCGACCCCACTCTGACTCTGACTTGTGGAAGACCCAGCGTGCGTATCGCGCCGCCCGAGCACCGCGACGGCGGTCACCATCACGACCGCACCGAGGATGCCGAGCCGCAGCGGGTGCCTGAGAGACAGCAAGCGCGCGAGCCTATCCGCGCGTCCGCCGCCCCGACCGTCTACCGTCCGTCGTGTGGACCGCGGGTCGTGTCACCGGCTCATCAGGGCGAGCGATCTCAAGCGTCAGCGGGGCTGGACGGAGACGCTGGTCGTCGCGCTGCTCGGCGCGCCGGACGCCCTGTGCCCCAACCCGCACGGCTTCCGCGCGCCGATGCGGTGGTACCGCCAGGATCGCGTCCTCGACGCCGAGGCCGGCGAGGTGTTCCGGCGCCGCGCCGACCGGCTGGCCCCGCACCAGTCGTGGCGGCGCGCGCAGCCCACGCGGACCTGGGCGCCCGACGAGGTCGACCACCTCGAGTGGCTCGACGACCCGGCGCGCATCGCGCTCTTCCACGCGCCCCGGCGCCCGCGCCTGCGCCGTCGCCGGCCCACGCCCCCGCCCCCCTCGGCCGCGCCGGCCGGTCCGCGCTTCGAAGTGCTGCGCCTGTTCTGATCTCGGCGCGGCCGGTCGGCCGGCCGCCGCCTCGGTTACGCTGGGCGCCCGACGGTTGACCGACGCGCCGAGGATCGCGAGCCCCGTGGAGCTGCTTGAGCGTGACGATGAACGGGCGGCCCTGGAGACCGCGCTCGACGAGTCGCCTGCGGCGGGTCGGGTCGTCGTCGTCTCCGGCGAGGCGGGGATCGGCAAGACGGCGCTCGTGGCCTCGGTGTGCGCCGGCCGCCGATCGCGGCGCGTGCTGTGGGGCGCCTGCGACCCGCTCGTCACGCCCCGTCCGATGGGTCCGTTCTGGGACGTGGCCAGGACCATCGGCGGCTCGCTGCTGGAGTTGATGGAGCGGGCTGCGTCGCGGGAGGAGGTCCTCGCGGCCGCGCTCGACGCGCTGGGGGCGGGCGAGTCGTCGGTCCTCGTGATCGACGATCTGCACTGGGCCGACGACGCGTCGCTCGACCTCGTGGCGCTGCTGGCGCGCCGGCTCGCGCGTTCGCGCGGATGCCTGGTGGTGACGTGCCGGACCGACGCGTTGAGCGAGCGGCCCGAGGTGCGTCGCGTGCTCGGCGCGCTGCCCGGCGACTGCGTGCGACGCATCGAGCTCGCGCCGCTGTCGGCGGACGCCGTCGCGCTGCTCGGCCGGCGCGCCGGCCGTGATGCGACCGACCTGTACGCCTTGTCGGGCGGCAACCCGTTCTTCGTCACCGAGGCGCTGGCCGCCGCGCAGCACGGCGGCGTGCCGGTGAGCGTCCGTGACGCGCTGGCCCAGCGGGTCTCCGCGCTGCGCCCGGAGGCACGGGCCGTGATCGAGCTCGCTGCCGTGGTCCCGGGCTCCACCGAGCTGTGGCTGCTCGCGGAGACCGTGGGCGCGGCGCCCGCGGCGATCGACGCCTGCGTCGACGCGGGGATCCTCGGCGTGAGGGGCCAGGCGCTGAGCTTCCGCCACGAGCTCGCACGCCGGGCGGTCGAGGACGAGATCCCGCCGATCCACCGTCGAGCGCTGGATCGCATGGTGCTGCAGGCGCTCGAGGCCAAGGACGGAGCGGATCCCGCCCGGCTGGCCCACCACGCGCGGCGCGCGGGCGACGCGGGCGCCATCCGCCGGCTCGCGCCCGCGGCCGCGCGGGCGGCGAGCGCTGCGGGCGGGCACCGCCAGGCGCTCCAGCACTGGGAGGCGGCCCTCACCGCCGTGGAGGGCGCCGACGTGCCGGGGACCGCGCAGGCACTGGAGGGCGTGTCGGTCGAGGCCTACCTGTGCGGGCTGCCCGAGCGCGCGCTGGAGGCGCGCCGGGCCCTGCTGAAGCTGCACGAGGCGGCCGGCGACGCCCGGCGCGTCGGCGACGACCTGCGGTGGCTGTCGCGCGTGCTGTGGTGGTCGGGTCACGGAGCGGAGGCCGAAGCCGTGGGCGACCGGTCGATCGCCGTGCTCGAGCGGTTCCCGCAGAGTCGCGAGCTGGCGCTGGCGCTCAGCGGGCGCGCGCAGCTGGCGATGCTCGCGGAGCGCGACGACGAGGCGATCGCTCTCGGCCAGCGAGCGATCCGGCTCGGCCGGCAGCTCGGCGACGCCGAGACCGTCGCCCACGCCCTGACGAACGTCGGCACGGCGCTGCTCGGCGCCGACGAGCACGAACGAGGGCGAGCGCTGATCGAGGAGGCCTTCGCGCGCGCCGCCGGCGCCGGGCACGACGACCACGCGGCGCGCGCCCTGGTCAACCTGGCGACCGCCACGCTGGTGCGCCGCCGCCACGACCCGCGCGTCGCCGCCGACCTCGACCGCGCGCTGCGCTTCGCCACCGAGCGCGACCTCGACGGCTACACGCAGTACCTGCTCGGGGTGCGCGCGAACCTCCGGCTCCTGCGCGGCGACTGGCCGGCGGCGGAGGCCGACGCCCGGTCCTCGCTGCATCTCGGCGAGCAGCCGGGGGTCAGCCTCTGCCCGGCCCTGGTCGCGCTGGGCCGGCTGCAGGCCCGCCGGGGCGAGCCGGCAGCGGGCGCGACCCTCGACGATGCGTGGCACCTGGCGCGCACGGCCGGCGAGCTGCAGCGGCTGGCGCCCACCGCCGCGGCACGGGCCGAGCACGCGTGGCTCGACGGCGATCCGGCCGGCGCCGCGGACGCCGCCGGTCAGGCCTACGACCTGGCGCTCGAGCGCGGGGACGGCTGGTCGCGCGGCGAGCTCGCGTTCTGGCTGTGGCGGGCCGGCACGCTCACCGAGGCTCCCGACGGCGTCGCCGAGCCCTACGCCCGCTCGATCGCGGGTGACTGCCGCGGCGCCGCGGCGGCGTGGTCGGCGCTCGGCTTCCCCTACGAGGCGGCCGACGCGCTCACCGACGGCGACGACGCGGCCCGGCTCGAGGCGCTCGCCGTCTTCGACGGCTTCGGGGCCGTCCACGCCGCTGCGCACCTGCGCCGCCGCCTGCGCAGCGTCCGGCGTGCGGCGCATCCCGCGCGGGCCGCGACCGGCCTCGCGCGGCGCGCCGGCCGGCCTGACGCCGCGACAGGCGGAGGTGCTCGACCTCGTGGCCGGCGGAGCGACGAACGCCGAGATCGCCGCCCACCTCGTCATCTCGCCCAAGACCGTCGACCATCACGTCTCCGCCGTCCTGGCCAAGCTCGGCGTGACGTCGCGGCGCGAGGCCGGCGCCGCCGCGGCGCGGCTCGGCGGCGCTCTGGACGGAGCCTCGCCGAAGCCAAGATAGGGAGGTCCTCCCGATGTCGCACTTCGGGCTGCGGCGTAGCTTCGTGGCCATCGACTTCAAAGGAGCACGACCATGACCGTAGACACGAAGCTCGCGACCGCCGACCGCGAGCTCAAGGACCGCCACCGCAAGATGTGGGCGCTGGGCGACTACGCCGGCATGGCGCGCGACTTCCTCCTGCCGCTCGGGGAGCGGCTCGTGGACGGCGCCGGGGTCGCCGCGGGCGATCGGGTCCTCGACGTCGGGGCCGGAACCGGAAACGCCGCGATCGCCGCCGCCCGGCGCGGCGCCCGGGTCGTCGCCTCCGACCTGACGCCGGAGCTGTTCGCCGACGGCCGGGCCCGTGCGGCCGAGCACGGCGTCGAGCTCGAATGGGTGCAGGCCGACGCCGAGGCGCTCCCGTTCGCCGACGGCGAGTTCGACGTCGTCATGTCGTGCATCGGCGCGATGTTCGCGCCCCACCACGACGCGACGGCGCGCGAGCTGGTCCGCGTGTGCCGCCCCGGTGGCACGATCGCGATGCTCAACTGGACCCCCGAGGGCGTCATCGGCGAGCTGTTCGGCACGATGCGCCCGTACCTGCCTGCGCCGCCGGAAGGCGCGTCGCCGCCGCCGCTGTGGGGTGGCGAGGACCACGTCCGCGCACGCTTCGGCGACGCCGTGACCGACCTCTCGATGTCGCGCGACGTGCTGCCCGTCGCCCTGTTCGACCAGCCGGTCGACTACCGCGACTACTTCAAGCAGCGCTACGGCCCGACCATCGTCGCCTACCGCAACGTGGCCGGCGAGCCGGAGCGTGCCGACCAGCTCGACGCGGACCTCACGGCGCTGTTCGAGCGCGCGAACCTCGCCGCCGACGGCGAGCCGGCGCGCTACGTGTTCGAGTACCTGGTGCTGGCCGGGCGCCGCGCCGGCTGACGGCCCTCGACAGCCCGCCCTGCCAGCTGTCAGGTTGCTTTCCGGAGCGCTGCTGGGCGAGAGTGGCCCATGGCCCTCGACGTGCGGTTCAGCCCGCGGCCCTGGCAGGCCGTGCCGACGGAGCTCGGCGCGCTGCTCGTCGAGGCGATCCCGTCGATCGCCGACGAGCTCGTGGAGGTGCTCGGCCCCGCGATCCCGGCCTACCGGACGCTCGAAGGGCCGTTCGGACGCGACGTCACGCAGGCCGTCGCCGACGCGCTGCACGACTTCGCGGGCGTCATCGAGCATCGCCCGCCCACCCTCGGCGCCGGCCGGGCGCTGTACGTCGCGCTCGGCGAGCGCTGGTGGCGCTCCGGGCACAGCCTCGACGAGCTGCAGGCCGGCTACCACCTCGGCGCGCGCGTCGTCTGGCGGCGCATGGCCGCCGTCGCGACCGAGGCGGGCGCCGAAGCCGCCACCATGGCCGTGCTCGCCGACGCGCTCTTCGCGTATCTCGACGAGATCGCGGCCGTCACGGTCGAGGGCTTCGTCGCCGCCCAGGCGGCCGCGGCCGGCGAGGTCGAGCGGCGCCGCCAGCACCTCGTCGCGACGCTGATCGCCGATCCCGCGGCCGACCGCGCCACGCTGGAGCGCGCCGCGCTCGACGCCGCGTGGACGCTGCCGCGCACGCTCGCCGTCGTCGCGATCGCCGCCGACCACGGCGGTCTGCGCGACCGGCGGCTGCCCGCCGGCGTCCTCGCCGGCGTCACCGGTGGCGCCGGCTGCCTCGTGCTCCCCGACCCCGACGGGCCGGGCCGCCTCCGTCAGCTCGCACTCGCGCTGCACGGCCTGCCGGCAGCGCTCGGCCCGACCGTCGAGGTCGACCACGGCGCACGCAGCTGGGCGCGCGCCGTGGCCCTCTGGCGGCTGGTCGCCACGGGGCGGATCGCGCCCGCGAGCGACGGTCTCGGGGGCGACCTGCACGCCGCCGAGGACCATCTGCTCGAGCTGCTGCTGGCCGAGGAGCCGACGCTGGTCGACGACCTCGCCCGCCTGCGCCTGGCGCCGATCGGCGGCCTTCCGCCCCGGTCGCAGGAGCGGCTGGAGGCGACGCTGCTCTCCTATTTGCGCCAGCGCGGCAACGGCCCCCGCATGGCCGCCGACCTGCACGTGCACCCGCAGACCGTCCGGTACCGGATCGCCCGCCTGCGCGAGCACTTCGGAGCCACCCTCGACGATCCCGAGGCCCGCTTCGAGCTGGAGGTCGTGCTGCGCGCCCGCAGCGCAGCACGACCGTGAAGCCAGCCTTGGCGAGCATCGCCCCCCGGGGCGATTGCTCGCTAGCTGATCGCCCTCTGGGCGATCAGCCGATGACGGACCGCACGAGCGGCTCGTAGCCCGACTTGTGCCCGGTGCGGTTGGGGTGGTAGCTGTCGCTGACCGGGTTGGAGAGGCCGTTGATCCACTCCGTGCTCGAGCACACCGCGTGCCCGGTGAACGGGGGGATCGCGTCCCTGAACGTGAACCCGTACGCCGCCGCCCGCGCCGAGATGACGTTGCGCATCATGTCGGCCGTCGCGTTCAGCTTGGTCATCTCGTCCGTGCTGAAGAACGTCCCGGCGTTGCAGTCGACGCCCATGAACAGGCGCGGGTAGCCGAGCACCACGACCCGGGCGTTGGGCGCCCGCGACTGGATCTGCGAGTACACGCCGTTGAGCGCGCCGGGCAGCGTGTTGTTGATGTAGTTCTGCGCCGTCGTGATGTTGCTGTTGCAGCTCACCAGCGGGTAGGCGCACTGCGTGATGACGCTGGAGAACCCGGCGTCGTTGCCGCCGATCGTGATCGTCACCACGTTGGTGGTCGTGCTCAGCGACTGCACCTGGTTGGCGAGCACGTCACCGGTCCTGGCTCCCGAGCACGCCACGAACGTCAGGTTCGTGCCGGGTCGGTCTGCCTTGATCAGCGCCGGGTAGGCGTAGGGCCCGCGCTGGCACCCCGAGCTCAGCGAGTAGTCGCGCGTACCCGTGCCCGACGAGTAGCTGTCGCCGAGGGCGACGTAGTTGTCGGCGTATGCCGCCGCGGTGACCCCACCGCTCAGCGCACACGCAACGGTGACGACTCCGATGAGCCGTCGCGTGATGGACTGCACCTCTCCTCCTCCTGTCGACCGCACTGGACACGGTCGAACCTACGCCCGCTCGGTCACCCCGAACTTGGCGCGGGAGAGGGGAACCCGGCGCATGAACTTGTCGCCGGGACCACAACGAGGTACTAGGAGACTGTGTCGCTATCGCGACTGGGGACCCACCTCCGGCGGCGACGGCTGGCCGTCGCGGGCATCGGCCCCGCTGGCCGCCTACGGCACCCCCTAGGAGCGCTGAGGGACCTCTTCGATCTCCACGTCCAGGCGCGGGACGTCGCCCCAGAGCTGCTCGAGCCGGTAGAACTCGCGCACCTCGGGGACGAACACGTGGACGACGATGTCGAAGTAGTCCATGAGGATCCAGCGCGACTCGCCGACGCCCTCGACGCGGCGCGGCAGCATGCCATGGTCCTTCTTGAGGCCCTCGTGGACGGCGTCGTGGATCGCCTTGGTCTGGCGATCGGTGTTGCCGGAGCACACGACGAAGAAGTCCGTGTAGCTCGACACGCCGCGCAGGTCGAGCACGGACAGGTCGATCGCCTTCTTGTCGGCGGCGTACGACGCCGCGAGCTGCGCGAGGCGCTCGGGGCTGATCTCGGGAGTCTGGTGATCCTGCGGGATGGTCTGGGTGGGCAAGCCGACGTTTCCTTCCGTGGTCATGCTGAGGATGTTGGGGCACCGACCGGGCTGCGGTACAGCCCGTGCTGCGCGATGTACTCGGCGACCGGATCGGGCACCAGGTACCGGATGGGGCGGCCCGTGGCGACCCGCCGCCGGACCAGCGAGGACGACACGTCCATGCGAGGCAGATCGAAGAAGTCGACCCGATCCGCAGCGCTCGGGATCGTCGCCAGGCGCTCCAGGATATCGGCCTGACGAGCGCCCTCGCGCTCGGCGACCGCGAGACGCGCCAGACCCACGACCTCCGCGGGCTCGCGCCACGTCGGAAGGCTGAAGGCCATGTCGCCTCCGACGATGAAGCTCAGCTCGTCCCCCGGGAACGTCGCATGAAGTGCCCTCAGGGTATCCACGGTGTAGGACGCACCGCCCCGCCGGACCTCGAGGTCGGACACCTCGAAGCGGTCGTCGTGGCTCGCGGCGAGGCGGCAGAGCTCGAGGCGCACGTGCGCGCCGGGGTCTCCTTCGGCGTCCTTGTGGGGCGGCAGGGCCACCGGGATGATCAGCACGCGATCGAGCCCGAGCTGGTCGTAGGCCTCCTGCGCGCTCAGCAGGTGCGCGACGTGCGGCGGGTTGAACGTGCCGCCCAGGACGCCGATCCGACGGCGCGGAGTCTGCCCCCCGGCGCCGCTGCGGCCGTCAGGAACGGACGTGCCCGTCTCCCCGCACGACGTACTTGAACGAGCACAGCTCGCGCAGGCCGATCGGGCCGCGCGCGTGGAGCTTCTGCGTCGAGTTGCCGATCTCGGCGCCGAAGCCGAACTCGCCGCCGTCGGTGAAGCGGGTCGACGCGTTGACGTAGACGCACGCGGCGTCCACCCCCAGCTCGAAGGCCCTCGCGGCGGGGTAGGAGCCGGTGACGATCGCCTCCGAGTGACCCGAGCCGTGCCGGTTGACGTGGTCGACGGCCTCCTCGACGGTGTCCACGACGCCGACGGCCAGCACGAGCGCCAGGAACTCGGTGTCCCAGTCCTCGTCGGCGGCTTCGAGCACCGCGCCGTCCAGCGCGCGGACGCGCTCGTCGCCGCGCAGCTCGACGCCGGCCTCGCGCAGCGCCGCCAGCGCGCCGGGCAGGAACGCGCCCGCCACGTCGCGGTGCACGAGCAGCGTCTCGGCGGCGTTGCACACGCCGGGGCGCTGGGTCTTGGCGTTGAGGATGATGTCGCGCGCGACGTCGAGGTCGGCGGCCGCATCCACGTAGACGTGGCAGTTGCCTGACGCGGCGAAGATCATGGGGACGGTCGCGACCGCCGTCAGCGCCTTCTTCAGCCCCTCGCCGCCGCGCGGGATGATGAGGTCGATGAGGTCGTCCTGGGTGGCGAGCTCGGCGAGCTCCTCGCGCCCGCCGCCGGCGACCAGGCCGATCGCGCCCTCGGGGGCCTGCGCCGCGGCGATCGCGGCGAGCACCGCGTTGGAGTGCGCGGCGCTCGACGACCCGCGCAGCACGATCGCGTTGCCGGACTTGAGGCAGAGCGCGGCGGCGTCGATCGTGACGTTCGGCCGCGCCTCGTAGACGACCGCGACCACGCCGAGCGGCGTGCGGGTCTTGGCGACGTCGAGTCCGTTGGGCAGCCGGAAGCCGTCGAGCACCTCGCCGACGGGGTCGGGCAGCGCCGCGATGTCGCGGACCTGCGCGGCGATCGCGGCGATCCGCGCCTCGTCGAGCAGCAGGCGATCCAGGAGGGCGGCGGACAGCCCGGCCTCGCGCCCGGCGTCGAGGTCACGCGCGTTGGCCTCGAGGATCTCAGGCGTGCGCGCGACCAGCGCGTCGGCGATCCGGTGCAGCGCGGCGTCCTTCTCGGCCGTCGGCAGCGTGGCCAGGCGCCGAGAGGCGGCCTTGGCGGCACGACAGACGTCGGTGACGGAGGCGACTGATACGGCCATGGCGGAAGGGTACCGGCGTCACACGGCGCGTCGAGGGACGACTGAATCTCGCTGTACGAGATTCATTCGTCCCTCGACGCCGCGCGGGGCGCCGCGCGGGGCGCTGCGCGGGCGCTGCGCGGGCGCTGCGCGGGGCGCTGCGCGGGATGCCCAGGGCGGGTCAGGCCAGCACGAAGTAGTCCCGGTGGACGGCCTCCTCGGCCGCGCGCGGGAGGATCTCGCGGACCTGCGCGGACTGCAGGCCCATCACCCGGCGCAGCTCGGCGGCGCTGAGCGTGACGATGCCCTTGCCCAGCAGCACGCCGCCGGCCTCGGTGACGTCGACCGCGTCGCCCGCGGAGAACCCGCCGCCCACGCCGACGACGCCGACCGGCAGCAGCGACGTGCCGCCCTCGCGCAGCGCGCGGGCCGCGCCCGCGTCGACCGTCACGGTCCCGTGCACCGGCTTGGCGTAGCGCAGCCACAGCTTGAACGAGGAGTAGCCGAGCGCCCGCGCCGGGAAGTGCGTGCCGTCGTCGGTCGCGCCCTCCAGGACGCGTCCGAGCGCGCCGGGGCGCAGGCCGTTGACGATGGCCGCCGGAATGCCGGCGGCGGTCGACATCTCGGCCGCCACGACCTTGGACCGCATGCCGCCCGAGCCGAGCACGGAGGTCGAGCTGCCGATCGCCGCCTGGGTCTCCAGCGTCTCGAAGTCGGTGATCTCGCGCACGATGGCGGCGGCCGGATCGGTCCGGGGGTCGGCGGTGTACACGCCGTCGACGCCCGTGAGCAGCACGAGCCGGTCGGCCTCGACGAGGATCGCGACCTGCGCCGCGAGGAAGTCGTTGTCGCCGAAGGAGATCTCGTCGGTGGCGGTGGTGTCGTTCTCGTTGATGACCGGCACCACGCCCCAGTCCAGCAGCCGGCGCAGCGTCTGGCGGGCGTTGAGGTAGTGCGAGCGGTGGCTGAGGTCGAAGAACGTCAGCAGCACCTGCGCGGCGGTCACCTCGCGCGCGGCCAGCAGCTCGTCGTAGCACCGGAACAGCCGCCCCTGCCCCACCGCGCTGGCGGCCTGCAGGTCCTCGATCGCGCTCGGCCGCCCGGCGATCCCCATGGTCTCCAGCCCGCGAGCGATCGCGCCCGAGCTGACGATCACCACGTCGTCGCCGGCGCGGCGGCGCACGGCGACCTCGTCGGCGACCGCGGCGAGCGCGTCGGCGCGCAGCGTGCCGTCGTCGCGGGCGACGATCCCGGAACCGAGCTTGATGACGTGGCGGGCCATGCGGCCCGGAAGCCTACGGCGTCGCGACCCCAAGGAGACTGTGTCGCTATCGCGACTGGGGACCCACCTCCGGCGGCGGCGGCTGGCCATCGTGGGCCTCGGCCTCGCTGGCCGCCTACGGCACCCCGAGCAGCGTGGGTCCCTAACCCGCCGCGGGTTTCGCCCCCTGGGCGAAGACCCGCAAGGGAACCTGGCCCTCTGGGCCAGTGTTCCCCTAGGAGACTGTGTCGCTATCGCGACTGGGGACCCACCTCCGGCGGCGACGGCTGGCCATCGTGGGCCTCGGCCTCGCTGGCCGCCTACGGCACCCCTAGCCCGGGTCGAGCTCGAAGACCACGCCGCCGATCTCGACATCGTCGCCGGCCTCGAAGCCCTTGGCCTCCAGCGCGCGGATGACCCCGAGCCGGTGCAGGCGGCTCTCGACGTGGGCCAGCGCCTCCTCGTTCTCGAGGTCGTGGCGGGCCACGAGCCGGTCGATGACCTCGCCCGTGACGCGCCAGGCGCCCTCGTCGAGCTGCTCGACGGCGAACGAGCCGCGGACGGCCGGCTTGAAGACGCGGTGGTCGGCGAGCGACTCGACGTCGCGGATGCCGCGCGTGGAGGGCTCGTCGAGCGCGACCGGCTCGAGCACCGGCACGCGGCGCAGCAGCTCGGCGCGCAGCTCGTCGAGCCCCAGTCCCGTCGCCGAGGAGGTGATCAGGACCGGCGTCGGCTCGACCGGCTCCTCCCACTCCTCGTGGGCGGGGACCTCGGCGGCGAACCGCTCGCGCCAGATCCCGGCGACCATCTCGGCCTCCTCCGGGGAGACCAGGTCGGCCTTCGAGAGCGCGAGGATCCGCGGCAGCCTGGCCAGCCGCGGGTCGTAGGTCGCGAGCTCGTGCTCGATCGTGGCGTAGTTCTCCTCGGGCGAGCTGCCGTCCAGCGGCTCGAGGTCGAGCACGTGGACGAGGAGCCGGGTGCGCTCGACGTGCGCGAGGAAGTCGTGGCCCAGGCCCGCGCCGTCCGCGGCGCCCTCGATCAGCCCGGGGATGTCGGCCATCACGAGCTGGCGATCGTCGCCGTCGAGCGTGCCGAGCACCGGCTCGAGCGTCGTGAAGGGGTAGTTGGCGACCTTCGGCGCCGCCCGCGTCATGCGGGCGAGCATCGACGACTTGCCGGCGTTGGGCACGCCGACGAGCCCGACGTCGGCCAGCAGCTTGAGGCGCAGGTCCAGCCAGCCCTCCTGGCCGTCGAGCCCGCGCTCGGCGAAGCGCGGCGCCTGGCGCGTGGAGCCGGCGAACTTCTTGTTGCCCTTGCCGCCGGAGCCGCCGGTGGCGACGGTGACGCGCGTGCCGGGGACGACGAGGTCGTGGACCGTGCCGTCCTCGGCGGTGACCTCGGTGCCGGGCGGGACGTGGACGACGAGATCCTCTCCGTCGGCGCCGTGGCGCTGGTTGCCCTCGCCGTGGCGGCCGCGGCCGGCCTGGTAGTGGGCCTTGCGCTTGAAGGACTGCAGGTCGCGGTAGGAGTCGTCGCAGACCAGCACGACGCTGCCGCCGTAGCCGCCGTCCCCACCGTCCGGTCCGCCCTTGGGAACGTGGGCCTCGCGACGGAAGCTCATGCATCCGTTGCCGCCCGCGCCCGCCTGGACGAAGATGCGTGCCTTGTCGTACAGCATGTCTGCCCCTCAAGGTAGCTGGGAACCAACAGAGCATGGCCGACGACCCAGTCTTCCTCGTCACGGGCGCAAGCAGCGGCATCGGCGCCGCGACCGCCCGGCATGCAGCGCAGGCGGGCTACCGCCTGGTGCTCGGCGCGCGCAGCGCCGACAAGCTCGAGGCGCTCGCGCAGGAGCTCGGCGGTCCCGATCGCGCCATCGCCGTACCGACCGACGTCACGCGATGGGAGGACAACGAGGCCATCGTCGCCGCGGCGACCAGCGCGTTCGGGCGCCTCGACGTCGCCTTCGCCAACGCCGGCTTCGGCGCCACGCGCGGATGGCTGAACGAGACGCCCGAGCACTGGCGCAACATGGTGCTGACCAACGTGCTCGGCGCCGCCTACACGATCCGCGCGGCGATCCCGGCGCTGACCGAGACCAAGGGCCACATCCTGGTCACCGGCTCGGTCGCGGGCCGCCGCGCGCTGCCCGGCTCGCTGTACTCGGCGACGAAGTGGGCGGTCACCGCGATGGGCGAGTCCGTGCGCGCCGACGTCAACGACACCGGCATCCGCACGACCGTGATCGAGCCAGGGGTGGTCGACACGCCGTTCTTCGACAACCCCGGGGAGGGGCGCCTGGAGCCCGACGACGTCGCCCGTGCCGTCATGTACGCGATCTCGCAGCCGCCGCACGTCGACGTCAACGAGATCCTCATCCGCCCGACGGCGCAGCCGGGGTAGGGACGGAGGTGGTGCGGGCTCCGTTCCGACGTTCCCGGTGCGGCCGGCGCGGTCTGGAATCACCGACGAAGGAGCTCTGCGGTGGACCGACGCCATCTGCCTGCCGCGGGCGAGGGCGCGGGACCGGCAGGCGCTCTTGCGGGCGCCGTGCGACGGATGGCACTTTGTCCTCCATATTGGAGGTCAGAGTGCCATCCGTCGGACGCTGGCGTCGTGGCGGACGTGGTGCGGGACCGTGCCGCCCCCGGGGCACCGCGGACGACCGCGGGCGCTCGCGCCGCACCAGGCGCGCGTTCTCGTCGGTGATCCCCGGACCACGCCGGCGCACCGGCCGCGTCCTGAGCGGCGCGCGACCCGGCCGGCGCCGCCGACCCTACGCGCCGCCGACCGCCTCCGCGCCGCCGGCCCGCACCGCCAGCGCCGCCCGCGCGGCCTCGGCCACCGCGTCGCGGTCGGCCGGCGAGATCTCCATCCAGTTGACGCCGCGCACGGCGCCCTCCAGGGCCAGGAGGGAGCACAGGCAGTCGCGGGTGCCGGCGCCGTTCAGGCGGACCCAGGCGTCGAGGGCGCCGGCGGAGCGCAGGGCCTCCACGTCCTCGATCCCGATGCCGCGCAGGTCGTGCGCGAGCGCCGGGCCGATGTTGACCGTGTCCTCCAGCCGTCCGGGCATGAGCGCAAGCCTAGTCGTAGAACGTGTCTACGCGGCACCCTCGGCGCGCGCCGCGGCGGCCGCCCGTGCGCCGGACCCGCGCACGAGCACCGTCAGGCTGATCAGCGCGCCGATCGCGCCGAACGCGGCGCCGACCAGGAACGCGCGCTGGAAGCCGTCGGTGAGCGCCGCCGCCCGCGAGACCGTGCCGTTCAAGGCGTCGGTGCGCTGCGTCGCGACGGTCGCCAGCAGGGCCAGCCCGATCGAGCCGCCGACCTGGCGGAAGGTGTTGACCAGCCCCGACGCCAAGCCGGCCTCGCGCCCCTGAACGCCGGCCGTCGCGGCGATGGTCACGGGCACGAACGAGAAGCCGATCCCCGCGGCCGCCACGACCGAGGGGCCGAGCACGTCGGCCAGGAAGCTCCCGTCGGCCGAGATCCGGCTCAACCCGAGCATGCCGAGCGCCAGCAGCGTCAGGCCGGCGGTGAGCACCCTGCCCGGCCCGAGCCTCCCGGTGAGCCGCGAGGCCACCTGCGAGGTCACGATGATCGCGCCGGTCATCGGCAGGAACGCGAGGCCCGCCTCGATCGGGTCGTAGCCCAGCACCTGCTGGAGGTACAGCGACAGGAAGTACCACATGGCGAACGCCGCGGCACCCATGCAGAAGACCACGAGGTTGGCGCCCGTCACCGTGCGGTTGCGGAAGATGCGCAGCGGCACCAGCGGCGCGGTCGCCAGCCGGCCCTCGATCAGCGCGAACGTCGCCAGCAGGGCCAGCCCGAGCGCGATCGTGATCAGCGTGCGCGACGAGCCCCAGCCGTGGACGTCGGTCTCGACGATCCCGTAGGTGAGCACGACCAGGCCGGCCGTCACCGTCAGCGCGCCCGACAGGTCGAACGAGCGCGCGGCGCCGACGTCGCGGCGGCCGCGCGTGATGACGCGCAGCCCCGCGATCGCGACGACGACGCCGATGGGCACGTTGATCAGCAGGATCCAGCGCCACGAGAGCGTCTGGGTCAGGATGCCGCCCAGCAGCGCACCGGTCGCGCCGCCGGCGCCGCCCATCGCGCCCCAGAGCCCGAGCGCCTTGTTGCGCTCGGCGCCCTCGGTGAACGTGGTGGTGAGGATCGACAGCGTCGCCGGCGCGACGATCGCGCCGCCCAGGCCCTGCGCGGCGCGCGCCGCGACGAGCTGGCCGGAGTTCTCCGCCATGCCGCCGGCCAGCGAGGCGAGCGAGAACAGCAGCAGCCCGCCGACGAAGACCTCGCGGCGCCCGACGAGGTCGGCCGCACGGCCGCCCAGCAGCAGGAAGCCGGCGAAGGCCAGCGTGTAGGCGTTGACCACCCACTGCAGGCCCGTGGCCGAGAACCCGAGGTCGCCGCGGATCGACGGCAGCGCCACGTTCACGATCGACACGTCGAGGATGACCATGAACTGCGCGAGGCAGCAGAGGGCCAGGATCAGCGATTTGTGGCGGGCAACGTCGGAAGGGCTCACGACGACCGATGATTGCACACGCAAATACAAGGAGCAGTCGGCACGCGCCGCACCCGGGGGGACGGCCCCGAACGACGACGGCCGGCGCTTTCGCGCCGGCCGTCAGCCCGACCAGTCTCCGATTCGCAGCGCGCCTAAGCGGCGGCGTCCTGCTGCGGCTGGATCGAGACGACGCGCCCGAGGCGCCCCGTCTTGAAGTCGACGATGCCCGCGCTCTTGGCGAACAGCGTGTCGTCCTTGCCCATGCCGACGCCGTCGCCGGCCTTGAAGCGCGTGCCGCGCTGGCGCACGATGATCTCGCCGCCGGTCACCGTCTGACCCGCGAAGACCTTGACGCCGAGGCGCTGTGCGTTGGAATCGCGCCCGTTGCGCGAAGAACCGAGACCCTTCTTATGAGCCATGGGTCAGCTCCCCTTCGAGATCTTGGTCACGCGGATCCGCGTGAGCTCCTGGCGGTGGCCCATCCGGCGGCGGTAGCCGCGCTTGGGCTTGAACTTGTTGACCCGCAGCTTGGGGCCGCGCAGATGCTCGACGACCTCGGCGGCCACCTTGACCTTGCCCAGGTCGTTGCCGAACAGGGTGTCGTCCCCCGCGAACAGCAGGGGCTCGAGGTCGAGCTTTGCGCCGACGTCGCCAGGCAGCCGCTCGACGAGGAGGGTCTGGCCCTCTTCGACGCGGTACTGCTTGCCACCGGTCTTGACGATCGCGTACATGGTTTCTCGTTACTCCGAAGTCGCTTCGGCCTTGGCAGCCGAACGGCGCCGTCCGCCTCTGCGGCCGCGGCGCCGAGGCTTGGATTCTAGCGAGTCGTCGCCATCGGAGGACTCCGGGTCCTCAGCGTCGAGCAAGGTGGCCACCGCGGCGGTCCTCCCGGCCTCCTCGATGCGCACCATCTTCTTGGTTCCGACGTACCGTCCGCCGTTGACCACGGAGATGATGTAGCCGTCGATCTTGGCCACCGCGTCGTCGACCTCGTACATGTGCGGCTCGATGATGTTGACGAGGACCTCGTCGCCCTCCTTGAACGGGATGGCGCGCTCCTCGATGTCCTGGCTGGCCCCCTCCTGCGTGATCGCGAAGTGGTCGAGCGGCAGGCCTTCGGAGCCCTCGAAGTGGAAGATCTTGCCGGTCTCGTTCTCCAGGGCGTGCAGGACGCGGGCGCCCTCGCCCGTGAACTTCGCGCTCACGCGCGGGTTGACCTGGACCAGGAAGGCCTCCGTGCCGCGCTTGGCGCGCGAGGCGATCTCGCGCAGCTGGCGCTCGAACTCGATCGCGATCGTCTCCTCGGACTTGATCACGCCCTCACCGTGGCACGTGGGACACGGGCGGCTCATGATCTCGCGCACGCCCTCGGTCACGTTCTGGCGCGTCATCTCGACCAGGCCGAGCTTGGAGATCTCGGCCGTGAACGTCTTCGTCCGGTCCTCGTCCAGGGCCTTGCGCAGCGTCTTCAGGACGGCCTCGCGGTTGCGGGCGCGAGCCATGTCGATGAAGTCGATGACGATGATGCCGCCGATGTCGCGCAGCCGGAGCTGGCGGACGACCTCGTCGGCCGCCTCCAGGTTCGTGCGCGTGATGGTGTCCTCCAGGCGCGCCTGCTTGCCGCGCCCGACGAACGAGCCGGAGTTGACGTCGATGACCGTCAGCGCCTCGGCGTAGTCGATCAGCAGGTAGCCGCCGGACGGCAGGTCGACACGCTTGGACATCAGGCCGTCGATGACCTTCTCGACGTTCCAGGCCTCGAACAGCGGCTTGGACTCCTGCCACAGCTCGACGCGGTCGACGAGCTCGGGCGCCGTGCGGCTGAAGAACGAGACGAGGCGGTGGTGCTGCTGCTCGTCGTCGACGATCGCCTTCTCGAAGTCGGCGCTGAAGATGTCGCGCACGACGCGGACCGACAGGTCGGCCTCCTGGAAGACCATCTCCGGCGCGGGCGTCTCGGCGACGCGCTTGTCGAGCACCTCGTGCAGCTTGAACAGGTACTGCAGCTCGCGCTCGAAGTCCTGCCGCGTGGCGCCGTGGGCGGCCGTGCGGACGATCGCGCCGCCGCCGTGCAGGTCGAGGCCGCGGGCTTCCTTGCGCAGGCGCTCGCGCTCCTTGTCGTCGAGGCGCTTGGAGACGCCGATGCCCTCGCCCGTGGGCGTGTAGACCATGTAGCGGCCGGCGATGGTGAGGTCCATCGACAGGCGGGCGCCCTTGGTCTTCAGCGGGTCCTTGACGACCTGGACCACGACCTCCTGGCCGGGCTTGAGCAGCTCGCCGATCGACTTGCCCTTGGAGCCTACGCGCCCGCGACGGGCGACCTCGACGCCGGGGATCACGATCTCGTCGACGTGCAGGAACCCGTTCTTGTCGAGGCCGATGTCGACGAACGCGGCCTCCAGCCCGGGCAGGACGTTGTCGACCTTGCCTTTGTAGATGTTGCCGACGATCGACCGGTTGCCGCGGCGCTCGAGGTAGAGCTCCGCGACGCGCCAGCCGTCGTTCGGCGCGGCCGCCTTGGCCTTGGCGGCGGTGGCAGCGGCAGCGGCGGAGGAGGCGGCGGGCGGGCGGGTTCGACTCCGCCCGCGCTTGGGGGCGGCGGCCGGAGCTCCGGTGGCTTCCATCAGCGCCACGCGGGTCTCCCCGCGGTCCACGCTGACGAGCACTTGCTTTCTCACGATGTGGTTCAGTCCTTAAACGATCAATGGCCCATGATGCGGCCCTTCATGGCAGCCGAGGAGCGTCCGTGGACGTAGATCGACTGCAGAAGGCCGATGGCCAAAAGGGTGGACATCACCGAGGATCCGCCGTAGCTCATGAGCGGCAGCGGGATGCCGGTGATGGGCATGATCCCGAGGGTCATGCCGACGTTGACGAAGACCTGGAACAGCAGCATCGCGACGATGCCGCCGGCGACCAGCGCGCCGAAGAGGTCCTTCGCCATGGTCAGGATGCGCAACGCGCGCCAGATCAACAGCGCGTAGAGCGACAGCACGACTGCCGCGCCCACGAAGCCCCAGCGTTCACCGACGACCGCGTTGATGAAGTCGGTGTGGTGCTCGGGCAGGAAGTTGAACTGGGTCTGGGTTGCGTGGACGCCACGGCCGGTCTTCTGACCGGACCCGATGGCGATGAGCGACTGGTGCTGCTGGTAGCCCGCGTTGCCGATGTCGGCTGACGGGTGGAGGAATGAGGTGAGGCGCTCCTTCTGGTAGCCGTGGAGCACCTGTACCCCCGCGGCGGGCGCCGCGACCAGCACGAAGCTGATCGCGACCGCGCCCAGCGCGATCAACGCCAGGAAGTGGCGTGCCGGCGTGCCGGCGAAGTAGAGGATGGCGATCGCGATCGCGCCGTAGACCAGGCTGGAGCCCAGGTCCGGCTGCACCATCACGAACGCCGCCGGGATCAGCGCGAGCAGCATGATCCGGGCCGTGGTGTCGCGTTCCTGCAGGCGCCGCGCGCGGTCGGCGGCGAACGCCGCCAGGACGACCACGATGAGCACCTTGCCGAGCTCGGACGCCTGGTACTGGAACGGCCCGAGCGGCACGGACCGCTGTGAGCCCTTGGCCGTGGTGCCGATCAGCTTGACGGCGAAGATCGACGCCATCAGGAAGCCGAAGATCCACCAGCGCGCGACGCGCAGCCGGGTGTAGTCGAGCTTGATCATCGCGAGCGAGATCAGCCCGCCGACGGCGAAGAAGATCGCCTGGCGCTCGACGTAGTAGTGCGGGTTGCCGGCGATGTCGTCGGCGGTCGACGACCTGATCGCCACCAGCGAGCACGCCGCCAGGCCGATGACGCCGAGCACGAGGACGAGGTCGAACGGCAGCGCCATGCCCTGCGGCCGTGCCCGCTCGCGGGGCGGCGCGTCGTCGACGTCGCGCAGGGGTGTGGTGGCCGCGCTCATCGGTCGGTCGAGGTCCCGCGCACGATCCTGGGGGCGACGCCGAACCACTTCGAGAGGATGAGGCGCGCGGCCGGCGCGGCCGCGTCGGCGCCGAAGCCACCCTGCTCGACGGTGACCACGACGACGATCGGCTTGGCGTCCGGGTTGCTCTTGTCGTAGGAGTAGACCGCGTACCAGGACTGATCCTTCTGCGGCTGCCGCTCGGCCGTGCCGGTCTTGCCGTACACCGGGAAGCGGTTGCGCGGCCAGCCGTTGTCGAACACGCCCTTGGACGTGCCGCCGTTCTCGTTGGCGGCGCCGAACAGGCCCTGCATGATCGCGCTCTGCCACTGCGGCTTGATGGCGACCTTGCGCTTGGACGGGAAGTCGAGCGGCTGCGCGATGCCGCGGCTGTCCTCGGTCTGCAGGCCGAGGTGCGGCGTCGGGACGCGGCCGCCGTTGACGATCGTGGAGTACACGACCGCCATCTGCAGCGGCGTCGCCTGCAGCCCACCCTGGCCGACGGCGAAGTTCTCGTTGTCGCCCGGGTTCCACAGCGCGTTGCCGCTGCCGATGTAGCAGGGCTTGCCGCCGTTCTTCTTGCGGCAGGCGGCCTCGAGGCGGTTGATCCGGCGGACCTCGGACGGGCTGGGGATCGTCCCGGTCGCCTCACCCGGGAGGTCGATCCCGGTCCTGCGCGCGACGCCGAGCTTGTGGGCCCACGACTGCAGCGGCAACGACGACTGGTCGTACATCTTCTTGCCGAGGTCGTAGAAGTAGGTGTCGGCCGAGACGCGGAGGGCACTGACGAGGTTGACGTTGCCGTAGGCCTTGCCGCCGGCGTTGCAGGCCTTGTCGATCGTGCGCGCACCGGTCTGGTAGCAGCCCTGGTCGTTGAACACGCGGTCGGTGGTCGTGGTGCCGGAGTCCAGCGCGGCCAGCGCGGTGACCGGCTTGAAGATCGAGCCGGTCGGATACGCGCTCTCGTCGGCGCGGTTGACCTGCGGGGACCCGGCGGCGGTGCCGAAGTGCGCCCTGTAGGCGGCGGTGGTGGCGTAGTAGCCCGGGGCGGCCTCGCGCGGGTTGTAGCTGGGGCTCGAGCCCATCGCGTAGACCGCGCCGGTCTGCGGGTTGAGGGCGACGAAGGCTCCAGGAAGCCCGTGCCCGGCGGTCTTGAGCGCGGTCTCCCCCGCCTGTTGCAGCTCCTGGTGCAGCGTCAGCTTGAGCTGCTGACCGGACTTCGGCTGCACCGCGACGACCGCGCGACGGCGCTCGCCGGCGGCGTTGACCTCGATCCGGTACTGACCGTCGGTGCCTCGCAGCTGCTTGTCGTACTGGGCCTCCAGGCCGCTCTGCCCGATGTCGGTGCCGCCGGCGATGCCCTTGAAGTTCTTCTTGTCCTTGAGCTGGTAGTCGCGGATCTGGCCCACCACGCCCAGCAGCTGCGCCGCCATCGTCTTGTTCGGGTACGTGCGCACGTACAGCTGCTCGACCGTCACGCCGGGGAAGCGCTCGCGGCGCTCCTCGATGTAGTCGCGCTGCGCGGCCGGCACGCCCGTCTTGACGCGGATGTTCGCGTAGGGCACCTGGACGATCGCGTCGACGACGCGCTGGTTGATCGTCTTCGGCGACAGCTGGAGGACGTTGCCGAGGCGCCGGTAGCGCGTCAGCAGGTCGCCCGTGGCCTGGGGAACGGCGATCTTCGGGCCCTTGCGGCCCTTCTTGCGCGCTTCGCGCTGGCCGGCCTTCTGGCCGTACGCGGCGATCTGCGTGCGCATGGCGGCCGGGATGCTCGCCGGGTCCAGCGACACGACCGTCGCCTTGCGGTTGTCGACCAGCGGGATCTTGCTGGCATCGACGATCTGCCCGCGCGGGGCCTGGATGCGCTCCGTGCGGACGCGGTTCTCGCGCGCCTGGGCCAGGTAGCGATCGCCGTCGAGGACCTGCAGGTACCAGAGCCGGAAGAAGACGATCCCGAACAGGACGAACGCGAGGACGCCGACGCCCGCGACGCGCAGCGCGAGCTGCGGCGTGATCGGGGGACGGCGGTCGTTGGCGGGATCGAGGGGCATCAGGATCGGCTCAGCGGGGACAGGCCACCCGTGGTGTAGGCGCGGCGCCGGCGCCGGCGCGGGTCGTCCGGGAGGACCGGCGACAGCCAGCGGCGCACGAGCGCGAACACGGGCAGCGCGATGAGGGCGTTGAGGACGATCGTCGCCAGGATCTGGCGCAGGAGCAGGAAGCTCACCGGCGCGTCGATGCCCAGCATGAAGTTCATGAGGCCGTAGCCGAACGTGGTGATCGCGGTGGCCAGGCCGCCGACGATCATGGGGATGACCACGGCCTGCGGGTCGCGCAGCTCGCGCAGGCGCCCGGCGCCGTAGCCGGCCGCGATGAACACGAGGCTCGTCAAGCCCATCGTCTGCACCAGCGCGGCGTCGACGAACAGTCCGACGGCGAATCCGAACGTCGCGCCCGCCACCGAGCCGCACAGCAGCCCGACCGCCGCGACCACCAGCGGCGTCAGGTCCGCGCTCGTCCCGAAGAGGACGATCTGGGAGACCGCGGCGACCTGGACGATCACCACGGCGACGCCCAGGAGGGCGGCGCGCAGCACGAGCTGTGGCGAGATGCCGAGCATCAGCGGTTGTTGTTGACCGGCTTGGTCAGGACCTGGACGTACTGGACGCGGCGCAGGTCGACGAACGGTCGCAGGTGCGGCAGCTGGTTGGAGGCGCTGGGGTTGTCGACGCGGGTCACGCGGCCGATCGGCAGGTCCGGCGGGTAGACCGAGGCGAGCTCGCTGCGCTGGGAGGCCGTGCCGGCGGTGACGACGACGTTGCCCTTGGCGATCGGCTCGTTCTTGTCGACGTAGCGCATGATCAGGTCGCGGGGATCGCCCGGGCTCGGCTGGACCAGCCCGGTGGCGTTGCCGAGGGCGGTCCGCGCGGAGACGGCCATCGTCGAGTCGGTGATGAGGCGCACGACCGACGCGTTGCCGGTGGCGCTCTCGACCTTGCCGATCAGCCCGTTGCTCGAGTCGCTGCGACCGTCGGACGCGATGACCGGCATGTCCTCGTGGATGCCGGAGGACGTGCCCTTGTCGATCGTGATCTTCACGTACCAGAGGGTCGGGGACGAGCCGATCGTGCGCGCCGTCACCGGCCCGTAGGGCTGCAGCGACTTGGGCTGCTTGTCGAGGGCGAGGAGCCCACGGAGCTGGTCGTTCTCGCGGACGGCGGCCTGGTTGCGGATCGCCGTGGCGCGCCACTGGTCGCGGTCGGCGCGCGTGTCCTTGAGGTCGCCCTTGGCGCTCACGGTGTCGCCGACCCAGCCGAACAGGTCGCGCACGGGCTTGAGGGCGCGGCTGGCGCCCTCCTGGATGGGCGAGACGACCTCCAGGATCCCGCGCTGCACGTTGTGCAGCGCTCCGCCGGAGCGCTCGCCGAAATAGGCCGTGAGCAGGATCAGGGAGCTGACGACCAGCAGCCCGAGGACTGCCCGCCGACGGCGAACCGTCTTGTCGTACATGTCGTACGCGACTCCAAAGCTTGTTTCGCGGCGCAGCGCTAACGCGGCCGGCGCCGACTCCTCGAATTCTTGTTCGTCCGGTGGATGACTTCGAACTCCTCCAACGAGCGTCCCGAGCCCACCGCCACGCAGGTCAGCGGGGACTCGGCCAGGTGCGACGGCATCTGGGTCTCCTCCCGCAGGCGCTCGTCGAGCCCCTGGAGAAGCGAGCCACCGCCCGCGAGCATGATGCCGCGGTCCATGATGTCGGATGCGAGCTCGGGAGGGGTCCGGTCCAGCGTCTCCTTCACCGCGTCGATGATCTGCGACAGGGGCTCTTCGAGCGCCTGGCGGATCTCCTCGCTGGTGAGCACCACGGTCTTCGGCAGCCCGGACACCATGTCCCGGCCCCGGATCTCGGCCTGGACCTCTTCCTCCATCGGGTAGGCCGAGCCGATCTCCAGCTTGACCTCCTCCGCGGTCTGCTGGCCGATGAGCAGCTTGTACTCGCGCTTGGCGTAGTTGATGATCGCCTCGTCGAGCTCGTCGCCGCCGACGCGGATCGACTGCGACACGACGATCCCGCCGAGCGAGATCACGGCGACCTCGGACGTGCCGCCGCCGATGTCGACGATCATCGAGCCCGTGGGCTCTCCGACGGGCAGCCCGGCGCCGATCGCGGCGGCCATGGGCTCCTCGATCAGGTACGCCTGGCGGGCGCCGGCCGACAGGCAGGCCTCCTCCACCGCGCGCTTCTCGACGCCGGTCACGCCCGAAGGGACGCAGACGACGACGCGCGGATGCGCCCAGCGGTTCTGGTGCACCTTCTGGATGAAGTGGCGCAGCATCTCCTCCGTCACGTCGAAGTCGGCGATGACGCCGTCCTTGAGCGGGCGGATGGCCTGGATCGTGCCTGGCGTGCGGCCGAGCATCCGCTTGGCCTCGATGCCGACCGCGTGGACTTCGCCCGTTCGTGAGTCGATCGCCACTACTGAAGGCTCGCTGAGCACGATGCCGCGCCCGCGCACATAGACGAGCGTGTTCGCGGTGCCCAGGTCGACCGCCATGTCGCGGCCACCGAAGCCGGTGAGGTAGCTGAAGAAGCCCATTCCGGAGGAGCGGACCGCCCGTTTTGACTGCTAGCCCCGCGTGGCGGGGCGGACGGACGAGCCGCGTTGGGGAGTGTAGCGGAGGCACGGCCGCGGCCCTCAGCCGCGACAGCCGTTTTGCAGCGCGGAAAATGCTGCAAAACGCACGTGCGATGTTCCGGAAACCTAGGCGCGCACGACGAGCGCCGCCGAAGCGCGCGCGGCGTGGCCGTCGGCGGCCACCGCGTAGACGTCCAGCCGGTAGGTGCCGGCGGGCGCGGGCCTGGTCCCCAGCCGTCCGTCCCACGTGACGGCAGGACGCCCGCGCGGCCCGCGAGCCCGTCGTTGTCGAGCAGCAGCCCCCCGGGGCCGGGCGCCGCCGGTGACGGCGGCGCCCGGTGCTCGGCAGGGGTGGGCTCAGCCCGCGCCGAGGTACGTCAGGGCGTCCTTGACGAGCGTCGCTCGCTGGTCGGCCCCGGTCACGCCTTCGAGGCCGAAGCCCCAGTAGAGCGTGTCCGCGGTGCCCACGCCCGGACCGTCGACGTAGCCGACGGACGCCGACTGGATCCAGTCGTTGGCGTTGCCCTCGCTGCCCGCCGGAGCGCCGGGGACGTCCCAGCCGCCCAGGCCGTCCTCGAAGGACGTCTCGGCGACGGTGGCGCCGTCGGCGGTGACCTTCGCGTCGTCCACGAAGACCCCGAGCCCTTGGACGCCGGGGTCGCTGATGTAGGTGATGGACACCTCCACCTGCTTGCCGGCGTAGGCGCTCAGGTCGACTTTCCACGGCACGAAGCCGCCGGAGTTGCCGGTCGCCGCGTTGAACGTGCCCGACGTGCCGCCGTTGGTGCACGTCGCGTCACCCTCGCCCGGAGCGGACTCCGGATGCAGCGTGACGTAGTGCGCCATGAACGGGTGGCTGTCGGTGATCGGGATCTGCGGGCAGCTGCTGTTCGTGGTGATGTCGCCGGATGTGTGCCCGTTGGCGTCCGGCAGCGTCGTCCAGTCGTCCTGGCCGACCGTGTGCGCCTCGACAGCGAGGTAGTCCCAGTTGGGCTCGGTGTCGTAGGACGCCAGGAACGACAGGTCCGCGCTGGTCCTGCCGGTCAGGTCGACCGTCCGGCTGAGCCGCTTGTAGGCGTCGTCGGCCGTCTGCGAGACCGCGTAGCGCGTGCCCGTCGGCGGGTCGAACGACGGCCCCCGGTCCAGCTTGATCGCCTGGTCGCTGGAGAACTGCGGGTAGGTCGCCTTGGGCAGGACCGAGGACGTCGTCAGGAACGAGTAGATGTTGTCCTGGTTGCGCTTCGAGTCCCCGCCGTTGACGGTGAACTCGGCCGAGCCGAAGGCTCCGCCGGCCTCCTGGAACGGCAGCGCCGCGGCGCTGTCGTTGGTGTCGGCCGCCGTGATCGGCAGGTACGTGCCGAGCCAGTACTGCTGGAAGTCGTTGCTCGACTTCACGCAGTTGAAGTTCTGGCCCGGCGGGTCGTCGTCGCCGTTGGGGTCGGTCTGGCTGCTCTTGCAGAACGGGTTCGGCGGAGCGCCGAGCGGGTTGAACAGGAACTCGTCCCAGCCGCCCTGCAGGGCGAACTTCCCGGCGACGAGCAGCTTGCCGCCGTCGTTGAGGTAGTCGCGCACGTTGACGACCTCGTCGTCGACGAGCCGCGACGTCCCGGTGCCGCCCGGCTGGCCGGGTTCGCGGACGTAGAGGTCCTCACCGGTCTCCCAGATGACGGCCTTGTAGTGCGACAGCACGCCCAGCGCCGAGGGAGCGGTGCGGCCCTTGGCGTCGACGTCGTAGACGTCGTACTTCACGCCGGCGCCCTTCAGCGCCGCCTCGTAGTCGCCCTGGTACAGCGGTCCCGGGTAGGGGCCGGAGCTGACGTCGGAGCTGTTGCCCGTGTAGTCCTCCGCGGTCATCAGCAGCACCGGGTTGCCGGTCGCCGCCGCCACGGTGTAGGTGAACGGATCGGAGCTGTTCTTGCCCTGGGCGAACCACACCTGGACCTTGTCACCCGCCTTGGCTCCGCTGACCTGGCCGCGGAGCTTGTGGTAGTAGGCGCCCGGCTTGCCGTACCGCTCGCCGCCGGCGTACTCCTGCAGGCTCCCGCGCTGGACGCGGCCGCCGTTGACCTGCCAGAAGACGCGCACGTCGCCGAGCGAGCGCTTGGCGTTGACCTCGACGGTCTGCGGGTCGCCGTGGGAGATCGAGAACGTCGTCGGCACGAAGTCCGGCGCGGTGTTGCCGAGGTGCGACTTGGGGTCGTCCGGGCGCTGCGCGGACTTGGCCAGGTCCAGCGCGAACTCCAGGTTCTTCTGGAACTCCGCCTGCACGGCGCCCTCGTCGTCCTGGAAGACGAAGCCACCGGGCCCCGGCGAGTCCGGGCCCTCCACGGTGCCGCCGACGCCGGGCCCCGCCCCGCCGTCGAGCTCGACCGTGTAGGCCTGCGTGCCCCACGCGTTGTAGGCGTCGCCGGTGACGTCGCCGTTGGTGGTGTACAGCTCGGCCGAGACGTCCGGGTCGAAGCCCGGGACCGCCGGATGGTCGTCGTCGCCGGCCAGCGCCTTCATCAGCGGCGCGTCGGTCGCCTCGGTCTCCACCTGCCAGCCCTCCGGGTAGAGGATGAGCTGCGCGTAGGAATGGTAGTCGATGAGGAACTTCGGGCGCAGCCGCTGGTGCAGCTTGCGCGCCGCCTGGACCTCGGGCTCGGAGGCCGGCCCGGAGCCGTGGTAGGTCTCCGTCGACGGGTCGTCCGAGGCGCCCTCGAGGTCGTAGTTCCACTTCTCGGGCCAGTTGCGGTTCGGATCGACGCCGTCGTTGGCGGGGTCGATCACGCCGTCGCCGTTGACGTCGCGCAGGTTCTTGCGCCACAGCCGCGTGGCCTTGGAGGTGAAGGTGTAGTCGTAGCCGTCGGGGTTCATCATCGGCATGAACCAGATCTCGTTGGCGCCCAGCAGCCGCTTGACGTCACGGTCGCGGCGGTGGTCGACGAACCACGCGAAGAGCCGGCGGTTGACCTCGGCCGAGATCCACTCGCGTGCGTGCTGGGTGGACTCGTAGAGCGTCACGGGGCGGCGGCCGTCAGGCGTCGAGCGCGCATCGGTGGTCAGCTTGTAGGCCATGATCGGCTGGCCGAGCACCGACTGCCCGATCGTCTCCTCCTTGACGATGTCCGGGTAGCGCGCCGCGAGGTCGTGGTACCACTGCTTCAGCGGGACGTTCGGCGTGGCGCAGCGGTTCGGGCACGGCGCCGGCTCGAGGCTCCACGGCCGGAAGACGTCGTAGCCGTGCGTCGGCGTGGTCAGCGGTGACGACGGCGCCGTGAAGGCCTTGCCCGCCGACAGCTCCTGCACGGTCGCGCCCTTGTCGCCCAGGGCCCTGGCCTTCGACGGCGTCGTGACGATCACGAGCCGCCCGGACTTGCCGAGCTCCTTGAGCTCGTTGAGGTCGTAGCCGGCGCGCGCCAGCGCGTCGGTGTCGACCTTCCCGCTGATCGCGTACTGGTTGAGCGGCTCGACGGTGCGCGCGCCGGCCGCCTGCGCGGATCCGGCGATGACCGCCAACGTCGCCGTGCCCGCGAGCAGCGCGCGGGCCGTCCTTCGTACATGCATAGCTCTCCCCGAGGGCCCTGCTCGGGCCCCGTCGTTTGCCTGATGCGCGCGCACACCCCTGAGGCACGCGCCGATGTCGCGCGACTCTATGGTCACCCGAGCTGACCATGCAAGGTCCGGGCAGCAACGTTGTCCGTTCTGGCCACCAAACGTGGACAAATCGGACGACGGCGCCTAGGCGAGGGTCGACGGGTGTGGAACTTCGAGCCCTAGCGACACAGTCTCCTACGACGCCGCGTGCTCGGCCATCAGCCCCGGGCGCAGGCCGATGAGCGCCGCGACCGGCAGGCCGACCACGTTGAGGTAGTCGCCCTCGATGCGCCGGACCAGGATGCCGCCGCGGCCCTGGATCGCGTAGCCGCCGGCGCGGCCCTGCCACTCGCCGCAGCCCACGTACCAGTCGATCGTGGCGTCGTCGAGCTCGCGGAACGTCACGTGCGTGACCTCCGTCGCGGTTCGCACGTCGCCGTGCGCCACGACCACGATCCCGCTGACGACCTCGTGCGTGCGCCCCGACAGCCGGCGCAGCGTCGCGCGGGCGGCGTCCTCGTCGGCCGGCTTGCCCCAGATGCTCTGCTCGGTGGCGACGAGCGTGTCGCAGCCGAGGACGACCTCGTCGGCGCCGGCGCCCGCCGCCTCGGCGACCGCCAGCGCCTTGCGCAGGGCGTTCTCCTCCGCAACGGCGCGCGGCGGCCCCTCGTCCTCCTCGGCGACGTCGGACGGCCGGACGTCGAAGTCCAGCCCGAGGTCGGCGAGGATCGCGCGGCGCTGGGGCGAGCCGCTGGCGAGGACGAGACGGCTCACCGTCGGACGGCCCGCGGCCCTACAGCTCGGGGAACCAGAGGCCGATCTCGCGCTCGGCGGACCCGGGCGAGTCGGAGCCGTGCACGAGGTTCTGACCGACCTCGATCGCGAAGTCGCCGCGGATCGAGCCGGTGTTGGCCTCCAGCGGGTTGGTCGCGCCGATCAGCTGGCGGGTGGCCTTGACGACGTCCTGGCCCTCGAGCACCGCGGCCACGAGCGGCGCCGAGGTGATGAAGTCGACCAGCTCGCCGAAGAACGGGCGCTCGGCGTGCTCGGCGTAGTGCGTCTCGGCCGTCTCACGCGGGGTGGTGACGAGCTTCAGCGCGGCGATCTCGAGGCCCTTGCGCTCGAAGCGGGCGAGGATCTCGCCGGTGAGGCCGCGCGCGAACGCGTCGGGCTTGACCAGGATGAGGGTCCGGTCCACAGACATGTGGCTCCTTGGAGAGAGGGGAGGTTCGGGTTCGGGTGCTGCAGCGACCGGACTCTACGAGCCCGGCTCGCTGACCGCGGTCTGCTCGGCGAGGTCACCGCTTGCGCGCCGGCGGCGGCGCCGCGGCTGCGGGGTGACCCCCGGGATCTCGGCCTCGCAGTACGGGCAGACCTTCCACGAGGGATCCAGCGGCTTGGCGCAGTTGGCGCAGGGATCCTTCAGCTTGCGCAGGCAGTGCGGGCAGCGGAGGAAGTCCTCCTTGACCTCGCCCTCGCAGTGCGGGCAGAGGAAGAAGCCCTGGCCGTGCAGGCGGGCCTCGGCGGCCTGCATCTCCAGCTCGCGCTCCCGGACGTCGTCCAGGTACTCCGGCGGCCGGACGATCATGTAGACGATCGTCCCCACGAACGGGAACAGGCTCGCCAGCGTGGCGCAGCCGACCAGCATGGGGTCCTCGATGCGCCGCCGCGCGTCCGCGTACGTGTAGTAGATCAGCGCCACGTAGATGACGACGAGGAAGAGGACGAGCAGCTTGACGGCCGTGTTCAGACCGGAGCTGTCGATCCCGAAGACCGCTTCGACGGGCATGTGCTCAAGAATCCTAGGGGGTGTTGACGGCCGAGGGTGGTGCTCCTGCCACGGTGTTCGTACCCGGAGAGGCGGATCCTCCCCCTTCGACCGGGGTGCGAGGCGCTACAGGAACATACGCCCGAACCCATAACCGATACCGAAGAAGAGCAGGATCACGAGGGCCACGATGATCGCCACCGCGGCGACCATCACGCCCACGCGCGGGCCGTCGTCGTTCACAGCGAGCTCCTCGCCGCGCCGACGGGGCGCAGCAGGTCGGCGATGAGGTAGATCGAGCCGGTCGCCAGCGCGACGCCGTCGTCGCCGGCCAGGACGCGGGCGCGCTGCAGCGCGGCGCGCGGCGCGCCGACGATCTCCACGGCGCCTGTGAACCCGAGCTGGTGGCAGAGCGACGCGAGCGTCGCGGGCGGCAGCGCACGCGGCGTCTGGGCGCGCGTGGTGACCAGCGCGTCGCACACCGGCAGCAGCGTGCGCAGCATCTCGGTGGCGTCCTTGTCGTCGAGCACCGACAGGCAGGCGACGAGCCGGCGGCCCGCCGCAAACTCCGGCAGCGCCTCGGCCAGCGCCGCCATCCCGCCGGGGTTGTGCGCCCCGTCGAGCACCACCTCGGCGCCCTCGCCCAATTGCGCGACGACGTCGAAGCGGCCCGGGACGAGCGTGGAGGCCGCCGCGGCGCGCACCGCGGCGGCGTCGAGCGTCCCGGGCGGGTCGAGGTAGGCGCGGGCGGCCTCGGCCGCCAGGGCGAAGTTGCGGCGCTGGAAGGCGCCGCGGGCGACCATCTCCAGCTCGACGCCGGGATCCGCGGGGGCGATGACGAGCCGCGCACCGCGCTGCGTCGCGACGTCCTCGGCGAGCCGTGCGGCGTCGGGGTGCAGGTCGGCGCCGACGACGAGGGTGGAGCCGGGCTCGACCACCGCGAGCTTCTCGGTCGCGATGTCGGTGACCGTCGGCCCGAGCCAGCGGGTGTGCTCCAGCCCGACGTTCGTGAGGACCGCGCCCTTCGACGGCAGCACGTTGGTGGCGTCGAAGCGCCCCCCGAGACCGGCCTCGACGACCGCGACGTCCACGCCGGCGCGTGCGAAGTGGTCGAAGGCGGCGGCGGTGAGGAGCTCGAACTGCGTGACGTGGTCGTCGGCGGGCGCGGTGCGGTCGACCTTCTCGGCCGCCCGCGCCGCGCGCTGGACGGCGGCGGCGAAGTCGGGACCGGAGACGTCGGCGTCATCGACGCGGACCCGCTCGGTGAACGACACGAGGTGCGGCGAGAGGTACGCGCCGACGTGCAGGCCGTGCCGGCGCAGGATCGCCGCGGTCATCCGCACCGTCGAGGACTTGCCGTTGGTGCCGACCACGTGCACGGCCGCGAAGCGCTCCTGCGGCGAGCCCAGCGCGGTCAGCAGCCGGCGCATGCGGTCCAGGCCGAACCGCATGCCGAACAGCTCGAGTGACAGCAGGAGCCGCTCGGCGTCGCGCACCGTCATCGCCGCGGCCGTCACTACAGCGCCTCCAGCTCGACCCGCAGGCGCTCCAGCTTCTCGCGCTCGGCGGCCACGACCGGCTCGGGGGCCTTGTCGACGAACCCGGGGTTGGAGAGCTTGCTCTCGGCCCGCTTGATCTCGGCCTGCAGCGTCCGGCGCGCGGCCTCGATCTTCGCGGCCGCCTCGGCGGGGTCGACGCCCTCCAGCAGGAACACCTCGGACCCGGCGACCGGGATGACCGCGACCGGCTCGGCGTCGGCGTCGTCGACCGGCGTCAGGCGCGCGAGCCGCGACACCAGCGGGACCAGGCCGTCGAGGCCGTCGATGCGGGCCTTCAGGAACGCCCCGGGCTTGACGCCGCCGGCGTCGCGCCACGAGCGCACGGCCTGGACCGTGGCGATCACGCGCTCGATGTCGCGCTCGGCGGTCCGGTCGCGCAGCGACGGGTCGGCGGGCGCGCGCACGTGCCCGGCGAGCAGCCCTTGAGTCCCCGGCACGTGCTCCCACAGCTCCTCCGTGACGAACGGGATCACCGGGTGGGCCAGGACCAGCGTCTCGCGGACGATGTGCAGGAGGTGGCCGCTCAGCCGCGCGTCGAACTCGCGCCCCTTGATGAGCTCGAGGTACCAGTCGCACAGCTCGCCGTAGACGAAGTCGTAGAGCCCGAGCGCGGCCTTGGCGAAGTCGAAGGACTCGATGCGCGCAGCGAAGTCGGCCTTGGCCGACTCGAGCCGGGAGAGGATCCAGCGGTCCTCGACGGTCTGCGCCGCCGGGGCGGGGACGGCGCCCTCCTCGACGTTGAGCAGCACGAAGCGCATCGCGTTGAACAGCTTGTTGGCCAGCGCCTGGCCCTGGGCGACCTTCTCCTCGCTGAAGCGCACGTCCTGGGCCGACGACATGGCCAGCAGGCCCCAGCGCACGCCGTCGGCGCCGTAGGTCGGGAACGTGCCGCCCTGGGTGAAGACCGGCGGGCGCGGACCGCCCTCGATGAGCGTCAGCGGGTCGATGCCCGTGCCCAGCGACTTGCTCATCCGCCGGCCGTCGGGCGACTGGATGACCGAGTGGACATAGACGTGCTCGAACGGCACCTCGCCGGTGAGCTCGAGCCCCATCATCACCATGCGCGCGACCCACAGGAACAGGATGTCGCGGGCCGTGGAGAGCACGTCGGTCGGGTAGAACGCCTCCAGCTCGGACGTCTGCTCGGGCCAGCCGAGCGTCGCGAACGGCCACAGCGCCGAGCTGAACCACGTGTCGAGCACGTCCGGGTCGCGCTCCCAGCCGTCTCCCTCGGGCGGCTCCGCGCCGACGTAGGTCTCGCCGTCGCGGTACCAGACCGGGATCTGATGGCCCCACCACAGCTGCCGCGAGATGCACCACGGGCGGATGTTCTCCAGCCAGTCGACGTAGCGGCGCGACTCCGACTCGGGGTGGATGGTCACGCGGCCCTCGCGCACGACGCCGATCGCCGGGCGCGCCAGCTCGTCCATCCTCATGAACCACTGCAGCGAGATGAGCGGCTCGATGCGCTCGCCCGAGCGGTGGCTGAACGGCACGGTGTGCGTGTAGGGGTCGCGGGCGCGGATCAGGCCCTCGGCGTCCAACGCGGCGACGACCGCCTGCTGGGCCTCGGCGATCGTCATCCCCGCGTACTCGGGCACGAGGTCGGTCATGCGCCCGTCCTCGCCGATGGCGCTGAGCTCCGGCAGGCCGTGCCGGCGGCCGATCTCGAAGTCGTTGGGGTCGTGGCCCGGCGTGATCTTCAAGCAGCCCGTGCCGAAGTCGGTCTTGACGTACTCGTCGGCGATGATCGGCAGCTCGCGGCCGACGAGCGGCAGCGTCACCGTCCTGCCGATCAGGTGGCGGTAGCGATCGTCGTCGGGGTGCACGGCAACCGCGACGTCGGCCAGCATCGTCTCGGGCCGCACGGTCGCGACGACGATCTCGCCCGTCCCGTCGGTCAACGGGTAGGCGATGTGGAACAGCCTGTCGGTGACCTCGCGCTCCTCGACCTCCAGGTCGCTGATCGCCGAGCCGGAGCCCGGGTCCCAGTTGACCATGTAGTTGTCGCGGTAGATCCAGCCCTTGTGATGCAGGGAGACGAAGACTTCTTGAACTGCTCGCGCGTAGCGCTCGTCGAGCGTGAAGCGCTCCTCCTCGTAGTCGAGCGAGGCGCCGAGGCGCTTGAACTGCTCGATGATCGTGCCGCCGAACTCCTCGCGCCACTCCCACGTGCGCTGGATGAACGCCGGGCGCCCGATCTCCTCGCGGCTCGTGCCCTGGTCCTTGAGGCGCTTCTCGACCTGCGTCTGCGTGGCGATGCCCGCGTGGTCGGTGCCGAGGATCCACTTGGAGCGCCGGCCGAGCTGGCGGTGGTAGCGGATCAGCGTGTCCTGGATCGATCCATTGAGCGCGTGGCCCATGTGGAGCGCGCCGGTGACGTTCGGCGGGGGGATCGCGATCGAGAAGTTCTCGGCCGCGGTGCTGTCCGGCTCGGGGTGGAACAGCCCGGAGTCCAACCAGCGCTGCACGATGCGCGGCTCGACCTCCGAGGGCTCGAAGCGCTTGCGGTCCTTCAGGCTCGACATGAGAGGATCGGAGTGTATGGACGACGATGATTCTGGTCCCGCCCCCCGCCCCCAACCGCAGCCCGCCCCCCGCCTCCAACCGCCGCGCGAGTGGGACGCCGGCAGCTACCAGGTGGTCTCCACCCCGCATCAGGGCTGGGGCGCCGAGATCCTCGACCGCCTGCCGCTGCGGGGCGACGAGACCGTGCTCGACCTCGGCTGCGGCACGGGGCGCGTGACCGCCCAGCTGCTGGAGCGCCTCCCGCGCGGGCGGGTCGTCGGCATCGACGGGTCCGCCGCGATGGTGGCCGAGGCGCAACGCCTGCTGGGCTCTGACCGTGCGACGTTCCGCCAGGCCGACCTGGTCGCCTTCACCGTCGACGAGCCCGCCGACGCCGCGCTCTCCAGCGCGACGTTCCACTGGATCGCCGACCACGACGCGCTGTTTCCGCGCATCCGCGCCGCCCTGAAGCCGGGCGCGCCGTTCGTCGCGCAGTGCGGCGGCCGCGGGAACATCGCGACGGTGGTCGCTGCCGTGCTCGCCGTCAGCGCCCGCGAGCCGTTCGCCGCGGCGCTCGGCGACTGGCCGGGCCCGTGGAACTTCGCGGGGCCGGAGGAGACGCGCCGGCGCCTGGAGCGCGCGGGCTTCGCCGTGGAGCGCGTGTGGCTGCAGGACTCGCCCAAGCGCCCGCAGCGGCTGCGCGAGTTCCTGAGGACGGTGTCGCTCGGCTCGCATCTGGAGTGCCTGCCGCAGGAGCTGCGCGACCCGTTCCTCGATGCGGTGGTCGTTCAGCTCGGACCGGACCCGGTCCACGACTACGTGCGGCTGAACATCGTCGCGCGTGCGGGCTGAGCGCAGCGATCTCCGACGTCGATCCGCCACATACGCGAGCATTGGCCAGGGATGACCGACATCGAGCAGCTCAAGGAGCGGATGAAGGACCTCTGGGCGCTGGGCGACTACCCGGAGGTCGCCAAGCGCTTCGTCCCCGCGGCCGAGGCGCTGGTCGCCGCCGCGGGGATCGGGCCGGGCGACCGGGTGCTGGACGTCGCCGCCGGCGACGGCAACGTCGCGGTCGCGGCGGCGGCCACGGGCGCGCACGTGACCGCATCGGACTTCGCGCCCTCGCTGGTCGCCGCGGGCCGGGAGCGCACCTCCGCGCTGGGCCTGGACGTGCGCTGGGACCAGGCCGACGTCGAGGCGCTCCCCTACGCCGACGGAACGTTCGACGCCGTCACGAGCGCGTTCGGCCTCATGTTCGCGCCCCGCCCCGAGGTCGCCGCCGCCGAGGCGTTCCGGGTCGTGCGCCCGGGCGGCGTCGTCGGCCTCGCCGCGTGGACGCCCGACGGCTTCACCGGGCAGATCACCGAGCTCATGAGCGAGTACCTGCCGGTGCCGATGGGCACCGCGCATCCGATCGACTGGGGGATCGAGGCGACCGTCCGGCGGCGGCTGGCGCCGCACTGCGACGGCCTCGCGGTGACGCGCGGCGCCATCACGTGGGAGTTCCCGTCGATCGACGACACGCTGGCGTGGCAGGAGGCGAACTTCGGCGCGCTGGTCGCCGCCCGCCGCGCGCTGGGCGACCGGTACGCCGAGCTGCGCGCGCGCTTCGCCGAGCTGGTCGCCGAGTGGAACCGCGGCGACGGCGGCGACGTTCGGCTGCCCGCCGCCTACCTGATCGTCGTCGCGCGCCGCGACCGGTAGCCGCTCCCCGCGCGACCTCGCGTTCCGCGGCCTCATCAGCGGGCGCTCGTCCGCCGCTGTGGCGCAGGATGATCAAGGTCGACCCGGGCGCGCAGCGCGTTGCGTTTGGGCGGTGGGCGTTGGGGACTGGCGTCGTGGGGCGCTGGTCGCGAGGCGGGCGTTCCGGGGTCGGCGTGGTTGGCGGCGCCCGCTGGGGTCGGGGCGTGGGCGTCGCGGTTGCGCGGGATCGCTGACGAGAACGCGGCGGGGCCGGGGCGCGTGCGCCGCGGGGCGTCCGCGGAGCCGTGGGGGCCGGGTGGGCCTGTTTGGCGCGGTGGGCCGCGGCGTTCGGGCCCACCCGCCCCGGGGCGCTGGCGGACGACCGAGCGCGCCGGAGCCCGCGACGCACGCTCGCTCTCGTCATCGCCGACGATCCACGCCGCGTGGCGTCGCCGGCGCCCGCGCTGGGCGCCGGCCGCGTCGGCGGTGCGTCGGTCAGCCCACGGCGCCGCGGTAGGGCCCGGGCGCCGGCCGTGGGCGATTCGGTCCGTGTCGTCTCACCCCCGATATACGGGGTCAATCCAGCATGCGTTTCGTTTGCGACCGCTGGCGACCCCGCGAAGTGATGATTCAGGCCCGAATGATCGCCTCACGGCGCCGGCGGCAGATCGACCGCGCCGGCACCCACTCGAACACCCGGTTCGCCCCCAGCAACGCCGAAGGCCCCAGCACGGTCAGGCCGTGGTGCGACGTGAAGGCCTAACGCCGGCTGCGGCGCACGCCACCGTGAAACGGCAGCAGCTTGCGGCCGGCGGTGACGGGATCCAGCAGCCGCACGAGGCGCAGCAGCTCCGAGCGCTCCTTCGGCGTGAGGTTGGCCGGCAGCCCGTGGGACTTGCGCACGATCCGGGTCAGCTCGCGGCGGTCGCGATCGTCGAGGCGGGTCCAGTGGGCGCGCGCGACCAGGGCCGCGTCGAGGATCAGCATCCAGGGGACGGCCTTGCGGCCGGGGAGGCGGGGCATCGCGATCGAGGCTACCCGGCGGCGGCGCGCGCCCACGCACCGGCGCGGCCGGCGGCCGGCGGTCAGCGGCCGGCGACCCAGCGATCGAGCAGCAGGCGCGCGATCGCGGTGCGCGGCGGCAGCATGAGCCGGTCCGACGGCGCGCCGTCGATCCACGAGGCGTCGCCGCTCACCGCCTCGACCACCTCGTCGCGCGTGAACCACCGCACGTCCTCGAGCTCGCCGTCGGCGGCCTGCGGCCGCGGCTCGCCGCCGGCGTAGGTCGCCCAGAAGCCGAGCATCAGCGAGACCGGGAACGGCCAGGGCTGCGAGGCGATGTACCGCACGTCGCCGACGGTCACGCCGGACTCCTCGAGGACCTCGCGCGCCACGGCGTCCTCCAGGCGCTCGCCCGGCTCGACGAACCCCGCCAGCGCGCTGTAGCGCCCCTGCGGCCACGCCGCCTGGCGGCCCATGAGCACGCGGTCGCCGTCGACGACCAGCATGATCACCACCGGGTCGGTGCGCGGATGGTGCTGATGGCCGTTCTCGCACACGAGCACGTGACCGCCCTCGGTGGCGTGGGTCGGCGTGCCGCAGCGGCCGCAGAAGCGGTTGGCGCGCGCCCAGCTGGCCAGCGCCGAGGCGTAGGCGACGACGCCGAGCTGCTCGCCCGGGAGCGAGACGGCCAGGTCGCGGAGCCCGGCCAGCTCCACCCCGTCGCGCTCGACGGCGAAGACCGGGCCCTCCGGCCCGACGCCGAGGAAGAGCGCGCCGGCGTCGGAGTCCAGGAGCGCGAGCGGCTCGGCGTGCGCGCCGTGCGGCCCCACGACGATCGCGCGGGCCTGCGGGTCGCGGCGCGCGGCGGCCAGCCACGCCGCGTCCGTGCGCCGATGGGCGGCACGATCGAGCGCGGCGCCGCCGAAGGCGATGGGTTCCGCGGCAGGCGTCGGGCTAGGCCGACTCGGCCGCAGCGGGGGCGGAGCCGTCGTCGTCGACGGCCTCCGTGACGAGCGTGGGCGTGATGCCCTTCTCGATGGTCTCCTTCGTCACGACGCACTTCTTGACGTCGCGGCGTGACGGCAGCTCGAACTGCACGTCGAGCAGCGTCTCCTCGATGATCGAGCGCAGCCCGCGCGCGCCGGTCTCGCGCTCCAGCGCGAGCCCCGCGACCGACACGAGCGCCTCGTCGGAGAAGACCAGCTCGATGCCGTCGAACTGGAAGAAGCGCTGGAACTGCTTGACGAGCGCGTTGCGCGGCTCGGTCAAGATCGTGATGAGGTCCTCGCGCGACAGCTGGTGCACCGCGCTCATGACCGGCAGGCGCCCGATGAACTCGGGGATCAACCCGTAGTTGACGAGGTCCTCGGGCAGGCAGTCCTGGAAGACCTCGCCCTTGTCGTGGTCGGCGCGGGCGGAGATCTCGGCGCCGAAGCCGACGCCCTTGTGCCCGATGCGCCGCTCGATGACCTGGTCGAGGTTGGCGAACGCCCCGCCGCAGATGAAGAGGATGTTCGTCGTGTCGATCGACAGGAACTCCTGGTGCGGATGCTTGCGCCCGCCCTGCGGCGGCACCGATGCGGTGGTGCCCTCGAGGATCTTCAGGAGGGCCTGCTGGACGCCCTCGCCGGAGACGTCGCGCGTGATCGACGGGTTGTCGGCCTTGCGGGCGATCTTGTCGACCTCGTCGATGTAGATGATGCCCGTCTCGGCCTTCTTGACGTCGTAGTCGGCCGCCTGGATGAGCTTCAGCAGGATGTTCTCGACGTCCTCGCCGACGTAGCCGGCCTCGGTCAGCGCCGTGGCGTCGGCGATCGCGAACGGGACGTTGAGGATGCGCGCCAGCGTCTGGGCCAGCAGCGTCTTCCCGCAGCCCGTGGGCCCGAGCAGGAGGATGTTGGACTTCTGCAGCTCGATGTCGGCGTCGGCCGACTGCATCATCTGCACGCGCTTGTAGTGGTTGTAGACCGCCACCGACAGCGTGCGCTTGGCCTCTTCCTGGCCGACGACGTACTCGTCCAGGACGCTGTAGATCTCCCGCGGCTTGGGGAGGTTCTCCAGGTCGAACGAGGGCGGAGCCGTGAGCTCCTCGTCGATGATCTCGTTGCAGAGATCGATGCACTCGTCACAGATGTAGACGCCGGGGCCGGCGATCAGCTTCTTGACCTGCCGCTGGGACTTTCCGCAGAAGCTGCAGAGAAGCTGCTCGTTCGAATCCGTAGGGCGCGCCATCTACATCCGCTTTCTCACGTCGCGTACGAGCCGAGTCTAGTGCTCGGAGATGACCCGGTCGATGATCCCGTACGTGACGGCTTCGTCGGAGGACATGAAGTAGTCGCGCTCCGTGTCGGCGCGGACCTTCTCGTACTCCTGGCCCGTGTGCTCGGCGATGATGTGGTCGAGCCGCTGACGGATGTCGATGATCTCCTTGGCGTGGATCTCGATGTCCGTCGCCTGGCCCTGGAAGCCGGACGAGACCTGGTGGATCAGGATCTTCGCGTTGGGCAGCGCCATGCGCTTGCCCGCGGCGCCGCCGGCCAGCAGGAGGGCGCCCATCGACATCGCGATGCCGACGCAGATCGTCGACACGTCGGGCTTGATGAACTGCATCGTGTCGTAGATCGCCAGACCCGCGTACACGCTGCCGCCCGGGGAGTTGATGTAGATCGAGATGTCCTTGTCAGGATCCTCGGACTCCAGGTGCAGCAGCTGCGCCACGATCAGGTTGGCGATCTGATCGTCCACCGGCGTGCCGAGGAACACGATGCGCTCGTTGAGCAGGCGGCTGTAGATGTCAAACGCACGCTCACCACGCGACGTCTGCTCTACGACCATCGGGACCAGTGGACTCATGAGACCTCGTGCTCGTTCTCTGTACTCGGGCGGGATCCTGCCGGCGCGATCGGATTGCCGTGTCGGGAGGTCCGTGGAGGCTAGCACCCGGCCAGGAGCGCTCCCTGGGCTTTCAGGTCGGTTGCCGGCGAGCGTCCTGAAGGGGGCTCGACGCTCGTCCGATCACCGTCCGGAGGATCGCTAGGAGCCTGCGGGCGCGTCGTCGGACGCCGCTGCGTCCTCGTCTCCGTCCCCGGCGCCCGGCAGTCCGCCCGCGCGCTCGACGAGCAGCTCGACGGCCTGGCGCTGGGCGATGTCATCGACGACCTCGTCGAGGCGGCCCTGCTGCTCGAGGCGCTTGCGCAGCTTCTCGGGCTCGGTGCCCTGCTGGATCGCGCTCTGCTGCAGCACGTCGAGGATGTCGCCCTCCGACGGCGTGATGTCCTCGGCCTCGATGACGGCGGCCAGCACGGCCTCGCGGCGCAGCGCCTGCTCGGCGTCCGGGCGCGCCTCCGCGAGGAGCTCGTCCTCGGTCTTCTGCGCGATGCGCAGGTAGGCGTCCTTGTTGATGCCGCGATGCGAGAGCGAGTGCAGCATCTGGTCCCACAGCTCGCGGGCGCGGGCCTCGACGAGCGACTCGGGGATCTCCACCGTGGCGCCGGCGACGACCGCGTCCAGCGCGGCCTCGCGGAACTCCGCCTCGGCCTTGCGCTCGTCGGCCTCCCGCATGCGGGACGCGATGTCCTCGCGCAGCTCGGCGACCGAGTCGAAGCCGCCGGCCTCCGTGGCGAAGTCGTCGTCGAGCTCCGGGACGTTCTTGGCCTTCACGTCGTGGACGGTCACCTCGAACTGCGCCGGCTTGCCGGCGAGGTGCGGCGCGCCGCCGTACTCCTCGGGGAAGGTGACCTCGACGACCTTCTCGTCGCCCGCCGACGTGCCGACGAGCTGCTCCTCGAAGCCGGGGATGAACTGCCCCGCGCCGAGCTCGAGCAGCTGGTCACGGCCCTCGCCCCCGTCGAAGTAGTCGCGCTCGCCGTCGTCGCCCTCGATGGAGCCCTTGAAGTCGATGACGACCGAGTCGCCGCTCGCGGAGGCGCGCTCGACGGTCTCGAGGCGGCCGAGCTGCTGGCGCAGCGTCTCGAGCTGCTCGTCGACCGCGGCGTCGTCCACCTCGGGCTCGCGCCGGTCGACCTCGATCTTGGAGATGTCGCCGATCGTGGCGGTCGGCCGCACGCCGATCTCGATGGTGAAGGTCAGCGGCTGCCCCTCGGCGGGCAGGTCGCCGAGGTCGACGTCGGGCTCGCCCACCGGGTGGATGCCGGCCTCGTCGATGGCCTCGACGTACCAGCGGGGCAGCGCGGCGCGGACGGCGTCGTCGAGCACGGCGTCGCGGCCGATGCGCTGGATGACCACCGGAGCGGGGACCTTGCCCTTGCGGAAGCCGGGCATGCGCAGGTCGCGGCCCATCTTGCCCGCCGCCTCGGTGATGCGGCGCTGGACCTCCTGGGGAGCGACCTCCGCCTCCACGCGCACCCGCGACTCGGGGAGCTCTTCGACGGTGGTCTTCACGTTCGTTGCGGCGGCCATGTGGCTTCGCAAGATAGCGGGCAAGGTCTCGCCCAGGGGGCTCGCCTTGCCGTGCGCGAGCTCGCCTGGCGGCTCGCTCGCACGGCCTCTGCGGGCGCCGGCCGGTACGGTCGGCGACGCATGTCCGCCCGCCGCCCTTCACCCTCCACGCGTGCCCTCGCCTGGGTCTACACGGGACCGTTGGGGCATCTCTACGGCGGGCTGGCCGACTGGGCGACGCTCCTGGGCCGCCTGGCCCTCGCACGCGTGCGTGCACGCGTGCGAGGGACCTGACGGGGACAGTCCCCGGGCGCGTGACGGGGACAGTCCCCGGGCGCGCACCTCTGGGACAGTCCCCACCGCGGCGGGTGGGGACTGTCCCCGTCGAGCTACCTCAGCAGCTGACGGTCAGGCTGAACGGGCGATCGGCGATGGTCGCCGGATCGGCACCGGTCGCGCCGCCGCCGGAGCGGGTGCGGACCGTGACGGTGCGGTTGTCGGACAGGAGCTGCACGCCGACGGCGCCGGCGTTCTCGAACTGCGTCTCGGTGGCCTGCAGCGCGCACGCCGAGATGTCGTCGGCGAAGACGACGTTGTAGGTGCCCTCGCCCGTGCGGCTCGACGACGTCGCGCCGCGCTTGCCGCCGAGCGTCCCGTCGCCCGCGACGGCCGCGAACTTGGTCAGGCCCTGCGCGGTGCTGACCGCGTCGGTGTGGGCCGCCGCGGTCGCGTCAGCCGTGATGTCGGCGGCGTTCTTGCCGTCGACCTGATCGGCGTTCAGGCCGGTGGCTACGCCCTTGGCGTTGGTGGTGAACGGCGCGCCGTTGACGTTCTCGTTGACGATGCGACCGACCTCGGGGCCGTTGGTCACGAACTCGAACGCCCGGCCGTCGGCCAGGTTGTTGGCGCGGATGCAGGGCTCGAAGCCCTTCTCCGAGCCGCCCGCCTTCGAGCGGCAGCCGTAGATGGCACCGCCGCCGTTGTCGGACTTGTTGGACTGGCGCGTGCCGTACGTGCCGGTGTTGGCGATGATCTGGGTCTCCTTGGAGAGCGCCTGGCTCTCGTTGGAGCCCGGATTGCGTGCGCCGCCGAGCAGCGACTTGCCTTCACCTGACGCCACGGCGAACGACGAGATGATCAGGCCGAGCACGACGGCGCTGACCACCACCAGCGGTCCTTGGGACCGGAACTTGCGGAACATGGTTGGAAGCCTCCCTGTTGGTTTCCGTTTCCCTGACCAACTGCACCCGGACCCGAAGGTTGCGGTCGCCGGTCCGCATGCCGTCGCCCTGCAACGGATCGTGCCGCAGAACGCTCAGTGATCCAGCGCGAAGATCGGCCACGGGCCGGGCACGCCGCGCAGCTCGTGCGCGCCGCGCGCCTCGAACTCCAGGCCGGAGCCCACGACCGTGCCGTAGACGGTGCCCGACGTCAGGATCTCGTCGGGCGCGGCCATGTCGCACACGCGCGCGGCGATGTGCACCGCCATGCCGCCGACGTCGTCGCCGATCAGCTCGCACTCGCCCGTGTGCAGGCCCGCGCGGATGCGCAGGCCGAGACCGCGCACGGCCGGCACGACCGTCCGGGCGCAGCGCAACGCGTCCGAGGGCGGCCCGGCGAACGCCGCGATGTAGCCGTCGCCCACCGTCTTGACCTCGCGGCCGCCGTAGCGCTCCACCTCGCGGCGGATCGCGTCGTCGTGGGCCGAGAGCAGGTCGCGCCAGCGCGCGTCCCCCATCCGCGCCGCGTGGCCGGTCGCGTCGCAGATGTCGGTGAAGAGCACGGTCAGCAGCCGGCGCTGCAGGCCGCTGGTCTGCGTGCGGCTGCCGGTGAGGAACTCCTCGATCTCGCCGAGCAGCGCCTCGGTGTCGCCGATCATCGGCAGGCTGTCGCTGCCGGGCAGCTCGACCAGGCGCGCGCCGGGGATGCGGTCGGCCAGCAGCCGCGAGTGGCCGACGTCGATGAGCCGATCCCCCGTGCGGTGCAGCACCAGCGTCGGCACGCGCAGGCCCGGCAGCAGCGGGCGGACGTCGACGCCGCTGAGGTTCTCGAAGATCCGGAGCATCCCGGCGGGCGTCGTCGAATGGCGCTCCAGGCGCCCGAGCCAGTCGCGCATGCGCGGGTCGTCGGCGGAGCTGGGCGCCATGTCCTCCAGGTTGGCGCCGGTGCCCCAGTGCTCCAGCAGCCGCTCGAAGCGTGCCCGGCGGTCCTCGGGCGTCTCGGCCCACGTGACCTCCTCGTCGCGCTCGGTCGCGACGATGCTCGCGTACAGCACGAGCGCCAGCGTGCGGTCGGGACGCGCGGCGGCGTAGCTGATCGCCAGCGGACCGCCCGCGGCGTAGGCCTGCACGACGACGCGGTCGGCGCCCGCCGCGTCGAGCACCGCATCGAGGTCGGCGATCTCCTCCTCGAGGGTCAGCGGGCCATGGATGCGGTCAGACATCCCGAGGCCGCGGCGGTCGACCAGGATCACGCGGGCGATCGCGCCCAGCCGCTCCCACCACCGGCGCAGGCCAGGCTCCTCCAGCAGCACCTCGATGTGCGAGGTCAGGCCGCCAAGGAAGACGAGGTCGACGGGTCCGTCGCCCAGGATGCGGTAGGCGATGTTGGCGTCCCCGCTCTGCGCCCAGCGGACGCGGCCTTCCTCCATGGGCGCAGCGTACTGCCGCCCGGCGCGCCCGCCGGCTAGGAGACTGTGTCGCTATCGCGACTGGGGACCCACCTCCGGCGGCGACGGCTGGCCATCGTGGGCCGCGGCCTCGCTGGCCGCCTACGGCACCCCTAGGCGGGCGCGAGCAGCCGCTCGGTCACCGGGTCGACCAGGTGCGCGGGATCGCCGCGCAGCAGCCAGCCGTCCTCGGTGCGCTCCAGCAGATGGTCGCGCGAGAGGTCGCCCAGCGCCGAGGTGACCGACGGGCGGCGGGCGCCGACGAGGCGGGCGAGCGCGCTGTGCGTGAGGCCCATCGGGATGAGCACGCCGTCGGGCGTGACGCGGCCCCAGCGCTCGGCCAGCGACCACATCGCCAGCAGCAGCCGATCCTCCAGGCGCACCAGCTGGTTGACCACCAACCGGACCGCGAGGCCGCGGTTGCGCCGCGCGGCGCGGCCGAAGAGCGCGTCGATGACCGACGGGTAGCGCACCGCAGCGTGCAGGAAGCGCTCGTCGAGGACGGCGACGGTCAGGTCCTCGAGGATCGTCCAGCGCGCGACGAGCGGCAGCTCGCTCACGGGGCTGTCGGCGTCCCACGGGCGCAGGACGTCGCCGGAGCCGAGCACCTCGGTCGAGGAGCGGCGGCCGAGGTCGAGGTCGCGCAGGAGCAGGCCGTCGATGATCAGCAGGGCGAGCGGCGAGCTGCCGGGCTCGACGGCGGTCGCGGGGTCCCAGCGACCGGTCGGGACGTGCAGCACGCCGGCGACGAGCTGCTGGCGGGCGCGCTCCTGCTCCTCGGGCGTCAGACGCTCGCCGAGCTCCGGATCGGCGGACAGCAGGCGGACGAGGTCGCGGGCCACAGCACGCGAAGTTCTGCCCCTAGGGGGTGACCGCTAACCCTGAGAACGTTGTGCGTAGGCGGCGCGGGGGTAGCGCCCGGGAAGCTAGCCGCGGCGCATGAGCCGGCCGACTGCGGCCATCAGCTCCTCGGTGCGGTCCTCCTGCAGGTCCTCCGGCCCGCCGACGACGCAGTGGCGCGCGTGGTCGTCGAGCAGCCCGAGCGCGACCTTGTCCAGCGCGGCCTGCACGGCCCCGATCTGGGTGAGCACGTCGATGCAGTAGCGGTCGTCGGCGACCATGCCCTCGATGCCGCGGACCTGGCCCTCGACGCGCCGCAGGCGCTTGAGCAGCTGGTCCTTGGTCGCGGAGTAGCCGCGGGTGGCGGGTGTGTCGGCCATGGGCCGAGGATACCGCCCCGGGGTACCGTCGCGCCGAGCCTCAGTCCAGCTTGATCATCGCGTGCTTGACGCGCGTGTAGTCGTCGAGCGCGTAGACCGAGAGGTCCTTGCCGTAGCCGGACTCCTTGAAGCCGCCGTGCGGCATCTCCGACAGGAACGGCAGGTGGTCGTTGACCCAGACGCAGCCGAAGTCGAGCCTGCGCACCGCCTCCATCGCCCTGCCCACGTCGCGCGTCCAGACCGAGGCGGCCAGGCCGTAGGGCACGTCGTTGGCCATCGCGATCGCGTCGTCGCCGTCGGCCATCCGCTGGACGGTGACGACGGGCCCGAAGAGCTCCTGCTGGACGATCTCGGACTGCTGCCCCACGCCGACCACGACCGTCGGCTGTACGAAGAACCCGCGGTCGCCGCCGGCCGAGCCGCCGGTCAACACCTCGGCGCCCGCGGCGGTCGCGCGATCCAGATAGCCGAGGACCTTCTCCTGCTGGCGCTCGGAGATCACGGGGCCCATCTCGATGGCGTCGCCGTCGGCCGGGTCGCCCATCTTCAGCGAGGAGACCGCGGGGACCAGCTCCTCGATCAACGCCTCGTAGATCCCCGGGCCGGCCAGCACGCGCGACGCCGCCGTGCAGTCCTGGCCGGAGTTCAGGAAGCTCGCGACGCGCAGGCCCTGGGCGACGGCCTTGGGGTCCGCGTCGTCGAACACGACGACCGGCGCCTTGCCGCCCAGCTCCAGGTGCACGCGCTTGAGCGTGTCGGCCGCGGCGGCGGCGATGTGCCTGCCCGTCGCGACCGAGCCGGTGAGCGACACCATCGAGATCGCCGGATGGCGCACGATCCCCACGCCGACGCCCGGCCCGTCGCCGGTGATGACGTTCAGCACGCCGGGCGGCAGGATCTCGGCGGCCAGCTCGGCGAAGCGCAGCGTGGAGATCGGCGTCAGCTCCGACGGCTTCAACACCACCACGTTGCCCGCCGCCAGCGCCGGCGCGATCTTCCAGATGGCCATCATCAACGGGTAGTTCCACGGCGCGATCTGGCCGACGATGCCCAGCGGCTCGCGCCGCACCATCGACGTGTAGCCCGCGCCGTACTCGCCCGCGGCGGGCGCGCTCAGCGTGCGCGCCGCGCCCGCGAAGAACCGCAGCTCGTCGGAGCAGATCGGCAGCTCCTCGAGCGCCAGCGACATCGGCTTGCCCACGTTCAGCGACTCGAGCGCGGCCAGCTCGCCGGCGTGGCGGTCGATCGTGTCGGCCAGCGCCAGCAGGTGCTCCATGCGCTGACCGGGCGTCGTGTCGCGCCACGGGATCCGCGCGGCGCGCGCCGCCTCGATCGCCCGCTCGACGTCGGCCTGCGTGCCCTCCGGCACGCGCCCGATCACCTCGCCCGTGGCCGGGTTGAGGACGTCGCGCCGCGCGCCGTCGACGCCGTCGACGAGCGCGCCGCCCACCAGGTTGCGGAACGCGGGGATCGTCGTGGTGCTCACGGCGGTCACGCCACCCCGGTCGTCGTGCCGACGCCCATGTGGGCCCCGGCATCGGTCAGCACGTCGCCGAGCCGCTCGACGATCTCGTCCAGCAGCGCCGCGTCGCTGATCAGCGGCGGGGCGATCTGCAGGACCGCGTCCCCGCGGTCGTCGGCGCGGGCGATGATGCCCGCCTCGCGGAGCCGGCCCGGCAGGAAGCCGCGCACCAGCCGGTCGCGCTCGGCCTGGTCGAACGTGGCGTTCTCGTCGTCCTTGACCAGCTCGATGGCCCAGAAGAAGCCACGGCCGCGGGTGTCGCCGACGATCGGCAGGTCCCGCAGCGTCGCCAGCCCGCGCTCCAGATGCGACTCGAGCGCGCGCACGTTCTCGAGCACGCCGTCACGCTCGAAGATCTCGATGTTCTTCAGCGCGATCGCCGCGCTCACCGGATGGCCGCCGAACGTGATGCCGTGGCGGAACACCGCGCCCGCCTCGGCCATCGGGGCGACGACGCGCTCTCCGGCGACCACCGCGCCCATGGGCGCGTAGGCCGACGTCAGGCCCTTGGCCAGCGACACGAGGTCGGGCGTGACGCCCTCGCGGACGATCCCGAACCACTCGCCGAGGCGCCCGCAGCCCGTGATGACCTCGTCGGCCATCAGCAGCGCGCCGTAGCGGTCGGCCAGCTCGCGCAGGCCGCGCCAGTAGCCGGCGGGCGCGGTCAGGCAGCCGCCGGCGTTCTGCACGGGCTCGGCGATGATCAGCGCGACCTCGTCGGGGCCGGCCGCGACGATCGCGTCCTCCACCTCGGCCAGCAGGCGGGCGCAGAACGCGGCCTCGTCCTGGACCGGACCTCCCTCCCACCCGCGGAAGCTGTTGGTGTTGGAGACGTGCGTGACGTCGATCGGCGCCTGGCCGAAGGGCGCCTTGAAACGCTCCACGCCGGTGAACGACAGGGCCCCGAGCGTCACGCCGTGGTAGGCGATGTCGCGCGCGATGGCCTTCGTGCGCTGCGGCTGGCCGTTGGCCAGGTGGTACTCGCGGCAGAGCTTCCACGCCGCCTCGACCGACTCCGATCCGCCGTTGGTGAAGAACACGCGGTTGAGGTCGCCGGGCGCGAGGCCGGCCAGGCGCTGGGCCAGCTCGATGGCCGCGGGATGCGCCGTCGCCCAGTTGGTGTTGAACGCCAGCGTCGTCAGCTGTGCCGCCGCCGCCGCGGCCATCTCCTCGCCGTGCGAGTAGCCGATCTGCGCGCAGAACAGGCTCGACAGCGCATCGACGTAGCGGTCGCCCTTCGTATCGAACACGTACGGGCCCTCACCGCGCTCCAGCACGAGGAGGTCGTCGATGCCCTGCTTGGAGAAGTGCAGCAGCAGGTGGTCGCGTGCCGCCTGCTGCAGCTCGTCGTGGCTCAGACCGCCCATGTTGATGTGACCACCTTCTTGCTCGTGTGGAAGTCGACCGCGTCGCGGCCGTTCGGCGTGCAGCCGTAAGGGTCGGGGTCAGACCCCGGTTCACGCAACCGGCACTTCGTCACAAGAACCGGGAGCCGACGCGACAGTCCGGCCAGTCGGGCGGCGAAACCGGTGGACCGCGGCGCGTTCGGCCCGGCATCAGAGGTTGTCTCCCCCGAACGCCTCGCTCACGGAGTCGTCGGTGAAGATCCGGTGGATCGTGTCGGCCAGCAGGTCGGCGCAGCTCACGACGCGCACGGTGGGCGGCGCGCCCGGGGGAACCGGGACCGTGTCGGTCACCAGCAGCTCCTCGAGCCCCAGTCCCGAGATCCGCTCGAGCGTCCCGGCGCTGAGGATCGGGTGGATGGCGACCGCGGTGATCGTCGCGGCCTGGGCGTCGCGCAGGGCGCCGACCGCGGCGACGAGCGTGCGGCCCGTGTCGACGATGTCGTCGACCACGACCGTCGTGCGGCCGCCGACCTCGCCGATGACGCGGTGGCGCGGGTCGGGCGCCTCGGGATCGAGGATCGCCAGCTCGGCGCCGAGGTGGGTCGCGAACTTCTTGGCGAGCTTGACGCGGCCGGCGTCGGGCGCGACGACCACGGCGTCGGCGGGCAGCCGCGGGCGCAGGTCGCCGGCCAGCGTGTGCAGGGCGGTCATGTGGTCGACCGGCACGCGGAAGAAGCCCTGCGACTGGCCCGTGTGCAGGTCGACGGTCAGCACGCGGTTGACGCGCACCGACTCGAGCATGCGCGCGACGGCGCGGGCGCTGATCGGCTCGCGCAGGCGCGACTTCATGTCCTGGCGGCTGTAGCCGAACCACGGGATCACGGCGATCACGCGATGGGCCGAGGCGCCCACGGCCGCGTCGATCATCAGCACGAGCTCCATCAGCGCGTCGTTGATCGACAGCGTGCCGTCGCGCGTCCCGGCGAGCGACTGGACGATGAAGACGTCGGCGCCGCGCACGGACTCCTCGTAGCGGCAATACACCTCTCCGCTGGCGTAGGTCTGGAGATCCACGTGGCCGGCCTCGACGCCGAGCTTGTGCCCGATGGCGTCGGATAGCGCCGTCGAGCTGCGCCCGGGGAAGAGCATCAACCGCTTGTCGTAGTCGAGGGGCAGGTGGGTCGGCACGTGGTCGCGGATCATCGCGGGCCGGCCCGTCGGCGTGCGGTGCGCCCCTTTTCGTAGACGGATGATGGACGAACGACGCACTCTGCAGAGGTTTTGGACGCAAACGCTCCGCAACCGCGCCTTGCTCTGTTTGAAGGTGTGCCAGAAAGGAACCCCGGAGTGCACATGGTTCCCGTGACGACCACCGGCAACAGCGGAACACGCGGCAGCCACGCCGCGGCGCCCCTGGCCCATCCGCTGCTCACGGAGGTCGCCCACCAGGCCTGTCACGCCGGCGCGGCCGGCGCGGCAGCGATCACGCGTGCCCAGCCCACGTGGGTCGAGCACCAGGTGCTCGCCGCCTCCGGCGACCCGCAGCTGCTGGACGATCTCGACGTCCCGGCGCGCGAGGCGTTCGCCACGGGCGCACCGGTGATCACGCGCACCGCGGCGACGTGCCTGCTCGTGCTCGACGGCGAGGGCGCGGGCACGCTGACGCTCCTGCGGCCGAGGCTCCGGCGCGGCGCCCCGCTGCGCGAATGCCTCACGCGCCTGACCGATCTCGCGACCGAGGCGCTGCGTGCCTCCGAGGCCGAGCGCCGGCTGGCCGAGACGATGAGCGCCAGCGTCGGCTCGCTCGCCTCGCTGCTGGATCTGCGCGACGGCTACACCGGTCAGCACAGCGATTCGGTCGTGGCGCTGTGCGAGCAGGTCGCCTCCCGGATGGGCGTCGTCGGCGCGGAGCTCGAGCACCTGCGCATCGGCGCGCACCTGCACGACCTCGGCAAGATCGGCGTGCCCGACGCGATCCTGCACAAGCCCGGCCCGCTGGACCCGACGGAGTGGTCGATCATGCGGGAGCATCCGGTATGGGGCGCTCGCGCGCTCGAGGCGGTCCCCGGCTTCCGCCCGGCCGCCCGCGCGGTCCGCGGCCATCACGAGCGCTGGGACGGAGGCGGCTACCCCGACGGCCTGGCCGGCGCGGCGATCCCCGTCGCCGCGCGGATCATCGCGGTCTGCGACGCCTACGCCGCGATGACCTCGACCCGCCCGTACCGCCCCGCGCTGCCCGCCACCGAGGCGCGGGAGCGACTGGTGTCTGGGACCGGCACGCAGTTCGATCCGGCAGCGGTGTGGGGCCTGCTGGACGCGCTGGCGTGACCGGCTGGGGCATGCGCCCGGTGAGGGTGACGGTCGGCGTGGACGGCTGAGCGACGTCCTCAGTCCGGCAGGCCCCAGGTCAGCACGGTGCCGCCCCAGGCCAGGCCGGCGCCGAACGCGCCGAGGAGGACGAGCGATCCGGGCTGCAGGCGGCCGTCGGCGTCGGCGACGGCGAGCGCCGTCGGCAGGCTGGCCGACGTGGTGTTGCCGATCTGGGCGATGCAGTCCACGACGCGCTCGGGCGGCAACTCGAGCCGCTCGCCGACGGCCGCGGTGATGCGGGCGTTGGCCTGGTGGAGCACCGCGAGGTCGAGGTCGTCGACCGACGCGCCGACCAGCGCGGTCGCCCGCTCGGCGACGTCGACCAGCGAGTCCACGGCGCGGCGGAACGTCCGCTGGCCCTCCATGCGCACCGGCCCTGCGGGCCACGCGGTGACGATGGCGTCTCCGGCGGAGCCGTCGGACTCCAGGATGAACGGCCCCACGCGCGAGTCGCCGTCGACCGCGCGCACCACGACGGCGCCGGCGCCGTCGCCGAAGATGCCACCGGTGACGCGGTCCTCGTAGTCCAGGACGCGAGACATCGCGTCGGCGCCGATCACCACGACCGTGCGCGCTCGGCCGGACTCCACCTGGCCGACGGCCATCGCGAGCGCGGCGAGGAAGCCGGTGCAGGCCGAGTTGAGGTCCATGGTCCCGGCGCGCGTGGCGCCGATGTCGGACGCGACGATCGCGGCCGAGTGCGGCGTGAGCGCGTCCGGCGTCATCGTGGCCATCAGCAGCAGGTCGACCGTCGCGGGATCGACGTCGGCCTCGGCCAGCGCGGCGCGCGCGGCGGTCGCCGCGAGGTCGTTGAGGCACTCGCCGGGCTGCAGGCGGCGACGCGCCTCGACGCCGGTGCGACGCACGAGCCACTCGGGCTCGACTCCCATCGGGCCGGCGATCTCGGTGGTCGCGACCGTGGTCTCCGGGAAGCAGGAGCCGACCGAGACGAGCGCCGCGCCGGTGCGCAGCGACGCCGGGCCGACGACGCGCGCGCGGTCCTTGGGCTGGAGGGTGCCGTGCAAGGCGCGGATCATGGTGGTCAACCGGCCCGCCTCGACCTCCGCCGGACCCGCAAGCGCCTGAACGGGCTACGGCCCGTCCGGGGATCGCCGCGTTTCCCGAACGCGGTCAGTCGCGGCGTTCGATCAACCGCGACATGATGACCTGGGAGCGGGTGCGCACCACGGAGGCCTCGCGCTGGAGCTCCATGATCACGCGCTCGAGGTCCTGCGGATCGCGGGCGCGGACGCGGACGATGCAGTCGGCGTCGCCGGTGACGCTCCAGGCCTCGACCACCTCGGGCAGCGGCCGCAGCGACTCGCGCACCTGGTCGAGGCCGATCCCGGGCGCGTAGAACAGCTCGATCAGCGCCTCGGTCGTGGCGCCGAGCGCGGCGGGATCGACGAGGGCAGTGAAGCCCCGCAGGACGCCACGCTCGCGGAGCCGGTCCACGCGGCGCTTGACCGCCGGGGCCGAGAGCGACACGCGCCGGCCGATCTCGTCGTAGGTGGAGCGCCCGTCGTCGACCAGCGACGCAAGGATCTTGCGATCAACGTCGTCCACGCGCAAGAGATCGGGCATCGCACACACGATAACGGGGTTGAGTGCTGGTGCGCTGCCGCGTAGCCTCCATCCATGGCTCCCGTGCGACCCGTCATTCGCGTGCTCTTCGACGAGGCCCACGGCCAGGCGTGGACCATCCGGCCCGAGCTGGCGGCGCGGATGCTGCCCTCCCATCCCGGCGACGTCTCCTATGCGCGCGCGGCCGACCTCCTCCGCGCGCGGCGCGTGGACGTCGCCGCCCACACCGACGGTCCGCTCGACGCGGCGGCGCTCGACGGCGCCGACGTCGTCGTCCTGGCGCACCCGTCCGAGCCCAAGTGGGAGGCCACGACCGGCAGCGGCTCCCCCGTGCTCGACGACGCGGAGCTCGCCGCGCTGGAGGCCTTCGTCGCCGCCGGCGGCGGCCTGGTCGTCCTCGGCGAGAGCGAGCAGGACAAGTACGGCAACAACCTCAACGCGCTGCTGGGCCGCTTCGGGATCACGATCCAGCACGACACGGTCCAGGACTACGAGCGCAACCTCAACAGCACGCCCTCGTGGGTCCGTGCGGACCTGGCGCCCGGCGAGCGCGGCGCCGCCGGCGACCTGCTGGCCGGCGTGAGCGACGCGACGTTCTACCGCGCCGGCACCCTGGCCGTCGACCGCGACGCCGGCGTGCAGGTGCTCGCCCGCACCGCCGTCAGCGCCTCCACGCCGCGGGCGCCGCTGGCCGTCGCTGTCTGCCACGAGGCCGGCCGCGTCGTCGCGCTGGCCGACTCCGACCTGTTCGGCGACGACTGCCTCGGCGACCTCGGCCATGCGGCGCTCTGGACGAACCTCGTCACCTGGGCGGCCGCCGCGGCCTACGCGCACCCGGCCGGCGACGCGCCGTCGGCGGCCGCCGCCGATCCGGCGTGGACCCGGCTGCGCGAGGCGACCGGCGCGCTGCGCCTCCTGCAGGAGCCCGACGGCTCGCTCGACGTCACCGCCCACGACCCGGCCCGCGTCCGCGGCCTCGTCGACACGATGGCCGAGGCCGTCGGGGCCCTCGCGCCGCGCTTCGGCCATCAGGCCGGCTACCTCGCCGCGGCGGTCGCCGACCTCCGCGCGTGGGCCGACGGCGGCTACGCGAAGCCCGACTTCACCGCCTCGCTGGAGCTGTTCCGGCCCGACCGCGACCGCGAGGACGGGATCGAGCACCTGGTGCTCTTCCCCATGTACACCCAGAACGGCTCGCGCGACACGCGCTACGAAACGCTGCTGATCCGCGTCCCGTGGCCCGCGTGGCTGGCCGAGCTGGAGGCCGACCGCTATGACAACGCCAAGTTCGTCCCGGTCACGCTGACCGACCACACCGCCGGCTACGACTCCGAGTGCGCCGTGCTCTTCCCCGAGACGGTCTCCGTCGCCGACAAGCCCGCCAACCACTTCGGCGCCATCTTCTGCGACCGCGAGGCCGAGCGCTTCCGCCGCGTCGTCGGCGCGGCCGCCGACACCGTCGGCGTCAACCTCCCGCCCGACGCTGCGGCGCTGCTGCGCTCCGAGCGCCTGTCGCTCGACGCCTACGTCCTGTGGGACCTCGTGCATGACCGCGCGCACAGCCGCGGCGACCTGCCGTTCGACCCCTTCATGATCCGCCAGCGCATGCCGTACTGGATGTACTCGCTGGAGGAGCTGCGCTGCGACCTGACCGCGTTCGGCGAGGCCGCCAAGCTCGAGGCCGAGGGCCTGGCCTTCGCCCGCAACGTGCAGTACGCGATCCTCTTCGACCGCATCTTCCGCTTCCCGGTCACCGGCTCGCGCGTGCGCAACTACGACGGCCTGGGCGGTCAGCTCCTGTTCGCCTACCTGCACCGCCACGGGTTCGTGCACTGGACCGACAACCGGCTGACCGTCGACTGGGACCGCCTCGCCGAGGGGGTCGCCGGGCTGCGCGGCGAGGTCGAGACGCTGTACCGCGAGGGCATCGACCGCTCCAAGCTGGCGCAGTGGGGAGCGGCGCACGACCTGGTCTCGCGTTACGTCCCGGCGACCGCGGGCTCGACCTGGAGCGCCGGCGTGCGCGCCTACGTCGACGTGGAGGATCCGCGCCCGTACATTGACGACGTGCGGCCCGACGAGTTCCCCCTGTCCATGTTCTACACCTCGCTCAAGCAGAAGCTTGCGCCGGTGCTGGAGCGCCCGAAGGCCGCGGACGCCGGCGCCGGCGCGGTGGCCGCGTGAGCGCAGGGGGCGGCGCGCTGGCGGGGCGGCGCATCGCCGTCGCCGGTGCGGGCGGCGGCCTCGGGCCGACGGTCGTGCGTGCCCTGGCCGACGCCGGGGCGTGGGTCGCGGCGGCCGACCGGACCGACGCGCACCTCGACGTGGTGCGCGACGTCGCCGGCGACGCGCGCGCCGCGGACCTCGTGACCGCCGAGGGCGCCCGGGCCTGGGCCGACGCGCTCGGCGAGGTCGACGGGCTCCTGCACCTCGTCGGCGGCTGGCGCGGCGGCGACGACCTCGAGGACATGGACCTGGCCGACCTCGACCTGCTCGAGAAGCTGCTGTTTCACTCCGTGGTGCACACCACGCGCGCGTTCGCGCCGCTGCTGAAGGCCGCGGGCGACCGCGGGCGCTTCGCGCTCGTCTCGTCGTCGGTGGTCGCCAAGCCCACCGCCGGCAACGCCGCCTACGCCGCGACGAAGGCCGCCGCCGAGGCGTGGACGCTCACGCTCGCCTCAGAGCTGGCGCCGACGCAGGGCACCGCGAACGTCGTCGTCGTCACCGCGATCGTCACGCCGCAGATGCGCGAGGAGAGTCCGCAGAAGGCCTATAAGACGTTCACCGACGTGGGCGAGATCGCCGACGCGCTCGTCTACCTCAGCTCGTCCGCGGCCCGCAAGATGAACGGCCAGCGGCTGCACCTGCACGCAGCCTAGGCTGTCGGGCATGCGCGCATTCGCCTCCGACAACTACGCCGGCGCCCACCCGGAGGTCCTGGCCGCGATCGCCGAGGCCAACGCCGATCACGCGGTCTCCTACGGCGCCGACCCGTGGACCGCGCGCGCGACCGAGCTGATCCGCGACCAGTTCGGTCCCACGGCATCTCCGTGGCTCGTGTTCAACGGCACCGCCGCCAACGTCCTGTCGCTCGGCGCGCTGACGCGCACCTGGGAGTGCGTCGTCACGCCCGACACGTCACACCTGCACGTCGACGAGGCCGCCGCGCCCGAGCGCATGGCCGGCGTGAAGCTCCTGACGCTGCCGACCGCCGACGGCAGGCTCCAGCCGGGCCAGATCGAGGGGCTGCTGGCGCGCCAGGGCGACGAGCACGCGCCGCAGGTACGCGTCGTGTCGATCGCCAACACCACCGAGCTGGGCACCGTCTACTCGCTCGACGAGACGCGCGCGCTCGCCGACTGCGCCCACGCCCACGGCCTGCTGCTGCACGTCGACGGCTCCCGGCTGGCCAACGCCGCGGTCGCGCTCGGCGCGTCGCTGGCCGACGTCACGGCCGCCGCCGGCGCCGACGCGGTGTCCTTCGGGCTGACCAAGAACGGTGCCTTGGGCGTCGAGGCCGTCGTGTTCCTGCGCGACCCGGGGCCCGAGGGCTTTGCCTGGCTGCGCAAGCAGCACGCGCAGCTGTCCTCGAAGATGCGCTTCATGTCGGCGCAGGTGGTCGCGCTGCTGCAGGACGGGCTGTGGGCGCGGTCGGCGAGGCACGCCAACGCCATGGCCGCCCTGCTCGCCCAGCGCGTCACCGGGATCGCCGGCGTGGAGGTCACGCGCCCGGTGCAGGCCAACGCGATCTTCGCGACGCTCCCCCGCGCCATGGCCGACCAGGTCCGTGCGCAGTTCCCGTTCTACACGTGGGACGAGGCGACCGGCGAGGTCCGGTGGATGTGCTCGTGGGACACGACCGAGGACGACGTGGAGCAGTTCGCCGCCGCGCTGGAGACCGCCGCGGCCCCGGCGCGGGGCTGATACGGCTCACGAGGGACGCGCGAGCGCCAGCGAGGACGCGGGCGCGGGCGCGGTGGCGTTCTGCTCGGGCGCTTGGGGTGCGCTCCGCGTCCGGGGTCCGCACTGACGGCGAGGTGGCGAGCGGCGCGAACGCCGTGGGTCTCCGCCGGCGCCGCGGGGCGGGATCGTTCGGGCGTGAATGATGATCCGTGGCGTTCTGACCCCCTATATCGGGGTCAGAACGACACGCATCCCATGCGGGTCGACTTTCCCTTGCATGCCAAGGGCAACTCGACCCGGATCCCGAGGACGACCCGCGACGCCGGCGCCCTCGCTCACCCGGTCGGCGTCGTAGCGACCGCGGTCACCGCCAGCCCGGCGGCGCCGCCGCTTGCGCGAGCGCGCGGTCGAGCTCGGTGCGCGACGCGACGCCGAGCTTGCGGAACGCGCGCGAGAGGTGGAACTCGACCGTGCGCACGGTCACGACCAGCTCGTCGGCGATCTCGCGGTTGGTCGCGCCGCGCGCCCCCAGCTCGCTGACCGACCGCTTGCGGACGGTCAGCGCCTCGGGCCCGCTGACGAACGGGCGCCGCGGTCGGACCCCGAGTGCCCGCAGGCCCTCGGCCACCTCGCGCTCCAGCGTGCCCGCGCCGCAGCGGTGCGCCAGCTCGTAGGCCTCCAACAACCGCTCGCGGGCGTCGCCCGGCCGCCCGGCGGCGTGGTCCAGCGCCCCGAGGTCGGCGAGCACCCGAGCCCGCTCGCAGCGTCCGGTCTCGCCCGTCGCCAGGAGCGCGACGGCCTCGTGCAGCAGGGCGGCGCGCGCGTCGCCGTCGGCCTGCAGCAGCGCGGTGGTGCGCAGGGCGATCGCCAGCGCCCGCGGAGCGCCGAAGCGGCGCGCGAGCCGCAGGTCGTCGGCGGCGAGCGCACGGCCCTCGTCGCCGCCGAGCGCCAGCGCCAGCGGCGCCCGCCACCCCAGCAGCGCCGGATTGCGACTCCCCCAGCTCCTCGAGCTGCCGCCCGCAGGCGCGCAGGTCGGCGATCCCGTCGTCGACCCGCCCGGCGGCGACGCGCAGCCGGCCGCGGCCCGACAGCAGCATGAGCGAGGTGTAGTGGTCGGTCAGCTCCGCCGCCGGCACGTCGCAGCCGGCCTCGGCGACGAGGCGCTGGCCGCGCTCCAGGTCGCCCGACGCCACGCACAGCTCGGCGAGCAGTCCCGTGACCGCGTGGCGCATCATCGGCCAGTCGTGCTCGCGGGCGGCGCTCCACGCGGCACTGGCCGTGCGCTCGGCGGCGCGCAGGTCGCCGCGGCGCCGGTGGACGTCGGCGCGGAAGTACCCCAAGTGCCGGGGCGAGTTGTTCCACGGCCGGGTGGCTGCGGGAGGCATGGGAGAGGAGCAGGCCGGCGGTGGGCCAGGTCATCACCGTCGACCCGGGAGGGCCACGATGCTCGCCGACCTCGACCGGGCCACCGGGCGCCGCGACCGCCGCGGGTCTGCCGCCATCGCCCGGGGGGCGCGGGTGGGCCCGAACACCGCGGCCCCACCGCGCCAAACAGGCCCACCCCGCCCTGCGGCACCATCGACGCCCCACGTGTGGCCCGAACACCGCGGCCCCACCGCGCCAAACAGGCCCACCCCGCCCCGCGGCATCATCGACGCCCCACGTGGGCCCGAACACCGCGACCCGACCGCGCCCAACAGGCCCACCCCCCGCCCCCCACCGCCCGCGGCCCGCCCCGGCGCCTGCGGGAGACCGACCAACGCCCGCGGCACACCCCCCGTCGTCGCCGACAGACCACGCGTCGCACCGCGATGCACGCGCCGAGCGGAACGTCACCGACGCCGGCGCCAGCCCACCGGCGCCCCTACTAGATGAGTTGTTCCACGGGTTCGCTGCCGCCGCTGACCGGCCCGGCCGGCGCCTGAGGCCACCCGATCCCTTGCCGATCCGACCAGGATCGGCTGCCAGATCGTGCGACCTCAGGCATCCGCCCGGACCAGTCATCGACGGGACCGCCTCGTGGAACAACCCATCTAGGCGGCGACCCGGGCGACGGTCGGCACGCGCTCGCGCTCGCGCACCGCCTCGGTGAAGATCTCCAGCCCGCGCAGGAGCAGCTCGCGGGTGATCACGAGCGGCGGCAGGAAGCGCACGACGTTGCCGAAGTGGCCGCCGACCTCCACGATCAGGCCGCGCTGCAGGCACGCCCGCCGGACCTCGGCGGTCAGCTCCGGCCAGGGCTCGCGCGTCTCGCGGTCGCGCACGAGCTCGACGCCGAGGATGAGGCCGCGCCCGCGGACGTCGCCGACCGACTCCAGCGTGGCGCACGCGTCGCGCAGCGTCGCCAGCGCCAGCTCGCCGAGCCGGCCGGCGTGGCCCGGCAGATCGGTCTCGTCCATGACCTCCAGCGCCGCGACGCCGGCCGCCATCGCGACCTGGTGGCCGCGGAAGGTGCCGATGTGCGCGCCGGGCTCCCAGGTGTCGAGCGCCTCGTCGTAGGCGATGCACGACAGCGGATAGCCGATCCCGCCGATCGCCTTCGACAGCGTCATCACGTCGGGGACGATCCCGTCGTGGTCGGCGCCGAACATGGAGCCGGTGCGGCCGAACCCGGTCTGGATCTCGTCGCAGATCAGCGGCACGTCGTGCGCGGCGGTCATCCGGCGCAGCTCGGCCAGGTAGCCGGGCGGCGGGACGACCGTGCCGCCCTCGCCCTGGATCGGCTCGACGATCACCGCGGCGGGCGGTCCCGTGCCGCTGTGCGGGTCGGCGATGACGGTCTCGACGAGCTTCGCGCAGGCCAGCCCGCACGAGTCGGGCCGCAGGCCCAGCGGGCAGCGATAGCAGTACGGGTACGGCACGAACTGGACCGACGCCGCGTCGGTGCGCCGGTAGGACGTGTCGCTGGAGACCGACAGCGCCCCCGACGTCATGCCGTGGTAGGAGCCATGAAAGGCGATGACCGGTGAGCGACCCGTATGGGTGCGCGTCAGCTTGAGCGCCGCCTCGACGGCGTCGGAGCCGGTCGGGCCGCCGAAGTGGAAGCGCGCGGTGCGCCGCAGCGCCCCGGGCAGCCGGTCCTTGAGCGAGCGCATGAGCGCGTTCTTGGAGACCGTCGGGAAGTCGAGCGCGTGGACCAGTCGGCGCTGCTGCGCGGTCGCCGCCGCCGCGACGACCGGGTGCCCGTGGCCGAGGTTCAGCGCGCCGGCGCCGCCGAAGAAGTCCAGGAACGTGTTGCCGTCGACGTCGCGCAGCGTCGCGCCGCGCCCCTCCTCGAGCGCGATCGGGACCGCCCGCGGATAGGAGCGCGCGCGGCTCTCCAGCGCCGCCTGCTCGTCGAGCAGCGCGACGGACCGCGGTCCGGGCACCGGTCCGTGCAGGTCGGGCGCCGGCGCGAAGTGCAGGCCGGCGAACTGGTCGTGGCCGTCGGTCATCGTGCCTGGTACCCCGCGATCGCGGCCTGGCCGAGCGCCACGCCGCCGTCGTTGGTCGGAACGCGCTCGTGCGCGTACACCTCGAAGCCGGCGGCGCGCAGCCCGTCGTGGCAGGCCTGCAGGAGGACGGCGTTGAGGAACACCCCGCCGCTCAGGGCCACGCGGTCGATCTGCGTCCGCTCACGGATCGCCGCGCAGGTCCCGAGCACCATGTTCGCCACGGTGCAGTGGAAGCGAAGGCTGAGCTCGGCGACCGTGGCGTCGCCGGAGGCGGCCGCGGCGGCGATCGCGCGGATCATCGGCGCGGGGTCGACGCGCATCGGGCCCGGGCCGAGGTGCAGCTCCCACGGCCACGGGTCGGCGGTGCGACCGGGCTCCACGAGCTGCTCGAGCTCGATCGCGGCCTGCGCCTCGTAGCGGACGCGCTCGCGCACGCCGATCAGCGCCGCGACGCCGTCGAACAGGCGGCCGACGCTCGACGTCCGCGGAGCGTGCAGGCCCGAGTTGATCATGCGGCCCAGCGTGCGGCGCTCGAGCGGGTCGCGGTCGGTCACCACCGGGAGCGCGACCTCCTCGAACGAGCCGCCGTGCGCGTGCGCCAGCAGCGCGAGCGCGACGCGGTAGGGCTCGCGGACGGCGCGGTCCCCGCCGGGCAGCCGGAAGTACTCGAGGTGCGCGGCCCGGTCGAAGCCGGCGTAGTCGCCGACGAGGAACTCGCCGCCCCAGATCTCGCCGTCGGTCCCGTAGCCCGTGCCGTCGAAGATCACGCCGATCGCCGGGCCGGTGAGCCCGTGCTCGCACAGGCAGGCCGCCAGGTGCGCGTGATGGTGCTGGACGGCGACCGTCGGCAGCGTGCGCTGCTCGCGCGCGAACCGGCTGCTGGCGTAGCCGGGGTGCGCGTCGTGGGCCAGGAGCCGGGGTTCGACCTCCAGCAGCCGCGCGAGGTGCGGGATCGAATGCTCGAACGAGCGGGCGGTGAGCTCGTTCTTCAGGTCGCCGATGTGCTGGCTGAGGAAGAGCTCGCTGCCGCGCGAGAGGCAGATGGTGTTCTTCAGCTCCGGTCCGACGGCGACCACCGGCGGCAGCTCGAAGGGCGCGGTGATCGGCTCGGGCGCGTAGCCGCGCGCCCGCCGGATCAGCGCGGTGCGCGGCTCCCCGCCGCGGGTGACGACCCGCGCGATGGAGTCGTCGACGCGCGTGTAGATGTCGCGGTCGTGGACGAGGAAGCCGTCGGCGATGTCGGCCAGGCGCAGCAGCGCGTCGTCGTTGTCGAACGCGATCGGCTCGTCGGAGACGTTGCCGCTGGTGGCCACCAGCGCGGTGAAGCCCTCGGCGAGCAGCAGGTGATGCAGCGGCGTGTAGGCGAGCATCACGCCGTAGCGGCGGTTGCCGGGCGCGACGCCCTCGGCGATCGCGGCGCCCTCGCGCTTGGGCAGCAGGACGATCGGGCGGCCGGTCGAGGTCAGCAGCGCCGCTTCGGCGGCGCTCATGGTGCTGTACCGCGCGACGTCCTCCAGGGTGCGCGACATGAGCGCGAACGGCTTCTCGTCGCGTCGCTTGCGCCAGCGCAGCTCCTGGACCGCCTCCGGGTTCTCGGCGTCGACGACGAGGTGGAAGCCGCCGAGGCCCTTGACCGCGAGGATCGCACCGCCGGCCAGCAGCGAGGCGGCGTCGGCGACCGGGTCGAGCGTGCCGCGGTCGGCGCCGCGGCCGTCGAGCAGCCGCACCTGCGGACCGCAGTCCCAGCACGCCACGGGCTGGGCGTGGAACCGGCGGTCGCGGACGTCCTCGTACTCGGCCGCGCACGCGTCGCACATCGGGAACGCCGACATGGTGGTGTACGCGCGGTCGTACGGAACCCCGCGGATGATCGAGTACCGCGGCCCGCAGTTGGTGCAGTTGATCAGCGGGTAGCGGTGGCGGCGGTCGTCCTCGTCGAAGAGCTCCGCCAGGCAGTCGTCGCACACGTAGGTGTCGGGTGCGACGAGCGTGTGCGCGCGCTCGGTCCGGTCGCTGGCGCGGATGGCGAACTCCGAGTAGCTCGGGGCCTCGCCGTCCTGGTCGACCAGCGCGACCGAGTCGATCCGCGCCAGCGGCGGCGCTGTCGTCGTCATCTCCAGGATGAACGTGTCGAGCTGCGGCGGCGAGCCCTGGATCTCCAGGACGACGCCGTCGGAGTCGTTGAGGATCCAGCCGTTGAGCGCATTGCGCTCGGCGGTCCGCACGATGAACGGGCGGAAGCCGACGCCCTGCACCACACCCCGGATCTGGTAGCGGCGGGTCTGCTCGTGCATGGCGTCAGCAGAGTCGCGGGAGCTCGGCGCCGTAGAGCACCGCGACGGTCGTGACCGCACCCTCGGCGGTGCGCATCGTGACCGGGCTGCCGCCCGCCTCGCCGACGCCGCCGACGATCTCCGCCGCGGCCCCGTACCGGTGGGCGCGCACCAGCGCGAGCACGTCGGCCGCCGCGTCGCCGTCGACGAACAGACAGAGGTTGCCCTCGTTGGCCAGGTACATGGGGTCGACGCCGAGCATGTCCGCCGCCATCGCGGTCTCGTGCCGGATCGGGAGGCTCTCCTCGTCGAGGTGGATCGAGACGCCCGCGCCGGCCGCGACCTCGTTGAGCACGGTGCCCAGGCCGCCGCGGGTGATGTCGCGCACGCAGCGCACCGCGTCGCCGAACTCGTCGAGCAGCACGTCCATCAGCCCGTTGAGCGGCGCGCAGTCGCTGAGGATGCGCTGCTCGAACCCGAGTCCCTCCCGCAACGAGAGCACGTGCATGCTGTGGTCGCCGAGGAAGCTCGTGACGATCACCGAGCCGCCGGGCACCACCGCGTGGACGCCGAGCGACACGTCGCGATCGAACTCGCCGACGCCGGCGGTGTTGATGAACAGCTTGTCGACCTCGCCGCGGCGGACGACCTTGGTGTCGCCGGCGACGACCTCGACGCCCGCTTCGAGGGCCGCCTCCCGGATGGAGTCGAGGACCCGCTCGAGGTGCGCGATCGGGAAGCCCTCCTCCAGGACCAGGGCGAGCGTGAGGAACCGCGGCGTGGCGCCGCACACGGCGAGGTCGTTCACGGTGCCGCAGACCGCCAGCTTGCCGATGTCCCCGTTGGTGAAGAAGATCGGGTCGACGACGAACGAGTCGGTGGTCATGGCGATCCGCGAAGCGTGGATCGGAAGGATGGCGCTGTCCTCCATCCGCCCGGTGTGGACGGCGCCCAGGCGCGGGGCGATCAGATCGCCGATCAGCTCCTGGCTGAGGCCGCCGCCGGTGCCGTGGTCGAGCTCGATGCAGGCCGGTGCCGCGCCCGGCGCCCCGGCGGCGACATGGGGTGCCGCCTCGAGCGTCACGGGATCGGGACGACTTCGAAGGACGGGACGCGATCCTCGGCGATCGCCGGGATCAGCTCGTCGAACGGCAGGATCGTCGCGCAGTACGAGCCGAGCCAGTCCAGCGCCCGCTGCTGGTCCTCCTCGCGGGCCGAGACCACGCCGTCGGGCGGGACGATGACCTTGAATCCCCGGAAGAAGGCGTCGGCGGCGGTCGTCTGGACGCAGATCTGGGTCTGCATCCCGGTGATGATCACGGTGTCGACGCCCAGCCGCTTGAGCGTGTCGTCGAGATCGGTCTCGAAGAACCCGCTGTCCTTGTTCTTCTCCATGACGACGTCGGTCGGCGCCAGGAACTGGTCGAGGATGCGCGCCCCCTCGCTGCCCTTGGTCACGGGGAGCCAGTCGCCGTAGCGCTCGGCGTTGGGATCGTCTTCCCGATTGATGAGCTGCAGGTGCACGATCGGGACGTCGAGGTCCCGCATCGCGTCCAGGAACTCCTCCATCCGAGCGGAGAAGGCCGCGACCGCCTGCTGCCGCAGCTCGTTCTTGTTGACCAGGTCGTACTGCAGGTCGTTGGTCACGACGGCACAGCGAGTCATCGGCGTTTCTCCTGGTAGCGAGGGCGGGCCGACGACACTGACCCGTCCCCCCTGCGGTGTCAACAATTGCTCAGTGCCAGACGGCCTTGACCGTAATGTCCGCGCAGCCCTACGATCGGTGAATCACCGACTCACGCACATATTCGTCTCCCGTCGTCGCCTACGACCCCGCGGCCGTCGAGGCGCGCTGGCAGGAGGCCTGGCGGCACGCGTCGGCGTTCGCTACGCCGCCCGCGGGCGAGCGGGAGTCCGCCTACGTCTTCGCGGGCTGCCCGTTCACGTCGGGCGACGCGCACATGGGGCACATCCGCAGCTACACGATCGCCGACGCCTACGCGCGGTTCTGCCGCGCCCGCGGGCTCGACGTCCTGTTCTCGCTGGGCTTCGACGCCTTCGGCCTGCCCGCCGAGCTCGAGGCGCTGCGGCGCGGCATCTCACCCCAGGCGTGGGTCGCGCGCTGCATCGCCCGGATGCGCGGGCAGTTCGAGCGCCTCGGCTACTCGTGCGACTGGGCGCGGACGTTCGACTCGTCGCAGCCCGACCACTACCGCTGGACGCAGTGGCTCTTCGCCGCGATGCTCGAGCGCGGGCTCGTCTACGAGCGCACGGCGCAGGTCAACTGGTGCGACTCGTGCCGCAGCGTGCTGGCGACGATGCAGGCCGAGGGCGGGCGGTGCTGGCGCTGCCACGGCGCGGTGCGGCTCGTGCGCCGTGCGCAGTGGTTCATGCGGATCAGCGCTTACGTCGAGGCCAACGAGGCCGGGCTCGAGACCCTGCCGGGGTGGACGCGCGCGGCGGCGGCCGGCCAGCGCACGGTGATCGGCCGCGTCGACGGCGTCGAGGTCGAGGCGATCGCCCCCGACGGCCGCACGCTCACGGTGTTCACGCCGCACGGCGAGGCGCTGGCGAGCGCCCGGTTCGTCGCGCTGTCGCCGTCGCACCCCGACGTCGAGGAGTGGGCCTCGACGCCGGAGATCCAGGCCCAGCTGGACCGCGTGCACGAGGCCGGCGGCAGCGTCCGCTCCGACCGCGACGCCGCCGCGGCGGCGATCGTCGACACCGGTGCGCGCGTGCGCGTCGACGGCGTCGGGCCCCTGCTGGCGGTGGTCGTCTCCCCGCTGGTCGACGCGCGGTTCGGACCGACGGCCGTGCTGGGGATCCCCGCGGGCGACCCGACCGACCGGCGGATCGCCGACCGGCTGGGGCTGGGGACAGACCCCGGTGCAGACGGGCCGCCGCTTGCGTCCGCGGCGACCCGGCGGGCGGTGCGCTACCGGGCGCGCGACATCCCCATCTCGCGCCAGCGCGCCTGGGGCGCCCCCGTTCCGCTCATCCACTGCGACGACTGCGGGACGGTGCCCGTGCCGCTGGAGGACCTCCCGGTCCGGCTGCCCGACGACCTGCACATCACGGGCGAGGGCAACGCGCTCGACGACCCCGCGTTCACGGCGTGCACGTGCCCGGCGTGCGGGGCGCCCGCGCGGCGCAGCAGCGACACGATCGACTGCCACGTGGACGGGATGTGGATGTGGATGCCGATCTGCGTGCCGTTCGAGGACCGGCCGCAGGCGATGTTCGACCACCCCGACTACGCCCGGTGGCTGCCGGCCCGCCAGATCGTGTGGGGCGCCGATGCCGCTGGCTACATGTTCGACCAGCGCCTGATCGGCAAGCTGCTGCAGGACTTCGACGTGCTCCCGCGGCTCAGCGACTCCGAGCCGTTCACGCGGGCGCTCATGCACGAGATGGTGCGGCTCGACGGGCGCAAGATGAGCAAGCACCTGGGCAACGTCGTCGACCCCAACGAGCTCGTCGCGGCGGTCGGCGCCGACACGGTCCGCCTGGCCGTGCTCTACGCGGCGGCGCCGGGCAACAGCTTCAACTGGAACGACCAGCCCGTCAGCTACTGCCAGCGCTTCCTCGACCGGCTCTGGCGCTACGCCGGGCCGCGGCTGCGGGAGTCCGAGGCCGTCGAGGTCGGCGCCATCGAGCCCTCCGACCGCTGGCGCCGGCGGCTGTCGACGTGGTGCCGCACGGCGGCCGACCGCGTCGCGGGCGACTACGAGCGGCTGGACCTGCACCAGGCGGCGCGCAACCTCATGCGGCTGCTCGCGCGAATCGAGGACTTCGAGGAGCGGGCGCTGCAGGCGCGCGGCGCGCTCGACGACGACGACCGGCGGGCGATCGCCGGCGCGCTGCTGCTGCTGGTGCAGATGCTGGCTCCCCTGACGCCGCACATCGCCGAGGAGCTGTGGGCGACCGCCGGGCGTGAGCCGTTTGTCAGCAATGCCCCGTGGCCGTGAGTCACCGTGACATGCCATCCGGCGCATTTCCGGCAGTGCCGAAAAGGCATGGGTCAGCGACCGGTTGACCACCACGGCGAGGCGTGCAGTCTGCCTCCCTCACCACCGGTCGTCCAGAGCCAACCGGCAGCCGGTACGACCGATGAGAAATTGTCGTCGTCGGCCTTGACAGCCGCCCGTGGCCGACGTACGGTCGCCGAGCAGCAACGAGCGTCCGTAGCTCAATGGTCAGCAGGTAGAACCAGGGAAGCGAACCGGGCGGGCGGCAGCCATTCGAGTCGAAGCCTTTATGAGGTCTGTCGGCGGCTGAAGCCGGCACTCCGGACCCCCGCACGTCATTCGCCGACCGAAGTCTCCTCAAGAGCACCGGCCTAGTACGTCGTAGACGCGGGTTCGAATCCCGTCGGGCGCATCACGAAACGCAGGCGACAGCCGAGGTCCCCGATGTACGTCAAGGACAGCCAGGTCCGCGAGACCGCCACGCCCACGTACGACGTCGCCGCCGTGGAGCGGCGGTGGCAGGAGACCTGGGCGGCCGCGGGGCCACCGTCGGGCGCCGACGGCGAGGAGACCGCCGCGGCCGTCGTGGCCGGCCGCGAGGGGGCGGCCGACCACGACGAGAGCACTCTTGCCCATGTCCGGGACTGCGTGGTCGCCGACGCCCACGCGCGGTTCCGGAGGGCGAGCGGGGACGCCGTCCTCCTCGCGCTGTCGGCGCCGCCGGCGCAGCTCGGCCTCTCGCTCGACATCGATCTCGAGAAGGGACCGTGCGGACCGGTCGGAACCGAGCGCGTGCAGCGCCGGTTCCTCGAGCTGCTGGCGGCCGGCCGCCTCCACCACGCCGGCGACGGCACGTGGCGACTGCGGGCGCGCGACTTCGACGACGACAACCACCGCGGCATCGCGGCCCTCGCGGGTTGGCCGGAGGCGGCGCTCGCCGCTCAGCGCGAGGCGGTCGGGCGGGTCGAGGGCGTCGAGGTCGATGCGGCCACGCTCGACGGCCGCAAGCTGAAGCTCTTCTCGACGGTGGCCGACGCGGTGCCCGACAGCGTCTTCGCGCTGATGTCGCCCCGCCATCCCGACGTCGATCGCTGGGTCACCGACGCCCAGCGCGAGCCGCTGGCCGCGCTGTGCAGCGGGGCGCACGAGGATCCGCGAGCAACGCTCGCGCAGGACACGGTCCTGGTGACCGGCGTCCTGCTGCGCGTGGAGGGCATCGGCCACTCGCTGCCGCTGGTGCTGTCGACGGCGGTCGACGCGCGCTTCGGCCCGACCGCGGTGCTGGGCATCCCGAAGGTGGAGCGCTATCCGCAGGAGGTCCTCGACCGCCTGTGCGGCAACGCCGCCAACTGGGATGCGGGAGGCAAGCGCATCCGCACGCGCGCGGCGGTGCGCTTCCGGTGCACCGACGTGCCGGTCTCGGTGCTGGGGGCCCCGGGCCGCGCGCCGGTCCCGGTCGTCCTCTGCGACGCATGCGGGGACGTCCCGGTCGCCGAGGACCAGCTGCCGCTGGCCTCCGCCGCGTCGCGGGACTGCCCGCGCTGCGGCGCCACCGCCGTCCAGGATCCCGGGACGATCGACTTCGGCCCCGGCGCCTGGGCGCAGCGGATCGCCGTCGCGGTGCGCCTGCACGGCACCGCCGACGCGCGCGCCGTGCTGGCCGAGCGCACGGTCGCCATGGCGCTGCACGGCGCCGCGCCCGAGCAGTCGCCGGCGGGCGGCGAGCCGTACGCGAGCGCCCTGCTGACCGGGGACGTCGATGGCGGTCCGAGCGACGCCGCGGTGGGCGCCGACGCCCTGCGCCTCGCGCTGCTGCACGCCGCCGCGCCCGCCACGAGCGTCACGTTCGACGGCCGCGTGCTCGACCACTGCGCGCGGTTCCTCGACCGTCTCTGGGACTTCGCCGAGCCGCGCCTGCGGGCGGCCGCGCCCGACGCCGGCGCGCGGATCGACGCGTCCAACGGCCGGCGCCGTCGCCTCGCCTTCTGCTGCGCCACCGGGCGGCAGCGCATCACCGAGAACCTCGAGTCGCTCCAGACCCATCGCGCCACGCGCAACATGATGCTCCTGCTCGAGCGCATCGAGGCCTTCGAGGCCCGGGCGACTGCCGAGGCCGGTGCGCCCGACCGCGCCGACACGCTCGCCGTGGCCGCCGCGCTGCGCCTGCTGCTGCGCCTCGCCGAGCCGGTGGTGCCGCACGTGACCCACGAGCTCTGGGCCGCGTCCGGCGCCGAGCAGCCGCTGGGGCGCGCGCCCTGGCCGCGCGCGGCGGCACCGGCGCCCGCGGCGGAGACCGAGACGCCGGCGCCCGCGACCGCGCAACCGCAGGCGGCGTAGACCCCTACGCGAAGCGCTTCACGAACGCCAGCGCGGTGTCGGCGACCTCGCGCCAGCCGCTGTCGATCGTCAGCGCGTGACCGCGGTTCGGGATCTCGACGATCTCGGTCACGGAGTCGTTGCGCTTCTGCTTCTTGTAGGACGCGTTCGCGATCGCCCAGGGGACCGTGTTGTCCTTCTCACCGGAGATGATCAGCAGCGGCCCGCGCTCGGGGTTCTTGCTGTTGACCTTGGCCTCGGTCCACGGGTTGAGGTTGGCGGTCGCCGCCTGGAACAGCGGCGTCCCCGCGGCCGGCACGGCGTAGGTGTTGTACAGCTCCTTGGCCTCGTCCTCGTCGACCGCGTTGGCGAAGCCGAACCGGAACTGCTCGTAGGTCAACGGCACTGCGCGGTTGCGGTTGGCCGGGTTGCCGAGCACCGGCCGCGACGACTTCAGGGCGGAGATCGGCAGCGGCAGCACGCCGCGGAACGGCGCCGGGTCGATCGCGACCGAGACCGCGGCGCGGCCACGGCCCGCGACGATCTGGGTCAGCAGGCCGCCGAAGGAGTGGCCGATGACCGCCGGCTTGACCGTCAACCGGCTGATGATCTGGTCGAAGTGGTCAGCGACCTGGCCGACGCTCTTCTTCGCGAAGACCTCGGGGTGCGCGTTGGCCTCCTCGACGGTGTCGGGATCGTCGGGCCAGCCCGGCATCAGCGGCGAGTACCCCGCCTCCTCGAAGACCTGCGCCCAGCGATCCCAGCTGCTCGGCAGAAGCCACAGGCCATGGATGAACACCACCGGCGTCTTGCCCGACGCGTTGGCCTGCTCGATCTGATCGACCTCATGCTCCGTAACGACCGCCATGCGGTCGATCATGGCAGCGTGACCCGGTTCGCGCCAGGCGTGCGCCGGCGTCTCAGCGGCGCGCGGCGTCTCGGGCGCGCGTGCTCGCTTCGACGAACGCCGCCTCCCAGCGGTCGGCGACGACCTCGACGGTCTGCGTCTTGGCCCACGACTTCCCAGCGCGCGAGAGGCGCTTTCGCGCCTTGCCGTCCCGGATCAGCGCATCGAGGGCCGTGAACCAGTGCTCGTCGTCGACGAGCCGGCCGCCCTGCCGCTCCCCGAGCCCCTGGTACGCGGCCCGCGGCGACGCCAGCCACGGCACCTGGGAAGCCGCGTACTCCTTCACCTTGATGCTCGACCGTGCGCGGTTGAAGGGCACGTCCGCGAGCGGGGCGAGCCCGATGTCGAAGGTGGTCATCACGTCGGGGAGGCGCTCGAAATGCAGCCCCGCCCGGTGGCGATAGCGCTCGGGCAGCTGCAGATCCACGCCCACGCATTCGACGCGCAGCTCCGGGTGGACCTCCTGGAGCGCTCGCAGGACCTCCCCGAGCCGTAGGAGGCGCGCGTCCACACGATGCTCGGTCCCGGCGATCCAGCCGACGACGATCCCGTCGTGCTTGCGCCGGCGACGGCTCGTCTTGTGCTGGAGGTGGTTGTCGATGACCCGCACCTCCTGCACGCCGGCACCGGCGTAGCGGGCACCGACGCCTTCGGTGGTCACCGTGACCACGTGCGCGAGCTTCGCCAGCCGCACCGTGTCGCTGAATCGCTTCTGGCCCCGCAGCGCGCCGACCTCCTTGAACCACGGGCTGTCCTTGGGAATCGCGCTGAGGTCGTCGTCGTTGTCCCACACGATGCCCACGCCCCGAGCGGCCAGGCCCGCGAGGATGTCGCGCAGCGCCTGCTCGTGCCGGCGGTAGACGAAGACGGCGTCACAGCTCCCGAGCTCGCGGACGACCGGGTGGCCGGTGTCGTTCTGCGGCCACACGATCTCATGCCCGCGGCGGGCCATGGCCTCCAGCGGATAGACGCCGCGGTACCAGGCCGCGGCGACCGGTTCGAACGTCGCTCCGATCCGCACCGGCCGAGCATGCCGCACGCCGTCGCGCATGGCAAACACATCCGTCCCTGACGCAGTGCCAGCTGGCTCTCTCGCCTGCGGGAAGGGCCCCTTCGGGGACGGAGTAGACTGCGTCGTCAAGGGCCATTTCCCGCTCCTGCGGGGCGAAGGAAGACCCGTTCACCGATCGAGCTTGCGGGCGCCACGGGCGATCCGGGCTCGGGAAGGTCTTCCGACGATGACCAGCACCACCTTCGAGCAGCTTGACGACGAGGCCATCCGGCAGCTGGTGGAGCGCCTCTCGCGGCGCCATCCGTCCGGCGGCGCGGTCATCGAGCGCGCCGCGATCATGGCCGAGGGCGCCAAGTCCGCGGCGATCCTGGCCTGGATCACGTCGCACGACTGGGAGCCGGAGGAGGCCGAGGCGGCGCCCACGACGCGCGCCGGTCTCGGCGGGCTGCACGGGATGCGCCAGCGCGACATCGGGCGCAGCCACGCACAGGCGCCCCGTCGCTACGTCCTGCGCCCCGGCGCGGGCTCCTGACTCGGGACCGGTAGGGCCACCGCCAGCGCGACGGCCTGCTCGGCCGCGACGTCGTCGCTGGAGAGCACGTCGACGGCGATGAGCTTGAACCCGAGGACGGAGGCCGACGGGACGAGCTGCAGCGGCTGCGCGCAGAACGGGCATGCCGCAAGTTGGGTCGCCGTCGCGCGGGAGAACCGCAGACGGCAGGATGGGCAACAACTACGGGTCATGACGACCCTTTCGATAGACGCCCGGACACCTAGTGTAGCCCCGTCGTCATAGCCGCTCTCGCGGCCGTCCACCGGCCGGCTGCGGGCCGCACGCGGCTATGCTCTTCGTTCGAGGGCGTCAACCGAAAGGGGTTCCCTTGCCCCATGTCCGTCCGCCCATGCCGTCCACCGACACCGTCTCCGAGGAGGAGGGCGTCGAGCTTCGCAGCGCCGACGACGAGCAGGGCGAAGGCGTCCTGGCGACCCGTCCGTTCGCGACCGGTGACACCGTCATGGTCGGCTTCCTCGTCGGCGCCCTCACGGGCAACGACTCGCATGCCACGCAGGTCGGCCCGGGCCGCTGGGCGCGCCACGGCGGCCTCGGCCCGATGGTCAACCACTCGTGCGACCCCAACTGCGGCGTGCGCCTCAACGCGGCGCAGGCGTTCGACTTCGTCGCCCGCCGCTCGATCGGCGCCGGGGAGACCCTGACGTTCGACTACGCCATGCGCAACTTCACGATCGATCACTTCCCGGCCGTGTGCTTGTGCGGCACGTCGCGCTGCCGCGTCTCGGTCACCGGCTGGAAGGACCTGCCGGCCGCGCGCAAGGTGGAGTACGGCGAGCTCGTCGCGCCGTACCTGCGCGCGATGGACGCCGACATCGGCCGGGCCGCCGGCGCCGCGGGCTGAGGGCGCGCGCGCCGGGACCTCACGGCTCCTGCGTCCGGCGGGCGTGGCGCAGCCGCGCCCACCGGGTGCCGGTCCACAGCGTGTCGCCGCCCGCCCACGCCGCGAAGCACAGGCCGCCGACGGTGCCCGTCACCGTGAGCAGGACGCCCGCCGCGGCGGCCGCGGCGACGCCCTGGCTGCCGAGGATGAGCACGGCCGCCGCCGCGCCGACCGACGGCCCGATCGGCAGCTGGCCGAGGGTGACGACGGCGATGAGCACCGCGATCGCGTCGAAGAACGACGCCTGCACGCCGACGGCGTGGAGCATCATCCAGTTGCGGAAGATCTGGGCGAACACCGCGATCAGCACGAAGCCGACCAGCCGGCTGCCGTGGTTGAGCCGCCGGGCGATCGCCAGCCCGCGCCACAGCTCGCGACCCTCGCTTAGCGCGAGCTGGCGCAGGCCGGCGCTGGCCGTCCCGATCACCGCGAGCGCGACGATCGGCAGCCACCACGGCAGCCCGAGCGGCGCCACGAGCGTGAACGACGTCAGCGCCGCGAGCACCGCCTCAACGGCGAGGATCGGGAACTCGGCCGCGATGAGCGTCGGCACCTGCGGGCTGACCACCGGCGACGAGCGCCGCAGCGCGGCGATGCGCGCCGCCACCCCGAGCTGGCCGTTGAGCACCCCGCCGAGCACCTGCATGCTCGACGCGCGGTAGAGCACGCGCCGCCCCACCGTCCCGCCGGCCGCCTCGATCGACAGGTGCCACGCCTCGCTGCGCGACACCAGCGCGACGATCTGCAGCAGCACGGTGACGACGAGCACCGCCGGCGCCGCGCTCGACAGCGCGTCCTCGAACTGCTGCCGGCGGCCCGACAGCACGAAGACGAGGAGCGCCAGCGTCCCCAGCGATCCGACGATCGTCAGCGCCAGGCTGTGGCGACGACCGAACGCGCGCACGCGGCCGATCAGCGCGGCTGTCGTGCCCGGAGACGCCATCGAGGCGACGCTACCGCGCCGAGCTAAAGGGCGGGCAGGTCGGAACGCCCGGACGGGCGCGGGTGGGCTCAGTCGCCCGAGGAGACCGCGAAGTCGGGATTCGCGGCGTGCGCGGACGCCGCACGCCCCTTGGGCTCCTCCCAGTCCTCCTGGCGCCCCAGCGGGGTCAGGTCCAGGAAGGCGTAGGAGCCGCCGGTCCACTCGGCCCCGCGCGCGAAGCTCGAGTAGGTGTGGAACACCCGGTCGCCGTCGCGCAGGAGCACGCTCAGGCCCGGCTGCTCGAACGGGCGGTCGCCCTCGAAGTAGGAGCCCTGGCCCTGGCGCTCGTACTCCGCCCGGCTGCGGTAGTTGTAGGTCTCCGGCGCGACCGACTCGTCGACCGTGACCCCGAAGTCGTAGTTGAAGTCGCTGCCATGCGACGAGTACCACGGAAAGGTCCAGCCCCTGCGCGCCTTGTAGTCCTCGATCTTGGCCAGCGGCGCGCGCGAGACGTAGACCAGCCGCGTGTCACGCGCGTCGAGGTGGGCCTGCAGGCCCGGCGACCACTCGTCGGCACCGGCCGAGCAGCTCGGGCAGCCGTCCTCCCAGCGCGGGTCGAACATGAAGTGGCTGACGATCAGCTGGCGTCGGCCGGCGAACAGGTCGAGCAGGCCGACCTTGCCCTCCGGTCCCTCGAAGGCGTAGTCCGCGGTGATCTCGACCATCGGGAGCATGCGCCGCTCCACGTTCAGGGCGTCCCGGGCATGGGTCGCCTCCTTCTCGCGCGCCAGCAGCGCCTTGCGGGCGGCCAGCCACGCGTCTCGCGACACGATCTGCGGAAGGCTCATGGTGCGCTCCTCTTCGTCGTCCTGCCTTGGGCTTCGTTCGTCATGACCCGGCGAAGCCGCGCAACTCATCGGTCACGTGCTCCGACGGTCCGTAGGGCAGAAGTCGGGCTGGCCGGAACTTCAGACGGGCACTGGCCGGGCAGACACGCCCTCTCGCACGCGGCACCATGACGACATGTTCACTCCACGCGTCACCGAGTTGGTCCGGCAAGGCCAGAGCGTCCCCTTGCACATGCGCCAGCGCGAGCTGGTGACGGAGTCGTTGAGGCTCCGGCCGGTGATCCCGGCCCGCCGCGCGGACCGGCCGCCCAGCAACTGAGCCGGAGCCGTCACGCGCCTCAGCGCCCGGCGCTGCGCAGGTACGTGATGGCCGCCAGCACCCGCCGGTGCTCGTTGGGGCTCTGGTTGAGCCCGAGCTTGCTGAAGATGTGCGTGACGTGCTTCTCCACCGCGGCGTCGGACACGAACAGCGCCTGGGCGATCCCGTGGTTGGACTTGCCCTCCGCGACCGCCCCCAGCACCTCGCGCTCGCGCGGGCTCAGGAGATCCAGCGGACTGTCGCCGCGCCGCCGGCCGAGCATCCGCCCGACGATCTCGGGGTCCAGCGCACTGCCCCCCGCCGCGACGCGGCCCACGGCGTCGGCGAACGCCTCGACGTCGCCGACGCGCTCCTTCAGCAGGTAGCCGACGCCCTCGGGGCGCTCACCGATCAGGTCGAGCGCGTAGTCCTCCTCGTAGAACTGCGAGAGGACGAGGATCCCGGTGTCGGGGCGCTGGCGCCGGAGCTCGAGCGCCGCGCGCAGGCCGTCGTCGCCGAGGCCGGGCGGCATCCGCACGTCGACGACGGCGACGTCGGGCCGGTGCGCCAGCGCCTTGCGCAGGAAGTCCTCCGCGTCGCCGGCCTGCGCGACCACGTCGAAGCCGGCGTCGGTGAGCACGCGTACCACGCCGGTCCTGAGCAGGACGTCGTCCTCCCCGATCACCACCCGTACGCCTTCCGACACGATGGCCACGCTACTCCCCCGGCCCCGGGGTCCGCTAGTCGATCGCCAGCAGGCGCAGCAGGGGCGCCGTCGGCAGCTGGTCCTTGGGCACGAACGGCAGGAGTCCGCCGTCGCTCGCGGCGACCTCGCCCGCGGCGTCGTTGTCGCTGGACGTCAGGACGATCCGCGGAGACCACGGCAGCGCGGCCAGCGCGTGGCCGAGGCGGATGCCGTCGCCGTCGGGCAGGCGGACGTCGACGAGCACCGCGTCGGGGCGCAGATCGAGCGCCGCGGCCATCCCGGACGCGCGCGTCGACGCCTCCCCGATCACGCGGAAGCCGCAGCCCCGCAAGATCCTCACGGCCAAGCTGCGGAAGCCCGCGTCGTCGTCCACGACAAGCACAGATGTGTCCATCCGCGCCGATCTTCGCACTACGCCAGGGCCCGCGGGGTAGGGAAAACCCGACATGTGGATCGGCGTCGGGTTAGCCCGACCTCGCCGTCAGGGAAGTCGGACCGCGTCGTCGGGCTTGGGGGGCTGGCGCGCAATCCCCCGACCGGGTGAGATGGATCCATGCTCACCGCAGCCCACCCCGCAACGCTGGAACGGCGCCCCACACGCGATCGGATCCGGCCGGTGCGCCATCTCCGGCTCGTCGTGCCGCGCAGCATCCGCGTGGTGGTCGCCGACGAGTTCGAGCTGCACCGCGCCGGGCTCCGCGCCCTGCTGGAGGACGCCGACGACATCACGGTCGTCGGCGAGGCGACCGGCGGCGACGAGGCCGGGATGCTGGTCCGGGCGCTCCGCCCAGACGTCGTGGTGCTGGACCTCGGCGGCACCGAGCTCGAGGCCCTCGACCGGGCGGGCGCGCTGGTGACCGACGCGCAGCGCGCCGGCGTCGGGCTGCTGATCCTGGCGACGGCCGCCGCCGCGGACCGGCCGCGGTGCCGCGGCGACTATGCCCTGCTCGTCGAGGACAGCGGTCCCACCGAGCTCGTGGAGGCGGTGCGCGGGCTCGCCACCAGACCCCGATTCCCCACCCACCGCACCGAGGAGGCATCGCCATGGAACTCCGGCATCTGAGGTACTTCGTTGCCGTGGCCGAGGAGCTGCACTTCCGGCGCGCGGCCGAGCGCCTGCACGTCGCGCAGCCGGCGGTGAGCGAGCAGGTCCGCAAGCTGGAGCAGGAGCTCGGCGTCCGCCTCTTCGACCGCAACCAGCGGCGGGTGGAGCTCACCGACGCCGGCCTGGCGATGCTGCAGGAGGCGCGCCACGTCCTGCGTCAGGCGCAGGTCGCCCAGCAGGCCGCCCGCACCGCGCGGGACCGCCAGACGATGCGGCTGCGGGTCGGCTACCTCCCCGACGCGCTGCCGGCCTCCGTCGGGCGCGCGCTGCGCAGCCTCGCCACCGGCACGCCGCAGGTGCAGACCAGCCTCGAGACCGGACCCGCGCTGAGCCTGATCGACGCCGTGCGCGAGGAGCGGCTCGACGCGGCGATCGTCTGCCTGCCGGCGCCCACGCGCGGGCTCCAGGTGCACGGGCTCGGCACCCAGCGCGCCGTCGCCGCGCTCCCCGCCGGAGACCCGCGCGCCACCCGCCCGGCGATCGACCTCGAGCAGCTCGCGCCCGAGCAGGTCGTGGTGCTGCCCCGCCAGTCCAACCCGGCGTTCTACGACGCGGTCGTCTCGACCTGTCGCCACGCGGGCTTCTCCCCCACGCTCGTCGAGCTCGGCGAGGCGCACGTCGAGCACGCGCTGCTCGCCGTGTCCTCGGGCGCCGGCATGGCGCTGCTGCCCGAGTCGGTCGCCGATCGCTACACCGCGCCCGGCATCCGCTTCCTGCCCGTCGAGTCGCCGCAGCTCGTGCTCGAGACGGCGATCGTCACGCGCTCCAACACCGAGCATCGGCCGACGGCCGCGTTCCTGCACGCGCTCACGCGGGCGCGCCGGCTGGCCGCCGTCCCCGACACCCCCGCGAGGGGCATCGCCCTCGCCGCGTGAGCTCGCGTCTGCTGGGGGTCGTGGTGGCCGGGACGATCGTCGCCGCCGTCACACTTGCGCTCTATCCGCTGACCGGGCTGGATCCGGGCGTGTCGAGCGGCGTCCTCTACGTGCTCGGGGCACTGCTGGTCTCGACCTACTGGGGGCTCTGGCTCGGGCTGCCGACCGCCGTGGCGAGCGCGCTGGCGCTCGACTACTTCCACGCCGCGCCGAAGCACAGCTTCCGGATCTCGGCGGGCTCCGACGGCGCCGCGATCCTCGTGATGATGGTCACGGCGATCGTCGCCAGCGTGATCGCCGACCGCGCCCGCCAGCGCGCCGAGGAGGCCAACCGCCGCCTCGCGCTGGAGGAGGAGCTGCGCCGGATGGAGACCGAGCGGATCCGGATCGAGGCGGTCCGCGCCTCGGGCGCGCGCGTCGTGGAGGCCACGTGGGAGGAGCGCCGCCGCCTGGTGCGCGACCTGCACGACGGCGCGCAGCAGCGCCTCGTCCACACGGTCATCGCGCTGAAGCTCGCGCGCCGCGCGCTGGAGCGCAGCGATCGCGGGACCGGCCGGCTGATCGACGAGGCCCTCGACCACGCCGAGCAGGCCACGCGGTCGCTGCGCGAGCTCTCGCACGGCATCCTGCCGTCGACGCTGACCCGCGGCGGGCTGCGCGCCGGGATCGACTCGCTCGTCACGAGCGCGCCGCTGCCGGTCACCGTCGAGGTCCCCGGCGAGCGCCTGCCCCCGCCGATCGAGGCGACCGCCTACTTCGTCGTCGCCGAGGCGCTCACCAACGTCGTCAAGCACGCCCGCGCCAGCAGCGCGGCGGTGTCGGCCTTCGTCGACGGCCAGATGCTGCACATCGAGGTGCGCGACGACGGCGTCGGAGGCGCCCGCCACGACGGTCACGGGCTCGCGGGCCTGGGCGACCGGGTCGCGGTGCTCGAGGGGCGGCTGCGGATCGACAGCCCGGCCACGGGCGGGACCGTCGTCGCGGCCGACCTGCCCCTGGGCGGCGGCGGGGACGTGCGGTTCCGGCGCGCCGCGCGGCGCGCCGACTGACGCGCCGCCGCTGGGTCGCGTCATGACGTGACGCGCGCCCGCTCGTCCGGGACGGTCGGGACGACCATCACCGGAATGCGGCTGTGCTCCAGGACGTGGTGCGCGGTGTGATCGTGCAGCAGGTGGCCGACCGTCCCGTTGCCGTGCCAGGGCAGGATGATGAGGTCATGGACCCCGGTGGCGGCCTCCTCGACGATCGCCGGCCCAGCCGACCCTGCGCCCAGGGCCGTGCGGACGTCGAGGTCGCCGGGCAGCTGCGCGACCGTCTCGTCGAGCCGGCTCAGAGCCTGGCGGTCGACCTCCTCCTGCTCCTCCTCGGGCAGCAGGAGCGCGCCGTAGGCGGCCAGCGCCGTCCCCGGGATCGGAGGCTCCGTCAGCGGGCCGACGCCCAAGAGCGTCAGCGTCGCGCGGAGCCCGCGTGCCAGGCTCACGGCCAGCCTCAGCGCGTCCGCGGTCTCGGGTGAGCCATCGACGGGCACGAGCAGCCGGTGCGGTCCCGGACGCTGAGCATGATGGTCGTTGGCCACGCAACGGATTCTGGGTGGCCGTGAGCCACCGGGGATGCGGATGGGCGATCGGCTGAGACGTGCGCGCGAAGCTTCCGCCCGGCCCACGCCGCTCGCCCGCCGCCGATGATCGGGAGCCGCGCTCGGACGAGCGTCACGTCCTGTTGCGAGCGCCGCGCCTCGCGCGATCGTTCACCCATGATCACCAACCTCCAGTCCAGCGGGTGGGGCCGCAAGGGCAGCCGCCGCCTCGAGGACGTCTTCGACGCCTGGCTGCTCGCCGCCCACGACGCCAGAGAGGCGCTCCACGCCTGGGTCGGCACGGTTCCACGCGAGCGCCACGCCGCCTACACCGTCTACCGCGCCGCCCTCGATCGCGAGGAGCATGCGGCCGACGTCCTGCGGTCCGTCACGCTCGGCGTGGCCCTGGCGGCCTGAAGGGTCGTGTCGCCGGCCGGCCGGTGATCGACCTCGTGTGTCGCGTGAGCGGTGGGGCTTGTTGCCGGGCCGCCGAAACGCGGTTGCCTGGATGCATCACGATGCAGGAGGGAACATGCGCGCCCGCGCTCCCGTCATGAAGAGCCACGCAGAGCACATCCAGAGCGTCCCGTCGCCCTCGCCCGAGGTCTCGGACTACGAGATGGTGCAGGGCACGCGCGAGGCGCTCGCCCTGATCTCGAGCAAGTGGTCGGTCGAGATCCTGTATCTGCTCGCCTCCGGCACGCGCCGCTACTCCGAGGTCCTCTACGAGGTCGGCGAGATCTCGAAGAAGACGCTCACCCAGACGCTCCGCCTCCTGGAGCGCCGTGGCCTCGTCAAGCGCCGCGCCTACCCCGAGGTGCCGCCCCGCGTCGAGTACTCGCTGACCCCGCTCGGCTGGAGCATCACCGGGCTGCTGATGTCCCTCTACGAGTGGTCGGAGGCGCACCTGGGCGACGACACCGCCCAGCCGCGACCCCGACCGGTCGCCGTGCCCGAGCAGCTCGCGTCCTGAAGCGACGCGGCTCGTCCTGCAGCACGACGCGCGCACCCGTCGCCGGCGTGCGATGGCGTGCCAGGAGTACGGTCGCTGCGGCGTGCGTGCGACGTCGACCAGACCCGAGGTCCATCTCAGCCACCGCTCCAACTGGCTGCGGGCCGCCGTGCTCGGCGCCAACGACGGGATCCTGTCGACGGCCAGCCTCGTGCTGGGCGTCGCGGCGTCGGGCGCGTCGGGGACGGCGATCATCACCGCCGGGATCGCCGGCCTGGTCGCCGGAGCGCTCTCGATGGCGGCCGGCGAGTACGTGTCGGTCAGCTCCCAGCGCGATGCAGAGCAGGCCGACATCCGCCTGGAGGAGCGCGAGCTGCGCCAGGACCCGGCGGGCGAGCTGCGCGAGCTCGCCGGGATCTACGAGCGCCGCGGGCTCGCGCCGGAGCTGGCACGCCAGGTGGCGCAGAGCCTCTCGCGCAACGGTGCCCTCGAGGCCCACGCGCGCGACGAGCTCGGCCTCGACGAGGAGCGCCTCGCGCGTCCGTTCCAGGCGGCGTGGACCTCGGCGCTGTCGTTCTCGTCCGGCGCGGCGCTGCCGCTGATCGCCGTGGCGGTGGCGGCCGCCTCGGTCCGCATTCCCGTGGCCGTCGTCGTGACGCTGCTCGCCCTCGGGCTCCTCGGCGACCTCGGCGCCCGGCTGGGCGGCGCACCCCGCCGCCGCGCCACGATCCGGGTCGTCGTGTGGGGCGCGGTGGCCATGGCCATCACGTCGGGCATCGGCGCGCTCGTGGGCGCGGTGGCGTAGGGGGCGGGCGGGCTCCGTTTCCGCTTTCAGCCGTCGTGCGGGTCGTAGGCGCGCGCGTCGTACGGGAGGTCGGGGTGCTCGCCGGGGCGCGACAGGTCGTAGGTGCGCAGGCGTCCCTCGGCCTGGTCGAACGCGACCGCATGGGTCAGGGTGAACGGCCGCGGGGGCTCGCCGCCGTCGAGCTCCGCGGCCAGCCGGCTCGAGATGTAGCCCATCGCGCGCATCGTGCGCACGCGGCCGGCGAAGAGCTCCTGGCCGACGAACAGCGCGTTGTCGCGCAGCGCCTCGGCCAGCACGCCGGGGACGTCCGGGAGCGCGCCGGCGTCCTCCTTGGCGTGGGCGGCGAGCTCGTGGGTGCTGCGGTCGATGATCGCGACGCGGGTGTAGAAGCCGTAGAACACCTGATGCAGCGCGTCGGCCCGGTCGCCGGCGGGCAGCTCGTCGACGTAGGCCTTCAGGCTGTCGACGAGCGAGGGCAGGCCCTGCTGACCGGAGGACATGGCCTCCGAGCCTCCACCCGCGCCCGCGCGCGGTCAAGAACCGCCGGGTTCTTCCAGCGATGCGCGGACAGCCGTCTCCAGCAGCGACGGCGCGAGCACCGAGTCCGCCGCGCCGGTGACCCGCAGACCGACCACGCGCCCGTAATAGTCGAAGTCCAGCACCAGCCCGTCCAGCGCGGGGATCCGGTCGGCGGCGTCGAGCTCGTCCAGCGCGACCGAGTGGCGCACCCCGGGCGGCTTCCCGACCACCAGCGACACATACGCCTCACCGGAGTCCCCCACCGTCACCGCGATCTCGGCCATGCGGGCGATGGTCGCACCCTAGAAGCGCCGGTCCCTGATCCGCCCGCGGGTTTCGCCCCCTGGGCGAACACCCGCAAGGGAACCTGGCCCTCTGGGCCAGTGTTCCCCTACGACGACGGTGGCGGCGTCAGCAGCTGATCGGCGGGCGCGTAGTCGTCGCGAAGCTGCTCGCCGCCGCGCGCGTACGCGACGACGTCGGCGCGCGGATAGGTGAACGCGCCGCCGGCGTCGGTGCCGCCGTTGCCGGGCAGCGGCCGATCGGAGGCCAGCAGCACCGCGTTGCCGTCACCGGGCAGCCCGTCCTCGCCGGGGACCGCGACGAGCTGCACGTCGGCGAACAGCCCCAGCAGCGTCGCGGTCTCGGCGCGCAGCAGACCGTGGGGGCCGAAGTCGATGACGTTGAGCGCGTACACGCCGCCGGGCCGCAGCACGCGCCGGACGTCCTCGATCCACTCGCGCGTCGTCAGGTGCCACGGCACGGAGAGGCCGCCGAAGGCGTCGCCCACGACGACGTCGGCGCTGGCGTCCGGCTCGGTGCGCAGCGTCGTGCGGGCGTCGCCCACGGTCACGCGCAGCGCGGGCGACGTCTGCAGGCCCAGCCGCCTGCGGTCCAGGTCGACGAGCTTCTGGTCGACCTCGAGCACGTGCGCGTGCGATCCGGGGCGCGTCGCCGTCAGCCAGCGCGGGAGCGTGAACCCGCCCCCGCCGACGAAGACGACGTCGCGTGGCCGGCGCGGCGCCCCCGCGGTCGCGTCGATCGCCTGCGCGATCCACTTGGTGTAGGGGTACTCGAGGTGCGTCGGATCGGCGAGGTCGACGTAGGAGTTGTGCAGGTCGTCGAGCACGAGCGCACGGCCGGTCGGACGCGCCGCGTCGACCTCGACGCGCGCGCAGTGGTAGGTGCTCTCGGCGTCGCACGGCGAGTCGCGGGTCGCCGCCAGCAGCGCGAAGGCGATGGTCGCCGCGATCGCCCCGGCGGCGCCCGCCCGCCCGAGCGCGCGCGTGTACCCGCCCAGCAGCAGGCCGGCGAGCACGAGGACCACCCCGATCGCCAGCACCGCCGTGCTGACCGGCAGCAGCGGGACCAGCACGAAGCCGGTGCCGAACGTGCCGACCAGCGCGCCCGCCGTCGCCCAGGCCGACAGGCGCCCGACGACCGTGCCACTCGCGCGCAGGTCGCGCAGCTGCAGGCGCGCCATGGTGGGTGACACCGCGCTGAGGACGGCGGCGCTGGGGACGAGCGACAGCAGCGTGATCCCGAGCGCCGACAGCTGGCCGCCGTCGCGCGCTCCGGGCCCCAGCCAGCGCACCACCGGGACGGTCAGCAGCGACAACAGGCCGCCGACGATCAGCAGGCCCACGACCAGGCGCCGGGGATCGGTGTGATCGGCGAGCCAGCCGCCGAACGCGGCGCCGAGCGCGATGCCGGCCAGCGCGGCGCCGATGATCGAGGTCGTCGTCTCCATCGTCAGCCCGACGTAGGGCGCCAGCAGCCGGACGGCGAGGATCTCGAGCACGAGGACCGCCCCGGAGGCCATGAACACCGTGGCAGCGGCGATGGCCGGGGCGAACGACGGAGCCGGCGCGACCGGCGTCGCGGGACCCCTCGTTCGGTGAGCGACGGCAGCCATGGACGCACACTAATCACGCAGCGGCGTCGCTCACCGGCGATTGGGCCAACTGTCAATGGCCGGAGCCCGGGCGCCCTGAGCCGGGCGGACTGGTCGCGCGTGGCACCCTGTGACGATGCGCCTTGGACAGATCGGGATCTGGATGCCGCGTCGCTTGGGCACCGCGGCCGTGCGCGAGATCGAGCGGCTCGGGTACGGAGCGCTGTGGCTCGGCGGCAGCCCGTCGGTCGACGATGCTCGTCCCTTCCTCGAGGCCTCGAGCACGCTGACCGTCGCGACCGGCATCCTCAACGTCTGGCAGCACGATCCGGCAAGCGTCGCCGCCGCCCACGCCGAGGTCCGCAGCGCGTTCCCGGGACGCTTCCTGCTGGGGGTCGGCATCGGCCACCCCGAGGCGACCAGCGACTACCGCCAGCCGCTGAAGACCATGCGCGAGTTCTTCGACGGCCTGGACGCCGGGCCCCAGCCGGTGCCGCGCGACGAGCGGGTCGCCGCCGCGCTGGGTCCGAAGATGCTCGACCTCGCCGCGGAGCGGTCGCTCGGCACCCACCCCTACTTCACGACGCCCGACCACACGCGGTTCGCGCGCGAGCGCGTCGGCCCCGAGCGCCTCGTCGCGCCAGAGGTCGCGGTCGTCGTGGAGGAGGACCCGGAGCAGGCGCGCGTGATCGCCCGCTCCTACGCCACCGTGTACCTGGGGCTGAGCAACTACACCAACAACCTCCTGCGCTTCGGCTTCAACGAGCGCGACCTCGCCGACGGCGGCAGCGACCGGCTCGTCGACGCCGTCATCCCCCACGGCTCCCCGCAGGCGATCGCCGACGCCGTGCACACCCACCTCGACGCCGGAGCCGACCACGTCTGCCTCCAGCCGCTGGGCCACGGCTCACCGCCGGTCGACGACTACCGCGCGCTGGCGGGAACGCTGCTGTAGGCGGCCGAGGACGACGCCGCGGCGATCGGCCCGGCGGGAGCGCGCCGTGCCAGACGGCTCTGGCGCCTCATCCCATGAGACACGACAGTCGCCTCCGGCCATGGCTCTGTCGCCTGTCGCGAGACGCCGTCTCGTCACGATCGTCCCACCGCTGCTCGTCGGGCTGCTTGCGCTGCCGTTCGCCCTTCGTCAGAACTCGTGGTGGGAGTGGACGAACGCGTTCTGGCTGCTGCAACGGCAGGCGGCGCACGTCGCCGCCCACGGCGTGCCGACGTACTTCCTACACGAGGACACGGGCAGCTTCTATCCCTTCAACGTGTTCTACGGCGGGTTCACGGTGTCGGTGCTGGCCTATCCCGCGGCCCTGCTCGGAGCGTGGCCGGTCTTCGTGGCCTCCGTCGCGCTCGCCTTCGTGGCCGGCTACCTGGGGATCTGGTGGACGGCGCGCAACCTCGGGCTGTCCCGAAGCCTGGCGGTGCTGCCGGCGCTCACCTTCGTCACGACGCCGTACGTCGTGTCGGAGGCCTACGGGCGCGGGGCGTGGGCCGAGCTCGTCGCCGTCAACGGCGTGGCGGTGATGGTCGGCGCGCTGACGTCGATGCTGTGGCGACCCGGGCGCGGCCGGATCCGCGCGCCGGCCGCGCTGGCGGGCTCCGCCGCGGTCGTGGCCGGCACCCACAACGTCACGATGCTCATCAGCGCGCTGGTGTTGCCCTTCGTGGTGGCGGCGCTGCTGCCGTTGATTCCGCCCGGCGTCGGTGTGGGCGGCATCGCGCGCCGGTTGGGTGGAGCCGTGCTGGCGATCGGTCTGGGCGTCGGGCTCACCGGGGCGTGGCTGGTGCCCAACCTCTGGCTGGGACGGGACACCGTCATCGCCCAGAGCGCCCTGAACGTGCAGCCGCTCGCGTTGAGCGTCAAGTTCGCCCACCTGCCGACGCTGCTCTCGCCCTGGCCGATGGTCCCCGAGTCCAACCGGGACCTCCGCAGCGCGCAGGTCACCGCTCAACCCCCGGTGCTGGCCATGGCCTGGGTGCTGGTGGCGCTCGGACTCGTGTTCTGGGTGCGCCGGCGTTCGCCGGACCGGGTGGCGGCGTCCGCTGCGGGGCTGGTGGTGGTCGGCCTCGGCCTGCTGCTGCTGACCGCGGATCCCGGATGGTGGCTGAGCTTCCCCCCGGTCCTGCAGACGGTGCAGTTCACGTATCGCGTCATCCCCTATCTGGCCATCGTCATCGCGCTGGCGATGACCGTGGCCCTGATCGCCATCCGCCGTGGGCCCGCGCGGCGGACGATGACCGTGACGCTCCTCGGCGTGGTCGTCGCACAGGCCGCCATGACCGCATTCATGGCCGTCGACACCACCGCGTCGCCCCAGTTCCCCTTCGTCGAACGCCCTGCCCGCCATGCCGACGTGCGGGTCGACCACCAGCCGGCCGCGTTCTCCACGCCGGGCCCCGTCCCGTTCCAGTTCAGGGTCCTCGGCCATCCGATCGGACCGAAGGCGGTCAAGCCCGCCCGCATCGACATCGCCGACCCCGTGACGTCGGACGCCGCTCGGCTGCGCGGCACCGGGGCGGTGGGTGATGTGCTGCGGACCTCCGTGGTGTGGTCCCGGCTCGTGCGCATCGACGGCGACGTCCGCCTGACCGGCCGGACCGCGGACGGTGTCGCGGTCGTCACCGTGGCTCACACCGACCGTGCCGGCAAATGGAGCGCCACCGTCCGACCGCGGTGCACGGTGCTCTGCGCCGAGGCGCTCACCGGCGACGCCCCGTGGCCGTTGCTCGCGGGATGGCTGCTGACGGCCGTCAGCGTTCTCACGCTGGCCGGCGCGGGCCTCGTCGCGCTGCGCCGTGCTCGCCACCGCACCGCGGTGCCGGAGACGGCGCCGGACCGCGCCGACACGCCGATGCCGACCCTGGAGGCGTCGGCGCGCTAGGGGAACACTGGCCCAGAGGGCCAGGTTCCCTTGCGGGTCTTCGCCCAGGGGGCGAAACCCGCGGCGGGCTACTAGGGACCCACGCTCCTAGGGGTGCCGTAGGCGGCCAGCGAGGCCGAGGCCCACGACGGCCAGCCGTCGCCGCCGCAGGTGGGTCCCCAGTCGCGATAGCGACACAGTCTCCTAGCCCTCCTGGGCCGCCCGCAGGAACGCGAGCACGGCGAGCACGCGGCGGTGGTCGTCGCCGCCGGCCGGCAGGTCGAGCTTGCTGAAGATGTTGGAGATGTGCTTCTCGACCGCGCCGGCCGTCACGACCAGCCCGCGCGCGATCGCCGAGTTGGTGCGGCCCTCGGCGACGAGCCCGAGCACCTCGCGCTCTCGCGGCGAGAGACGGTCCAGCACGTCGTCGCCGGCCTCGGCGCCCTGGGGCCGCATCAGCGCGGCGACGACCTCGCGATCCAGCGCGGTCCCGCCGCCGGCCACGCGCTCCACCGCCTCGACGAACTCGCGCACCTCGCCGACGCGCTCCTTGAGCAGATAGCCGACGCCGCCGTCGCCCGAGGCCATCAACTCGGTCGTGTACACGGGCTCGACGTACTGCGACAGGATGAGCACGCCGAGCCCGGGGTGCCGGCGGCGCGCCTCCAGCGCGGCGCGCACGCCCTCGTCGGTGAACGTCGGCGGCAGGCGCACGTCGACGATCGCCACGTCGGGCTTGTGGCCGCCGACGATGCGCAGCAGGCCGTCGCCGTCCTCGGCGTGGGCGACGACCTCGATCCCCCGCTCGCGCAGCAGCGCCACGAGGCCCTCGCGCAGCAGCGCGTTGTCCTCCACGATCACGAGGCGCACGGCAGCTCCGCCCGGACGACCGTGCCGCGCCCCGCCTCGCCGGGCCCGACGCGCAGCGTGCCGTCGAGCGCCTCGACCCGATGGCGCAGGCCGGTCAATCCCGATCCCGCCGGGTCGGCACCGCCCGGTCCGGTGTCGGCGATCTCGATGACCAGCACGTCGCCGCGCTGAGCGACGGTCACGCGCACCGGCGCGCCGCCGGCGTGCTTGGCGGCGTTGGTGATGGACTCGGCGATGACGAAGTAGGCCGCGGTCTCGACGACCGGCGCCGGGCGCCCGAGCTGGTCGCTCCCGTGGACGGTCACGCGGATCGGCACCCGCAACGCGAGGCTCTGCACGGCCGCGACCAGGCCGCGATCGACGAGGATCGGCGGCGCGATGCCGTGGGCCAGATCGCGCAACTCGCCGATCGCCGCGCCGGCCTCCGCGCGGGCTTGGCGCACCAGGGCGGCGACCTCCGGTTGGTCGGCCAGATGCTCCTCGGCGCGGCCCATCAGCATCGACAGCGACACGAGGCGCGCCTGCGCGCCGTCGTGCAGGTCGCGCTCGATCCGCCGCAGCTCCGCGGCCTGCACGTCGAGTGCGCCGCGGCGGGTGCGCGTCAGCTCGTCGACGCGCTCGACCAGCACGCGCTCGCGCGTCCACGGGAGCCGGTCGCGGTAGAGGACGAGCGCCACGACGCCCAGGATCACCGACAGCCCGAGCGCCGGCCACACCGGCCACGGATAGCCGCCGCCGGCCAGCGCCCAGACCGCGACGCAGATCCCCACCAGCGCGATGGCGACCTCGGCGACGGCGAGGATCCGGCCCAGCGGGGCGCCGCGCGCATACGTCCAGCGCGCGACCGCGTCGTGGATCGTGACGGTCAGGGTAAGTCCCAGCGCCACCCAGACCGGCCAGAAGTAGTCGGTGCCGGGCAGCAGCCAGAGCAGCGTGCAGACGGCGACGATCAGGAGCGCCAGGCCGGCATGCAGGGGCAGGAGGCGAGCGGGATCGACGCGGCGCCGGGACCGGACAGACGCGTCACGCGCGCCGGTCGTCGCGCCCGGCGCGTGCGCGGGCGGTCCGAGGAGCGCGGCGGCCAAACGCGCCTCGCCGGTCGCCATCGCGCGCAGCAGTGCGACGCTGAGCAGCGCGAACGGCGGCGCGAGCACGAAGGCGAGCAGCGCACCCCAGGCGCCGTCGATCGGCAGCACGCCCCACAGATCGCTGCCGGCGGGCAACGCCCAGAACCACACCGGCAGCGTGACGAGCACGGCGAGGTGCACCACGCAGCTGACGGCCACCGAGCCGAAGGCCAGGCCGACGACCGAGTGCGCGACCAGCCAGGCGAGGTCGCGCCACGTCTGCGGGTCGCTCAGCGTGGCCGAGACCCGGGGCAGCAGCCGCGGGTCGGGCCGCTCCCGGTAGATCGCCTGCAGCGGAGCGCCGAGCTCCCGCGCCGCGTTGCGCCGGTCGAGGTCGGCGACCCAGCGGAACGCCGCCGCGCTGGCCAGCACGGCCGGGATGCCGACGATGAACACCGCCAGCGACAGGGTCACCGTGACGCCCGCGATCCACACGATCATGGCGAGGACGCTCGTGGCGAGCCCGACGCCGAGGTACTCGAGATCGTGCACGGCCTGCCGGCCGGCGGCCTCGGCGCGGGCGCGGAGGTCCTGGTCGGGGTCGGTCACGGCGGTGGGAAACAGCGGGGTCACGGCGACGAAGGATGGCCGAGGGCGCGGCGGCCCGCCATGGGGCGCCGTGGTGTCCGGCGGTGGGGCTGGCCCCCGGCGCTCCGCCGGCCGTGCTCAGCGCAGCCCGAGCGTGCGCGCCTCGAGGTCGACGAGGGCATGGATCGTGCGCAGCGCCGGCGCCGCCACGCCGGCGAGGTCGGCCAGCTCGACCACCGCGCCGGTCAGCGCGTCCAGCTCCAGGCGCTTGCCCGCCTCGAGGTCCTGCAGCGTCGAGGTCCGGTGGTCGCCGAGACGCTCGGTGAGCGCCAGACGCTCCTCGATCGACATCGACGGATCGGCGCCGACCGCGCGCGCCACCTCCACCGCCTCGGCCATCAGCCGGGCGATCACGACCCGCACGCCCTCATCCGAGGCCATCGCCCCCAGGCCGGCACGCGTGAGCAGGCTGATGGGGTTGAACGACACGTTGCCCATGAGCTTCGTCCAGATCTCGGTGCGGATGTCCGGCGTGACCCGCACCGGGAAGCCCGCGTCGGCCAGCGCGCCGGCGACCGCCTGCAGCCGCACGGTCTGCGCGCCGCTCGGCTCGCCGATCACGAGGCCGGCCTCCGGCCGCGTCTCGACGACTCCCGGCGCGACGATCCGCGCCCCGAGGTAGACGACCATGCCGATCGCGCGCGCGGGCGGGAGCAGCGCGCTGACCGCTCCTCTGGGATCGACCGACTCGATGTGCCGGCCCTCGTACGGGCCCGGCAGCCCATGGAAGTACCACCAGGGCATGCCGTTCTGCGCACCTACGACGGAGGCGTCCGGGCCGAGGAGCGCGCGCACCGCGGGCGCCGCCGTCCGCTGGTCGTGGGCCTTGACTGCCAGGACCACGGCGTCGACGGCCCCGACCTCCTGCGGATCGTCGGTCGCCAGCGGATGGACCACGTAGTCGTCGCCGCCGGCGCCGAGGACCCGGACGCCGTCGCGGCGGAGCGCCTCGAGGTGCGTCCCGCGGGCCAGCAGCGCGACGTCGTGGCCGGCCCGCGCGAGCGCCGCGCCGATCCACGTCCCGATGGCCCCGGCTCCGACGATCGCGATGCGCATGGCGCGCAAGCCTAGGCGCGAGAACGCCGCGCGGGCGCTCGTCACTCCGCGCAGGGGATGAACCCGCCCGGCCGGGCCATGCTGCGCCGCAACGCGACGAACGCGACGGCGCCCAGCATGAGCGGGATCCAGAACAGGATGATGCGGTAGGCGAGCACCGCCGCGGCCGCCGCCGAGGCGGGCGCGCCGTAGACGATGAGGGTGCCGATCAGGCCGCCGTCGATCCCGCCGATGCCACCCGGGATCGGCAGCAGGCCGCCGAGCTGCCCGATGAGGTAGCCGAGCAGGATGACGCTCGCGCCCGGCGCGTAGCCGACGGCGTGGAACGTCGCCCACAGCGCGAGGTTGTCCCAGACCCAGTAGCCGACGATGCCCAGCAGCAGGACGGGGTCCCGGCGGCGCAGCAGCACGCCGGCCTCGGCGGTTCCGCGGACCAGCACCGAGCGCCCACGGGACCAGAGCCGGCGCAGCCGCGACGCGTCGTCCCCCGCGGGCTCACCCGCAGGCAGGTGCCCGACGAGCACCAGCGCGGCGATGACCGCCGCCGACAGTCCGGCGGGCAAGACGGTCAGCCAGGGAGACTGCGGCGGGCCGATGACGCCGGCGAAGACGAGGAGCCCCACCACCGTGACCGCGGCGAAGTTCACCGAGCTCTTGAGCAGGAGGAACGCCACGGAGCGGCGCGCGATCGTCTCGCCCGACATCCCCGCCCGCGACAGCACCCAGGCGCCCAGCGCCACGCCTCCGGCACCGGACGCCGGGATGATCGAGCCGGTCCCGACCTCCGAGAGCCCCACCTCGGCGGCCGCGCGCCAGGACATCAGCGAGCAGAACACGGGGCGGAACATCAGGACGTAGGACAGCGACGACAGGACCTCGAAGACCACGGCGAGCGCGATCCAGCCGGGGCGGGCACCGCTCAGCCGCTCGCGCACCTCTCCGAGGCCGGGCGCCAGCACCGCGATCAGGACCAGCACCGCGAGCAGCACCGCGACCTGCGCCGCCCGCCGCGCGAGCTGCCGGAGATCGAATCCGCCGGGGAGGTCGCCCACCGGCCCGGGCGGCGCGGTGCTGGCGGCCGTGGGCGTGGGGCGCCTCACGCACTCCATCATCGCACCGCCGCGAATCAGAGCCGAGCGATGACCAGCCCAGCGGCGAGGAGGACGAGGGCGAGGGCGAGGGCTCGCAGGGCACCGTCCAGCGGCGCCGCGAGCCGCGCGGCGTCGAGCTCCACGGTGGTGCCGTCGGCCAGCTGCTGGCGCCCGCTGACCGACGCCGTCCGCCGCCGCAGCTCGCGCACCGGGGTGCTCAGTCTTCGCTGCGCGATGCTGAGCATGAAGCATCCGAACGCGACCAGGAGCGCCTGCGGCCGGAGGTCCAGCGCGTTGATCCAGTACGACGTGAGCGCCGGGAACGCGCCCCACGCGGCGGCGAACCACCAGTCCGAGTGAAACCGTCCGCCGAAGAGCTCGAGGTTGTAGGCCGCGACGATGAACGCGCCGGCGACGACGAACGGCACCAGACCGGCCGACACCGTGACGGCGCCGGCGACCCCGATCGCCACCGCTGCGCCGAGCGACGCGACGGCCAGGCCCGTGAGCAGGCGGTCCGACAGGAGCGTGCCCAGCGGCCGGCCGTTGAACTCGTCCAGCGCGTGCGCGCACACGCCGACGCCGAGGAAGAACGCGAGCAGCGTCGCCGCGAGCCGGTCGCCGTGCAGCGTGGGCGCGGCCGCGGCTCCGAAGGCGACGTAGCTCAGATGCCACGCGGTGTACGGCGGATGCAGCAGCGTGAGGAGATCGCGCCATCCCCCGGGGCGCAGCGCGTAGAACGCCGGACGCTCAAGCGGATTCGGCGCGGCCATCCGCTCGTGTGCCCCACATCACCACGCCGCCGCCGAGGCTCATCGGGCGTACGTGCACCGGGTCGATCCCGGCCTCAGACCACAGCCGGGCGACCTCCTCACGCGGATGGCGCGCGTAGAACTCGGGGATGCTCCGCGCCAGGAACCGGCCCGTCTCGCGCCATTCGCGGGAGACCAGGCCGCCGAGGGCCGGCAGCCCGGCGCGGACGTAGAACCTCCACAACGCGCGCCACAGCGTCGCCGCCGGCACCGCGAACTCCAGCGACGCGACCCGCCCTCCGGGTCGGACCACGCGGGCCAGCTCGCGCAGGGTCGCGGCGGGATCGTCGACGTAGCGCAGCAGGTAGGTGAACGTCAGATGGTCGAACGCGCCGTCGTCGAACGGCAGCCGCTCCGCCTCCCCGACCGTCAGCGAGACGCGCTGCGCGAGCGCCGGGTCGGCCGCCACACGTGCCCGCGCGACCTCGAGCATCGCGGCACTCTGATCCAGCCCGACGACCGAGCACCCGTAGCGGCGGACGAGCTCCTGGGCGACCAGTCCGGTCCCGGTCGCGACGTCGAGGACGCGCTCGTCCGACCCGGCGTCAACGGCCGCGACCATCGTCTGCCTCCAGCGCGGATCCTGCCCGAAGCTCAGGACGGCGCCGACCCGGTCGTAGTGACGCGGCAGTCCGGCGAACAGCTCCAGCGCATGGCGCTTGCGCTCGCTCTCGAAGGTGGTCGCTCGATCGGTCATGGCCGGCCCACGCATCGACCTACCCGCGGACGGGCGCACGACACCTCGGGCGGTTCAGTCGGGCAGGCCGATGCGCCGGTCGAAGCCGGCGGGAGCGTCGAGGTTCAGCATGCGCACCGCCGTGGGACCGTCGTTGCGAAAGCCGTGCAGCACGCCGGGCGGGACGAGCACGAACGTCCCCGGCGACGCCACGGCCACCTCACCGGGCCGGACGACGATCGACCGGGCGCTCATGGGCCGATCCTGGCAGAAGCGCGAGCCGCCGCCCAGGTCAGCTCGCCGGGACGCCGTCGGCCGCCCGGCGCAGCGCGGCGATGTCGAGCTTGCCCATCCCGAGCAGCGCCTGCATCGCGCGCTCGGCGCGCTGTGGGTCGGGATCGCCGAACAGCTCCTCCATCCCGGTCGGCACGACCTGCCACGAGAGGCCATACCGGTCCTTGAGCCAGCCGCACTGCCCCTCGCTTCCACCCTCGGAGAGCCGGGCCCAGTAATAGTCGATCTCGTCCTGGTCCTCGCAGTCGATCTGGAACGAGACGGCCTCGTCGAATACGAACTGCGGGCCGCCGTTGATGCCGACGAATCGCTGGCCGTCCAACTCGAACTCGACCGTCATCACCGTGCCGGCCGGGCGCGGCCCGGCCTCGGTGTAGTGGGCGACGTTGACGATGCGGGAATGCTTGAAGACCGAGACGTAGAAGTCCGCGGCCTCCTCGGCGTTGGTGTCGAACCAGAGGTTGGGGACGATCCTCTGCTGCATGGCGTTGCGTCCTCTCACACGGCGGAAGCGGAGCTCTCGCGATGGATACTGCAGCTGAGACGACCGTCCCGGACGAAACTCATCGTCGGCGATGGCAGTCAGCCGGCCACCGCGAGGTCGACGATCGATCCGGGCGTCCGGATCGCGTGGCGCATACGCCCCGTCCGCCGATCGACGACGAGGATGCGGCTGGCGGCGCCTGGTCTCGGGACGGGCAACGGGTTCGCGGCGAGCACGAGCCGGTCGCCGTCGACGAGCATGCGCGATCCGCACACCCGCCGGCCCCGGGCGAGCACGTCGACCGTCCCGGCGCGGAGGTCTAGGCGCGACAGGCCTCCGGCGTAGCCGCAGCTCCCCGTGATGTACAGAAACCGCCCGCCGGGCCCGGGACCGGCGAACTCGAGCAGGTGGTTGCCGGCGAGGCCCGAGTCGCTGGCCCGACCTTCCGGGCACCGAGACGAAGAGCGCGCCGCCCGCGCGGGCCACGAACGGGCCGCTGCCGACATCGCGGATGGGCGCGCGCGAGACATCGCCGATCACCACCGCACGGTTCCCGGCGGGCGCCGCCCGGACCACCGCGCCCGTGCCGAGCAGCGCGTAGATCGAATCCTGCCCGGCGGCGTGGCACGGGGCGGTCGCGAGAAAGCCGGCCACGGCCACCGCGATGACCAGCGCCGCGCCGCGGAGGCTGGCTGGCACCAACCGGAACACCGTTGCCCCCAGAACCGGACCATCGCATGGGGCGCCGCGCGGCGTGGCCCAGCAGACTGCAATGCTCACAGCGCAGAGCAGTTCATCGCGATGTACCGTTCACCCTTACCAGGAGATCTCCCATGTCTCACAGAAGCATCCCAGCGACCGCGGCCGCCATCACCGCTCTCACGGTGTTCGCCGCCGCAGCGTCTACGGCCACCGGACACGACGACACAACTCCTGTCGCCTCGGCAGCCAAGGTCAAGCGCGTTCCGAACGAGGTGGGCCGCAACCACCAAGCTGCTCAGGACGACCTCCAAGCCCACGGCTTCTACAACTTGCGTGAGCAAGACTGCAGCGGCCGCGGCCGCATGCTGCTGTTCGATCGCAACTGGAAGGTCGTACGCCAGAGCCCGCGCGCGGGATCGCGCGTCAGCACGAGCCGAACGATCACGCTGTGCTCGGTCAAGTACAGCGACTGACCGCACATCGCCGTCTCTACTGCTCGCTTTCAGCTACAGGCGCACGAATCTCCATCGCTTCGAGCCGACGCAGGATCAACTCGAGCCGTTCCTCGACGCCGTCCGACTCGCGCTGTTCAGCGCGCTGCGTGCGAAGGAAGCGCTCGGCGGCTGCGGCGGTGAGCAACGCGATGAACCCGATCCCGACGAGCATCACGGCGATGGCGATGACTCGTCCGGCGTCGGTACGTGGGTACGCGTCGCCATAGCCGACGGTCGTGACGGTGACGATCGCCCACCAGACCCCGTCCCACGTGCTCAGGTGCTGGCCCTTCTCGACGGCAGCGTAACCAGCGCCGCCGGCCAGGATCGTCATCACCGCGAAGACGGCTGCATCACGGATGCCTTCCGTCGAGAGCAGCCGGCGTGTCAGCAATCCCAGCCGCAGCAGGCGGAGCAGGCGAAGCAGACGGAAGACCCGCGCCGCCTGCATCGACGCGGGCAGAAACGGTGGCGTCAGCAAGACGATCGCGACCTCGAGCGGATGATCTCGCAACCAGTCCCACGGGTCATCAACGGCGCGCAGCATGAGCACCGCCTCGCTGAGGAAGGCCGCCCAGATCACCCAATTCAGAACGGAAGCGATCGTGTCCCATGGCTGTCCCGCATCGCTCTGCTCGATGACGATGGCCGGGATCGTCAGCAGAGCAGCGAACAGCAGCGGGAGAGCTAGTCGTCGTTGGGTCCCGATCGCTCGTGCGTTCACGCCGCTGGATTCGACATCCATGGAGCGACCCCTATGCGACCACGGCTGCGAATGGACGGATCTGTGTTTAGGGTGGCCCGATCATCGAGATGGAGGCCGCCGTGGGTTCCTGGGCGCAGGTACAGCGAGAACGAGAGCGAGAGCGCGCGCGTCAAGAGCGTGAGCATCGACGAATGGTGCGCGAGCAAGAGCGGCTGCAGCGTGAGGCCGAGCGGCAGCGGGCGCGCGAAGACAAGGAGGCCGCGCGGCGCTATGCCGAGGCGCGGCAGGCCGAAGCCCAGACCCTCAACGCATTCCTCGCCGCGCAGATCGCCGAGCTGGAGGGTGTGCTGACCGCGACGCTCGGCATCGACGACTTCGTCGACTTCGAGGCCCTCAGGGAGAAGCCCGTCATCCGGCCCTTCGGCCCAGGCGGGCTTGCCCAAGCACGCAGCCGGCCGGAACCCGAGGCACCCGCAGCGCCCACCGGGATCGGCAAGCTCGTTCCGGGCGCGCGACGCAAACACGAAGAGGCCGTAGCCGCCGCCCAGGCCGCGCACGATCACGCCATCGAGTTCTGGAAGAACGCTGAACACGAGCGGGAGCAGAAGCTCGCGGCCGCGCAAGCAGCGTATGACGAGCGCGTCGCCGACGCGATCGCGCGGGCGGAGGCCCAGAACGCCGAGGTCGATGCCTTCCGTGAGGCGGTCGAGCGAGGCGAGCCGTCCGCGGTCGTGGACTACTTCGGCCTGGTGCTCGAGGCAAGCCGCTACCCGGAGGGGTTTCCCAAGAGCCGCAGGCTGGCCTACGTCCCGGAGTCGCGTCAGCTCGTGCTCGAGTGCGAACTGCCCACCTTCGACGTCGTTCCCGAGACTCGTGAGTTTCGCTACGTCAAGGTTCGCGACGAGATCACCACGAGTCCACGGCCCGCCAACCAGCGCAAGGCGCTGTACGCCAGCGCTGTTGCTCAGACGAGCTTGCGCTGCGTCCACGAGCTCTTCGAGGCCGACCGGAACCTGCTGATCGACACCGTCGTCTTCAACGGCATCGTCGACAGCATCGACAAACGCACCGGTCAGCCCGCGCGCACATGCCTGGTGACGCTACGGACCACCCGCGACGCCTTCCACGACCTGGACCTCGCGCTTGTCGATCCGGCCGAGTGCCTCAAGGGCCTCAATGCCGGTGTCTCGAAGAGCCCTGCGGAGCTGGCCCCCGTGCGCCCCGTCCTGGACTTCGACATGGTGGATCCCCGGTTCGTCGAGGAGGCTGACGTCCTCTCGGGTCTCGACGAGCGGCCGAACCTTATGGACCTCACCCCTGGAGAGTTCGAAGGGCTCATCACCAACCTCTTCGAGAAGATGGGCCTCGAGACCCGACAGACCCGTCCCTCCCGCGACGGTGGCGTGGACTGCGTCGCGTACGACACCCGCCCGGTGCTCGGTGGCAAGGTCGTCATCCAGGCGAAGCGCTACAAGAACACCGTCGGCGTGAGCGCCGTTCGCGATCTGTTCGGCACCGTGCACAACGAAGGGGCGGTCAAGGGCATCCTCGTGACGACCAGCGGCTATGGCAAGGCGTCCCACGAGTTCGCCAACGACAAACCGTTGGAGCTGCTCGACGGCACCAATCTGCTGTACCTCCTCCATGAGCACGCGCAGCTCGAAGCGCGCATCGAACCGCCGGAGGACTGGACCGATCCTGACGGGGCGGTGCTCGCATGACAGCGTGGTCGCGCTACGAGCCTGCCCCGCGCCCGGTCACCCGACGGCGGCGGGCACCTCGCTGTTGGCCGGCCCGGGGAAGACGCTGATGGTGGCGGGTTCGGCCTCGGTGGGCATGCCGAGCCCGGAGCCCGGGCCGTACTGGGTCAGATCACGGCCATGACGGCGTTTCGGCAGCGTTGCCTCCGAGCACTCGCGCAGCCGTGGCGGACGCCGAGCGGCCCTGACGCTGCAGCGGACACCACGAGGAGGGGCAGCGGGTTGCGCCGGCGAAGCCCGCGAGCATGATGCGCGTGCGCGCCCTCGCGGTTGCGGTGGTGGCCTGCGCCGCCGTCCCGGCCGCCGGCGAGCGCAGGCGGTTCGCGCGCGGCGGCCCTGCAGTTGGCGTTGCACGCCCGCGGCCTCTACCCCGGCTCGATCGACGGCCTGGCGGGACCGGGCACGCGCGCGGCGGTCATGCGCCTCCAGCGCCGCGCGGGCCTGGCCGTCGACGGCATCGCGGGCCCCGCAACCCGCCGCGCGCTGGGCTGGCGCGGGCGCCCGCCGATCGGCGCGCGCGTTGCGCGCACCGGACAGCGCGGCTGGAACGTCGCGTCGCTCCAGTTCCTGCTCGGGCGCGCCGGCTTCCCCTCCGGTCCTGTCGACGGTGTGCTGGGCGCGCGCAGCTCCGCCGCGCTGCGCCGCTTCCAGGCCTGGGCCGGGCTGCCCGCCGACAGCCTGGCCGGGCGGGTCACGCTGGCGGCTGCGCGCCGCCGGCCACCGCGCTCGCCGCTGCTGCTGCGGCCCCCGGTCGCCGCGCCCGTCGGCGACGGCTTCGGCCCGCGCGGCGCCTGGTTTCACACCGGGCTGGACTACCGCGCGGGCGCCGGCGCCTCCGTCGCTGCCGCCGGCCGGGGCTGCGTCGTCTCCGCGGGGTGGGACCCCGGCGGCTACGGGAACCTCGTCGTCATCGCCCATCGACTCGGCCTGACGTCCTGGTACGCGCACCTCTCGTCGATCGGCGTGCGCCGCCGCCGGTGCGTCAGCGCGGGCACGTCCATCGGCCGCGCCGGCGCGACGGGTCGAGCCAGCGGCCCGCACCTGCACTTCGAGCTGCGCCTCCGCGGCGCCGCGATCGACCCTCGGACCAGCGGCCTGCGCTGAAGGCTGACGGCCCGTGCACGCAATGCGTGCACAGACCAGCAAGCGTCGAGCGCCGGCCCGGGCGGCGTTCCCGCAGCAGCTCAGGCACGGGCTCGGCCCTGGATACGATCGCCGGCATGAAGGCGATCTTCGCCTCGTCCGTGCGGGCCGGGAACGAGAGTCGCTCGGTGACGCCGCTCGAGCTCTTCTTCGACCTGGTCTACGTCTTCGCGGTGAGCCAGCTGTCGCACCACCTGGTCGAGCACTTCGACGTCCGCACCGGGATCGAGACGCTCGTCCTCGCCCTGGCGGTCGTCTACGCCTGGTACATGACGGCCTGGCTGTCGAACTGGCTCTCTCCCGAGCACCGGCCGGTCCAGGCCCTGCTCCTGACGATCATGCTCGCGAGCCTGCTCATGTCGAGCGCGATCGGCGACGCGTTCACGGACCGCGCCTGGCTGTTCGTGGTCCCGTACGTGGCGATCCAGGTCGGCCGCGCGTCGTTCGCCACCGTGACGTTCACGAGCGGCTCGAACCAGCGCATCCATTTCGTCAACGTCCTCGCCTGGGAGAGCGCCACCAGCGTGCTGTGGATCGCGGGTGCGTTGGCCGACGGCGACGCGCGGCTCGTGCCGTGGGCGATCGCGGTGGTCGTCACCTATGCCGGCGTGGCGCTCTACCACCCGATCCCGGGGCGGCCGAGCCACCTCGCCGCGCCGATCGGGCCGGACGCCGCCGGGGCGCACAGCGACCTGTCGGGCGAGCACCTCCTCGAGCGGCTGCGCCTCTTCTTCCTCATCGCCCTGGGCGAGACGCTGCTCACGACCGGGACCGCGTTCGCCGCCGAGCCCGTGGCGCTCGGTCCGCTCGTGGCGTTCGTGAACTCGTTCGTCGCCTCCGTGGCGCTCTGGTTCTGCTACTTCCAACGCGCCGAGGGCGCCGGGCTGCAGGCGTCCGAAGCATCGGCGGACCCCAGCGGCGTCGCCAGCCTGGGCACCCAGATCCTCACCCTCATGGTCCTCGCGCTGATCGCCATCGCGGTCGCCGACGAGTTCGCGATCGCCAATCCGGGCGACGAGCCCGGCCCCGGCTACCTCGTCCTGACCTTCGGCGGACCCGCGCTGTTCCTCCTGGGACAGCTCTACTTCATGCGGCGCGTCGGCGCGCAGGGCCTGCGCTTCCGGGCCCTCGCCGTGCTCGCGCTCGCCGTGCTGGCGATCGCGACGTCCGGGACCTCGCTGCTCGCCGCCTCGATCGCGGCCACCGTCGTGCTCGTCGCCGTCGCCATGAGCGACCGGCGGCCGGTCGCGGCGATGACCGTGCCCGCCGCCGACCTCGCGCGGTGATGGAGCACGCCGCGCAGAACGCGATGGTCGAGGCCGGCGAGATCGCGCGGTTCCGTGACCGCTGCAGCGCGTTCATGGGCGCGCTGCTCGACGAGCTGGCGACGACCCCCGAGGACCCTCGGACGTTCCCCGAGGTCGAGGACGCCCTGGGCTGGCCGCGACGGCGCCTGGCCTCGGTCCTCGGCGGGGTGTCGCACCTGCGCCAGACCGAGTTCGGCGGACGCCGTCCCTACCGGCTCTGCGGCGATCGCGACTCGACCTCGGGCCGCTGGGAGATCTGGATGGACGCCCGGCAGGCCGCGGCCCTGGCCGCCGACGAAGCGAGGTGATCGCTCAGCTGCCGCGCCGCCTCGCCGCGGGCGTTCGGACACTCCTCTCAGACCTCCGCGCATTCCGATTGAGATCGGCGTGCGTGTCGCGGACACTCGGCGGATGAGTCGCTACGGCAAGCGCGAGGACCTGGTGGTGCACGAGGAGGAGCCGTTCAACGCCGAGACCGGGCTCGCCTCGCTCGACGCTCCGCTGACCGCCACGGACGCGTTCTACGTGCGGGGGCACGGCGCGGTGCCGCAGATCGACGCCGCGGCGTGGCGGCTGCGGGTGCACGGCGACGTCGAGCGCGAGCTGGACCTCTCCCTCGTCACGTTGCAGGAGGCGTTCCGGGAGCGCGAGGTGATCGCGACGCTCCAGTGCGCGGGACACCGCCGCGCGGGTCTGATGGCCATCCGCGACCTCCCGGGCGAGGCGCCATGGGGTCCCGGCGCCACCGGTACCGCGCGATGGACCGGCATCGCGCTCGCGGACGTGCTTGCGCTCGCCGGCCCGCTGCCGGGTGCCGCGTACGTGGGCTTCGAGGGCGCGGACGTCTCCCTGGAGCCGGAGCCCGCCGAGCTCTTCGGCGGCACGATCCCGCTCGACAAGGCGCGCCGACCCGAGGTCCTGCTCGCCTGGGCCATGAACGGCGAGCCGCTTGCGCCCGTCCACGGCGCGCCGCTGCGCGTCGTCGTGCCCGGCTACATCGGCGCACGCAGCGTCAAGTGGCTCGAGCGGATCGAGGTCCGGTCGACCCCATGGCAGGGGTACTTCCAGCACGTTGTCTACCGCCTGTTGCCGGAGGACGGGACCGCTGGCCCCGGCGTCGGGATACCGCTCGGCGTCGTCGCGCTCAACAGCGATGTGCTTTCTCCGGCCGACGGCGAGTCGGTCGCGGCGGGCCCCGTCGAGGTGCGCGGCTACGCGTTCGCCGGCGGCGAACGGCACGTCGCGCGGGTCGACATCTCGACCGACGGCGGCGTGTCCTGGTCGCAGGCGGAGTTGCTCGAGGACCTCGGCCGGTGGGCCTGGCGGCACTGGCGCACCACCGTCGATCTTGCCCCCGGAGAGCACGAGATCGTCGTGCGCGCATGGGACTCCTCGGCGGCCACGCAGCCGGAGGACGAGGCGGCGCTCTGGAACCCGAAGGGCTACGTCAACAACGCCCGCCCACGAGTCCGGGTGCGCGCCGCCTAGACGCGAGAGATCCGGGGCGCGCGCACGCGCTGCGCGACGCTGGCCGCACGCCTCCGCCCAGGCTTCCAGCGCGACGAGTGTGTCTGAGCACTCTGCGCATCGGTGAGTCTCGCGCCGTGCCGGTCGAGATCGGAGCAACGCCGTGGGTCGTCGTGCGCGGGATCCCTCAGCGCACAGGCGGTCTGCGTCTGCGCGTCACGACCCCTGGGTCGAGTGCCCGGACCGTCTCCGACGAGCAGCTTCGCGCGCTGCTGGAGCAGGAAGCCATGCGGGCGCGGGCAGGGCGCCCGGGCGCCACGCTGCCGGTCTTCGTCGCCCTGCCGTCGCCGACCAGACCCGCGTGGCTCGATCGACTCGGCCTCGGCGACCGCGGATGGTCCCGGCCGCCGTTCCGCGTGGTCACCCTGCGCGGCGCGCGGTGGGCGCGGCGACCGCATCTGGCGCTGCCGCTGCATGTGGTGGCGTGCGGCAAGTACTCCGCTGAGCTGCTCCCCGCCGAGGAGCAGCCCGACCTCCCGAGTCGCACCTTCCAGCCCATCGCGCTCCGGGACCTCCGCCGCGCGCTCGAGCAGCACGACTGCGACGTCGTCGTCTGCGACGTCGACCAGGTCCCCCGGGCGCTGGACACCGCGACCCGCGTCGCGTTGGAGCGGCGTCCGCGCCTGATCGTCGGCGAGCCCGACGGCGGGCCCGTCGACCTCGTCTGGCTCGAGGCGCTGCACGTGCCGCCCGGCGTCGCGCTGGCGATGGGCACGAGCCGCGAGCGCGGCTTCTTCGCGGACGCGGTCCTCGCAGGGATCGCCGACGACCTCCCGGTCCACGAAGCGGCCCAACTGGCCTCCGAGCAGGCGTTCGTCATGGCCGACCCGGTGAGCAACGACGGCCTGCGGATCGAGCCCGCGATCGTCAGCCTCCTCGATCGCGGCCGCGTGTTTGCGACCACCCCGGCGGAATCGGCGGTCGCGAAGCTGGAGCACCGGCTGGACCGCGACCCGGAGGTGCCCGACGCCGCCACCGACCTGATGCGCGAGGTGGGGGCCGCGACCGACTCGCTCAACTCCGCCACGCATGAGCTCGCGTCGTTCACCGAGCGCCGCATCACGTTGCCGGTCGATGCCGCCGTGCACCTCGGGACCGAGCGGTGGTCGGCACGCGGGAGCCTCCTCGGCCAGGCCGGCGCCCTGCGGCAGGAGCTCGTCCGCAACGAGGACACGCTCGGCCACCTGCGCCAGCGGGTCGTCGCCGACGAGCTGTTCGTGGAGTCGATCCAGCGCCGCCGCGAGCGTCGCGTCGACCTCGCGCTGAGAGCTCCACCCGGCGAGCCTCCCGCGGTCTCCGACCAGCCGCTGCAGCCCGGCGAGCGCCGGGTCCTGGCGCTGCAGATCGGCCGGCTGCTCGACGACAGCCTCCTGGCGCAGCGGCCGCCGCCGATTGACCTCATCCTGCCCGAGCCCGCCGAGGCCGAAGGGCACGAGCTCGACGTGACCGTCTTCGGATTGGACTTCACCGTCGACGGTCCGCCGACGCGCGGGCTCGTGCTGCCCCACGTCACGCCGTCGGACCTGCTCGAGGTGGCGGTGCGCGCCCGCCGAGCCGATGCAGGACGCGCGACTGCGCGTGGCTCTGTACCACCGCGGGCATCTCCTGCAGAGCTTCCTCATGACCGCCGACGTCGGCATCGAGGGTTCCGCGCCGACCTTCGTGCTGGAGTTCTCTCGATCTCAGCGGCTGACGAACCTCGACGACCTCGGGCCGCGTGCGCTGTCGATCGCGGTCAACGAGAGCCCTCGCGCCGGTCACAACCTGATGATCAAGACCGCCGGCGGCGCGCTGGAGGTGCCGTTCAACGCCAACATGGTCGACAAGACCGTCGCAGCCACGCGCACATTGCTGAAGGACATGAAGAACGTGCTTCCAGGTCCCTCGAAGCAGACGGTCCCCGATCCGCCGCGGCCCACCACCGACAAGGCCCTCCTCGACTGGTGGCGCAAGCTCGCCGCGCACGGGCAGACGGCCTACCGCGACCTCATGGCGATCACGGGCCGGTCGCAGGAGGGGCTGCTCGACGCGATCACCCGCTCGGACGACCAGGTCGTGCAGATCGCGCGCCTGGACCCCGGTTTCGTCTACCCCTGGCCGCTGCTGTACGACTGGGTCGTCCCCGCGCGCGACGTCGGCCAGCTCCCGCCCGACGTGTGCTTCGGCGACCCGGACGCCGACGGACGGCGGCGGTGCACCCACGGCAAGGGCGCCGACGTCATCTGCGTCTACGGGTTCTGGGCGATCCGCCATCAACTCGACCAGGTGCTCACCCTCGGCGCGGCCCGCGATCCCGTGCGCCCGGTCCCGCAGGAGCCCGGAGCGCCGCAGGTCCGTCTCGCGGTCGGCGTGAGCGACAAGTGGACGACGGAGCTGCAGACCGCGCTGGCCGGCGTCGGGAACGTCGGCGACCTCGACGTGACCGACACCGCCACCTTGATCGAGGCGCTCTGGCGCCCGGAGTGGCGGGCGCCGACGATCGCCGTCGTCGCGCACCACGTGGACCGCGACCTCGCCGGAGAGCCGCCCGGCTCCCGACTCAAGCTCGGCAACGGGAGCGTGTTCCTGTCCTGGGAGCGGATCGCGGACGCCCTGCAGCTGAAGCTGAGCTGGACGGCGCCGAACTCGGTCGTGCTGCTGATGGCCTGCGAGTCGGGCCAGGCGACGACCGCCCGGCTCGACGACTTCGCGACGCTGCTCACCCGCGCCGGCGCCGGCGCCGTCGTCGCCACGGAGCTCGACATCGGCACCGACCTCGCCGCCCGCTGCGCGCGCGACGTGACCACCGACCTGCTCGACGGCGCGACGTTCGGCGCCGCGCTGCTGCGCTTCCACCGGCGGCTCGCTCACGTGGGCAACCCGTTCGGCTTCTCGTTCTGCTGGATCGGCGACGCGGGGCTCGAGGTCGCGCATGCCGGGTGACCGCCGGCGGCCGCTGCGCCGCTGCGCCGTCGTGGCGCTGGCGGCGGCGGGGCTGACCGCCGGAGCGCCCGCGGCGGTGGCGCAGACCGGCGACGGTGGCAGCCAGCCGCGGCCGCTGATCGTGGTGAGCGGGCGGACGGTGGTCCTCGCCGTCGACTCCACGCAGGCGACCGAGCGGATCGCGGTGCGCACCGCACAGGGAGTGCCCGCCGCCAAGATCCTGCTCGGAATCGCTCGCGCCCGCCGGGGTGGATCGCGGCGCGCGGACTACGCCGGCGCGTTCGGCGTGCGGTTCTCCTCGATCAGGAAGACGCGTCCCGACGCGCTGTTGCTGACCGTCGACACCCGGCATCTGTCGCGGCCCGGCGCCTATGACGTCGTGCTGCGCGCGGCCACGAGGAGGCAGCGCCGGGTCACCGAGGTCGCACTCAAGGTGATCGTCAGCCCGGCCCGGCTGGTCGTGCCGGCGACGATCGCCATCGAGCGGACGCTGCCGGTGTCCGGTGACGTCCGCGTCGACGGCGCGCCGACCCTGCGCGACCGGAGCCGCCGCACGTGGATCCCCAGCCTGCGGGCGACCGTCGTCGGCGGCCCCACCCAGGACGGCAAGGCCGCCGAGGGCCAGGTGGGCTTCGCCACGACGACGTTCTCGCCCGGCGGGCGCGACGTCCTGGACGTCGAGGACTCAGACCTGCCCGTCGGCACCGCCACCGGCATCGTCGAGCTGGACGGCCCGGAGCTCGAACGGCCCGTCCGCGTGCCCTTCACCGTGGTCACCAAGCGCGACGACGTGGTGATCGTGCTGCTCATCCTCCTCGGCCTGGTCGCCGGCACCGTCGGTCGCACGCTGCTGGGCGACGTGCTGCGCCGCACGCACACGCGCGCCACCGCCCGCGGCCTCGACCAGACGCTCGAAGCCGAGATCACCCGCGAGCCCGACAGCACGCTGAAGGCGGCGCTGCAGGAGGCGCGGAGCAAGCTCACGCTGGGCGGGCTCCACGGGCCGGCGACGATCGCCACGGCCAACGCCGCTGCGGCGACCGCCCGCGACGAGGCCTACAAGAAGTTCCTCAAGCGCTACGAGGCGACGCGGACGCGGCTCGACGCGCTGCGCGCCGAAGTCGTCCGCCGCGGCCGGGTCCAGGACATCAACGCGCGGTACGTGGCCGCGCAGACCGAGCTGCAGGCCGCCGGCGACGCCCTGGACGTGCGCAACGTCAAGGCGGCCGAGCGTGCCCTCGGCGAGACCGAGCTCCTGCTGTCGCGCGGCGTCGAGGACGGCGCGCGCACCTGGGCGACGGCCGTCACGGACCTGCTCGGCACGCTGACCGGGGTCTCGCTGACGGCCGCCATACGGGACCGTCAGGCGGGGGCCGATGCGATCACCAAGGCGCTGGAGACGGTGCGCGCTGCGGTCGACGGCACGGCCGCTCCGGAAGCGCGGGCCGCCGGCGTGCTCCAACGCGCCGACGAGGTTCAGCCGCTGGTGGACCTGTACGTCGGCGCCGCGCTGAACGCCGCCCGCAGCTACGCGCGCACGATGCGGCAGCGGCTGGCCGACATCGACGACCCCCAGGCCGCGGCCGATCTCCACGTCATCGACACCGCCGTCGCCGCGTTGCGCAACGACGCGGGCGATCGCGCCAAGGCGGTCGCGGCGCTCGACCGCGCCGTGTCGACGCTGGACCAGAAGCTCAGCCGGATCGTCGAGCAGCAGCGGTTGCTCAAGGCCGACGAGACCCCCGCAAACCTGGGTGAGACGGCCGAGCCCGCCGCCGCGGCCGCGGCGGCGGCGACTCCTCGGCTGCCCGAGCGCGCACCGGTGGCCGCGGCGACGGCCGTGGGAGCCGTCGGCGCGCTCGACGCGCAGCAGCGCTTCGAGGCGCCGAGCGTGGCCGGCTGGGCCACGCTCCTGGTGGTCGGCGTGTTGCGGTTCGTGATCCTGGCGATCGTGCTCTCGCTCGTGGGCTACTACATCTTCCGCGACGGGTTCGTCGGCACGACGTCCGAGATGATCAACATCTTCGTGTGGGCGTTCTTCACCAACGTCGTCCTCGGCGGCGTCGAGACGCTCGCCGGTCGCCTCCCCGGGCTGCCGGCGGCCCCGGCGGCAGCGGCGGGCGGAGGCGGCGCCGCCGCGAACCCCTGACCGGCGCTAGCGGACGCTGATGCGTCAGCGCCGTGCCCGCCGGGACCTTCGCGCGCGTCCCGAGGACCCGCACCGGCCGGCCGTCGCCGGCGACCCCAACGTGCGCAGCGCCTTCGTCGTCGCGGCCTCGCGCGAGACCGCAGCGCCCCTCCGCGGCTCGGCAACGGCGCTCGAAGCTCCACGGCCAGCTCCGAGGCGCCGGCCGTGCGCCTGCCCTAGGCCGGCTCAGGCGCCCCAGCCGGCCCAGCCCGAGCCGCCGGCCTCGCCCGTTCCCTGCCCGCTGCGACGGCGCGGCCGTCCGTCGAAGCCCACCGGCTCGCCGGGAACCCCCACTTCGTCTGACGTGGCGTCCGGCGTGCGCCCGGCGGCCGTCGCGTCCCCAGCAGCGGCCGCGTCGCTGCGGAAGGCGGGAGCGCCACCGAGCGAGATCGAAGACGTGCGAGAGATCCACGCCAGGATCGTACTCGCGGCTCACCTACACCCGGGCCGCCTAGTCGCGCGTCACGCTCGCCGTTCCGTCGAGCACGTCCTCGGCGAAAAGGCAGGCGCTGCGCCGCTCGGGGCCGACCTCGGCCAGCGGTGGATCCTGGGCGAGGCACGCGTCCCGGGCGTACGGGCAGCGCGGGTGGAAGCTGCATCCGGCCACGTCGCCGAGCGGGCTCGGCGGCTCACCGGCCAGGCTCGGCGCCAGTCGCCCCGGCTCGATGCTCGGGATGGCGGCCAGCAGGCCCTGGGTGTACGGGTGGGCGGGTCGCGTGAACAGCTCCTCGACCGGGCCCTGCTCGACGATCTCGCCGCGGTACATGACGGCGACGTCGTCGGCGATCCGGCGCGCGACGCCCAGGTCGTGCGTGACGACGAGCAGGGCGACTCCGAGCGTGTCGCGCAGACCCTCGAGGAGGTCGAGCACGCGGATCGCCAGCGATGCGTCGAGCGCGCTGACCGGCTCGTCGCAGATGAGCAGGCTCGGCTCGGCGGCCAGCGACCGCGCGATGCCGGCGCGCTGGCGCTGGCCTCCGGAGAGCTGACGCGGCTTTGCCCCGGCGGCCCGTGCGTCGAGCCCGACGCGCTCCAGCAGGTTCAGCGCCGCTGCCTTGCGCTCGCGTCGCGGCACGCCTCGGCGGCCTATCTGCTCTTCCAGCAGCTGCCCGACGGTCATCCACGGCGTCAGCGAGCTGCCGGCGTCCTGGAAGACGAGCTGGGGGCGCGCGGCGCCCTTGCTCCACACGACCTCGCCCGCGTCCGGCCGCAGGAGGCCGCAGGCCATGCGCAGGGTGGTGGTCTTGCCGCAGCCGCTCTCGCCGACCAGCGCGAGCACCCGCCCCGCCCCGACCGTCAGGCTCACGTCGCTGACCGCGTGCAGGGACTGGTGGCCGAACCCGAACCGTCCGCCGCGGGTCTCGAACGTCTTGCTCACGCCGCGCAGGATCAGTGCCGGCTCCGCCGACGGGTCGAGCGGACGCCGGGGCGTCGGCTCCGAGACGACCGCCTTCTCGGCGAGCGCGTCGTCGGTGTGCGGGTGCAGGCACGCCGCCTCACCGCGACCGTCCGCCGCGGGCCGCGGACGCAGGTCCACCAGCGCCGCGCTGCAGTCGTCGCGCACGTTGGGGCAGCGCGGGGCGAACGGGCAGCCCGGCGGCAGCGCCGTCGGGTCCGGCGGCGAGCCCTTGATCGCCACGATGGGCTCGTCACGCGAGGTGTCGACCGACACGCGCGCGCTCATGAGGGCGCGGGTGTACGGGTGGGTCGGGCGCAGGAGCACGTCGGCGGCCGGTCCGATCTCGCACATCCGCCCGGCGTAGAGCACCGCGATGCGGTCGGCGATCGAGGCGGCCACACCGAGATCGTGCGTGACGAAAAGGACCGCGCAGCCGTGCTCGCGCCGCAGCCGATCGAAGAGCAGGACGATCTGGGCCTGCACGCTGACGTCCAGCGCGGTCGTCGGCTCGTCCGCCACGATCAGTCGCGGCGTGCCGCGTTCGTCGGTGACGATCGTCGCCGGGAGGCGGGAGCCGTCGTCGGCCGTGGCCGGCCGGATACGCGTGGCCGCAGTGCCCAGCGCCATCGCGATCATCACCCGCTGGCGCAGCCCGCCGGACAGCTCGTGGGGGAACTGGCGCAGGCGCTTCTCCGGCTCCGGCACCCCGGCGTCGGCGAGGTTCTGGATCGCGTGCTCCTCGCTGATGCCGCGCTCGGTCAGCTGGTGGCCGATCCGCATCGTCGGATTCAGCGACGTGAGCGGGTCCTGGAAGACCGCGCCGAGCACCTGACGGCGCAGGCCACGACGCACGCGGTCCGAGCCCCCGAGCATGTCGACGCCGGCCACGTCCACGCTGCCGCCGAGCTGCACGCCCGACATGCCCGTGACGAGGCCGAGGATCGCGGACCCCAGGACGCTCTTGCCCGACCCGGACTCCCCGACCAATGCGATCACCTCACCGGGCTGGATGTCGAGCGACACCCCGCGCAGCGCGCGCACGGCGTCCTCGCCGGTCCCGAAGCTCACCGACAGATCGCGCACCGACGCCACCGGCGCCGCGTCGTCGCGGGCGGGCAGCGCGACCGGCCGCCGCATGGTGGAACGACTCATCACGAATCCTTCAGTCGTGGATCGGCAACGACCTGCAGCACATCGACCAGGGCGTTCACCACGACGTAGACCGCGCCGAGCACGAACGTCACGCCGACGATGGCGGGGAAGTCCGAATGCTGCAGCGCCGCGGCCGTATAGAGACCCAGCCCGGGCCACGCGAACACCGACTCGACCACGACCACCCCGGTCAGGAGCAGCCCGACCTGCAGGCCCGCCATCGACAGCGTCGGCGTCAGCGCGTTGCGCACGCCGTGGCGCACGAGCACCGTCCTCGCCGCCAGCCCCTTGGACCGCGCGGTGCGGGCGTAGTCCTGGCGCATCGCCTCCAGCAGCCCTCCGCGCAGCACGCGACCGATCGCGACGCCGGGGCCGATCGCGACGACCATCGCGGGAAGCAGGACGTGCCGGACGCCGTCCCAGAACGCCGACGGATCCAGATGCAGCACGCTCTTGACGAGCACGAACCCCGTCGCGGTGCCCCCGTTCGTCCGTCCGGACGCGGGCAGCCAGTGGAGCGTCGAGTAGAACAGCAGCACGAGCAGGATCGCGACCAGGAACGACGGCAGGGACGAGCCGCCGATCATGAGCACGCGCACCGCTCCGGACCCTCGGCCCTGCGATGCCGACCACAGCCCGAGCACGAAGGCGAAGATGGTGACGAACAGCAGCGAGACGACCGCGAGCTCGATCGTCGCCGGAGCGAAGCGCCCGACGTCGGTCAGCACCTTGTCGTGGGTGCGCAGCGAGACGCCGAGATCCGCGTGCGACAGCCGCTGGAGGAAGCGGTCGTACTGCACGTACAGCGGACGGTCGTAGCCGAGCTCGTGGCGCTTCTCCGCGATCACCTGCTTGCTGGCGCCACCGCCCAGCGTCGCTGCGACGGGATCGCTCGGGACCGCCGACTGGATGATGAACACGACGAACGTCAGGGCGACGAGGACGACGACCAGCGAGACCAGCCGTCCGAGGACGAAGCGGCCCATCAGCGCTCCACCAGATCCCGAACGGCGTCACCGGCGAAGTTGCCCACGAAGGCCACCACGAAGACGCCGACGGCCGGCAACACCGCCACCCACCAGCTCGAGAACAGGTAGGTGAGGCCGCGGGCGCTCATGGCGCCCAGCTCCGGCGTCGTGTCCGACGACCCGAGACCCAGGAACGACAGCGCGGCGAGCAGGAGGACGACGTTGCCGATGTCGAGCGACGCCGTGACCACGATCGGGCTCAGCGAGCCCGGGAGGACGTGGCGGAACGCGATGCGCAGGCGGCTCAGGCCGGCCAGGCGCGCGGCCTCGACGTGAGGTTGCCGCGCGGTCGCGCGGACCTGCCCACGGGTGACGCGGGCGTACCAGGGCCACCAGACCACCGCGACGCCGACGAGCGTGTGCTGGAGGCTCGGTCCCAGCGCGGCCACGACGGCGAGGACCAGCAACGGCCCGGGCAGCGCGAGGAACAGGTCGGTGAGGCGCATCAGCACGGCGTCGACCCAACCGCCGGCCATTCCTGCGACGAGCCCGATGACGCCGCCGATCGCGACGCCCGAGAGGATGATCACGAACGCCGAGAGCAGCGAGTTGCGCATGCCGTAGGCGATCCGCGTCAGCAGCTCGTGCCCCTGCTCGTCGGTGCCCAGCAGGTGCGCGCTGCCCGGCGGCGTGAGCGGAAGCCCCGCCAGGTCGAGCGGCCCGTGGGGCAGCAGCGGCGGCAGGACGAGCAGCACCGCGACGAGCAGCGCCGCTCCGATCAGGATCACCTTGTCGGCGAGCGGGGTGCTCCCCGCTCGCCGCCGCCGGCCGGCCCGCGATCCGCCGCCCATCCACGCCGGGCGGCGCGGAGGGGCGCCGGTGACCGACCCGATCAACTACTGACCGGCCTTCAGATCCGAGAGGACGAGGCAGGTCACGCAGCTCAGCTGATGCGTGAAGCCGGTGATCCCGGTCCGCGCGATGAACGTGTCCATCGGGTCGGCGACGGTGACGTAGTCGCCGGAGTCGTGGAGGATCGTGCCGGCCTGCACATAGTCGTCGGTCGCCTTGGCCGGATCGGTCTCGGCAAGGCCGGCGTCCATCTTCGCGTCGGCCGCGGGGACGGCTCCGCCCAGGTAGTTCAGCCCGGCACCCTTGTACATGTACGGCCGGCCCCAGGTGTCGGGGTTCGCCGAGTCCGGGTTCTCACTGCCGATGAACAGGTTGGGCGCGGCCTTCGGGTCCTTGGACGGGTAGGCGAACAGCGTCGCGACCGGGACCTCGTGCACGTTGACGTCGAGTCCCGCCTGGCGCAGCTCGTTGCCGACCTCCTCCGAGACCCGCTGGATGTCGGCGCCGTGGCCGGAGAGGTAGATCAGATCGACCTTGCGGTCTGACGACGGCAGCTTGGCCACCGCTGCCTTGAGCTTCGACGGATCGAGCGGCTGCGCGTCCGGCGCGAGGCTGGGCGCCAGCATGTACTTCGGGTACATCTGCGTCGACGTCGTGCCGTAGGCGCCGAAGAACGTCTTCGTGATCACGTCGCGGTTGATCGCCTGGCCGAGGACCTCACGGACCGCCGGGACGTTGAACGGCGGCCGGTTCGGGTTCACGTGGATCCACGTCTTCAGGAAGACGGGGAACACCTTGGTCTGGAACCCCTTCGTGCTCTTGAACTGGTCGACGGTCGTGATCGGCTGCTGATGCAGGATGTCGAGGTCGCCGCCCTTGAGCTGCAGGACCTGGCTGCCCGAGTCCGGCACCAACTTGAACACGATCTTCTTGTAGTACGGCGCCTGTCCCCACCACTTGTCCCACGCCTTGGCCGCGTACTGCTGGCCGAGCGTGAACTGCGTGAGGGTGTACGCGCCCGTGCCCGCGTCGTGCTTTCCCAGCCACGCCTGCCCACGGTCCGTGCCCTTGGCGTGCGCCTTGATCGCCGTCGGGCTGATCATCTTCACGCTGTAGGGCGAGGCGAGGTAGTCCATGAACGCCGACGTCGGGGCCTTGAGCGTGATCTTCAGCGTCGACGAGTCGGGCGTGGCGATCGACTTGATCGCCTGGACCTGGTAGTAGGTGCCCTGCTTGAGCGCGATGCGACGCTCGAAGCTCGCCTTGGCAGCCGCGGCGTCGAACGTGGTGCCGTCGTGGAAGAGCACCCCCTTGCGCAACTTGAAGGTGTAGACCTTCTTGTTGCTCGAGATGGTCCAGCTGGTGGCGAGCCACGGCTCGATCTTGGTGCTCGTGCCGGTCCCGTACTTGACGAGCCCCTCGTAGACGTTGTTGACGATCTCGAGCCCCGGGATGTCGTACTGGATGTCGGGATCGGGGCTCTGGATGTCCTCGTAGTAGCCGAGGTTCAGTGTGGTGTCGGACGCCGGCTTGTTGGCGCCGCCACCGCTGCCCCCGGTGGCGCCGGGACCGGTGGTGCCGCCTCCGGTGCCGCCGGGGCTCGAGCCGCCGCCGCACCCCGCGACCGCCAGGGCGCCGATGGCGACCGTGAGGCCGAGGATGTTCTGTGTCTTCGTCATTCGAGGAGCTCCTGGTGCCGGGGGGATTGGGCGACTTAGGCGGCGGGCGCGCCGGGGCCACCCGCCGCGCGTGGATCGAGGTAGCTGGACTCCTGGATACCGGCGCGGCGCATGGCCGTTCCGGTCAGCGCTTCGAGGACGCAGCGATGCGCCAGGAGCGCGGTGATGTTGTTGCCGACGTCGTAGGGCGGGCTGACCTCGACGACGTCCATGCCGACGATGCCGACCTCGTGCGTGATCCGCCGGACCGCGCGCATGATCTCCAGGCTTGTCAGCCCGCCGGGCTCCGGCGAGCCGGTCGCCGGCGCGAAGGCCGGGTCGACGGCGTCGATGTCGAGGGTGAGGAAGACGTGCTCGGCCGATGACGCCTTGGCCTCGGCGATCGCGTCGTCGAGCACGGTGTCGAAGCCCCGGGCCAGGATCTCGGCCATGTAGTGCGTCTTCATGCCCTGGTCCTCCATCCACGCCGTGACGCTCGGATCCGGCCAGTTGCCGCGAATGCCGATCTGGATGAAGTCCTCACCCTTCACGGTGCCGCTCTCGACGAGCTGGCGGATCGCCGTGCCGTGGTTGCCGACTCCCCCGTCGTCGGGCACGGGTGCGGTGTCGGTGTGCGCGTCGAAGTGGATCACCGCGACGTTCCCGGCGCCGTAGTGCTCGGCGACCGCCTTGACGTTGGGCCAGGTGATCCAGTGATCGCCGCCCAGGAGGACCGGCATCGCGCCCGCGCCCAGGATCTCGCCCACGAAGCGCTCGATGTTCTTCTGGGTGAGCGCAGGGTTGCCCGGCACCACGTCGGCGTCGCCGTAGTCGGTCATCGTCAGGTGGTCGAACGGATCGACGCGGACCATCTGCGACGGGCGGTTCAGCGGCGGCGACCAGGCGTTGTCGCACCGCCTGATCCCCTGCGGGCCGAGATGCGTTCCGGCGCGCGCGGTGTTCGTCCCGTCCCAGGGGATCCCCCCGATGGCGATGTCGATGCCCCCGGCCACCAGATCGGCCGGCGTGAGGCTCAACGGGAGCTTCAGGAAGGTCTGGATCCCGACGTACGACGGTTCCCAGTCGTAGCGAGTTACGCGCTTCGGGCCTGCGTTCTCAGCGTCCATGACGATCTGTCCAGTGGTTGAAATCGATTACAGAATTGCGGCGACCGGATCGGCTTGCCACCGACCCGGTGGGACTCGGCAGGCCTGCGTGGCGATCACGGCCGCGCCGCCTCCAGGGTCCCTCCGCCGAGCCGGCTCATCAGCTGGCCCCGAGCCAGCTCAGCAGCTGGCCCCAGAGGCGGCCGTAGTGCTCCCACGCGAGGAACTCCGGCGTCCCCCAGTGCGGCGAGCAGTCGGATGCGAAGGCGCCGACCCGGCCCTTCCCGTGCTCGCCGACGACCAGGAACGGATCTCCGGCGATCGTCATGAGCACGTTGCCGCCGTCCTTGGGCAGCAGGCGGTTGTAGCCGAGGAACCAGGGCCATTCGCCGTCGATCCCCGCGAGCACCTCGTGGTCGATCTCGACCGTGGGGACCACCCCTGCGGGTGTCTCGACGCGGTCGTCGCGGCCCAGCAGGCCGACCGGCAGCACGTCGGCCAGCGGCGTCATCTCGTAGTGCGCCTTGCCTTCCAGGCCGGAGAACGACATGTAGCCGCCGACCATGAGCAGGCCGCCACCGCCGTGCACGTACTCCCCGAGCATCCGGAGGCGATCGGGGACGCGCTGCCCGCGATCGAAGCCGTCGGGATGGATCTGCAGGGTGTCGGCCGAGATGTCGCTGAGGATCACGACGTCATACGCCGACGTCGCCTCGACGTCCCACGGGAACTCCTCGACCGCGGCGTGGTTCGGGATGTGGGTCACGGTGTGGCCGGCGGCTTCGAGCGCCGCGACGAACTCCGTCTGCCCTTCGCCGTAGGAGCCGACCGAGTAGGCGGAGAAGCCCTTCGTGTCGATCTTGTGGCTGATCCAGGTCTCGCCTGCGAGCAGGATGTTGCGGGGCGTCATCGGAAAGTCCTATGGGTCGGTTGCAGGGATCCGGCAGGAAGGGCACGGCAGTGGCACTCGCCCTTCTGCACGTCTCGCTGCTCATCGGCCCTGCGCTGATCGCTTACTGACATCGATTACACATGAGGCCCGCCAGCGTGTCAAGGGCCCACCGTCGAGGCCGCGACCTACGCCCCCACGGGGTGCCAGGCGGTCTTCATCTCGATCACTGCCTCGAGCCGTCCGAGGCCCAGCCGGTAGGCGTCCTCGCGGTAGTCGCCCAGCGGCGGCCGCGAGACGCGGGTCACGGACGCCGAAGCCAGGCGCCCGAGCTCGCCGCCGAGCGCCTCGTCCTGCCCGGCGTCCACGAGCGCGTCGACGTCGCGATGCGCGGCCAGCGCCGGGGCGATCTCGGCGGTCCGGCCGCTGAGCAGGCCGACGACCCCCGCCGGAACGTCCGACACGCCGATCGCCTCGGCCAGGTCGAGGCCGGTCAAGGGCCAGCGCTCGGACAGGCCGACGACGGCCACGTTGCCCGCGGCCAGGACCGGCACGAGCTCGGTCAGCAGGCCGAGCAGCCCCGGCTCCGGCGGCGCCACGACGGCCACGACGCCGGTCGGCTCGGGCACCGAGAAGGAGAGGTACGGCGCGGCCACCGGATTGATGCCGCCGAGGACGCCGGCCAGCTTGTCGCACCACCCGGCGTAGTACACGACCGTGTCGACGGCGAGCGCCAGCTCGGCGCGCGCCTGTCGCGTGCTGATCCGGCGATCCCGGACCGCCTGTGCGACGAAGCCGTCGCGGCGCGATTCGATCGCCTCGGCGAGCCGGTACAGGATCTGGGCCCGGTTGTACGCCGTGCGCTGCCTCCAGCCTGGAAGCGCCTTGCGCGCGATCCGCACGGCGTCGCGGACGTCCTTACGGGAGGCGCGCGGGACGTTCGCCACGTGGTCGCCAGCGTGGTCGGCGACCGGATCGCGGCGGCCTGACTCGGAGCGCACGAACGAACCTCCGATGTACAGCTTGTAGGTCTTGTCGACGTCGAGTCGCATGCTCACGTCACCGACACGTAGGGACGCAGGCCGGCGGCCCCACCCTCGCGCCCGAACCCGCTCTCCTTGAAGCCGCCGAAGGCGGCGGTCGGGTCGAAGCGGTTGTAGGTGTTCTGCCAGACGACGCCGGCCTGCAGCGCAGCGGCGACCTCGAAGGCCTTGGAGCCCTTGTCGGTCCAGATGCCCGCGGCCAGTCCGTACAGGGAGTCGTTGGCCTTCTCGATCGCCTCTTCCTGGGTGCGGAACGTCAACACCGAGAGGACGGGGCCGAAGATCTCGTCGACCGCCACGCGGTGGGCCGGGGAGACGCCGGTGAACAACGTCGGAGGGAACCAGAACCCGCGGGAGGGCAACTCGCACTCGATCGAGCGGCGCTGGGCTCCCGCCGTCTCGCCCGCCTCGACGAGGGTCTCGATGCGCGCCAGCTGGGCGGCGGAGTTGATCGCCCCCACGTCGGTGTTCTTGTCGAGCGGGTCGCCGACGTTGAGGAGGCTCATCCGCCTCCAGAGCTTCTCGACGACGACGTCGGCCACGCTCTCCTGGACGAACAGCCGGGAGCCGGCGCAGCACACGTGACCCTGGTTGAAGAAGATGCCGTTGACGATGCCCTCGACCGCCTGGTCGAGCGCCGCGTCCTCGAAGACGATGTTGGCGGACTTGCCGCCGAGCTCCAGCGTGAGCGGGCGCTGTCGACCGGCGAGCTCGGCCTGGATCCCCCGGCCGACGGCGGTCGACCCCGTGAAGGCGACCTTGTCGATGCCCGGATGGCGGACGAGCGACGCACCGGCCGCGCCGTCGCCCGGGAGGACGGAGACGACGCCCGGCGGAAGCTCCGCTTCCTGGCAGATCTCCGCGAGCAGGAGCGCCGTGAGCGGCGTCGTCGGGGCGGGCTTGAGGATCGCGACGTTGCCGCAGGCGAGCGCCGGTGCGAGCTTCCACGCGGCCATCAGCAGTGGGAAGTTCCACGGCACGATCTGCGCGGCCACGCCGTGCGGACGCGTGTCGCGGCCGGAGAACGCGTACGGCAGCTTGTCGGCCCAGCCGGCGTAGTAGAAGAAGTGCGCAGCGGCGAGCGGCACGTCGATGTCCCGCGACTCCTTGATGGGCTTGCCGCCGTCCATCGTCTCGACGACGGCCAGCTCGCGCGTGCGCTCCTGGATCAGCCGCGCGATGCGATACAGGAACTTCGAGCGCTCGACCGGAGCCAACCGCGCCCATCTCCCCTGGGCCGCGCGCGCGGACTCGACCGCGCGATCGATGTCGGCCGGTCCCGCGACCGCGACGTCGGCCAACGGCTCCTCCAGCGCAGGGTTGACGGTCGCGACCCGCGCTCCGTCCCGCGGCGCGGTGAACTCGCCGTCGATGAACAGGCCATAGGAGTCGGCGAGCCGCACGTGGTCGGTCGACTCGGGCGCAGGAGCGTAGTCCCAGGACGACGGCGCGGCGGTCGCTGCCGCGCTCGCTTGATCGGCGCTCATCCGGCTACTCCTTCGAGAAGTCTTCGGGCCGGCCGTAGCGGCCGGTCGTTGCCTTGGCGTATTGCAAGAGCAGGTCGTTGAGCAGTGACGACGCGCCGAGGCGGAAGCGCTCCGGCGTCAGCCATGCGGTGCCGAGCGTCTCGCGAACGAGCACCAGTTGGTGGAGCGCCTGCTTGCTGGTGCTGACCCCACCCGCCGGCTTCATGCCGACGACGCGTCCGGTCCGATCGACGTGGTCGCGGATCGCCTCGAGCATGACGAGCACCACGCCCGGAGTCGCCCCGGCGCTCGCCTTGCCGGTCGACGTCTTGATGAAGTCGGCGCCGGCGTCCATGGCGAGCATGGATGCGTGACGCACGTGGTCGTAGGACCCGAGCTCGGCGGTCTCGAGGATGACCTTGAGGTGCGCCGCGCCGCAGGCGTCCTTGATCTGCTCGATCTCGTCGACGACGCGAGCGTCGTCGCCCGTGAGATACGCCCGGCGTGAGATGACCATGTCGACCTCGTCGGCGCCGAGCGCGACGGCCTGGCGGGCTTCGTCGAGGCGGGTGTCGAGCGGCGTCTGACCGGCGGGGAATCCCGTGGCGACGGAGGCGACGCGAACGTCGCTGCCGGCCACCGCCGCCCGCGCCGCGCCGACCAACTCGGGGTACACGCACACCGCGGCGCAGGCGGGGACGTCGGGATGCCCGGGCGCCGGAGCCATCGCCTTGGCGGCGATCGCCCGGACCTTGCCGGGCGTGTCGCTTCCCTCCAGCGTCGTGAGATCGATCATCGAGACCGCGAGGCGAATGCCCTGCTGCTTGGCCTCGCCCTTGATCGAGCGGCGGCCGAGCATCGCGGCACGCTCGTCGACCCCCACGCGGTCGACCCGGGGCAGCCGGCGGGTCATCCGGTCGCGGCCGGTCTGTGCGCTTCGACGGCTTCGCGGGTGGGGAACGACGTCTGCGTTCCGAGCGCGGTCGCGCTCAGCGCGCCGCACAGGTTGCCCAACTCGAGCGCTGCGCCGACGTCGAGGCCCGAGGCCAGCGCGAAGCTCAGCCCGCCGACGAACGCGTCCCCCGCCCCGGTGGTGTCGACGACGTCGACCGCCGGCGGCTCGCGCCGCACCATCGCGCCGTCGACCAAGGCGATCGCGCCGCGCTCGCCGAGCGTGACGATCAGACCGCAGCCCCACTCCCGCGAGGCGCGACGCACCTCGTCGTCGGTGGCCTCGGTGCCCCACAGCAGGGCGAACTCCGTCTCGTTGGGCACGACCCAGTCCGCCAGCGAGAACAGCTCGATCGCCGAAGCCCGGGCCGGCGCGGGGTTGAGGATGGTGACGGCGCCCCAGGAGCGTCCGATGCGCAGCGCCTCGGCGACCGCCTCCTCGGCGATCTCCAGCTGGCACACGACCACGTCCGCCGCAGGAAGGTCGGCGATCTCGCTGCGCACGTCGGCCGCCGTCAGCGCCTGGTTGGCGCCCGGGACGACGATGATCCGGTTGGTGCCGTCGGCTTGCACCCAGATCGGGGCGACGCCGGTGCTGTGGCCCTCGACGACCTTGACCGTGCTCGTGTCGATGCCCTCCGCACGGAGGTTCTCGAGCGTCATCGGGCCGAACGTGTCCTGCCCGACACGCCCGACGAAGGTGACGTCGGCACCCAGCCGGCGGGCCGTCACGGCCTGGTTGGCCCCCTTGCCGCCGAACCCCTGCTGGAAGCGCGAGCCCATGACGGTCTCACCCGCCGCCGGCAGAGGGTCGGCATACGCGACCAGGTCGATCATCGACGATCCCACGACGACGATGCGTGGGCTACGCGCCGCCTCACCGCCCATCGTCGTCTCCTGCCTGCTCATCGCCGGCGCTTTCCGGCCGGCGCGGAGACGGGCGCGCACGACCCGCGGACGGTCAGCGAGACGTCCATCACGATCCGGGTCGCCTCCCGCGGCGCGCCGTCGTCGGGCTCCTCCAGGCGCCGGAGCAACAGGCGCATCGCCAGGGCGCCCTGGGCTTCCGTGGGTCGCGAGATGCAGGTGAGCGGCGGCGTCAGCAGCGCACCCAGGTCGAGATCGTCGAAGGCGATCAGCGACACCTCGTCGGGCACCCGGATGCCCAGCTCGTTCACCGCCCGCAGAACACCGATCGTCATGAGGTTGTTCGCCGAGAAGATGGCCGTCGGGCCGGGGCGCGCGCCGAGCAGGCGGAGTGCCGCCTGGTAGCCGCCCTCCGTCTTGAACCGGCCTTCCTCGTCGTGGGCGGGATCCATCACGATCCCGGCGTCGGCGAGCGCGTCGACGAAGCCGGCGTGGCGCTCGCGGCCGGGGGTGGTGTTGAGCGGACCGCCGATCATCGCGATGCGCTCGTGACCGAGCTCCAGCAGGTGCTCGGCCGCCAGCCTGGCCCCACCCGCGTTGTCGACCACGACGCTGTCGAAGGCGTGGACGTCCTCCGCCTCGCGGTCGACGAGCACGACCGGGATGCGCGACTGCTGCAGTTCTCGGGAGGGCTCGGACTGCTCGGTCGCGGGAATCAGGATGAGGCCGTCCGCGCGGCCGGCAAGCTCGACGAGGACGTCGTGCTGCCGCTCGGCGCTCTCGTCCGTACCGGACAGGAACACGTGGTAGGGCCCGTCGAGCGTGACGTCCTGGATGCCCTTGACCACGGCGGCGTAGTACGGGTTGGTGATGTCCGGTACGACGACGCCGATCGACCGTGTCCGGCCCGAGCGGAGGCTGCGGGCCATGGCATTGGGGCGGTAGCGCAGCTCGTTGCAGGCTTGCTCGATGGCCACGTGCTCGCGCACGCGGTGGCCGGCGAGGTACCGGGAGACTGACGCGGTGGACACTCCGGCGAGCCGGGCAACATCGGCGATCGTCGTCACGGATGCCCACTGTAATCGTTGTCTGTTACCGCTGTCAAGCGAGTCCGTCGCCGTGGGCCGCTCGCGATCCTGCCGCCCTGGGGGCGCTCAGATCTCGCGCTCGTAGACGAAGCTGAGGGGGCCGTCGGCATGACCCTCGCGGTTGGTGAAGCCGAGGCTCTCGTAGAGCGCTCGCGCCGCGACGTCGTCCTCACTGGTGCCGAGATCGATGTGGTCGGCTCCCGTCTGGCGGGCGACGTCGATCGCCGTCTCCATCAGTGCTCGGCCGAGACCCTGCCCGCGCCGCCCGGGGACGACGTAGAGCTCCGCCACATAGCACTCGAGCGCCTGGCTCCAGATGGACGGACGGAAGCGCAGGACGGCGACGCCGTCCGGGCCGGCCCCGCCGAGGAGCACCGCCGTGTCGCCCGCGGCGAAGAGCTCGCGGATGCGCTCGGCGAGCCGCTCCTGTCCGGGGCTGGGCTCACCGAACTCCGTGTTGAAGTCGTGAAGTAGCCGCCCGATCGCTCCAGCGTCCGACGACGTCGCGCGGCGAACGGCAGGGTCGGCGTGCTGGGGCGACATCCGTCAGAACGTATCGCTGAGCTACCTGCTCCCGCTGCCGGAGAGCAGCGAGGCTGTCACGGCCTTGGCCCTCTTCGCGCCCTTCGGGATGAACGACGCCCTGACGCTCGTCGGACGCGCCCGGCCCGTCCGCTTCGCGACGACCGTCGCGACCGTCGAGGAGGTGAGCGTCCGCGTGGTCGTCTTGATGCCCTTGCCCGAAACGGTGACCTTGCCGGCGCCGAGACCGCCGATCTTGACGGTGACGCTCTTGGCTCCGACCGTCTTGCTGATGACCTTGAGCGGACAGGCCGACGTCGCGATGGTGACGTCGTCGGCGACGACCCTCCCATTCTGAGCGTCCATGGTCAGGTCGGCGAGCTGGGTGGCGTTGCACACGCCGGCGCCGGTGATCACCAGAATGCCCTCCTTGCCGCCGTTGAGGTTCAGCGTGAAGCTGCGCACCGGCGTGTCGGGGATCTTGCCGAAGGTGGTGACGAGCTTGCCGTCGACCACCGCCGTCGTCGCGCGCAGCACGAGCTGCACGCCACCGCCCTGGAGCACGATGGCCAGCGTCGGCAGCGTCCTGATCGGACGACCGGTCTTTGGGTCGACGCGGATGTTCTTGATGAAGTAGACCGGCCCGGACAGCGGCTGGTCGAGGACCGGCGTGACCGCCGTGGCCGTGCCGACGATCGAGCGCGCCGGGCAGTCGGGGATCGTCTTCGCCCCGGCCTCGAACGTGCAGAGGCGGTCCGACTGGGCGTTGTCGGGGTCGAGCGCGAGCGCGAGCGGCAGCTCGGCGGTCATCTTCTGCAGGTTCGCCTGCCCGGCCCCCTGGGTCACCGATGCGGAGAGCGCCGGGTGCTTGCCGTCCGTCGTCTGCCCCCTGCCGCCGAGCGCCAGGCTGAGCTTCGGCGCGAACGAGAGCGCCGCGCAGTTGGCCACCTGAAACGTGCTGGCGGGGCTGACCAACGCGCCCGAGACCGAGTGCAGGTTCGCCGTGATCGTCGACGGCGTGCAGTTCGTCGGCGTCCGCATGAAGCGGTCCCGATCGAGCGTCACATTGACCGTGCGCAGCCGCAGCGGCACGCCCTTCACAATCGTCGGAAGCGGATCGCTGACGGCCGTGACGTGCGCGTCCACGGGGTCGATCCGCAGCGCGACCCGAACCACGACCGTCCCGAGGTCGTACGGACCGGCGACGGCGCGGACGACGATCGAGAGGCTGTAGGGCGCGCTCTTGTACGGGCCGGCGAGGAACACCTTGCCGGCAAGCGCCAGCGGTTGGCCGCCGGAGCCCGATTCGACGGTCGTCGTGCCGATCTGGGTTGCGGGATCGCAGAAGCCCGCGGAGGCCGGGAGCTCATCGCACCTCGGCACCCCGGCGAGGAACCCGAGCAGGCCGGACGGCAACGCCATGTCGATCGCCGACAGGTCCTGATCGCCGTCGTCGCGACGGAGCGTCATCGCGAACGGCGTGAACTGGCCGGGGCCCGCGCTCAACGTGCCTGCCTCGAACGCCGGAGCGAACCCGCCCGTGCACCCGCTGATGGCGAACGCATCGCCAGGCGTGGCGGTCGAGCCGTCCCACGCCGTCAACTGCGTGGCCGTCGACTTGGTGCCGCAGCTCTGCGGGTTGGCTAGCGGCGCCCGATCTCCGCCCTTGAAATGCAGATGGAGGCGGCTGAACGGCAGCTGCGGCGCGTCGTCGAACACCGTGGTGAGCTGACCGGTCCGCTCGTCGGGCTCGACGATGCCGGGGAGCTTCACAACGATGCCGCTCCCGCGGGCGACGATGAAGATCCTGAACAGGTGCTCCGGTGTCGGCGAGCCGACGACGATGTCCCCCTGCAGGGGCTCGGCAAGCAGCGGGGTCGTGATGGACACCGTCCCCACCTTCGACGCGTCAGGGCACGTCGGCTCGTTGCGAGTTCCCAACGCGAGCTGCGCGTCCGAGCATGCCTCGAGCCCCGCCGCGGATGCCGGCGAGATCGCCACACCTTCCGGCAGCGTCATGACCGCCCTGCGCAGCTGCGGCGTGCCGAGCGAGGCGATCGACTCCGGCTGCGGCACCGCGACGTCGACGTCGTAGCCGGACGGCTTGTCGGCCTGGGTCACCACCGGGCGCATCGTGATCTCGGGCTGGAACCTGAGCCGGTCGCAGCCCGTCAGCGTCGGCGACGTCGACCGGGCCGTGACCCAGCGGTCCCGGTTCTGCCAGGAGCGCGTCGTGACGGTCGTGGTGACCGGCTCGCAGCGCGCCGGCATCGTCAGGAACGGGCGCTGTTCGCCCCCGCTGGGCGTGTTGGGCGCGCCGGCGGTCGACATCCGATCGGGGTCGTGTGCCGGATCCGATGGGGTGCCCCAGAGGGTCAGCCTCGTCGCATAGACCGGCAGACCCTGGTTCAGGTTCGACAGCGTGGCCTGGAGGCCGTAGTCGCTGTCGCTGCGCACCGCGATCGAGATCTTGACCAGCGGCCCGATGACGAACGCCGCCAGCGCAGCGGGCTCGCCGTCGGCGGCCACCATGTTGTAGACGGGCACCGTGAAGAAGCTGGAGGGATCCGAGCTGTCGGGCTGGAGCTGGAGCCGGAGGAGCCCCACCTGGGCGTCAGGGGCGCAGTAGGCCTGGGTCGCGACCAGCTGCGCCGGAGTGCACGTGGCGATCGCCTTCGGGTTCCCGTAGAACCCGGTCGGGAGGTCCACCCGCACGTCCTTGACCTGCTCGTCCGGCGACATCCTCGGCGAGGAGACCGGGTCGGGCGCCGTGTTGAACACCATGTCGGTGACGAGGTCGGCGTGCGCCCCGGCCTGGGTGACCGGCGCGCCGCTCGCGTCCTGGAACGTCGCGCTGAAATGACTCAGTCCATAGTCCGCGCGGGCCGCCCCCGGGGTCAGGAGCAGCACGAGGGCGACGGCGAGCGCGCTCGCCAGCAGGAGCCGGCGACCACCGTCGTGATGGGCGATGTTCATCATCTTCGTTGCACTCCTGGTGGTGACGATGGTGGTCATCGCTGCGCCGCGACGAGCGTGAGGGTCGACTTCTGGACGTTGGCGACGCCTGCGAGCCGCGCCTCGATCGTCACCTTCAGGCGACGGTGCCGGGCGAGCGCGGTCTTCGCGCTGCGCGTCAGCGTCAGCCGCAGGTGCACGGTCGTCGCCTTCGTCGTGCGGACCGTGCGGCTGGCCGACGCCAGGGTCACCGTGCGACCGCCCACCGCCCCGCGGACGCTCACCGACACCTTGCCGCCGCCGCTGACGCGGACGGCCAGCGTCGCCCGTCCGGTCCGCGCGAGCTGAGCGCGGCTCCTGGCCGTCAGCGCGGTCAGCTTGATCGTCATCTTCGGCGGCACCACCGGCCGCTCGGCGTTGCCCTGCCCTGAAGGCGACGAGCTGCGGATGCCCGGCAGCACCGGGCGCGCCGGCACCGGGCCCTGGCAACCGTCATCGGTGCAGCCCGGCTTCGATGACGGCGGCTCGGGAAAGCCGCCACCGCGACGAGCGTCATAGAGATCGAGCAGGCCGCCGTCGCCGTCGGATGACGTCAACCGGTCGCGCGTGGTGAAGAACACGTCGCGACCGTCGTCGCCGTTGTCGGCCATGAAGGCGTCCGCATCGCTGCGCCCCGAGGTCAGCAGCGTCGTCGTGCCGTGGTCGAACTCGTAGATGTCGGCCGCCGGGCCGAGGTCGTCGCGGACGATCCGGTCCTTCGAGGCGAAGAACAGCACGCCGTCGTCCGTGATGTTGCGCGTCGCCGTGAACGCCGGCTGGAGCAGACCGGGAAGCTGGTCGTCGAGGTTGGCGTCGCCCTCAGAGCCCACTCCGTCCGGGCGGCACGAGGCGCACACGAGCGACCCCGTCTCCGCGTCGTACGCATAGAGCGCGGTATGGCCGTTGTTCGGCGCGCCTCCCAACGACGAGGTCGTGCGCAGCACCGCGTACCGGCCGGTGCGCGAGACCCGCGCGACGGTCTCGCCGAAGCCGACGGTCGCCACGAACGTCGGCGTTCCACCTGAGAAGACGTAGACGTTGGGCTGCCCGGCCTGGGCATCTGCGGTGAACGCGACCGGCGAGACGAAGTAGAGGTGCGACAGGTCGTCGGACGCGATCGCGCTGCCGAGCTGCAGCCCGCCGGGATCGTTGGCGGCGACGAGCAGCGTGAGCGATCCCGCGTCGATGTCGTACCGGTAGATCCCTCCGCCCGCCGGTGCGGCGTCGGTCAGCTGATCGGGGCTCTCGAACAGGGCGACCGAGCCGTCGTGGCTCGCGGCGATGAACGAGGCGGCGTGCATCGTCCCCACGTCGCCGGTCCGTTGCGACGCGGAGATCGGCACCGTGTGGTCGTCGTCGCGCAGGTAGATCGGCGCCGGGAAGCTCTGGCTGTCGTAGAAGAACGCGCGGCGACCGTCGTCGGACACGCTGTGGCGCCCGCCATGCGCGACGCGGGTGCCGAGGAACACATTGTCGTTGAGCCCTCGCTGCCACGGGTACGCGGCGCTGGTCGGGTTGGCCGCCGGCGTGCCGTCGGGCAGGACGGACACGAGGCGGGTCCCGGTCGCGTCGTTGACGTACAGCGCGTCGTTGGGGGCGCCCGACAGGATGGGGCCGAAGTGCACCTCGAACGTCACGCGCTGCAAGTCGTGCGACGCGCCGACGAACGTGGCGGCGGTGGGCGCGCGATCAGGCAGCACGTCGGGCTTCGACAGCCAGCGGTACGCCTGGGAACCGACGTCGAACGCGTACAGGTCGTCGAAGTCGCCGTCCAGGTCGTCGGGGTCGCTGGGGCCGCCGCTGTGCTGCACTTCGCGGCTGAGATCGCGCGAGAACGCCGCCGGCCAGTTGATGCCGAGGGTCTGCGGGCCGCGGACGACGGGAATCGTGCCGTCCGTGCGCTGCCATCCGCCGGTCGTCCGGCGCGCGACCTCGGTCGACGCCACGACCGCGCCGGAGACCTCGTCGCTCGTGGCAAAGGTCAGGAACGCCACGGCACCACCGTCGTCCGTCGCGGTCGGGACGCGCGGGATCTCGGACACGTTGATGTCCGGACCGTTGACCAGCTCGTACCCGCGCCCGTTGGACGTCTGGGCGGCGGATGCCGCCGGGACCCAGGCTAGGCTGAGCATTCCCGCCGACAGCGCAGCCGTGACGCCGAGTACTGAGGTTCCACTCGTGCGAATGCGTCGCAGGGACCGGAATCGTTGGACCATGACCTACCTTCCGATATCGCCGGGCCCGGGCCCCGGAAACCAGACTGGACGCGGCGCCCGCCACGCTTCGGACGACTAAAACACACCAATGGTTCTGATGTCAAGCGGCGGTACGCGCGGCGACCATCGACCCCGCGCCACCCGGTGGCAGACGGCGCGGACGGGCCGGCTTCGAGCGAAGCCGACCCGCCGCGGATCCCTGGTCAGACGAGCGACTGCGACCGCTACGCCGTGGTGTTGAAGGCGATCAGCTGTCCGTTGTACGTCCCGGACGTCGCCCGGATCGACGTGTAGGTGGCGCTGAACGTGCCGCTGCTCGAGCAGCCGAAGCTGCTCGAAGGCGACGCGGCCTGCGACACGGCGACGCTGCTGTACGACAGCGAGTTGGACGTCGTGGTGCCGGACGCGGGCGAGTAGCTCAGGGTGCCGGGGACAGCGCTCGCCCGGAAGTAGCAGTTGCCGCCGGTGCTCAACGCGCACTTGACCGTGACGGTCGTGTTGAGGACGGTGCCCGTCGTGTTGGTCGAGAAGGACGCCGAGTTGTTGGCATCCGAGTAGAACGCGCAGTCATGCACGTTGATGAACGGGATGCTGTCACTGCAGGCCGACGTCGACGGGCTCCCGAACGACAGGTTCTGGAGCGTCCCCGACAGGTTCGTGGCCGGGTTGGCGCTGGTCAGGGTGCCCGAGAATGCCGAGGTCGTGCACGTGACGGTGCCCGCGCTCGTGGTGAGAACAGCGTTGCCGGACAGGGTCGACGTGCCGAGCGTATTGCCTGTCGAGAGCAGGTTGCCGGTGCTGTTCCCACCGTGCGCGTACACGCTCGCCGAGGCCGAGTTCGCGCCCACCCCGATCGCCCCAAGTGCGGCCAGCGCCGCAAGAAGCACCGGCTTGCGAATGAACATTGATACACCCTCCTGACTGACGCGCATATGCGCGCAACCAATTGATTGTGGACAGGCGGCGAGGTCGCGCGCCCTGCGACAGAGCCCGCGATCCCGCGGTTGGGAGCAACGCACCCAACAACACCACGGTTAAACACGCAACTGGCTCCATAGTCAAGGCTTGGTGAGACCGGGTCCTTGTCAACTGGCCTAGCGACCGAAAAGGCCGCGGTGGAATGTGCGCAGTGCCGCTGTTCGATGTCAGACTGTGATCATTGTCGAACCGCGCAGTTCGGTCCTCGCGCGGACCGACGGCACGCCCGGCTCGCAGCCTTTGCCAACCTTTTGCCCGCCCTTGCCTCGTGGCTAGCCGGCCGGTCGGCACGCTGCGGGCATGTCTCTCAACAAGTCCATCTTCGCCGGCGGCAGCGTCCTGGGGCTCGGGGCCCTGGCCGCCGTGGCGCTCGCCTCCGGCGGCGCGCCCGCGGGCGCCACCAGCGCAACGACCACGCAGGGCACCGCGACGAACCGTGCGCCCCAGGCGCAGACCGAGACGGTCACCCAGACCATCCACCGTGTGCGTCGCGAGCGCGGGCAGACGTCGGCGGCCACCGCCGCCCCGCCCGCGCAGACGACGACCACGACGGCGGCGGCGCCTGCCGCCGCGCCCGCCGCGGCGCCGACCCGGACGGTCGAGGACCACCAGCGCGGTCGCGGCAACGACGACCACGGCGACGACGATCACCGTGGCCGCGGCGGCGACGACGACCACGGCGGCGAGGACCACGGCGCCCGGGGCGGGGACGATGACTGACGAGTCCCCGCGCCGTTCGGCGCCGGTCGTGCCGCCGCGCGCGCTCGCTACCGCAGGCGCGACCGGTGCCGCGTTCGCGGGCATCGCGCTGGCGCTGGGCCTGCAGATGCAGGCGGGCCGCGATCCGGCGCTGGGTGCGACCGCCACCGGTGCGGCAGCCACGACCACGGCGACCACGCCGGCGCCCGCGCCGCGGAAGGTCGTGGTCGTCCGCCGCGTGATCGTGGACGTCGTGCGCGCCGCGCCCGCGACCGCCGCGCCCTCCCCCGCGCCCCGGCCCGTCCGCGCCGCGCCGGCGCCGGCCGCCGCGGCTCCCGCTGCCGCGGCTGCGCCGGCCGCGCCCCCTGCCCCCGCGCCCGCGCCCGTCGTCACCCGCGCCTCATGAGCTCCGTCGACACGAGCTTCCGTGCGCTGGGCACCACGGTCCGGCTGATGCTCGGCGGCCGCGACGCCCCCGCCGCCGCGCAGGACGCCCGCGCGTGGCTCGAGCGCTTCGACGCCTGCGCCTCCCGCTTCCGGCCCGGCAGCGAGCTGCGCGCGCTCAACGCCGATGCGCGCGCCACGGTGCCGGTGTCGCCGCTGCTCTGCGCGACCGTCGGCGCCGGGATCTGGGCGGCTCACCGCACCGGCGGCCTGGTCGATCCAAGCCTGCTCGACGCCGTCGAGGCCTGCGGCTACACCCGCAGCTGGGACCCAGCGCGTGCCCTCGACCCGCGGGCGGCGCTGGCCGCCGCACCGGCCCGGCAGCCAGCCGCCGCACACCCCGCCGCGGCGTGGCGCGCCGTCCGCTGCGACCCAGCGGCGTTGACGGTCACCCGGCCGCCCGGCCTGCGCCTGGACAGCGGCGGCACCGGCAAGGGCCTGGCGGCCGACGTCCTGGCGCAGCGCGTGGGCGCGCGCCGCGCGGTCGTCGACGTCGGCGGCGACATCGCCCTCGTGCGCCCGCCCGGCGACGAGGCACCGTTCGAGATCCTCGTGGCGCACCCCTTTGGCGGTGCGACCGCCGCCGTGCTGCAGCTCGACCGCGGCGGCGTGGCGACCTCAGGTCTGGGCGCGCGGATCTGGGCCGGCACCCGCGGTCCGGCGCATCACCTGTTCGACCCGTCGACCGGGCGCCCGGCGTGGACGGGCCTCGCCTCGGTCACGGCGCTGGCGCCGAGCGCGCTGGAGGCCGAGGTCCTCGCCAAGGCGGCGTTGCTGAGCGGCCGCGACGGCGCGGGCGCCTGGCTCGCCCAGCACGGTGGCGTGGTCGTGCACGACGACGGGGCCGTCGAGCTGGCGGGGCCGCTGAGCACCTCGACAGCGCTCGCGGCATGACGGGGCCCGACGCCCTCGACCACGGCTGGTGGCTGGCCTCGCGGGCCTCGGGCCTGGTCGCGCTCGCGTTGCTCAGCACGGCTGTCCTCGCCGGGCTGATGCTCGGCGGCAAGCTCGCGCGCCGGCCCGGGCTGGCGCGCGCGCTGCGCACCACGCACGAGCACACCGCCGTCGCCGGCCTCATCGCGGTCGGCGTCCACGGCGCGACGCTGCTCGGCGACGCGTACCTGCGCCCGGGGTTGTCCGGCGTGCTGCTGCCCGGGGCCATCGACTACCGCCCGCTCGGCGTCGGCCTGGGAATCATCGCCGGCTACCTGGCGGCCGCGCTGGGGCTGAGCTTCCCGCTGCGCCGGCGGATCGGCCAGCGCCGGTGGTTGATCGCTCACCGCTTCACGCTCGTGGCCTATGGCATGGCGGTGGCGCACACGCTCATGGCAGGCACCGACGCCGGGTCTGCGTGGGTGTTCTGGCCGGTGCTGGGCAGCGTGGCGGCCGTGCTGGCGCTCACGGGCGCGCGCGTCGCGGGCGGACGCCACGCCGAGGCCCTGACGCAGGCCAGGGTCGCGGCCGCCAAGGCCGCGCGCGCCGGCAAAGCGCAGGCAAAATCGGTGTGACGGGGTGGCGACCGCCGGTAGCGTGGCTGCCGTGTCCCGGCCGCGCATCCTCTACGTCGAAGACGAGCCGTCGATCGCGGAGCCCTTCAGCCGCGCGCTGGAGCGCGAGGGCTTCGCCCCCACGGTCGCCGGCACCGCCGCCGAGGCGCTGCGGCTCGCCGACGAGCTGCAGCCCGACCTCGTGCTGCTGGACCTCAACCTGCCCGACGGCGACGGGCGCGACGTCTTCCGCGAGCTGCGCCGCCGCTCGGACATCCCCATCATCATGGTGACCGCGCGCGACTCGGAAGCCGACCGCGTGCTCGGCCTCGAGCTCGGCGCCGACGACTACGTCGTCAAGCCGTTCAGCGGTCGCGAGGTCGCCTCGCGCATCCGCGCCGTCCTGCGGCGCGCCGGCGCGGGCGCCGTCCCGGCCGTCGCCGAGCCGCTGCGCCTCGGCGAGCTGGAGATCGACGTCGCCGCACGGCAGACGTTCCTCGCCGGCGCCGAGCTCGACCTGTCGCGCAAGGAGTTCGACCTGCTCGTGGCCCTCGCGCGCCGCGCCGGCACCGTCGCCACGCGCGAGGACCTGATGGCCGAGGTGTGGGACGAGAACTGGTTCGGCTCGACCAAGACGCTGGACGTCCACATCGGCTGGCTGCGACGCAAGCTCGCCGACGACCCGGCGGCGCCGCGCTGGCTGCACACCGTGCGCGGCGTCGGCTTCCGCTTCGCGGCCCCGGACGGTCCTCCCCGATGAGCCTGCGGCTCCTGCTCGCGCTGACCAGCGCGTACGTCGTGCTCCTGGCGGTCGTCGCGCTCGAGGTGCCGCTCGGGATCGCCCTGCGCGACCGCGTCGACGCCGAGGTGCGCCAGCAGGCCTCCGCGCAGGCCGCGATCGTCGCCGCGACGGCGGCCGACCTCCTGACCCCCGCGCACCGCGCGCAGCTGCAGGCGGTCGTAGACCGGACGGCGGCCGCGACCCGCGGCCGCGTGCTCGTCGTCGACCGCCGGGGGATCGTGCTCGCCGACAGCGCGGGCCCCGCGATGCGCGGCGAGTCCTACGCCTCGCGCCCGGAGATCGCCACCGCGCTGACCGGGCGCAGCGTCCAGAACATCCGGCGCTCGGAGACCCTCGCCGAGGATCTGCTGACGACGTCCGCCCCGACGGTGCAGCGCGGCCGGCCGTCCGGTGCCGTGCGCATCACGCAGAGCGTCCGCGCCGTCGATCGTGCCGTGCACCGCTCGTGGGTCGCGCTCGCGCTGCTCGGGCTGCTCGTGCTCGGGCTCGCCGCGATCGTCGGGGCGCTGGTCGCGCAGCGCGTCGCGCGGCCGGTGAGCCGCCTCGAGCGGGCGGCCGAGCAGGTGGCGGCGGGCGACCTGTCGGTGATGGCCGCGGTCGACGGCACGCGCGAGCAGCGATCGCTGGCGCGCTCGTTCAACGAGATGACGGCGCGGCTGGCGCGGCTGCTGCGCTCCCATCAGGACTTCGTCGCCGATGCCTCGCACCAGCTGCGGACGCCGCTGACCGCGCTGCGGCTGCGGCTCGAAGAAGCCGACGCCGCCCTGGACGGTGGCGATCCCGCGGTCGTCCGCGAGGAGCTGCGGGCCGCAACGGGCGAGGCGCACCGGCTGACGCGCATCGTCGAGGAGCTGCTGATCCTCACGCGGGCGCCGGGCATGCGCCCGCCGGCCGAGGCCATCGAGCTCGGGACCTCGGCGCACGAGGCGGTCGAGCGCTGGGCGCCCTCCGCCGCGACGCGCGGCATCGAGCTGACCGCTGTGCCATGTGCCCCGGGCCGCGTGCACGCGGCGCGCGGCGACGTCGATCGGGTGCTCGACGCGCTCATCGAGAACGCCATTGCCTACTCGCCGGCGGGCACCACCGTAGCGGTGGTCGCCGAGGCGGCGGCGATCCACGTCGACGACGAGGGGCCGGGCCTGGCGGAGGGCGAGGCGGAGGCGGTGTTCGAGCGCTTCCGGCGCGGTCGCACCGGGCGTGGCACGCCGGGCGGCTCGGGCCTCGGGCTGGCGATCGCCCGCGAGCTGGCCGGTCGCTGGAACGCCACGGTGGCGCTGACGCCGCGGACTGCGGGCGGCACACGGGCGACGGTCGGCTTCGCCCCGGCGACGGCCGCGCCACGCCCGGCTGCGGGCGCGGGCGCCGAGACGGCAAGGAGGACGGCATGAGCAGCAGATGGCGGATGGTCGCGCTCGCCCTGGGCGGCCTGGCGCTGGCGGCGGCCCTCGGGGTCGCGGTCTCGCAGCTCGCGGGCCAGCGCATCGGCCTGGCGGGCGAACCGCTCAGCGCCGGTGAGCAGTTGGCGCCCGTCGTGACCACGGTGACGCGCACGACGCCGGCGCGCCGCGCCCCCGCGCCGGCGACGACGACGACGACCACGAGAACGACCCCGGCCACGACGGCGCCGCCCAGCACGACCCCGGCGCCCACGCCCGCGCCCGCGCCCGCGCCCACCCGCACCGCCGGCGACGACAACTCCGGCTCAGGCTCCGGCGACGACAGGTCCGGCTCGGGCTCCGGCAGCGGCGACGACAACAGCGGCAAGGGCCGCGGGCGTGGCGGCGACGACTGACGGGCGCTCGACGCCGGCCACACGCTGGTGCTCGTCTGCCGAGCCGGTCGCCCCGGGCTGGCCTCCGTTCTTGGAACACGGCGCGGTTGGCCGCAAGGACGACGCGAGTGCGCGTGGGCTTCTGCCCGTCAGGTCGGCCACGGTAGGCCGCAGCAGGCACACGTCGAGCTCGATGCTCGACCGCGCCCGCGACAACTCTCAGGGCTCTCAGCCCACGGCCAGCAGGTCTGCGCGCTGGGCGACGAGCACGTCGCGCAGCGCCACCGGCGGGCGTCCGGTGAGGCGCTCGAAGGCCGGGTCGACCACGTCGAAGTACCCGCGGCGGACCGCCCGGCCGAACGCGGCGATGCGCCAGGCGCTCGGCATGGGCGTGCCGATGCCGACGAGGACGTTGGTGAGCATCGCGTCGCTGAGTTGCAGGACCTTCACCGGCTGTCCGCTCAGATCGCCGTACAGCTCGGCCAGATCCTGCACGGACAGGGCCTCGGTGCCGGTGATCTCGTAGGTCTTGCCGGCGTGGCCGTCGGTCGTGAGCGTGATGGCGGCCGCCTCGGCGCAGTCCCGGCGCGAGACGAAGACGATGCGTCCGCCGCCGTTGTTCGTGACCAGCCGGCGGTTCTGGACCGCGGTCGCGGCGGGCGGAAGCACCAGCTCGGCGAAGCTTCCGAACCGCAGCACCGTCCACGCCAGACCGCTGCGATGGAGCATCGCTTCTGTCACACCCGGCTCAGCGGCGAGCGCGCCGGTCGGATTGGAGGCCACGGGTTTGACGATCGACGTGAAGACCACGTGGCGGACGCCGGCCGTCGCCGCGGCATCGATGGCGGCGCGATGCTGGCCGGCCCGGCGACCGAGGGCGTCGGTGCTGATCAGCAGCATCCGGCGGCCGCCGGCGAAGGCGTCGCGCAGTGAAGCGGGGTCGTCGAAGTCGCCGTAGCGGACCTCGGCACCGCGAGCGCGCAACTCACGCAAGGCCTCCGGACGGCGAGTGACGAGCACGACCTGCTCCGGCGCGAGGCGCTCCAGCAGCTGCTCGGCGACGAGGCGGCCGAGGTGGCCCGCCGCTCCTGTGACGATGACGGTCGTGAGATCTCCGGTCGATTGAACGCGGGCTTCCGCACGGACACGCTACGGAGCCGCGAACCGCAGCAGACCGGCCCGAAGAGACGGGTCGACCGTACGGAAGGCCAGCCGGACCGAGGGCGTCCGCGCCGTTGACTGGACCGAAACCCCGAGGAGGATTGCGCCCCGATGCCCTTCGCCAGCAACGGAACAGTCGAGCTCCATTGGGAGAGCTTCGGTGACGGACCGGCCGTGCTGCTCATCGCCGGACAGGGGATGACGGTCGACGCCTGGTCGGCGACGATCCCCGTTCTGGCCCGCTCGTTCCGGGTGATCGCCTTCGACAACCGCGACACCGGGGGCAGCAGTCGCGTGCCGTGGCCCTACACGGCGGCGCAACTGGCCCAGGACGCCGTGGCGGTCCTCGACGCCGCCGGCGAGCAGCGCGCCCACGTGTACGGCATCTCGCTCGGCAGCCTGGTGGCGCAGGAGGTGGCGCTCCGGCACCCCGATCGCGTCCAGGCGCTCGTCCTCGGTGCCAGCTCCGCCGGCGGGTTCGCCGCCTACAAGCCCTCGGCCGCCTCGTTCGCGCAGACGTTCCTCGTCCGCGCCGGCGCCATGGGGCCGGAAGAGGCGGCGTGGGCCGCCGTCCCCTACACCTATGCCGAGAAGACCCGCCGGTCGCACCCGGAGCGCATTGCCGCCGACATCGCGCATCGGCTGAGCTCGCCCCCTGAACCCCTCGCCTATCTGCACCAGGCGACCGCCGTGGCGACGCACGACGCGTACGAGCGGCTCAACCAGATGGCCGCCCCGACGCTCGTCGTCCACGGCGAGGAGGACGTCTTCGTGCCGCCCGCGAACGCGCTCGTGCTGGCCGAGAGAATTCCGGGCGCGCAGCTGCGACTGTGGCCCGACGCTGCGCACATGTACAACATCGACGAGCCCCGGGCCGAGCGGGACATCGCAGGCTTCCTCCTGCACCACTCCGCCGTCCGGCCCGCGCGGGGCTTCGCCGCTGCCTGATCGCGCAGGCCCAGGCCTCCGGTCGGTGTCAGGCCGCGAGGCGCCGCGGCGTCGACGTAGGAGCTGCCTCCCCACCGCACTGCCTCTCCGTGCCTGAACCGTGCTGCATGGATCGCTGCGCATCGGCGTGAACTGCGAGCCGTCGCCGAGGGCTCCGTCGATGGCGTTGACCAACTCCGGTCGGTAACGCGGGTGGATGTCCGCCTCCAAGGACACCAACATCGCCGCTGGAGCTTCAGGATGGCTGCCGAGGATCGCCTGGCTGCCGATGACCACGAACTCGTCCTGACCGGTCACGTTGGCCGCCGCAGCGATCACGTGCTCGAACTCGTCGAGCCGCATCAGCGAACCTCGCCGAGTACGCGCCGACGCTCAGCCTCGCTGAGCGTCCCGGCAAACGGCGAGTTCTGGCGCAGATCGTCGGCCTCCCCGCTCTCCTGGATGATGAGCCGTCGGATCTCGGCCACCGGACGTCGCAGCACCTCGTCCCAGCGTTCCGCGTAGCGCCGGTCGATCCGTCCCTGCTCGCGCCAGCGATACAGGACGTGCCGAGCCTCGTCGACCATCGGCCGGCGTAGTCGCCGTGCGACGGCCCGGTGATAAGCGAGGCTGCGGCCGCTGGCGCGACTGTGGCCACCTTGGCGCTCGGTCTCCTCGAGTGTGCCGATCGGCACGCGCTCCGCCGCGTTGCGATAGCGAGCCATCGCCGGGGCCAGCGCATACCGCCGCGGGCCGTCGGCACGATCGCGATCGATGGACTCGCGGAGGTCCAGGAGCGCCGGAACCGGGATCTCGGTGCGGCCCGCGGCCGAATAGACGACCGGCAGATCGCCCGCCTTGATCCACCGCTCCAGCGCCGCGTGGCTGACGCCGAGGGTCCTCGCCGCCAAGCGCCGCGAGACGGTCTCGCCCAATTCGCGCTCCAAGCTGACCCGCACCGCCGCGATATCCGCGTCACCGGGCGCGCCGCGGCCCACGCGGCGCAGCCTCACGATGTTCTCGAACAACTCCTGCTTGCGATCGACGACGCCCATGGCCACGGACAACCATACCGCGAGTTGCCAGAAATCACCAGAAATGGCTACTCGCTCGGGGGGCGACTCCCACGAGAGCGTTGGCCTTCACGCCCGTCAGGCGGTCGGACTGACTGCGTCCATCGCCGCGACCGGATCGATCGGGAGCTCCTGGGTCCCGATCACCGACAGCAGCTTGAGGCGTTCGGCGTCCTCGGACCGGGGCGTGGCGGTGAAGACGACCAGCCTCGGTCAGGTTCTCGTCAGGATCTGGCAGTCCAACGTGATCGGGCCCACGAGCGGGTGGTCGAAGCGCTTGCGGGTGCCCGCGGGGCTGGCGACCTCATGGCGCGCCCAGAGCCCGGCGAACTCGCGGCTCTCGCGCAGCAGATGCTCGACGAGCTCGTGGTCGTCGGCCCAACGGCCGTGGACCGCACGCAGGCTCGCGGCGTAGGTGCGTCGCATGGACGCAGCGTCGTGAGCTGGAGCGCGACACGGGCACGCTCGTCAGCCGGACCGGGCCCGTCACGTATCTCTCGTCGTTCAGCATAGCCAAGCGGGCACCATTCGTCATCACTCCGGTCCTCGGAACGATGTACCCGCTCCCGCACCACCCGCGGAGCGCCGGGCCTGTGCTACGTCGAGGACTCCCGCAACATCTTCGGCGCCCCCGAGCTGACGCAGGCGGCAGAGCTGCCGCGCGCTGCGGAGCTCGCGGGCGTGGCCGGCGAGCAGGCATCCGAGCTCGTCGACGCCCACGTCCGCGCCGACGAGCGCCCGCTGGCGTTCGTCCACCCGATCGTCGGCGAGGCGATGCGCAGCGATACCGTGGTGGACACAGGAGTCCACCGTGAGCAAGGGGAGACCATGACCACATTCGAGAACCGGCCGAACACCGCCCTCCTCGTCGTCGACGTGCAGAACGGCGTCGTCGAGGGGGCTCACGAGCGCGACGTGGTCGTCGCGAACGTCGGCAGCCTCGTCGAGAAGGCGCGGCGGGATCGGGTCCCGGTCGTCTGGGTCCAGCAGACCGACGAGCAGCTTGCGCGGGCGAGCGACGACTGGCTGATCGTCCCCGAGCTGACTCCAGGCGACGCCGAGCCACGCATCGAGAAGAGCTACGGCGACTCCTTCGAGGACACCACCCTCGAGACCGTGCTGTCGGACCTCGGTGTCGGGCGACTCGTCGTCGTCGGCGCACAGACCGATGCGTGCATCCGCTCGACGCTCCACGGCGCGTTGGTCAGGGGCTACGACGCGGCCCTGGTCAGCGACGCCCACACGACCGAGGACCACACGTCATGGGGCGCGCCATCGCCGGACCAGGTCATCGCGCACACGAACCTGTACTGGACCTATGAGGCGGCGCCGGGGCGGACGGCCGGGACGGTCGAGACCAAGGACGTCGACTTCGGCGGCACGTCCTGAGGGCGAGCACTCACACCAGCGCGAGCGCCTCGCCCAGTGTCCGGATCGAGCGCTCGGTGATGGGACTGGCGACGAGGATCACCTCGTCGGCGCCCGCGTCCGCCAGCTCACGGATGCGCGCGGCGATCTGGTTGCTCGAGCCCTCGATCGGTCGCGCTGCGCTGGTGATCGGCCGCTCGCCGGAGGCGCCGTCGAGGACGACGAAGGCGCACGCACTGCGCGCGACGTCCTCGGGCGCCCGTCCGGCCTCGATGACGGCGGCGTCGATCGTGGCGTTCAGCGCGGAGAAGCCCTCAGCGGTGTTCCCGTAGTCCTCGTACCAGGTGTTCCAGGCATCGACGTGCGGCAGCGCGATCCGGAGCATCCGCGGGCCGTTGCTGCCGATCATCAGTCGCGTGCGATGACGTGCCGGCGGCAGCAGCACCGCGTCCTGGACGGAGTGGAACTCGCCGTCGAGCGTCACGCGCTCGCCGCGTAGGAGCCGCCCGACGATCGTGAAGGCCTCGGCGAAGCGGGCGACGCGCCGGTCGAACGGGATACCGAAGGCCCGGAACTCGTCCTCGTTCCACCCGGAGCCGAGGCCTAGGACGAAGCGCCCGCCGCTGATCTCGCTCAGCGTCGCCGCCATCTTGGCCAGCACCGCCGGCGGGTGGAACGCCGCACAGGCGACGAGCGGGCCGAGGACCACTCGGTCCGTGACGGCGGCCAGCGCGGCCAGCAGCGTCCAGGCGTCCCACGGACCACGCTCGGGCCGGCCGTCGCCACGGTAGAGCAGGTGGTCGCCGACATACAGGCCGTCGAAGCCGACCTCCTCGCCGGCGATCGCCATCGCGCGGTACTCCGGCCAGCGCACCTCGCGCTCGACCTCCGGGAGCTGGATCGCAACGCGGGGCTTACGGTCGGGCACAACACGACCCTATGTCCTCGGTGAGGACCAGCGACGCAACGCGGCCGCGGCAGTAGCCCCTCCGAGCGCATCGTCGAGATGCGCCTGTACTTCAGCACCTGGCCGCTGACAGGCTCGCCGCCGCGCGCGTCTACGACGACGCCGACCCGCCGCTGAGCAGGCACGCCCAGCGGCCGGAAACGGGGTTTTCCGGGCGCGCGTCGGGGCGTATGGTTGATGCCTTCCGGTCCAACCTCACGGATCGAGAGGAGCAGCACGATGAGCCACACCGAGATGGCCCCTGGAGAGACCCGCGAGGGTCAGGCTCTGGACTTCAAGCTCGAGGTCGTGGTCTTGCCGGTGACCGACGTCGATCGGGCCAAACGCTTCTACACGTCGCTGGGCTGGCGGCAGGACGCCGACTTCGCCACCAGCGACGAGCTCCGGGTCGTGCAGTTCACGCCGCCCGGGTCGGAGGCCTCGATCATCTTCGGCCAGGGCGTCACGTCCGCGACGCCCGGCTCGGTCGAGGACCTCCAGCTCACGGTCTTCGACATCGACAAGGCGCGCGACGAGCTCGTCGCCCGCGGCGTCGACGTCACCGAGGTGTTCCACGACGCCGGCGGCGTGTTCCACCACGCGGGGACCGAGGCGCGCGTCGCCGGCCCTGCGCAAGATCACGCCGACTACGGGTCGTGGGCCTCGTTCCGCGATCCCGACGGCAACGGCTGGCTGCTGCAGGAGATCCAGGTCCGCCTGCCTGGGCGGGTGAGCGCGACGACGCGATACGACGACGCGCAGGACCTGGCCAAGGCGCTGCGGCGTGCCGCCGCCGCCCACGGCCAGCACGAGGCACGCACCGGCCAGGAGGACCCCGACTGGCCCGGCTGGTACGCGGAGTACATGGTCCGCGAGCGGGCCGGTGAGGAGCTGCCGACATGAGCGACTACGACGTCATCGTGCTCGGCGGCGGCTCGCCGGGTGAGCACTGCGCCGGTGAGCTGGCCGAGGGCGGCCTGCGCGTCGCGCTGGTCGAGCGCGAGCTGGTCGGCGGCGAGTGCTCCTACTGGGCGTGCATCCCGTCCAAGACGCTCCTGCGCCCCGGCGAGGCCGTGCACGCCGCACGCGACGCGGCCGCCACCGCGCAGGTCGACGTCGAGGCGGCGCTGGCGTGGCGTGACTTCATGGTGTCCAAGTACTCGGACGCCGGCCAGGAGCGCTGGCTGGCCGAACACGGCATCGCGTTGCTGCGCGGGACCGGCCGGCTCGCCGGCACGGGCGTGGTCGAGGTCGACGGCGTCCCGCACACCGCCGAGCACGTCGTCGTCGCGACGGGCTCGGAGCCGATCGTGCCGCCCGTCCCCGGCCTGCGCGAGCTCGAGGGGATCTGGACCAACCGCGAGGCGACGGGCATGCGGTCCGTGCCGCGCCGCCTGCTCGTGCTCGGCGGCGGGGCGGTCGGCGTCGAGATGGCGCAGGTCGTACGGCGACTGGGCGGCGAAGTGGTCCTGATCGAGATGGGCGACCGCGTGCTCAGCCGCGAGCCGGCGCCATTGGGTGAGGCGCTCGGGGAGATCCTGCGCGCCGACGGCATCGAGGTCGTCCTCCGCGCGACGGCGAGCTCCGCGCGGCGCGACGGCGAGGACTACGTCGTGGCGCTCGATGACGGCCGCGAGCTGCGCGGCGACCGCCTGCTCGTCGCCACCGGCCGGCGGCCGCGCACCGCGGGGATCGGGCTCGAGACGGTTGGCATCGAGGTGGGTGGGAACGGGGTCCACGGGATTCCGGTCCACGCGTCCTTGCGCGCCGGCGAGCGGCTGTGGGCGATCGGCGACGTCACCGGGCTGTTGGCGTTCACCCACGTCGGCAAGTACCAGGGCGACATCGTCGCCGCCAACCTCCTGGGCGAGTCGCGCGAGGCCCACTACGACGCCGTGCCGCGGGTCGTCTACACCGACCCGCAGGCGGGCGCGGTCGGTGCGACCGAGGCGCGCTTCAGCGGGTCGGCGCGCATGGCCGAGGTCACCAAGAACGAGACCTACACGCGCGCCTACGCGGACTCCAACGGGTTCCTGACGCTCCTGTCCGACGGCGAGCGGCTGGTGGGCGCGTACGCGGTCGGGCCGGAGGCCGGCGAGTGGCTGCAGCAGGCGACGCTCGCGATCCGCGCCGGCGTGCCGCTGGACGTGCTGCGCGACACCATCCAGCCCTTCCCCACGTTCTCGGAGATCTACAACGACGCGCTCAAGGCCCTCCGCAGCGAGATCGTGGCCGCGCGCGAGCCGACCGGTGCGAGGCAGCAGTCATGACGACCGCGAACGACGTCGGCGCCGCCCAGCGCGCGCCGGAGCTGCTCGGCCAGACCGTGGTCGTCGTCGGCGGCAGCGCGGGCATCGGGCTGGAGACCGCCCGGCGCGCCCGCGCCGAGGGTGCCGACGTCGTCCTCACGGGCCGGAACGCGGAACGCTTGAAGCAGGCGGCCGACGAGGTCGACGCACGCAAGACCGCGGCGTTCGACGCCGGCGACCCGGCGTCGATGAAGCGGTTCTTCGACGACCTGCCCGGCCCGATCGACCACGTGATGGTCACAGCCGGCGGCCCGCATTACGGGCCCCTGCTCGAGATGAGCTCCGATGAGCTGCGCCGGGCGATCAGCGAGCACATGGTGCTGGCGCTCGAGGTCGCGCGCAACGCCGCCGGCAAGATGAGGCCCGGCGGCACGCTGCTGCTCATCGGCGGAACCGGTGGGCGGCGGATCAGTCGCGAGCTCGGGATCGTCTCCGCGGCCACCGCCGCGCTGCCTCCGTTCGCGGCGACCCTCGCGCTCGAGCTCGCCCCGGTTCGCGTCAACCTCATCGCCCCCGGCTTCGTCGACACCCCGCTGTCGGCGTCGCTGCTCGGCGACGCACTCGACGCCCGGCGCGACGAGCTCCGCGCGACGCTCCCCATCGGGCGCGTCGTCGGGCCGGCCGACGTCGCCGCGCTCGCCGTTCACCTCATGACGAACAGCGCGGTCACCGGCGCGACCTATGACATCGACGGCGGCCAGCAGTTCGTCTCTCCCTGAGGCCGGCTCATGCGCGCCGACATCGTTCCCGGCGGGACCTTCCCCGACTACGAGCTGCCCGATCACACGGAGACGCCCCGCAAGCTCAGCGAGCTGCAGGGCACCGATCCGTTGGTCGTCCTGCTCTCCCGCGGGCATTACTGCCCGAAGGAACACCAGCATCACCTCGAGCTCGCCGCGTTCCAGTCGCAGGTCGCCGTGGCCTACACCCAGATGGTCACGATCGCGACCGACGAACACCACGAGCTCCAGGAGCTGCGCGCTTCAGTCGGCGCGCAGTGGACGTTCCTCTCGGACCCCGGACGCATCGTGCAGAAGGACCTCGACATCCAGGAGTACACGGACCCCGAGCACGACCCGATGGTCCCGCACACGCTCGTGCTCAAGCCCGGGCTCATCATCCACAGCGTCTACAACGGCTATTGGTTCTGGGGCCGTCCGTCGGCCGAGGACCTGCGCCGCGACCTGCGCGACGTGACGCGCGAGATCCGCCCGGACTGGGACCTGAGCGCGCCCGGGCTGCGGGAGGCGTGGGACGCGGGCGACGTCTCGCCCTTCCACGGGTGGGACGAGCGCACGGCTCGCAGCGGCCCGTGAACCGCCTCGCCGCCCCGACGCTCGTCGGAAGCGTGCGGACAGCCGCCCCCGCATGCCCGACGGGCCAGCCCGAAACGGTCGCCGGTCCAGCTTGCGGTCCAGCCGGAAGCAGCGACCTTGTGCCGCCCGCACAAGGAGACACAGCAGCTCATGATTTTGGACAAGCGCCTCACTGCCGCCGCGGCCGTCCTCGGCACGCTCGCGATCGCGGCGCCGATCTCCGGCGCCAGCGCCGACGCCCCGAGTCCCGCGTCCACCGCGCCCTCCGCCGACGTATGCGCCAGCGTGGCACAGGCCGGCGCGATGGCCGTCCTTGGCGACTACGGGCCGCTCGGTGCATACGGTCCCACGGGAGACCTCCACGGGCAGCCCAATCCCGCCACGAACTGCGGCGGGGCGATCAGCTTCGCGCTGCCGGGCTTCACCGTCGGCTCGTTCGTCAACGCGAACCTCTCGATCGGGCAGCACGCCGCCGGAGCGCCCGGGTAGAGGCCGCTAGCGACCACCGCAGCGGCGGCGAGCAGCGGCGCGACGGCGGCCCCCGGACAGCCCGGGGGCCGTCGCCTCTACCTCCTCAGGTGCAGACCTGCGCGACCTGAGTCGCGAAGCACAGCGCAAGTTCTCCGGACGCGCGGCATCTCATGGATGTCACGACTTCTGACCACTGGAGGCTCACCATGAGAACACTCGCTCTCGTGGGCGCGATCGGCGCCCTCGCCGTTGTCGCTCCCGCCCAGGCCGACAAGCCTGCCCATCCGCCCAAGCCCGCCCATCCCGCCAAGCCCGCTCAGCCGGCCAAGCCGCCCAAGGCCAAGGACTGCACGCCGAACAACCGCGGCTTCCGGGCCGCCGGCTCGCTCGGCGCCGCGGCGCTCGCCAAGAACGCTGACGGCACCTACAGCGGGACGATCACGGCCGACGTGAAGAAGGCCAACCGCAGCGCGCCGACCGGGTCGCAGACCTACACGCTGGATCATGCCAAGGTGAAGTTCCACCACGGCGTCGACCCCGTGGCCCCGGGCCCGGGCAGCCGCGTCACGGTGCACGGCAAGATCACCGGCTTGCCGAAGAGCTGCTCGACGACGGGCTTCACGCCGAGCGTGACCGTCAAGAAGGTCGACATCAACCGGCCCAAGCACTAGCCCGGTGGGCGAAGCCACGCAGCGCCGCTTCGCCGGCCCCTGCCGCTCGGCGGGCGGACGGGGCAGCGCTGCGTGGCGCCTCGCGAGCGGCGGCGGGCTAGGGTGATCGCGTGAGGCTCCCCCGCTCGCACAAGGCCGACCCGCAGGCGGCCGTCGAGTCGCTGTATCACCGCTACGGGGGCGATGTCTACCGCCACGCGCTGGCGATCATGGGCGACGCGGGCGACGCCGAGGACATCACCCAGACCACGTTCCTCAACGCCTTCCGCGCAATCGAGCGCGGCGACCAGATCCGCGAGCCCAAGGCGTGGCTGTGGACGATCGCCCACAACGTCTGCCGGCAGCGCTTCCGGCAAGTCTCGCGCCAGCCCAGCCAGGTGCCGTTCGACGAGGACGTCGGCGAACTCGTCACCGAACACGAGGGCCCGACCGCCGAGGACCTCACCCGAGCGCTCCAGCACCTGCCGTTCAACCAGCGCTCAGCCCTCGTGATGCGGGAGCTCGAGGGCCGCTCGCCTCGCGAGATCGCCGAGGCACTGGGCGTGACGCTGTCGGCGACCGAGACCCTGCTCTTCCGCGCGCGGCGCAGCCTGCGCGAGCAACTGGAAGGCAGCCTCAGCTGTCAGCAGGCCGAGCAGGCCATCTCGCGCCAGGCCGACGGCATGCTCGCGCGCTCCGAGCGCGGCGCGCTTCGGGCGCACCTGCGGGAATGCGCGGAGTGCGCGCGGGCCGCCAAGAGCGTCCGCGCGCGCCGCGGAGCCATGAAATCCCTGGCGGCGATGCCGCTGCCCCCCGCGCTGGCTTTGGCCTCCAGCTTCGGTTCCTCCACCGGCGCCGGCGCGGTCGCCATGGGCGGCTCGATGCTCGGCAAGCTCGCGATCGGTGGCGCCGCTGCGGCGCTGGTGGCCGGCGGCGGCGTTGCGGCGGTCTCGACGCACCCGTGGCGTCCGAGCGACTTGCAGCGCGCATATACCTCGGACCATGCGGTACCGCGCGCCGGGCGGCCGGCACAGAGTCCGACGCAACTCGCTCCTGCCGCCGACGTCCGTCTCGCCCCGGGCTCGGCGAACGCTCACCATCCGGTCTCGACGCTGACGACGGGCAAGCCGGCGCCTTCGACCTCAACAAACCACCCGCGCAAGAGATCTGCCCATGCCGTGACGAAGACGGCCAAGCCGCGGCTCGTCGCCAAGGCGCCCAAGCTGCACGCCGCCAAAGCACCGAATCCGCGCGCCGACAAGCCCTCCAAGGACCGGAAGGCGCCCAAGACGCCGAATCCGCCCGCGAGCAAGCCGTCCCAGGACCGGAACGCGCCCAAGGTGCCGAATCCGCGCGCGAGCAAGCCGTCCCAGGACCGGAACGCGCCCAAGGCGCCGAATCCGCGCGCGAGCAAGCCCTCCACGAGCCTGCACGCTGACAGAAATTGATGCGCAATTGCTGCCTCGGCGGCTGAGCACGCAGCGGTGCTTCCCGATGCCGAGTCGCAGCAGCGGTCCTCCCATCCACGCCGAGGCTACGCTGCCTGGAGATGCGACGGTTCTCGCTCGTCTCTGACGGCAGCGGCTCCGTGGGAGTGCTGGTGACCCCGTCCGCGGAATGCCGGCCGCAGATCCTCACGGTGCAGGCCTGGGCGGCCGAGCAGGGCGTGGAGGTCCTCGACCTCGGGACGAGCGCTGCGCCCAGAGGACTGGGCCCGGGCTGTGGGCTGGTCATCGCGCTGGGCGGCGACGGCACGATCCTGCGCGCGTTGCAGCTGGCGATGCCCCACCAAGTCGGCGTGCTCGGGATCAACTTCGGCAACGTCGGCTTCCTCGCCGACTGCCACCGAGACGACTTCGCCGCGGCGCTGGACGACGTCGCTCGCGGGGAAGCGAGGATCGACGAGCGCACGGCTCTCGTCGCCACGATCGGGACCGAGCCGCCCCGCACGGTCGTCGCCTTCAACGACGTGGTGGTCGCCCGCCGCCCCGGCCACGGCACGGCGCGGCTCCGGGTCGAGGTCGATGGCGAGGCGGTACTCGCACTGCGGGGCGACGGCGTCGTCATCGCGTCGCCGACGGGGTCGACCGCCTACAACGTCGGTGCCGGTGGTCCCGCGGTCGCGCCGTCCCTGGACGCCATCGTCGTCACGCCGTTGGCCACGCAGGGCAGCCGGCTGCGATCGCTCGTGCTGGACGGCGGCGACACCGTCCGCGTCGCGACTGAGCCGTCCAGCGCGCCGCTGAGCGCTGAGATCGACGGCCGGACCATCCACGACGTGCCGATGCCCGGAGTCCTCGAGGTCCAGGCGGCACCGCACAAGGCCCGGCTGGTCCGCACGCGACCACGAACGTTCTACAGCGACTTGGCGCGCGGGCTCTGATCTCACCGGTGCCGAGCGGATTCGGTCGCGAAGCTCCTCGACTACCCGCGCGCGGCGCAGCCCGCGATGCGCCCCAGCAGCACGGAGCGCTCGCGGGCGTTCTGCGTGAGCGTGAGGGCGCGCTCGAACTCGGCGCGCGCGTCAGCGAGCCGGCCCAGCTTCTCCAGCAGGTCGCCCCGCACCGTCGGCAGGAGGTGATAGCCGCTCAGGGCCGGCTCGTCGGCGAGGACGTCGACCAGGCGGAGCGCCTGAGCGGGCCCGAACGCCATGCCGACCGCGACCGCGCGATTGAGGTCCACCACCGGCGACGGCGCGACCTGCGCGAGGCCGTCGTAGATGGCGACGATGCTCACCCAGTCGGTGTCCGCCGCCGTCCGGGCGCGCGAGTGGCAGGCGGCGATCGCGGCCTGCAACGTGTACGTGCCGACGGCGCCGCCCGCCGCGTAGGCGCGCTCCAGGGCGGCGAGTCCGCGGCCGACGAGCATCCAGTCCCAGCGCGAGCGGTCCTGGTCGAGCAGGAGGATCGGCTCCCCGTCCGGCCCGACCCGGGCGCGGGCGCGCGACGCCTGCAGCTCCATCAGCGCGGACAGCCCGTGCACTTCCGGCTCCCGCGGCAGCAGCGCCGCAAGCATGCGGCCGAGCCGGAGCGCCTCGTCGAGCAGCTCCGGGCGCAGCCACTCGTCGCCGGCGGTGGCGGCGTAGCCCTCGTTGAAGATCAGGTAGATCACCTCCAGCACCGCGGCGAGCCGCTCGGGCAGCTCGCCGCGCTCGGGCACCTCGATCGGCACGCGGGCGGCGGAGAGCGTGAGCTTCGCGCGCACGATCCGCTGCTGCACGGTCGCCTCCGGCACCAGGTAGGCGCGGGCGATCTCCTTGGTGGTGAGCCCCGCGAGCAGCCGGAGCGTGAGCGCAACGCGCGCCTCCAGCGAGAGCACGGGGTGGCAGGCGGTGAAGATGAGGCGCAGGACGTCGTCGTCGAACGGGTCGGCGGCCTCCGCGGCGAGGTCGGGCGCGTCCGCCTCGCCGCGCAGCTCGATGTCGCGCCCCAGCTCCTCGGTCTTGCGCCGGTCGACGTCGGCGCGCCGCAGACGGTCGATCGCGCGGTGCTTGGCGGTGGCCATGAGCCAGGCGCCCGGGTTGTCCGGGACGCCCTCCTCCGGCCACTGCTCCAGCGCCGCCACGAGCGCCTCCTGCGCGAGGTCCTCGGCGAGGCCGACGTCGCGCACGAAGCGGGCGAGGCCCGCGATGAGCCGGGCGGACTCGATCCGCCAGACGGCGTCGATCGTGCGCTTGACGTCGGCGGCCGGCACCTACTACGCGCCGGTCTGGGCGCGCAGCGCGGCCTCCCGCTCGCGCAGCTCCGGCGTGAGCGCGTCGCCGAAGTCCTCGTCCTCGAACACCGGGCGGATCTCGACGATCGCCTCGTCGGCGCCGTCGTCGGGCGCCGGCATGCGCCTGACCCACTCGACCGCCTCGTCGAGCGACTTGACCTGCCAGATCCAGTAGCCCGCCAGCAGCTCCTTGGTCTCGGCGAACGGGCCGTCGATCACCTTGCGCTCGCTGCCCCTGAACGCCACCCGGACGCCCCTCGCGGACGGGTGCAGGCCGTCTCCGGCGAGCATCACGCCCGCCTTCGCCAGCTCCTCGTTGAACGCCGTCATCTCGGTGAGCAGCTTCTCGCTGGGCATCTCGCCGCGCTCGGACTGCTCGTTCGCCTTGACCAGCACCATGACTCGCATCTCGCCGTTCCTCCTTTGGTAGGGGGTCGATTTCGGCCTTCTATCTCATACGTCGAGCGAGCCCGACGGGAATCGACACGGGCCTCAAGGAATGTTCCACGACCGGCGAGGGCTGGCGCTACGAGGGCGATGCGTCGGTCGATCGGGTCGAGACCGAGGCAGCCTCGTGCTTGGCCAGCGTCAGGAGTGCGGCGGCGGCGGCGCTGGGGCGCCGGGTCGTCGGTTCAGCGATGTAGGTCGCGAAGACGGGCGTGTGATGGCGGACGGGCACGAAGGTGATGCCCCGCGTGTCGCGCACGAACGACCTCGGCAGGAAGGCGGCGGCGAGGCCGTGGCGGACGAGGTCGACGAGGGTCTGGGTGTCGTTGACTTCGAGCGCGACGCGGCGTTGCAGGCCGGCGGCGGCGAACGCTCGGTCGACGGCGCTGCGTGTGCCGAAGTCGGGCGGGCCGTCGGCGAAGGTCTCGTCGGTGGTCGCGGCGAGCTCAACGTCCGCGCGTCCGGTGAGGCGGTGGCCGTCGTGGATGGCGAGGGGCATGGGTTCACGGCTGAGCGGCGTGAGCTGGAGGCCGGTGGCGCGGCGGCTGGGGAGGGCGAGGAAGGCGAAGTCGAGGCGGCCGTCGCGGACCTGCGCGGCCATCTCGGCGGAGTCGGCGTGGCGGGCGTGCAGCTCGACGTCGGGGTGCTCGGCGCGGAAGGCGGCGAGCAGCCGGGCGGTGTTGATGGCGCCCTGCGCGTCGGCCTGCATGATCCCGAGGGTCACGGTGCCGCGCAGGCCGCCGCGGACCTGGTCGACGGCTTCTCGGGCGGCGCGGGCGGCGGCCAGGGTGGCGCGCGCGTCGGGCAGCAGCGCGTGGCCGGCGTCGGTGAGCTGCACCCGGTGGGTGGTGCGGTCAAACAGCTCGGTGCCGAGCTCGCGTTCGAGGACGCGGACGCCGGCTGAGACGGCGGACTGGACGATGTGCAGCCGCTCGGAGGCGCGGGTGAAGCTGCCTGCTTCGGCGACGGCGACGAACGTGGCGAGCTGGCGAAGCTCCATGAGGTCACGATAGCTATCGCGCGACGCGATAACCGATAGCTGAAACGTGCGTGGTGCGCGATGACCGCCCGCCCGATGCTGAGAAGCATGGACTTCTTTCCGCATACCGCGCAGGCTCCGCCCCGTCGTCACGGCGCGGGGCTGTGGGCGGTCGTCTTCGCGTTCCTGACCGTCCTCGCGTTCTCGACCGTCCCGACGCCGCTGTATGCGATGTATCAGGCACGCGACGGCTTCTCGACCTTCCTGATCACCGTCATCTTCGTCGCCTACGCGGTGGGCGTGATCCTCGCCTTGTTCTTCGCCGGCCATGTCTCCGACTGGCTCGGCCGACGCCGGGCGCTGGTCCCGGCCGTGCTGACCAGCGTCGTCAGCGCGGTGGTCTTCCTCCTCTGGCGCGACCTTCCCGGGCTGCTCGTCGGCCGCGTGCTCAGCGGCCTGTCGGTCGGCATCGTCACCGCCACCGCCACCGCCTACCTGGGCGAGCTGCACCTCGGCGAGCGCCCCGGCGCCTCGCCCAAGCGCGCGCAGGTGCTGGCCACGGCAGCCAACCTCGGCGGGCTCGGGCTCGGGCCGATCATCGCCGGCGTGCTCGCCCAGACCGTCGATTCGCCGTTGACCGTCCCGTTCGTGATCTTCGGCGCGCTGCTGGCCGTCGCGGCGATCGGCGTCGTGCTCGCCCCCGAGACCGTCACGCCCCCGCAGACGCGGCCGGCCTACCGCCCGCAGCGTGTCGCCGTCCCGGCTGCGGCCCGCCGCCGCTTCTTCGGCGCCGCCGCCGGCGCCTTCGTCGCCTTCGCAGCCTTCGGCCTGTTCACGTCGCTGGCTCCGTCGTTCCTGGCCGGCACGCTGGGCCACGCGTCCCACGCGCTGGCCGGCGTTCCCGCCTTCGCCGCCTTCACCGCGGCGGTCGCCGCGCAGATCGCCGCCGGCGCCTGGACCGTCCGGCGCCTGCTGGCCACCGGGATGGCCGCCCTCTCCGCCGGGATCGTCCTCGTCGTCGCCGCCACGTGGGCGCCGAGCCTGGCGCTGTTCCTGGCCGGCGGCCTGATCGCCGGCGCCGGTGCCGGCCTGCTGTTCAAGGGAGGCATCGTCACCGTGTCGGGCCTTGCCGCCCCCGAGCGCCGCGCCGAGGTCCTCGCCGGCTTCTTCCTCGCCGCGTACGTCGGCGTCTCGGTGCCGGTCCTCGCGCTCGGCATCCTCAGCCAGTTCATCGAGCCCAAGGTCGCCCTGGTGGCCTTCGCGGCCGTCCTGCTCGCCGGCATCGCAGCGTCGGCGCGCACGCTGCTCAGCGGCGGCCGCACAGGCACCCTCCAGCCCGTCGCTGCGACGTAGACCGCGCATAGCCGACAAGCCGACCTTGGGGCGAGACCTCTGATGACGGTCAGGCCAGGACTGTCCGAGCGAACAGTCGCGCGGAGGCCCTCGGCTGGACGAACGTGAAGCGTGCAGCCTCGCAAGCAGGCCGTTCCCCGGGGGCCCGCGGGCAAGCGCTCCGCGGAGCTCCCAGGTGCCCGAGCGGCCGACCGGCCGCCCGGCAACCCCGAGATGAAGGACGCCATGTTGACTCGAAACCGCCTCGTCGTGGCAGCGACCGTCATCGCCGCGCTCGCCATCGCTGCTCCCATGGCCGACGCGAGCGCCACCACCATGCCCCCGGGCGTCCCCGCATTCGTCAATCCGGGCCCCACCGGGCCGCTCGGCCCCCTCGGTCCCAGCGGCCCGCTCGGAGGAAACGGCAACGTGCCCGGTGGCCTCGACGCCTTCAACTGGGGCCCCACCGGGCCGCTGGGCCCGTCAGGCGCGTTGGGCCCGTCGGCAGTGGCCCCCTCGGCACCGGCCGCCCCGACACCTGCCCCGCCGGCAGCGCCTGCCGCCCCGGCCCCGCCCGCCTCGGCAACCGGCTCCCCGACCACCCGACCTCGCCCCCATCGTTCGCGCACCCGCCGATCGCACAGCCACCGCACCCACCGGTCACACCGCCACCGCACCCACCGCCACCGCGCCCGACCGCGGTAGATGCTGGCGATGCATGGGTCCCGCTGACCGCTGCCCTGGGTGACCATCGGCCGGATGGCGCGCTGGGTGATGTGAAGGAGCTCGGCCAGGTTCACGGACGTGACGGTGGCCTAGGCGCGATACAACCCGGCGACGAGGCCGGCGCCGATCCCCTGGGAGGCGCCGGTGATGATCGCGACCTTCATTCGACGAGGTAGGTCTCGTAGATGACACCTGCGGTTTGGCGGCCGGCGACGCTGATCAAGACGCCCTTGTTCAGCCAGTCGAGGCCCGGGGCGGCGGTCTCGATCTGGGTCGACGTCCGGAAGATGTACTCGCTGGCGTCGACGTCCTCGCCACGCGCGAGACGTTCCAGGACCTCGGCGCTGCCATGGCGCACGCCTCGCGACTGGACGTAGAGCAGGTCGCCGCGGTCGGTCTGCAGCGTGTAGCGGATGTCGCCGAGGGCGGTGCCGTCCGCCAGGACGATCTGCCAGTCGGCGCTGGCGCCCGGGAGCAGCTTCCCGCTGATCTCCGGACCGGTGAACGTCCCTCCGGTCAACGGCACGATGCGCCGATGGCCCTGGGCGATGTCGCCGAGATCCAGCGGTTGGCCGAGGGCGGCCTCCAAGCGATAGACCTGGGTCAGACGAGGAGCGGGAAGCCGAGTGCTCATGAGCGGGCGACGGCCGGGTCGCTGGGATGGCGCTCCAGCGCCGTGACGCTGATCTTCATCATGTCGTGATCTCGAATTCGACCAGGAACTCCATGTTCTGTTGCCTCAGCCGTAGAGCCGGTCAGGAGCGCAGGAAGGCCAGCAGGTCGGCGTTGATCGTGTCCGCCTCGGTGGTCGGCATGCCGTGCGGGAACCCCTTGTAGGTCTTCAGCGTCCCGTTCTGCACGAGCTGCGCGGACAGCGGTCCGGAGTCGGCGTAGGGAACGATCTGGTCGTCGTCTCCGTGCATCACGAGGACCGGCACCGTGATCTTCTTGAGGTCCTCGGTGAAATCGGTCTGGGAGAAGGCGACGATGCCGTCGTAGTGTGCCTTCGCCCCGCCCATCATTCCCTGGCGCCACCAGTTCTCGATGATCGCTTCCGAGGGTTCCGCGCCGGGGCGGTTGAAGCCGTAGAAGGGGCCCGACGGCAGCGCCCGGTAGAACTCGGACCGGTTGGCGGCCAGCTGGGCCTGTAGGTCGTCGAACACGCTCTTGGGCAGGCCGCCGGGGTTGGCGTCGGTCTTCACCATGAGCGGCGGCACCGCGCTGATCAACACTGCCTTCGCCACCCGGCTCTCACCATGTCGGCCGATGTAGCGCACGACTTCGCCGCCACCGGTGGAGTGCCCGACGTGGACGGCGTCCTGGAGATCCAGATGGGCAGTCAGCGCCGCCAGGTCGTCGGCGTAGTGGTCCATGTCGTGACCGTCGCCGGTCTGCATGGAGCGTCCGTGGCCGCGCCGGTCAAGGGCGATGACGCGGTAGCCCTGCTGGAGGAAGTACAGCATCTGCGTGTCCCAGTCGTCGCCCGAGAGGGGCCAACCATGGCTGAAGACGATCGGTTGGCCCGAGCCCCAGTCCTTGAAGAAGATCTGGGTGCCATCGGTCGTGGTGATCGTGCCCATGCGCTGCCTCCGTTGGTCGGGGCGTTGACGCCGAAAGGTCCGCAAGGGCAACGTAGCCATTTCTGTCGTTGCGTTCCAGCGACAGAGATCTGCGCCTACAAGTGTTGAGACGGACCGCCAGGGAGCTGGCCGATGGCCGACGTCCAGCATCGACGCCACGCGTGACTCATGATTGTGCTCTGCGCCCACTTCTCCCAGAGAGGACCTCCCGATGCCCCAAGCCCTGGACAACACCGTCGCGTTGGTCACCGGCGCCAGCAGCGGCATCGGTGCCGCCACCGCCCGCGCGCTCGCCCACGAGGGCGCTGCCGTCGCCCTTGTGGCTCGCCGACGCGAGCGACTCGAGACGCTCGCCAACACGATTCGCACAGACGGAGGCGTAGCGCTCGCCATCGACGCCGACATCACCGACGCCCACCCGGCCCGAGCCGCGGTCGCCGAGACGGTCGCCGAGCTCGGGCGCCTGGACATCGTCATCAACAACGCAGGCTTGATGCTCCTCGGCCCAGTCGCCGACGCACCCGATGACGAGTGGCGGCGCATGCTCGACATCAACGTCAACGGCATGCTCCACATCACCCGCGCCGCGCTGCCCCATCTCACCCGTGCGGCCGCCGACGACCCGCGCCGAGTGGCCGACATCGTCAACATCAGCTCGACCGCGGGCCGCGTCGCCCGCGGCGGCGCGGCCGTCTACAGCCTCACGAAGTCCGGCATCAACGCCTTCTCCGAGAGCCTGCGCCAAGAGCTGCAACCCCAGCGCGTTCGCGTCGGCGTCATCGAACCCGGGACGGTTGACACCGAACTCGGCGATCACGTACGCGCCGAACTGCGCTCCGCCGTCGAACAGCAGACCAAGGACATGGAGAAGCTCTCCCCCGTCGACATCGCCGACGCGGTCGTCTACGTCGTCAGCCGTCCCCGCCGCGTCGCCGTCAACGAACTCCTCGTCCGCGCCGCCGACCAGACCTGGTAACCGAGACTCATCTCCGGGTTGAGACGATCGAGCCGTGGACGATCCGGCTCGACGGCACGAAGCGCTGACACGCGTCACCGGGCCCGGCGTCGCCCGGGTGACCGCGGCTGAGCGCTTAGCGCCGGCTCGCGGTAGCCGGCCCGAGGGTCGCGAGTGCGGCTCTCGTAGCGTCGTCGGCCGGCGCGAACTGCGTCAGGCGCAGATCCGTGTGGCTCGTCGGCACCGACTGCAGGTGGTGAAGGCGAAGCGTGCCGAGCTCCGGGTGCTCGATCGTCTTGGTGCCGAGCTGCTCGGTGAGCACCTCGTGGCGGGGCCACAGGGCGCGGAACTCCGGGCTGGCCTGATCGAGGGCGTCGACGAGGGCGGCGAAGTCCGGGTCGCCGATCCGGCGGGCGTGCTCGGCGCGGAAGCGCGCGAGCGTCTGGCGAGCGGTCATCCGCCGCTGCTCGCCCCGCGGCTCGTCGCTGGTGAACAGCCACCACAGCAGGTTCAGCCGGCCGTCGGGCGCCGGTTGCGGCTCGCCGATGACGCGGAAAGCGGCGTGGTTCCACGCCAGGACATCGCCCCGTGGGCCGATCAGGTACGCCGGGTTGGGCATCAGGCCGTCGACCACGGCGTGCAGCTCCGGCGGCGCCTCGCGCGGGTAGTCGCCGGCGGGCAGCGGCAGCTCGACACGGGCGAGGTGGAACACGTGGGCGCGCTCGGCGGCGTCGAGGCGCAGCGCGCGCGCCAGCGCGTCAAGCACCTGGGCCGAGGGCTTGATGTCACGACCCTGCTCGAGCCACGTGTACCAGGAGACCCCGACCCCGGCGATCTGCGCGACCTCCTCACGCCGCAGCCCGGGCGTGCGCCGGCGGCCGTTGGCCTCCAGTCCCGCGCTCTCGGGGGTGACCTGCGCCCTGCGGTGCTTGAGGAAGTCCGCGAGCTCGGTGCGCCGCGCGTCGGAGGGTGGTGGTGCGAGTCCCAGGATCGATGCCCTTCTTGTGGCTGCTTCGACGGTAGCGCACCCTGATCGCATGACTCCGACCAAGACATCCATGTTGGGCGACCGACCCGTCGGGCGCATCGGCTTCGGCGCGATGCAGCTCGCCGGCCCGGGCGTGTTCGGCCCGCCGCGCGATCGTGACGCGGCTCTGGCCGTGCTGCGCCGCGCGATCGAGCTGGGCGTCGACCACGTCGACACCTCGCAGTTCTACGGCCCCGACGTCACCAACGACCTCATCCGCGAAGCGCTGCATCCCTACCCCGACGGCCTGCGACTCGCCACGAAGGTCGGCGCCCGGCGCGACGACCAGGGCGGCTGGCTGCCGGCGCAGCGGCCGACGGAGCTGCGCGAGGGCGTCGAGGCCAACCTGCGATCGCTCGGGGTCGAGCGCATGGACCTCGTCAACTTGCGGCTGCTCGAGGGCGAGGGCGGGCCCGAGGTGCCGCTGGCCGAGCAGCTCGGCGCGCTGGAGGACCTGCGCCGCGAGGGCAAGCTCGAGCTGATCGGCATCAGCAACGTGTCGCGCGCACGGGCCGAGGAGGCCCTGGAGCTCGTCGATGTCGCCGGCGTGCAGAACGCCTACAGCATCCTCGACCGCTCCGGCGAGGACGTGCTCGAGCTGTCTCGCGAGCGCGACATCGCGTTCGTGCCGTTCTTCCCCCTCGGCTCGGCGTTCACCGGCGGCCCGGCCAAGCTCGCCGCCGACCCGGCCATCGCGCGAGTCGCCGCCAAGCACGACGCGACCCCGTCGCAGATCGCGCTGGCGTGGCTGCTGCACCGCGACGAGCACATCCTGCTGATCCCCGGAACCACCTCCGTCGCGCACCTCGAGGAGAACCTCGCCGCCGGCGACGTGACGCTGGACGCCGACGACCTCGCAGACCTCGACGACGTCACGCCCGCGGGCAGCCCGCAGGAGACCGTCACCCACGACACCTGACCCCGGGGCGGGGATCAGCGCTTGCGCTTCTTGGCCTCGTACTTGCGCTCGACGTCGGTCCACGTGATCGAGCAGAAGTACGTCAGCGGCAACTGGAGTCGCGCGAACTTCGCCGAGCCGCTCCCCACCCGGTAGCGCACCTTCGCCTTCAGCAGCGAGCCGAAGATCACCACGCCGTTGGAGCCGATGTTGCCCATCAGCTTCTGGTCGGTCTTCGCCGTGATCGAGAACGGTGCCGAGCCGTCAGTCTGCCTGCGCGGCAGGACACCTTGCCCCGTGCTCCACGCGACGCTCAGGATCTTCGGGCGGCCGCTCGCTGGCCCGCCGACGGTCGCCTGGACCTGCAGCGAGTTCGTGTTCGTGCACTCGCCGTTGGGCAGCGGCTTGAGGCTGATCGTGTGCTTGCTCGTGACCGCTGCCTGGGTGTCGTCGCGCGTGGGCGTCATCCGGATGTGGCGGTCGCCGAAGCTGTGCCAGACGACCCAGCCCTGGCCGTCGCGGCCCGCGCCGACGCGCACGGCCTGCGGACTGCCGACCTCGACGCCCCCGACCTTCGTCGAGGGGTCGACGTCGACGAGGATCGTCTTGGGCCGGAAGTCCCCGTTCGGCTTTGCCGCGCGGTAGACGATGCAGACGTGCTTGTTGACCACTGGCCCGGGGGATACGGAGGCGCCGCTGGGGCCGGGGGTTACGGAGTCGCCGCTGGGGCAGCCGTCGGCGCTGCCGACGTACGTCGCGTGGCGCCCGCCGGCGGCGTCGTAGGCGAGGTCGACGTCGCCGCAGCCGCTGTTGTCGCCTCTGAGGAACCCGAGCGCGCGAACCGTCCCGCCCTGCAGCCCGCGCAGCGGGACCGCGCCGATCCGCGTGCCGAACGGGTCAGCCTTCACCGGCGAGCAGTCAAGGATGCTTGCGAGGTTCGGCGAGGTCGCAATCTTCCGCGCGCTGGCGGCGTTGACCGGCGTCCACGGCGCATCGGTCGTCTGGTTGGCGGCGTCGCCGACGAGGCGGACGGCGACGAGCGGCCCGTCGGTGACGTCTGGATGGCGGTTGGCAAGCGCGACGCCGCGGCCGTCGGGCAGCACCCCGGCGCCCGCGACGACGCGACGCTGGAAGGACTCGTCGCCGATCCACGGCACGGCCTCGGAGGTCAGGTCGAGCCGCGCGATGCCCTGCAGCGGTGCGCTTGCGAGATTGAAGAACGGGCCGTAGGTGATGTACATCGCCCGCTCGTCCAGGGACAGCGCGGCGCCGCTCACGGCCGACTGGTAGATGCCCACGTTCACGTCGTAGAGCTGGCGCCCCCAGGTCTGGCCGTTGTCGCCGGAGGTGAGGACGACCGTGCCGCCGCGACCGGTGAGGATGTGCGCCGCGACGATGTAGAGCTTGCCCGACGCGCCGCGCAGGATCGTCGTCGTCGAGGCGAACGGCTTGTAGTACAGCGTGCGGCGCAGATCGCAGCCGGTCGCGCCGCGCGGAACGCGGCAGAACGTGATCGCGTCGTTGCCGCCGGTTGCCGGGGTCGTCCACACGACGTACGCGGTGCCGGCGTCGTCGACCGTGATCGACGGCCGCCCGCCGAGCGCGGCCGTGCCGAGGTCGAGGATCTTGCCCTGCGTGGTCGGCCGGACAGGCTGGGAGACGCCGTCGAAGCGCGCCTCGCTGGTGGCCTGCGCGGTGCCGCCGTCGTTGCTGGAGATCGTGATGATCGCCGGGTAGGTGCCGCCGTCCGGGTAGGTGTGGCTGCCCTGGACGAGGTAGCGCGCAGGCTGCCCGGCGGCGACGATCGTCACGTCTTCGGTCACGCCGTCGCCCCAGTCGACGCGCGCCTTCAGGCTCTCGGGGACGCCGAGCGGGTTGGCGTCGGTGATCGTCGCGAGCGTCACGCCGCCCGCAGCGGCGGCGATCGCGTTGATCTGGCCCTGCGCGGTGATCGGCGCGTCGGCGACGGTCGCAGTCGTCGTCTCAGACGTCGAGGGATCTGCGGCGTCCTCGACCTTGATCTGGTAGCTGCCGTGCTTTGCGTAGGTGTGCGCGCCGGAGACCGAGCCTGACCCGTCGGGCGCTTTCTCGACGGTCACGGTGTCCGCCGCCGAGCCGTCGCCCCAGGTGATCTTCGTCTGCGTGGGCGCGGGCTTGGCGAACGTCACGAGCGGCTGCGAGACCCCGGCGTTGCCCTCGACGAAGTCCGCGGCCGACGCGGTGGCGGCCGGTGCGAGGGTGGCCGCAGCGGCGATGACGAGCAGCAGCCTCATCGGACCTTCGCCGTCCTCGTCGCCGTCGCGATGGTGTAGCGCGTGCCGCGCTGGCGCACCGCCGTGCCGACGAGCGTCAGCGTGTCGCCGCGCCGCGCCGACGCGGGCAGCTTGATCGTGATCGTCCGCCGCCCGGGCGTCCCCGCCGAGACGGTGCCGTTGCCGATGCGTCGCTTGCCGCGCCGGATCACGTAGGTGACCTTCCCGCTCCCGGTCGCCGCGCCCTTCGGGACCGTGATCGAGATCCGAGCGGTCCGTGCCTTGCCCTTCACCCTCGTCGTCGGCTTGCCCATCGTGAGCTTCGTCGCGGAGGACACCCGCAGCTTGATGCGGCGCGTCTTGCCGCCGGCGCGGACGACGAGCCTCCCGCTCCCCAGCTTCTTCCACGACGTGGGCTTCAGCGACACCTTCTGGTTGCGCCCGACGTTGAACGTCGCGGTCGCCTCCTGCGGCAGCGCCGACTTGTCGGTCGAGGCGAGCGTCAGCTTCACGGTCGCACCCGGTCCCTTGTGGTCGATGACGTAGGTCTCCTTGGCGCGGTCGAACCGCAGGCCGTCCTCGCCCTTGGTCGTCGTGGCCATCGACGCGGTCCGCCAGCCGCCGTTGCCGGTCGTGCCGGACATCTCGAGCGTCACCTTCGCCGACGCGGCGCCGGGGTCGAACGAGATCGAGTTCTGCTTGGGCGCGACGCCGATCGTGTCGGTGACACCGCTCCTGACCGGGGCGCTGATCTTCGAGACGGTGTTGTGACCGAAGACGACCTGTGTCTGGGTGGCGTTGCGGTCGCCGCGCATCTTCAGCTCATACGGCGCGCCCGCGGGGATGAACTGGCCCTCGACCGGGGCCGGGCCGCCGGTCGCGAGCGTCCAGGGGACGACGTCGAGCTTCGTCGCGGGATCGGTGTTGATGACGCCCGGCGCGGTGTAGAGCTTGCGCTTCCCGGCCGTGATCTGCGTGACCGTCGTCGGGGCGGTCGGCTCCGTGCCGTCGGCGCCGAGTTTCGAGATGCCCTCGCCGGCCCAGGCGATGAACAACGTCACCGCGGCCGTCACGCCGGTCGCGGGGCTGATGATCCTCGCGTCCTCGGACGGGAGGTCCCAGGGCCCGGCGAGGATGTTGGAGATCCGCTTTCCGCCGAAGCTCGAGCTGGGCATCTGCCAGCTGCCGTCGGCGTGCACGTGGATGCGGCTGTCGACCGCCTTCTTGTACGCAAGCGTCGTGCCCGCGAGCCGGTCGGAGTTGCGATCGCCGTCGGCGGTGACGTCCGCGGGATCGAACGGCACGTTGCTGTCGTAGACGTAGATGTAGTAGGCGCCCGACTCGTTGGGGTCGCTCTCGACGTCGTAGGCGGTGACGACGTGCAGGCCGCCGATCGTGCCGCCGTCCCGGATCGACAGCAGCGGGTGCTTCCCGCTGCGCATCATGTCCTCGATGGTCGCGCGCAGGCTCGAAGGCGTCTCGGAGACGAGGTTCAGCAGCGTCTGGTGCCGGTAGAACTCCATGTACTCCTCGGAGAACTGGCGCGCCCATGCGGCCTCGACCTCGTCGGTGATGTTGTCCGGGCGCACCGCCGGCGCGTCGCCCTCCTGCGGCATGCCGCCGATCGAGAACGGGGTCGTCGCGTTCACGTTGAAGCTCGCCGGTGAGATCTTGCCCTGGCGCATCCACTCGCTGACCCAGGAGAACCCGAAGCACGAGCCGTTGCCAAGCTGCAGGACGCCCCACACGGCCAGCGCCCACGGGTCCGGGACGCCGGAGGGCACGCAGCCGGCGAACGGGACCGGGACGCAGATGAACAGGTCCTCGGCGCCGAAGGCGCGCACCATGTCGCTGAGGCTCACGTCCGCGGAGAAGTTGCGGAACGCGAAGCCGAGTGAGTTGCGGTACGTGTCGACCATGACCTGTCCCGGCGCGGCGGCACGGGCGGTGATCTTGCCGGTGCTGTCGAGCGTCGCGAGCTCGACGCCACCGGTCGTCGCCAGGCGTGGCGTCCTTACCGTCAGCGTGTCGCCGGCGCGGGTCCCGTTCGCGAGTGCGTGGTCGTTGCCGACGCGCACCACCGAGGCGCTCCCGCCGGTGTAGCCCGAGGTCGAGCAGATGTCGATCCCCGGAACCGTGAGCGTGATCGGCGAGCCGGGCGCCCGGTCTCTTGGCGTCGTCGCCGTCGCCGGGCTCATCGCGGTGACGGCGAGCACCGTGTGGCGGACCGTCAGCGTCCGCGTGAACGCCGCGCGCCCCTCGGGCTCGACGCGGATCGTCAGCGTCGCGCTGTCGGCGGCGTTGCCGTGGTGGGTCACCGTGTAGTTCACGCGCAGCGGCCCGTCGGCCTTCGGCTCGAGGGTCTCGGCGGGGCTGACGCTGAACAGCGACGCGTTGGAGGACGTCACGGTCACCGTCACGCGGCCGCCGTATCCGCCGGTCACGTTCAGCGTCGCGATCCCGGTGACGCTCGGCGTGCCGCACTGCTCAGACATCGCGAGGTCGCTCTGGGGAGGCAGCGCGACGTCACCGGAGGCGCTGAAGCATGGCTGCGCGGTCGCGGTGCAGAAGCGCGCGGTCGCCAGCGACTCGCCTGGGCCGTCGCCGACGCGCCCGGCAAGCAGCGCCTTGCCGTCGGCGGCCAGCGCCACGCCGTTGCCGTGCGCCGCCCGGCCTCCGGGCGCGCTCGCGAACGCCGCGCCGGGCTGCGGGCCGGACGGGTTGTAGCTCGTGTCGAGCGCGCCACCGGGCGTGAGCCGCGCGGTCACGAACTGGAAGATCGCGTCGCCCTCGAGGTCCTGGGACGCCTCGCCCGCGAGCAGGAACCGCCCGGAGCCGTCGGTCGTGATCGCGTGCGCGATCGACGAGCCGCCGTCGCCGATCTGGGCGCGGAAGATGCCGCCCGTGCCGAATGAGCCGTCGAGCGCCCCGTCGCCCGCCTTGAACGCGGCGGCGAGGACCTCCGTCGCCGTCTCGGCGATCGCGCCGGTGATGACGATCTGGCTGCCCGTGACCGTCAGCCCGTAGGCACCGCCGATCGTGCCGACCGCGAGCATGCTGATGCCGTCCCCCTGGCTGCCCCAGCCGGTGGTGAGCGCGCCCGTCGACGCGCTGACGCGGGCGAGGAACGGCTCGCTGTCGCCGTCTGCGGCCTCGCCGGCGAGGACGTAGCTGCCGTCGTCGAGCTTGCCGATCGCGTTGGCGCGCGCGAAGCCGTCGGCGCCGACCGCGGTGAGTCCGAGTCCGCCCCAGCCCTGGGCGACGCCGCCGGAGTTGAGTTTGGCGCGGACCATCTTCGTGATGCCGCCGTCGAGCGCTTGGCCGGCGACAATCACCGAGCCGTCGGCCTCGACCAGCACGGCGTTGCCGGCGGCGACGCCGCCGTCGCCCCGCGCAATCAACGTGACGCCCTGGTTGCCGAAGCCGTTGTCGCGCACCCCGTCGGCCGAGAAGCGGACGACGAGAATCTTCTCGGTGCCGCCGTCGACGGCACTGCCGACGGCGACGATCTTGCCGTCGGGGGCGATCGTCACGGCGTAGAAGCGGGAGTCTCCGGTGCCCGCCGAGGTGAGCGTCTGGCCACCGGTGCCGAAGCCGGCGTCGCGCGTGCCGTCGGCGTTCGTGCGCGTGACCGTGGCGCGCAGCCGCGGGCCGCCGCCGGTATTGTCAAGCGCCTCACCGGCGATCACCGCCTTGTCGCCCTGCCCGGCGACCGCTGCGCCGCTGGACTGGTCGGCGTTGCCGGTTGCGAGCACCGAAACGCCGCGCACCCCGTAACCCGGGTCCGGGGTGCCCTCACCCGCGGATGCGACGGCGATCGGCAGAGCGAGCACGCTGAGTACAGCGACGATCTGGCGCGATACCGGGCGCATCGGGCCGCAGCCTACTAGTAGCGGCTCGCCGCCAGGCGGTTTCTTTCTACCCTCCAGACGATCGGCCAGCACTAGGCGACCCTCAAACGCCCGGACGAGCCGACCAGCGTTGAGCAGCTTCCGTCAACGCGAACACCCCAATGTTCGCGGCTGTTGCCAAAGCCCGCGTAAGCCGGACTGCTGCCTTCCATGCGACTGGGCACTCCGGCGGCGGAAGGCCGCAAACACCAGCGCGCTTCTGCTTTTCGTCTGACACCGGTAGCGGTGGTGCACCGGAAGAGACTGCTGGCGCCTGTCACTGGAGGCTTGGGCGGCCGGGGGCCCAGCAGGGGTGGCGCGCGGCGCCGGGGCGATTTCAGAGGAGAACCCCGGCGCCGTCACACCGCGGCTGTCCGTGCCGCTAGCTGATGATTGAGCGTCCGTGCTCAGCCGCGCGCCTCGATCCGTTCCGGCGACGGTGTGTCCTGTCGCCGCCGTCGGCGGATCGGCGTCACGTGCTCTGGCGGCAACGGCGGCTGATGCAGCACGTGCCGGCGTAGCAGGGTGAGGATGAGCGCGCGGCGGCGCGCCTGCTCCTCAGCGGTTACGGGTCGTGGTAGACGATCCATCACCTGACCCTCGCAGAAGGTTCGGGGCCATCCTATCCCCAGAAATGGCTACCGCCGACTAGACAATCGCCGTGCGCAGGAGGTTCTCTTGAGCAACCCTGACCGGAGGTCTGATACGCGGACGAAGACCAGCTCAAGCGGCATATGCGAGTGCCGGGTCTCAGCCGACCTCGGCCGCGAACACCAGGTTGTCGGGAAGCTGCGCGAGGCTGCCGCTTATCTGTGCCGGGTTCGGGCGTCAAGTGCGCTGATCGAGTTGTAGGGGTAGGTGCGTCGTAGTCGCGGGTGGGCTGTGGCCGGGGTGGAGCAGTTGGGTGTGGTGCGCGCGAGTGCCCGGGCTTATCTCGGTCCGCGACCCGTTGTGGGTCGGCGACATGATGGGTGATGGGGTCTTCGCGTAAGACGCGGTGCGGCCGCTCAGTCTTTGGAGGCCGTCCACCCACTGGTGGCGGCAGCGGAATGCCGGGAGCTGGCCGCGGTGCATCGGGGTGATGAAGGGCTTGGCGCGCACGTGAGCTTGGTTCAGGCCGGGAGGAGGGCGTCGTCGCCGAGCTCGCGCAGGGTGTGGAAGCTCTTCTTCAACAACTTGCGGGCCAGGGCGAGGCAGGCGCGGTTTCCGCCGAGCCGGTCGGCGGCCTGGTCGTAGTAGCCACGGTCCGGGGAGCCGGGGCGCCGGGCGGCCTGGGCCGCCTCGAACAGTGCCCAGCGCAGCGCCGGCGGTCCTTGGCGGGAGAGGTGGCCGGGCGCACGGCGCTGGTCTGACTGATGGACGGTGATGTCCAGGCCGGCGTAGCGAACGGCGTGCCTGGAGGACGAGAAGCGGCGTGTGTCGCCGAGCTCGGCGAGGATCGTGACCGCGGTCAGCTCGCCGATGCCGTAGTGCTTCATCAACGCCTTGCAGCCCAGCTGGCGACGGGCGTAGAGGCGGAGCTCTCTGGTGATCGGCGCCGATTGCGCGTCGAGGGCGTCGATCATCGTCAGGGCGACGGTGACCTGTTCGCGGGCACCGGACGGCAGTTCGAGCGCCTCGAGCCAGGCGCGGTTCTCGCCGGTGAGCAGGCCGTGGCGCTGCGGAAAGCCGTGGTGATAGAGCACCGACTGGATGCGCTGCTGCCACTCGCCGCGCTGGTCGACCAGCGTGTGACGCAGCCGGACCTTCGCGCGCAGATCGAGCAGGTGGTCGGGCGGGATCCAGGACTCCGGCAGCCGGCCGATCATCAACAACTCGCGTAAATGACGGGCGTCGGCGCGATCGGTCTTGGCGCGCTTCTTGTTGCCGCGACGCGCTGCGGTCTCGGCCGGTTCGGCCAAATGAACCTCGGCGTCGACGGCGCGCAGTTCCTCGGCAACGAACCGCCAACCGGTCGTCGCCTCCAACGCCGCCTCAAGCCGCTGGCCCGCGAACCGCTGCAGGAATCGGCGGACATCTTCTCGGTGCGCGGGCGACACACGAGCGCGGCCGATCTCGCCGGTTTCGGTGTCAAGCCACTCGGCCGTGATCTGCACACGATGCTGATCGAGTCCCATTACGATTGCCATTACGGGGCCTCCTCAAGCTCCACGGTTAACTACCTGCGCGCATCATGCGCGCTTGAGCTGAGGAGGTCCCCCCTACGCCGGGACCGCCGCCCGGCTCATGCCATCTTTGCCTGCACTCGGAAGCCGGACGGGGAGCGATGCCGCGCCCCTCGTCGCATGACCCCACCTCGTGCGACAGGGCCCTTGGCCTGACGATGTGGGCCGGCCCGGTGGTGGGCTGGACGGCGAAGGGCATCCGGTGGGGTGTCGGGGACCGGGGTGGTTCTTCCGGAGGTGGTGGGTCGGCAGCGGTGGGAGACGGAGAGCAGCGCTGGTGATGTGCGGTGGTTTTGGTGTGGATCCCGCGGTTTCGGTTCGTGACGGCGGAGGCGGTTGCGGAGCGGTTCGGGATCTCGGTGCAGCGGTCGAGGGCGCGGTTGCGGAGGCTCGAGCGGGTTGGGCTGCTGGGGTCGTGGCGCGGGCATGTGAGTCAGGCCAAGACGTTCTGGATCACGGGGCGCGGCGGGCAGGCGGTCGGCCAGTGCAGGCGGCGGGCGCCGCAGGTCACCCAGGCGCGAGCGCACGAGGGTGCGATCGTCGCGCTGGCGACGCGATTCGAGCTCGACCCGCGCATGGCGGCGGGCGTCGTGCTGACCGAACGACAGTGCCGCGGACGGGAGCGAAGCCAGACGCCCGACGACGAGCGCTACAGCGTCGAGGTCTTCGGCCGCAGTCGCCAGGACCGCAGGCGCTGGCCGGATCTCGTCCTGGAGATGGACGATCGCCGGATCGCTGTGGAGCTCGAGTTCAGCCCCAAGTACACGCCGCGGCTCGCCGACATCGTCTCGGGCTACCGGTCCTCGTCCTACGAGCGGGTCAACTTCTACGTCATCAGCCCGCGGCTGGGCGCTCGGATCGCCAAGCTGGCCGTCGATGGCAGGCCGTTGCCGGGCTTTCCACCGCCGATTAGCCGGGTGCCGATCAGGGTTCTTCCGTGGCCCGGGCTCGACGCCGGGCGCGGGAGGCGATCCGGAGCCCGGTCAGGCCCGCCGGCTGACGACCGGGCCTGACGGCGTGCATGCATCCATGCCGTCGCGCGGGCGGACCTGGCGTCCAGCGCTCGCGCCGCCGTGCCGCCAGCCTGGTCCGGGGCACTGACGGAGAGCGGCGCCGGCGCAGCCCGAGCGCGGCCGCCGACTTTAAACGTTGCTGGTGCTCGTCGTCGCCTGGACGCACATCGGCGGCGAGGCGGCCGGCGCGAACGCCGCTTCCACCATCGCCCGCTCGTCCGCGCTCGGAGCGTAGTCCGCGTAGATCAGCGTGGTCTTGAAGTCGCGGTGGCCCATCCACTCCTGCAAGGTCCTCATCGGCACGCCGGCCGCCGCCATGCGGGTGCCAAAGGTGTGCCGCAGGTCGTGGAACCGCACGCCGCGGAGGCCGGCGATCGAGCAGGCCAGCTTGAACCGCTTCAACAGCCGCGAACGATCCAGCGGCCGGCCGAGCACCGATACGCGAAGACCAGGTCGTCGTCGCCACGGCAGCGTGACTGGCGGTGCTGGCCGTCGCGCTCGGCCATCAGCCGGTCGGCCATCGGCACCGGGTATCCGGCACCAAGTGATGCCTCGATGATGCCTCGGCGCCCCGCCAACCCGCCCGGAAGACGCGAAAAGCCCCGAACCGGGCCTCGTGAAGGGTGAGCGTCGGGACTCGAACCCGCGACCGCCTGTACCACAAGAGCTATGACTTGGTCGAAGTTGGCGTAAGTACGGGCTTGACGGGGTCGTTGGGTCGGGTGGTTCTGGTTGGTTGGGGGTGGGTTGATGCCTTGCTCCACGGGGCCGCGCTCCGCCTCTCGTCGCGATGCGGTTCGAGCGCATCCAGGCCGAGGTCATCCACAAGGAGGCCTCGGCTAGCGCAGGAGATCATCTCTGCGCTGCGTTGCCGCGACTCCCGCTCACATGCGCGACAGGATGCTCCCGCGCGCCAACGTGCGTACTCTGCCCTTGGTGATCAACAGCCGCACCGTCGCTTGCGATACCGAGGACATCCGCGACATGGTCGTCAAGACGATGCGCACCACCGTGACCGCACGCTCGCTGCTCCTCGCCGGCGTTGCAACGCAGCCCGATCGCAGCCGGGCGATGACCCTCCGCAAGGCGTGACCGCGGACGAATCCACCAGCAACCCGGACACGCTGGACTTCGTCCGTCTCAGCTGGGGCGTGGTTGCCGGACGCGAGGCCGTCAAAGACTCGGCGCTCCTCCAGGCCTGCTGCGAGCTCTACAGCGCCCACTACGGTCGGTGGGCCTCGTCGACGGAACGCGCCGGCGGGCGGATCAAGATGTCGCAGAAGCGCCTGACCGCTGTGCTGGATCGCCCGCGTGCCACTGTCGCGGTTGCCCGCCACGGGGAAGCCGTCGTGGGCTACTGCGCCTCGGTGCGCGTATCGCTACCAGGCAAGGGCGATATCGCGTGGGTGACCCAGCTGGTCGTCCACACCGACTACCGGAACGAACGCGTTGGCACCCAATTGCTGTACAGCACCTGGGGTTTTAGCGATTGCTACGCATGGGGCCTGGCAACGGCTAACCCGCTGGCAGTGCGCGCGTTGGAGACCGCTACCCGCCGGACCTGCCGTAGCCGCGAGATCATTACCCGTGGATCCGAACTATTAAGTGCCTTGAATAAAGACGTCAATTACCTGCCAAGCCATCTCGCAGACGATGATGTTGGTCGACCCGCGCCACTCGTCGACACCGACTTCCCCGTGGATATCAGTGACATGCACATCCTGCGCCACAACGCCCGTCGCAGCGACCGCCCGTGGAACCTGGGCGACCTACAGCCCGGTCACGAATGGTTCGCGTGCACCATCCAGAGCCAGAAGCCAGCTCTCACCGACGACCGCCTCGAGATGATCCTCCAGGGCGCCGACCGGGTGTGGCTGGACGCCTATGCGCGGATGAACCTTGACGACAAGCACGCCTGGCGCAGTCACACGCCAGATGAAGTGGACGTCCTCATCGACTTCATCGGCACCGACGCCTCCGTCATCGATGTGGGGTGTGGTGACGGCCGCCACGTCCACGAACTAATCCAACGCGGAGTGGTGGCGATGGGGATCGACGCCGTGCAATCGCTGATCGATGCCGCAGCAGCCCAGGGCAACGCGGCTTGCTTCTCGGTGGCAAATGCGCGCGAGCCATTCGGTGAGGAGACCTTTGACGCTGCCGTGATGCTGTACGACGTAATCGGCTCCTCGGCTCGCATCGACGATGACCGCGACATGCTGCGCCACTGTCTGCACGCACTTCGTCCCGGGGGCAAGCTATTGCTCAGCGTCATGAACTCTGAGCCGACAATTGCCGCGCTCGCCCACGAGCACGAGCGGCTGCCCGACACCATCATCGACCTCGTCGATGCTCTCGAGCGGCTGCCCGCCTCCAATACGATGGAGGCGACCGGCGATGTCTTCGATCCCAAGTACCTTCTTCAGTACAGGGGCGTCTTTTATCGCAAGGAGCAATTCGCTGGCGATGCTGGAGCTCTCCCCGCCGAGCACATCGTGCGCGACAGGCGCTTCTCCGCCGCAGAGATCCGCAGCTTGGTCACGAGTGTCGGCTTCGAGGTCACCGAGGTACGTCCGGTGCAGTCGGGCAGGTGGAGCCGCATGCCGATGCTGGAACCCGGCGACCCAAAGGCCAAAGAGCTGCTCGTCTTCGCAAACCGCAAGCATGCCGACGCTCCGTAGCAGCCCGGACGGCGGCTCCAACACAGACTTGTAGATCGGCGCAAAGTGGCGTTCGCCAGCCCACGTCACTCCGTCTTGGTCACTCCTGACTCGGCGGGTGGCCGACGATCGGACAGGCCTCCACCGCGCCCGACCGGCGGCGTTGCAGGCGCACTCGGCGTCGTCATGTCCGCCACGGTGGATTGGTGAGAACGCGGCCGCCGCGGTGGTTGAGTCCATCTATGCCGATGCACAATCCTGGCGAACCCGGCCCTGATGTCATCGGCACCAACAGCTCAGTTCGACCGACGCCGGCCTTGTGGCACGCCGGTGTCACGTCAGACTCAGGTGTGATGCTGAGCTGCGTCGCCAGCCGGCGTCGCCGGCTAGGTAAGTGGGATGCCCAGCAGATTGCTGAGGACCGCGGCGGCAAGTGCACCGCCGGCGCCAGTCATGACCTGCGCTGACGCCTCTGCGCCTTTCCCGAGCATCGTCTTGATGATGGTCTTGGCCTCTTGTTTGGTCTCGGTATCGACGTCGTGCAGCGCGTCAATCTCGATCTCGGCCTGGGCGAGGATGCTGACGAAGGTCGTGGTGGTCGTGATGTCGCCCGCGGCCACCTGACTATTGACCACCGGCCCGAAGACGTTGACCGTCGATGCGGCCGGCTCCGCTCGGCTGAGCGACTCGTAGGCCTTCATCGCCACGGCGAGATTCTGGGTGGTGTGCAGGATCTGACTGGCCGGGACCTGATCGAAGTCTGGCGGCTGGCCGGTCAGATAGCCCTGCGCAAGCAGATCGAGGATGCGCTGCGACAGGGCCTCGTGGCCTTGATGGTCGATCAACCTGTCGCTGACGGCACGCCGGGTAATCCGCGTCGGAACCTCGAGGACCTCAGGGGCAGCCTCTGCGATCCCGATCAGCCAGCGCAACGTGTCCTGGGCCGAGGGTGCGCGGCCACCGACCGCAGTCGGGGTCGTCAGGGCCTCCTGCAACGCATGCCCTTGCGCGCGACCCTTGAGGGTCATAACGAACGAGCGAGTCTTATTGTGCGATGGCTGGACGCGCAGCATGTCGAGCTCGCCGAGATCGTCGATCTGATGCTCGGTCGGCACCGCCCACGACTGGTCCCAGCGCGGATGATGGATCTCGCGCTGGCCAGCACCAGCGTGATGTAGATGAAAACTCTCGCCGTCACGGCCATCGGCGCGCAGCCGATCGTCAGCCTGCCAGACACGGCGCAGATGCTCCTGCAGCTTGGGTTCAAGGACGCTCACCGGCCACATGCAACCAGAAGGGACGCAACGAGGCCCAGCGACTCCGCGTGATGCAGCGTGGCGTCCCGCAAGGGTAAGCGGGATCCGCCGGCCCAACGGATGGAGGCCGAAGGTTGGAGTCAGCGTTCGTGCTCGGCGTCTCCAATGGCCGACCCGCAGAGGGCCTGCGACGGGAAAGCCCGGCCCGAGACCCGCGCGCTTGCCGGGCTACCTCCGGACGCTAGCAGCGACAGCTACGCGCCCGCGGCAGCCGCCGGGCTCACATGGGCAGTCCGGACCCCGGATTTCGCTCGCCCGGTGACGTCATGGAACGAGACCTCTGGCGCTTGTCTGCTGAATATGCCGCGGAACACCAAGGTCACGGGCGTCCCGCCACCGTGTGCGTCCTGTCCACGCGCAAAGATGGGTCGGATGGCCTCAGCCGAGCAACGATCTGACCGCACCGAACTGCGAGAGATGTGCGAGAGCCTCGGCTACCACGCAGATCTGCGCCAAGAAGACTATCCCGTCTGGCAGGGACAACTTCACGGCGACATCGTTTGCTTTACCGACCGCGAGCGCTACGACATGGCCACCGCCGCGATCGTTGCGGGAACGTCGTCGGGCGACCGCGGACGCACGCGTCATTTCGAGGTCTCCGAGGCGTTGGCTGCTCCCATCTGCGTTCTGCATCACGAGACACAGTGGGAATTGTGGGGCATGAGTGCCCGCGACGGCCGGCCCGCACGCCTTCCCTCCCCCGCTGGCCGCCCTGACCAGGATCCCGCGGTTATACGTTTCCTCGCGCCCGAAGCACTGGCAGCAGCAAAGCGCGATGAGATCCAGCTCCCGCTCTTCGACTTTGACCTCGGGGCGCTGACAACACAACGCGAGCGAGCCGCGGCGATCCTCGACAAGCGCGTCCGCACTGCAGTGGCCGAACTTCTCCCGAATCCCGATGTCGCGGAGACGACTGAGCTCGAGACGGCCGCCCGGTTGGTCGTCCAAGCGCTCGCAGCGCTCGCTATCCGCGACAAACTAGTCCCCGACCGGAGCCTCTCGAGCGCTCTGTCGATCGTCGAGGAACGCCTGACGCACCGCGCCGTTGCCTCGCCCGACGACGTAATCCGCGTGGCCGAACGCCTCGGTGAGGGACTGAACTTCAAGGCGTTGGACCCGAGCCTTCTCGGCGACGTCTACGAGCGAGCCGTGCTTGTACCCACCAGCCGATTGGCGCTCGGTGCGTACTACACGCCGCCGGAGATTGGACGGCTCATCGTTGACCACTTGCCGGTCGAGGAGATCACCCCAGAGAATCGTCGGTTCGCTGATCCTTCGTGTGGCTCAGGCAGCCTGCTACTCGCCGCGAGCGATCGGCTCGTGACGGCCCTCCCGGCCTCCACGAGCATGCGAAGCGGCCAAGAGTACGCACGTGAGCGGCTCTTCGGATCCGACCGTGACCCGTTCGCCGTTGAACTGACGCGTCTCGCCTTGTTCCTGCAAGCGTTGCCGTACGGCAATGGCTTCAGGGTCGAGCAGCGCGATGCCTTGGACCCAGTCGACGATGGAACGAGCCAGCCGACGTTCGTGGTGAGCAACCCGCCGTGGAGTTGGGAACGGGCTGACGGTAAGCGGCGTCAGCTCGCCGATGCGTTCCTCAGGGCCCTCGTGAACCGTGTCGAGCCTGGAGGCTTCGTCGGTTGCGTCCTTCCTGTGGGCTGGCTGACGTCGGACACCGACCGGGCGAGTCGCGAGTGGTTGCGAGGACGAGCCGATGTGTTCGAAGTCTGGCGCCTGCCTATGTACACATTCCGTACCGGCAAGATGGCCCCCTGCGTGATCTTCGCTCGGGTCAACGAGGTGAGGGGTGCGACATACGTCTTTCGCAACGTCTGGTCGTCCGACCGAAAGGCCCTTCAGAGCGATGGAAGGTTCAGCCAATGGTCGATCGTTCAGCGAAGCGAGGGGGACCGTGAGTTCACCGCCCACGCTCGCATCGGCGAACAGTTGCAGGGGACTGTGCCACTCGGATCAGTTGCGCACATTCGCGACGGCGCGCCTACGAACAGCGTCGCCGATGTGGGATCGCACGGCGGCGATCTTCGCTTCCTAGCCAAATACAGCGATGTTGGTCCGTTCGGACGCGTGACCGACGACGTGCTTAGGCCGTGCCGATATCCAGAGGACTTCTCCAAGCGCGGCGCGGCATCTCGACCGGATGACTACCTACATCCGAAGGTGCTCGTATCCGCGATGAGCACGGTCGACTCGCCGTGGCGTCTGCAGGCATTCCTGGACGACCTGAGCGTGATCCCCCGCAACAGCATGTACTCGATTGTTCCCAACGAGAACAGCGCGACGGCGCGCCTCGCCCTGCTCGGGATTCTTTCGTCCGCTCTTGCGTCACTCTGGGTAGCTGACCGAACCGCGACGCGAATGATCCACGCGAGCACGCTCGCGCAACTCCCCGTCCCACCACGCGACCGATGGGAACCCATCGCGGACGCAACACGAGACGCCGTAGACGGCCAGCGGGCTGGTGCTGATCTCACCGAAGTCGTGAGGACGCTCGAACAGGTCGTGTTAGAGGCCTACGCGGCGTCGTCGTCCATTCGCGCTGGGATCGCTGAAGCTTTCGCTGGAACAAGAGCCCCAGAAGGCGTAGTTCGATACCAAGCCGCACCGGACAGCGTTCTCGCAAGCCCGACAGCCGCCGATATCGCGCCCGGCTCCATCGTCGCCGTCGATGGCGGCAGCGTAAAGCTGCACGTTCCTGGCCATACGCAAGAAGAGGGTTCTTGGATGCCGCTGCCGCGTGGCCTGCCCGGCTGGCTCGCCCGCGCGGGCGCGACATTTGTTGTGCGCGGTGCTAGCTCCGGACTGGAACGAGCGACGTATCACTTCCAGGAGTACAGCTGGATGACGCTCGACGATCTCCTGGCCGAAGCTTCCAACGGATGAGCGGGCCCGAGCTGGCCGTCCTGGATGTAGGGCAAGGCGATGCGATCGTTCTCCACGATCCGGCTACAGCAGACGCGATCCTCTTAGACTGCCCTGCGGGTAAGGCAGCCGTACCGCTCGCGTTTCTCGAGAGTCGCCAGCTCACACGCCTCCGAACGCTCATCGTTTCGCATCTCCATGACGATCACTACGGCGGAGTTCTAGACGTCTTGCGCCATGTGCCCGCCGACCACGTCCTGGTGAGTCTCGGTATCGGTGCCGGCCAGGCGCACCCGAAGGTCGTGGCGTTCTTGCGCGAGATCAAACGTGAGACAGCAACGGGCAACAGCTCCTGGTCCATCCCGAGACGTTCGCATTCGCAACAGTTGGCGCCCGTGCTGCACCATGGGGCACTCCGCATCACCGTCCTCGGCCCAGACGAACAGGCTGAGCTCGACGCGGTCGCCGGCACAAACCCTAACCATGCGTCGACGATCATACGTGCGGAGCTAGGTTCGTTCAGCGCGCTTCTCGGAGCCGACGCACCGCCAACTAGATGGGCCGCGCTTCTGCGCTCAAACGATCAACTCGACGCGGACGTATTCGTGTGCCCGCACCATGGCGGAGCCTTCGGCCCGAATCCGAAGCGACTAGACGCGCTGCTCGAACGTGTCTCCCCGAAGATCATCATCGTTTCGGTCGGAGCAACGAACGCCCACGGTCACCCTGATTTGTCTACGCTGCAAACCCTGGGCAATTACGCCATAGCGCACCGCGCCCGCCTGGTCTGCACCCAACTCAACCGCCATTGCGGTTCCGATATCGGCTCGCGTCACAGCTGCGCCGGCACCGTGGTCGTCACCCACACGAATGGGATCCTCGCGGTCACGACCGAGCGCGACGAGCATCGCGCTTGGGTGAACTCAACCGTCACCGAGCCTCACTGTCTATGGGCTCGCGCGGCGTAGCCATCATCAGCAGCTGACATATCGCAGCTTACGCCCGGGGCTGAGCCTGACGCGCGCCCTAGTGGGCGTGACCGAGAGACGTTCGACAGGCCATTCGTCTGATGGTGCGGGGCCGGCTGCCGCTTGGCCTGGTGGGACAAGGGTTGGGGGCGCCCTCCGGCCAAGAGGCTGGTGGTGGGGCGAGCGGCAGCCGGCCTGGTGGTGGGCTGGATGGCGGAGCGCATGCTGTGGGGCGTTCGGGGATCGGGTGGGTTGTTCCGGAGGTGGTGGGTCGGCAGCGGTGGGATACGGAAGGCGCTGCTGGTGATGTGCGGTTGTTGGTGTGGATCTCGCGGCTTCGGTTCGTGACGGCGGAGGCGGTCGCCGAGCGATTCGGGATCTCGGTGCAGCGGTCGCGGGCGACGTTGCGGAGGCTCGAGCGGGTTGGGCTGGTGGGGTCGTGGCGCGGACACGTGAGTCAGGCCAAGACGTTCTGGATCACGGGACGGGGCGGGCAGGCGATCGGGCAGCGCCGGCGGCGCGCGCCGCAGGTCACCCAGGCGCGAGCGCAGGAGGATGCGATCGTCGCGCTCGCGACGAGCTTGATCCGCGCATGGCCGGGGGTTCCATGCTGACCGAACGCGAGTGCCGCGGGCGCGAGCGGAGCCAGACGCCCGATGACGAGCGCTACAGCGTCGAGGTGCTCGGCCGCAGTCGCGAGGACCGCCAGCGCTGGCCGGATCTCGTCCTGGAGATCAACGGTCGCCGGATAGCGGTGGAGATCGAGTTCAGCCCGAAGTACACGCCGTGGCTCGCCGACATCGTCTCGGGCCACCGGTCCTCGTCCTACGAGCGCGTCAGCTTCTACGTCGTCAGCCCACGGCTGGGCGCGCGCATCGCAAAGTTGGCCGCCGACGGCAGCCCGTTGCCGGGCTTTCCACCGCCCGTCAGCCGGGCGCCGACCAGGGTCCTGCCGTGGCCCGGGCTCGACCCCGGGCGCGGGAGGCCGTCCGGAGCGCGGTAAGGCCCGCCGGCTGACGAGCGGGCGGGACGGCGTGCGTGCATCCACGCCGTCATGCCGGCGGACTCGGCGTCCAGCGCCCGCGGCGCCGTGCGGCCAGCGTGGTCCGGGGCATTGACGGCGGCAGCGCCGGCGGAGCCCGAGCGCGGTCGGGTCCCTAGGAGTTGCTGGTGCCGGCGTCCGTCTCCTCGATGCGCGGGAAGTCGACCTTGCGACACGGGTTCGAGGGGATCCAGTCGCGCTTCTCGGCGTAGCTGAGCAGGCTGTGCAGCACGCCGAGCCAGTTGCGCACGCTCTTGGCTGACCGCCCCTCCCGACGCTTGACCACCATGAACCGCTCGACGTCGGCGGCGACGATCTTGCCGATCGGCCGCGGACCGAAGAACGGCACCAGATGGATGCGCACGGCCGACTCGTAGTCCATCAGCGTCGACCTGCGCCGCCCGATCGCCTCCAGGTGCGCCAGCCAGCGCTCGCCGGCCTGCGCGATGTCCATCACCGTGGGCACGACGGTCATCGACTCGATCAGCCGGCGCAGCTCGCGCTCGGCCTCGCTCTTGGTCAGCCCCTCGGGACACGACGACGCCCGTTTGAGCCCGAGACGACGCTTCACGAACTGCCGCTCGACCCGCCACTGGGCGTACCACGACTCCCGCCCGGCCTTGTCGGTCCGGATGAAGAGCGAGCCGGTGCCCTGTGGACGCTTCGCCACGGCCCTCATCCTCCACCCGGTTTCACGCAAGACAGGGCGGAGCGCGACCTCGTATCCGGCACCAAGTGATGCCTCGGTGATGCCTCGGGCGTCTGCGAACCCGCCCCGAAAACGCGAAAAGCCCCGTCAACCGGGGCCTCTCGAGGGTGAGCGACGGGACTCGAACCCGCGACCGCCTGGACCACAACCAGGAGCTCTACCAACTGAGCTACGCCCACCACGTGGCGGGAAGCAGTGTAGACGTTCCGGAGTCCGGGAACTGCCTCGGCGTACGCAATCGTCCCCGAGGAGGAGCCTTCACCACCATGGCCGCTGAGCCGAGCACCAGAGAAGCCAAGCTGATCCAGTACCTCAACGAGGCCTACGGCAAGGAGAAGGAGCTCGAGACGGCGCTCAAGGCGCACATCTCCATGACCACGCGCGACGCCTACAAGAAGCGCCTGCGTGAGCACCTGAAGGAGACCCAGCAGCAGGCCAAGGGCCTGGAGCGACGCATCAAGCAGCTCGGCGGCAAGGCCGAGAAGCTGGACATCCCCGGCCCCGACGTCGCCGCCGAGGCGGCCGGCAAGGCGGTCGCCGCGGCCAAGAAGGGCGTCGCGCTTGCACAGGGTCAGCTGCACCTGATCCGCGGCAGCGGCGAGGCGGAGAAGCAGCTGAAGAACGCCAAGACCGAGCTCTCCCAGGAGTTCGAGGAGATAGGCAACTACCTCGCGATCGAGGAGCTGGCGGCAGCGCTCAACGACCGCGACACGTCGAAGCTCGCCAAGGAGTTCCGCCGGCAGGAGGAGCGCATGGCGAACTTCCTGCAGAAGCTGATCCCGCAGCTGGCCAAGCAGGTCGCGCGCGAAGCGGTCCCCGCGCGCGAGCGCAAGCCTTCGACGAACGGCGCTGCCCGACCGGCCGCGCGGCGTGCGAGCCCCAACGGCTCGGCGTCCTCGTCCCGCGCCTCGAGCTCCCGCGCCAAGCCCGCTGCGTCCCGCCCCAAGCCGGGCGCTTCGCGTGCCGGGCCGGCGTCCGCCAGCAGCTCTCGCGCCACCACGGCGTCGTCCTCCCGCGCGAAGCCCGCCTCCTCGCCCAGCCGCAAGTCCTAGCACTACTCCACGGCACGGCGGCGGCGCCCTCGCGCCGCCGCCGCTCCGCCTACGCCTACGCCTACGCCCCGAACAGCTCGGGCAGGTCGCTCGGCTCCTCGACCAGCACGAGCGCGCCCGCCTCGCGCAGCTCGCGCTCGCTGCCGATGCCCCACAGCACCCCGACGCACGGCAGGTCGTGTGCCCGCGCGCCGAGCACGTCGAACTTGCGGTCGCCGACCATCACGGCCCGCCGCGCGTGCGGCAGGCCCTCCAGCGCCCGGGCGATCGTCAGCGACTTCGCCTCGTCGCGGGCCTGCAGCGACGGCCCGTGGATCGCCTGGAAGTACCGCCGCAGCCCGAGCTGCTCCAGCAGCGGCTCGGCCAGGGCCTGGGACTTGGACGTCGCCACCACCAGCGGCATGACCACCGCGAGCTGCTCGAGCGCCTCGGCCATGCCCGGGAACACCGCGCTCTCGGCCACCGCAGTCGCCCGGTACCGCGCGCGGTAGGACAGCACCAGCCCCTCGACCACGTCCTCCCCCGCCCCCGCCTCGGCCGCCAGCGTCGCGAAGGTCCGGTGCAGCGGCGGCCCGAGGAACGGGTGCAGCTCTCCATCCGGCCGCTCGGGCAGTCCGTGCTCGGCGAGCGCCGCGTTCATGGAGCGCGTGAACGCGGTCCGGGAGTCGACGAGGACGCCGTCGAGGTCGAAGAGCACTGCGTCGGTGCCGGAGAGATCCATCGAGCTACTGCTTCCTGACGGAGTAGCGCCGGACCGTCGCGCCGGCGCCTTCGGGGATGGTGAAGTACGAACGGCCGTCGCGGCTGAGCGCCAGCGACTCGCCCTGGCCCTCGCGCGAGAGGCCTGCACGGCCCGTGCACGGCGTGCGCTTCAGGGTCGCCGCCAGCGACGCGCCCGGGATTCGCGCCCAGGCATACAGCGCGCCATACGTTCGGATCGCGACCGTGCGCCCGTCGCCGCTGACGTCTCCGGCCGTGGCCAGGCCGCCCAGTCCGAGGCGCAGCGAGCCGGTCCGCCGCAGCGTCTGCTCGGAGGAAGGCGTCCCGCTCTCCGGCACGCGCGCCGCGTACACGCCCGAGCGGCCGTCGAGCTGCTTGGTGACGATCACCAGCTCGCCCGTGCGCGGGTCGGCGAGCAGGGTCTCGGCGTCGTGCGCGCCGTCCGGGTAGCGCAGGCGCAGCCGCGTGGCCGGGGCGGTCGACGTGGGGTTCGACGACAACTTGGGCTCCGCAACGCGGTAGACGTCGACGCTCTCGCGGGCCGCCCGGTTGTCGCCGATGTCGGCCAGCAACAGGCTGCCGCCGGGTCCGGCGGCGATGTCCTCCCAGTCGACGGCCTCGGCGCTCGCGACCTCGAGCGACGCGATGAGCGACCCGTCGGTGCGCAGCGCGAAGACGCGCGCGCGATCGCCCGAGTCGTTGTTCGCCCACAGCACGCCCAGCTGGTCGGGACTGCGCACGAGGCCGGAGATCTCGGTCGCCTCCGGCGTCCCGACCTTCCCGGTCGCGGTGACCGCCAGCGGGCCGCAGATCGCCAGACGCGCCGGCGCCTCGGCGCCATCGCGAACACTCGTCGACGTCGCGGTTCCCGTCGCGTCCCCGCCCCCGCACGCTGCCACCAGCACCACTGCGGCGACGAGCGCCAGCAGGCCGGGATGCGGAGGACGAAGAAGGTGCGACACGCGAGGTCGGCACCCTAGAGGATCGATGCGCGATCGTCGGTCAGTGCCCGCGGGCTACTTGTGCCCCTCGACGGCCGTGCGCTTGGCGGAGAACCGCTTGACCGGCAGCGTGCGGAGGTTGCCGGCGGTGTCGCGCACCCTGGTCACGAGCGCGAGCTTGATGGTCTTGGCCTTGCTGATGCGGCTCTTGCCGGCCTGGCTGAGCTTGACCCTGACCTTCACCGCGCCCGGCTTCGTGGCGAGCGCGCGGCCCTTGCCCAGGACCGTCGGCTTGTTGGCCTTCTTCTTGGACTTGGCGGCCTTCGTGGCGGTGGGCAGCGTGGCGCCGTCGTCGAGGTACAACGTCTGCTCGACGGTGCCCGGCTCGTCGACCACGACCGACGTCGTGAGCGCCCCGGCGCTGAGCGCGCGGAAGGCGGCGGCGGGCGTGAACAGCGCCTTGGGCGCCGCCAGCTTCGCGGCGGGCGGCCGGCGGTCGGGCGCGACCGGCGCCGGGTCGCCCGGCGTGGCCGGAGGGGCGCTCGGGCTCGGCGGCACCGCCTCCGCCGGCGCGACGCCCGCCGGAGCCGCGGGCGCGTCGGGCGGGCACGCGCCCACCTTGCGCGAGAAGCTCGAGTAGACCGTCAAGTTGGGGTTGATGGCTCGCGTCTGGCTGGCGAGCACGCGCCATGCGGCGCCGAGGGAGTGCGGAAACGTGCCGGCGAACGTGTCGCCCGACGCGCTCGTGATCGTGGCGGGCACGGTCTCGTTGCGCGCGTCGTACGTGCCGTAGAAGATCGTCGCGCCGGCGTCCATGACCGCGTCGGGATCCCGGGTTCCGGAGACCAGCGCCGTCGCGCCGCAGACCGCCGCGTCGAACGTCGGCCGGCCGGAGATGATGGTGTTGTAGGTGTCGCTGGTCACCGTGTCGGTGAGCCGCAGCTCGTCGCCGGCCTGCGGGACGACGCGCACCTCGGTCCCGCTCACGCCCGATCCCGAGGCGATGGCCACGCCGCCGCGGATCAGCTCGAGCACCACGGGGTTCTGCGCGTCCTGGTAGCCCTGGACGAGGCCGGAGATCGCCCCCTGCTGGTCGACCGCGGTCGAGCTGTTGAGGAACGTACCGGCGAACGCGGGAGCGGCCGGCGCGACGCCGAGCGCGGCGGTCACCGCCAGCAGGGTTCCGGCACGGCGTGCCCGGCGCGCGGAGTCGAGAGCCATGGGCTGGCTCTCGGCACGTCAGCGGCGCGCTTGAGGGCTGCAGCGCCTGCGCCGTCCGGTACCGGACGCTCAGCGGCGCCGCCCGAACCCGTAGCCCGACCCGATGTCCCGCCAGATCTCGGCCTCGCGCGCGGCGGCGACACGCTCGGGCGCGTTGTCGGCCTCGCGGCGCAGCTCGCGCCGGAACGCGCGCACCTGCCGCTCGATCCGCCGCTCGTCGGCGGGCAGGCGCAGTTCGCGGAGGCGTGCGGAGACGAACCGCATGGCTCCGTCAACGGTACGCCTCGGCTGCGCCGGTGGCAACGGCGCTTGCACGCCGTCGGGGCCGCCGCCTAGCGTCCCGTCCATGCTGAGGGAGGCCAAGAACGCCGCCTGGGCGGTGAGCGGCCACTGGTTCCGGCGGCGCCATGTGTTCACGTGCGGCAGGCTCGTCGCCGCCCGCGGGCTGCGGCCGGCCGAGCACGCCGAGCTGGAGCTGGCCCAGCGCGACGCCGCCGTCGAGGTCCTCCACGCGCCCGGCGAGCGGACCTACTGGTGGTGCATGGACCGCTTCTTCTGGGAGGACGCCGGCCTCGCCGCGCCCGACGTCTTCGCCCTGGTCTACGAGCGCCACGTGCGGACGCAGCGCCGGCTGGAGCGCGCCCGCGCGACGGTCGCGCTCGGCCAGGCGCCGGCCGCGCCGCGCCGCGAGGGCATCCCGCGCGACGTCCGGCTCGCCGTCTGGGAGCGCGACGGCGGCGCCTGCGTCCAGTGCGCGGCCACGTTCGAGCTGCAGTTCGACCACGTCATCCCGGTCGCGCTGGGCGGAGCCGCGACGGCCGACAACCTCCAGGTCCTGTGCGGCACCTGCAACCGCACGAAGGGCGCGAGCCTCGGCTAGCCGCCTCGCGCGCGTACGCGTCAACCTGTGGGGATGAGCGAGGAGACGGTGCTGTGGTCGATGACGTGCGGGGCGTGCGACCACGAGTGGATGCAGACGACCCCCGACGGCTCCGATCCGGCGGCTGAGGAGATCGAGTGCCCGGCGTGCGGCAGCACGCTGCTGGACGCCGCGTACGTCGGCAAGACGTAGAAGGCGTGTAAGGGATCGCGCGGCACCGCCGACCGATGAGTTTCCGGTACGGCGCCCGTCTAACCAGGTGATGACCCGCGACGGCACGGACCGCGAGCCCCTCTCCTTCCTCGGAAGGGGCGTTCCTGCCGCGTTTCAGTCGCGCACCGTCACGATCCCCGCCGGTGCCTCCCGAGCGTACGTCGAGGCGGAGTGGCACGACGCGATCGTCGTGCTCGAGTCGGGCGAGCTCGAGGTCGAGTGCGTCCGCGGAGGCCGCCGCCGGTTCGAGCGCGGCGCGGTCATGTGCTTCGTCGGGCTCGCGCTGCGCACGCTGTACAACCTCGGCCCGGAGACCGCCGTCCTGGTCGCGGTGTCGCGGAGGCCGGGCGCTCCCGCGACCGACGGCGCCGCCGCCTGGCCCGCCGACCGGCCCGAGCTGCGCACGCTCGCGCAGGACATCGTCGATGCCAACGCCTACATGACGCTCGGCACGGCCGACAGCGACGGGCGCCCCTGGGTCTCCCCCGTCTTCTTCGTGGCCGCTGCGTACGCCGAGCTGTTCTGGGTCTCGTCCCAGGACGCGCGCCACTCGCGCAACCTCGCGGTGCGGCCGGAGATCAGCCTCGTGATCTTCGACTCACGGGCACCGCTCGGCACCGGCCAGGCCGTCTACGTCGAGGCGGTCGCCGAGGAGCTGACCGGCGCGGCGCTCGACGACGGCATCGAGGTCTTCTCCCGTGGTTCGGTGGCGCGCGGCGCCCAGGCGTGGACGCGCGAGGACGTCGTCGCGCCGGCGCCCCACCGCCTGTACCGCGCGACCGCTCTGGAGCACTCGGTGCTCGACCCCGGCGGGCATTCGGTCGGCGGGCGCACGACGGACCTCCGGGCGGCGGTCGCGATCCAGCCGCCGTAGCGGACAGCGTCCGTGCGGCGACACATGCCACGGACTACCGTGCAAGGCGTCTTGAGCGATCCCGTGAGCGTGATCCTGGTGGAGGACAGCCTGCCGATGCGGCAGCTGCTGGTCGCCTACCTCGAACGGCAGGACGAGGTCCGCGTGGTCGGCGTGGCGGAGACCGGCGAGGAGTTCCGCGCCCTCATCGACGAGCAGGCGCCCGATGCGGTCGTGCTGGATCTGGGGCTCCCTGACAGCCGCGGCCTCGACCTCCTGCTGCACATCCAGGCGACGAGCCCCTCGACCGCCGTGGTGGTGTTCTCGGGCGACTCGGTGAGCCGCCGCGGCGGCGCGATGACGATGCTCGGCGCCGACGCGTTCGTCGAGAAGCCCGACGTCCAACTGCTGCACCGCACGATCGTCGACGCCGTCGCGCGGCGCCGCCGCGGCACCCACTAGGAGCGTGGGTCGCGAACCGCCGCGGGTTTCGCCCCCTGGGCGAAGACCCGCAAGGGAACCTGGCCCTCTGGGCCAGTGTACCCCTAGGTCTTCCTGACGCTCAGCGCCCAGCGCTCCTCGATGCGGCCGAAGCGCCACACGGCGACCGCGACCGCCCAGGTCGCCACGAACAGGCCGACGATGAGGTAGCCGACGACGTTGAGGTCGAGGTTGGCGACCGCGTCCCACAGACCGCCGGTCAGGCTGAGCTTCTCGGCGAAGACCGACAGGAGCTCGATCGAGCCGATCATGAGCGCCACCGCGACCGACAGCCCCGTGATCGTGATGTTGTAGTAGATCTTGCGCAGCGGGTTCGAGAACGCCCAGCCGTAGGCGAAGTTCATGAACGCGCCGTCGATGGTGTCCAGCAGCGACATGCCGGCCGCGAAGAGGATCGGCAGGCAGATGATCGCGTAGAACGGCAGGCCGCTCGCCGCGGCGCCGCCCGCCAGGACCAGGAGCGCGACCTCGGTGGCCGTGTCGAAGCCGAGCCCGAACAGCACGCCGAGCGGGTACATGTGCCACGGCTTGCGCACCGCACGGGTCGCGCGGCCGTAGAAGCGGTTCATGAACCCGCGGGCCGCGAGCTGGTCCTCGAGCTCCTGCTCGTCGAAGTCGCCGCGCCGCATGCGGCGGAAGATCCCGACGATGCTGACGAGGATCACGAGGTTCAGCACACCGATGAGGAACAGAAACGACCCGGACACGGCGGGCCCCACGACGCCGGTCGCCTGATGCAGCGTCGAGCCGTCGTCCTGCACCGCCCCGCTCAGCCCGCGGATGCCCAGCACGACGAGCAGGCCGAGGACGAACACGATCGTCGAGTGCCCGAGCGAGAAGAAGAACCCGACGCTCAGCGGCCGCTGGCCCTCGCTCATGAGCTTGCGCGTGGTGTTGTCGATGGCGCCGATGTGGTCGGCGTCGAACGCGTGGCGCAGGCCCAAGGTGTAGGCGGTGATCCCGACGCCCAGGCCGAACGCGCCCTCCCCGCCCAGCGAGTAGCCGTGGGGCACGACGAGGACCAGCAGGATGAAGAAGCCGACGACGTGCAGGCCCACCACCACGGTCGCGAGCGCCGCCGCACGCCGCCACTCCTGGGGCGTCAGCGCCGCGCGGATCCGCTGCATCCTCATGCTCGCTCCCTCCGGTGGTCGCCGGCCGCCGCCGCGGCGATCGCGGCCTGACCATACGAGATCCCACCGTCGTTGCACGGCAGGCGCTCGGGGATCAACACCCGCAGCCCGCGCCGGGACAGGCGCGCATGGGTCGCCTCGAGCAGCAGGCGGTTCTGGAACACGCCGCCCGACAGCACGACGCGATCGGTGCCCGCACGCTGCGCCGCGACGGCGCACGCGCCCGCCGTCGCCTCTGCCACGCCGTGGTGGAAGCGTGCCGCCACGGCGCCGGCCGGCACGCCGGCGGCCACGTCGGCGGCGACGGCGCGGATCGCCGGCCGCCCGTCCAGGATCAGGTCCTCGTCGAACGGCAACGGGTAGGGCGGGTGCTCGGCCCGATCGGCGAGCGCCTCGAGCTCGACGGCCGCCTGCCCCTCGTAGCGGACCGTCTCGCGCACGCCGCACAGCGCCGCCACCGCGTCGAACAGCCGGCCCATGCTCGTCGTGGCCGGCGCGGCGAAGCCGGTGCGGGCCATCCGCGCCACGGCCGCCCAGCGGCGCGGGTCGACGTCGCCGGCCAGCGCAGCAGGGATCGCGGGCGGGGCGTCGTCGTCGCGCTCCTGGGCCCCGGCCGCGACGAGCCACGCGCACGCCATCCGCCACGGCTCGGCCACCGCCCGGTCGCCCCCGGGGAGCGCGACGCCGAGCAGGTGTCCGGCGCGTGCGAAGCCGCGCGCGTCGCCGACCAGCAGCTCGCCGCCCCAGACCGTCTCGTCGGTCCCCATGCCGCTGCCGTCGTAGATCGCGCCGACCGCCGGCCCGTCGACGCCGTGCTCGGCCAGGCACGCTGCCAGGTGGGCGTGGTGGTGCTGCACGGCGAGCGTCGCGACGCCCTCGCGCTCCAGCGCGTAGACGGTCGAGCGGTAGTCGGGATGGAGGTCGTGCACGACGAGCTCTGGGCGCACCGCGAAGAGGCGCTCGAAGTGCGCGACGCCCTCGACGAACGAGTCGAGTACGGACGCATCCTGCAGGTCGCCGAGGTGGTGGCCGACCCAGGCGCGCCCGTCGCGGGCGACGCAGAACGTGCTCTTCAGCTCGGCGCCGCAGGCCAGCAGCGGGCGATCGACGTCGGGGAGCGGCAGGCTCTCCGGCACGAGCCCGCGGGACCGCCGCAGCACCCGCGGCCGCCCCGCCGCGACGCGGACGACCGAGTCGTCGGTGCGCACGTGGATCGGCCGGTCGTGGACGAGGAACGCGTCGGCGATCGGCCCCAGCCGCGCGCCCGCGTCGGCATCGCGGTAGGCGATCGGCTCGTCGGAGACGTTGCCGCTGGTGAGGACCAGCGCGCAGCCGGCGTCGGCCAGCAGGAGGTGGTGCAGCGGCGCGTACGGGAGCATCACGCCCAGCTCGCGCGAGCGCGGCGCGACGGCGGCGGCCACGCGCGCGCCCGGGCGGCGCGGCGCGAGCACGATCGGCCGGACGTGGCCGGTCAGCAGGCGCTCCTCCTGGGCGCCGAGGTCGACCAGCGCCCTCGCGGCGTCGAGGTCGCCGACCATCAGCGCGAACGGCTTGTCCTCGCGGTGCTTGCGCGCGCGGAGCGCCGCGACAGCCGATTCGTCGTCGGCGCGGCAGGCCAGGTGGTAGCCGCCGATGCCCTTGACCGCGACGATCGCGCCCGCGCGCAGCAGCGCCGCGGCGGCGGCCACCGCGTCGATGGCGCCGGGCGGCACGGCGGCGCCGACGAGGCGCGCGTGCGGCCCGCAGTCGGGGCAGGCGTTGGGCTGCGCGTGGAAGCGGCGGTCGCGCGGGTCGTCGTACTCGGCCTGGCACGCGGCGCACATCGCGAAGCCCGCCATCGTCGTCAGCGGCCGGTCGTAGGGGACGTCGCGCACGATCGTGAACCGCGGCCCGCAGTGGGTGCAGGTGATGAACGGATAGCGGTACCGGCGGTCGGCGGGGTCCCGGAGCTCGGCCAGGCAGGCGTCGCAGGTCGCGCCGTCGACCGAGACCAGCGCGTCCGGCGCGCCGGCCGGATCGCTGGGGACGATCGCGAAGTCGCGGGCACCGGCCACCGGAACGTCGCGGACGCTCACGGACTCCACGCGCGCCAGCGGCGGCGCCCGCGACGGCAGGTCCTCCAGGAACCGCTGCACCGCCTCGGGCGCGCCCTCGACCTCGACGAACACGCCGTGAACGTCGTTGCCGACCAACCCCGCGAGCCCGTGCTCGTCGGCCAGGAGGAACACGTAGGGCCGGAACCCGACGCCCTGCACGACGCCGTGGACCCGCACCGCCACGCGGCGCGCGGCGCGGGTCGACGGCGCGCGGGCATGGGCCGCGTGGAGCGTCACGCGCCGGACTCCTCGATCAGCTCGCGCAGCACGTGCCAGGCGCTGGCCTGCGCCTCCTGGATCCGCGGGATGTGCTCGGAGCGCGTGACGACGATGTGGTCGGCGAGGTGCTCGGCGGCGATGCGGCCGCCGTCGTAGCCGACGAACGCGACCGTGGCCAGGCCGCGGCGCCGGCCCTCGGCCAGCGCGGCGACGATGTTGATGGAGTTGCCGCTCGTCGAGAGCGCCAGCAGCGCGTCGCCGGGGCCGCCGTAGGCGATCACCTGCCGCGCGAAGATCGCCTCGGTGCCGATGTCGTTGGCGATCGCGGTGATGATCGACGAGTCCTCGGTGAGGTCGAGCGCCCGGCGCGCCGGCCACCGGCGCTCCGCCGGCGGCTCGCGCAGGTCGGCGACCGCGTCCATCGCGTCGGTCGCCGAGCCACCGTTGCCCAGCGCCAGCACCGTCCCGCCCGCGTCCAGGCGCGCCCGGAGCGCCGCCGCCGTGTCGCGCAACGCCGCGCGGCCCTCGCCCAGCGTCTGGGCCCGCAGCTCCCCGACCTCGCGCGCCTTGAGCAGGATCGACGCGCCGACGTCGGCCAGCACGGCCGCGAGATCCGTCTCGCCCTCGGCCAGGAACGGGTACAGGAAGCTCGATGCGCCCGCGTCGTGCACCGGCCCGGCGTCGCGCCCCTCCAGCAGCCCGCGGTGCTCGAAGAACACGTGGACGAGCTCCCACAGCACGTGGTAGGCGGTCTCGCACAGCTCCTGCGCGACGAACGGGTCGCCGTCCGGAGGCCAGAGCTCGCACTCGGCGCCGACCGGCGCGAAGGCCAGCGTCAGGCACCCGCGCGCCCGGGCCGCCGCCACCGCCTCCTCCACGCGCCGACCGGCCCCGAACGCGATCGCGATGTCGTCGCCACCGGCCAGCAGCCCGACCTCCTCCGGTGCCAGCCCCAGCGCCGGCAGCGCCCGCTTGCCGACGATCACCGGGTGGACGAACTCCACGGCGACGTGGCGCACGTCGGAGCGATCGGCCGCCGACGCGCCGAACGCGATCAGCCGGCCGCCGCGCGCGAAGCGCTCCGCCATCCGATGGCAGAGCTGCGCGAGGCGTTGCGCCTCGGCCTCGAAGAAGCGCGCGTTCGCCCTCGTGCGCGCCGCCAGCAGCGTGCCGATCCGATCGACCTGCGCTCCGGCGGCGGGGTTCACGCGGGCGCCCCCACGCGTTCCGGCACCCGTCCCAGCCACGCCCGCAGCGCGTCGACGCCCTCGCCCGTGCGCGCGCTGACCTCCAGGTGCGCGACGCCCGGATGGACGGCGTCCAAGTGGTACAGGAAGCGCTCCAGGTCGAAGTCGACGTACGGCAGGAGGTCGATCTTGTTGATCACCACCAGCTCGCACGTCCGGAACATCAAGGGGTACTTGAGCGGCTTGTCGTCGCCCTCGGCGACCGAGGCCACCATGATGCGCGCGTCCTCCCCCACGTGGAACTCGGCGGGACAGACGAGGTTGCCGACGTTCTCGACGATCAGCAGGTCGAGATCGTCCAGCGGCAGCGCCGGCAGCGCCGACCGCACCATGTTGGCGTCGAGGTGGCACTCGCCGCCGAAGCCGCTGTCGGTGTTGAGCTGGACGACGGGCACGTGCAGGTGCGCGAGGCGATCGGCGTCCAGGCTGCCCTGCACGTCGCCCTCCAGCACGCCGACCCGTACGCCTTCCATCACGCCCCCACCCACCCGCAGCACCCGCTCCAGCAGCGTGGTCTTGCCGGCGCCCGGGGCGCTCATGAGGTTGACGACCGCCACGCCGGCGCGGTCGAAGTCGGCCCGGTTGGCGCGGGCGATCGTGTTGTTGGCGTCCAGCGCGTCCTCGACGACGCGGACCTTCACGCGGTGCATGCTGCGCCCTCCTCGACCTCGATCGACTCGACTTCCAGCTCGTCGCCGCTGAGCACCGCGACCGCGGAGCCGCCGCAGCCGGGGCAGCGGAACGCGGGGAGCTCGATCTCCCACTCGTCGCCGCACCCGTCGCAGCGCAGCCGCGCCGGCACGACCTCCCACGCGAGCCGCGCGCCCTCGCACACCGTCTCGCGCGTCACGATCCCGAACGCGAACTCCAGCGAGTCGGGGACCACCTGGCGCAACCGCCCGAACCGCACGCTCACCACCGTCACCCGCCGGCCACGCGCGTGGCGCACGGCGGTGTCGACGACGGCGGCGGCGATCGAGAACTCGTGCATCAGCGCTGATAGGCCGCGTCGGTGCGCAGTTCGTCGATCGTCTCGCCCACGAGCTGCAGCGCCCGCTCGACGGCGCCCTCGACCGCCGGGGTCAGCCCGAGGCCGACGTCGTCGACCTCGCCCGGCTCGCACCCGATGACGACGACCCGGCCCGAGAAGCCGCCGATCGCGCCGACGAAGCGCAGCACGGTCTGCGGGTCCATGCCGTGCGGGTTGATGACGTCGCCGTCCTCGATCGGTCCGCTCAAGTCCTCCATGAGCGGCTCCAACACGTACAACGTGCCGGGCTCGTTGCCCTGACGGCTGGCGTCGAGCAGGACGAGCGCGTCGTAGCCGCGCATGATCTCGTAGGCGAGGTCGAGGCCGCCGGTCCCGAAGTCCATCACCGTCACGCCCGACGGCAGCCCGCGGGCCTCCAGGCGGCGGGCGCATTCCGCGCCGAACGCGTCGTCCTGGAGCCAGGCGTTGCCGACGCCGGCGATCAGGATCTGCTTCTCGAGCTGCGGCGTCATGTCATGTCCTCCACCTCGTCGGGCTTGAAGTACAAGTACCGGCCGATGTCGCGCATGATGTCCTGGCCGGGGTCGTCGTCGACCGTCACGCAGAGGTGGACCGCGTCGTCGTAGTCGACGTAGATCCGCTCGATCGTCGCGCTGCGGCCCTCGAGCAGGTGGTCCTGGGCGTTGCGGTTGGCCTCCGGGCGCAGGACGACGTGGCCGCCGCGGCGAAACGACCGGCCGTCGACGGTGATCGTCTCCTCGCCGCGGATCTCGGCGTCGGCCTCCGACGCCGACGCCGCGGGCGCGGGCGCCGCCGGCGCCCGGTCGCGGACCTTGACCCGCCCGTGCAGGGCGATGATGTCGGCGGGCGTCGCGCTCACGGCCCGCTCGATCATCGTCCGCACCGCGGGGTCGGCCGTCGCCAGCTCCTCGCGCTCGCCGTCGCTCAGCGCCAGGACGTGGAGCAGCAGCGCCTCTTCGATCTCGGTGGAGTCGAAGAGCGAGCCGCGGCTCTCCGGGGCGATCTCGGGGTGGTCGGGAAGGATGATCGCCGCGCCGAGGATCGCGTCGTCCTGCGGCGTCGCGAGCACCGGGTAGGTGTTGACGTTGGCGCAGGTCATGACCGCGGTGGCCGCGTCCTCCGGCGGATCGATCGGCGACAGGAAGCGACCGCCGGGGCCGCAGCGCACCACCACGTGCGTCGACAGCAGCGCGAAGCCCAGCGCCGCCGTGCGGTCGAGGTCCTCGGCGACCTCGGTGGTGTTGCGCACCGCCACCGTGACGCGCATCAGCCCGCCGAAGTCCTCGGTGCCCATCGTCACGTGGCCGTGGACCGCGCCGAAGATGAACTCCACGTCGGCGCCCGGCACCACGTCGACCCGGCGCGCCTGGCCGGACTCGAGGAAGTGCACGGTCGCCCGGAGCTCGTCGGTCCCCGTCGCGATGCACTGCAGCTTCAGGCGCGCGAACCGGTGCGGGCTGCCGTCGGCGTGCGCGGCCGGGTAGACGATCCCGAACGGCGTCGGGGTCGCGTTCTTGGTCGCGCTCGGCGTGTACGGGTAGAGCTGATGGCCCTCCCAGAGCAGGGTGTCGACGAGCTCGTCGAGGTGGCTCATGCCAGCAGCCCCCGGACGGTGGCGTCGAAGCTGTGGTCGCCGCGCTGCGCCTTGCGCCGCGCGAGCGCGTCCAGCGTCTCGGTCTCCAGGCGCACCCAGCCGCCGCCCGGGTAGTACGCCGCCATGACGCGCTTCCACGCGTCGACCGGCATCCGCCACTTCGCCGTGCAGCTCCACGGCACCTGCGCCACCTGCAGGCGGTCGTGCTCGCCGGAGTACAGGACCATCCCGTTGAACAAGAACGTCAGCGGGACCTCTCCGCCGGGCACCGAGTAGAAGTACTTGCTCGCGGCGACCTCGAGGTCGTAGGTGCACGGCACGTCGACCGGGAACGACGTCGCGCCCGTGAAGCCCTTGACGAGCGTGTCGACGTGCGCCCAGCGGAAGACCTGCGTCGTCGAGGCCCAGCGCTCGGGCGTGCCGAACAGCTCGACGAGGCGCTCGCGCGTCGCGAGGTCGTACGCGCGCCGGGAGGGATCGATCTGGATCTGGGTCGACAGCGCGATCGTGTGGACCTCGCGGCCCAGCGGGTCGTCGACGTGCAGGTGGAAGCGCAGCGTCGGCGTGGCCGCGGCGGCGACCGGCTCGACGCCGAGCACCGAGAACGCGGGCTCGGTCGCGGGAAGGGCCTCGGCGGTCACGGCGCGGGCTCCCGTGCGCGGAGGTCGTCGAAGAACCCGGCGATCGCGGCATCGACGCCGTGGCCGCCGGTGATGCCCTGCCACTGCGACTTGATCAGGCCGACCAGCCGGTAGCACTGGTCGATCGGGGCGATCGCGTAGCGGTGCTCGGTCGCGGTCCGGTCGACGATGAGCGCCTCGATGTCGGGCTCGAGGCGCTCGAGGACGGGGTTGGCCGCGCAGAGCGCGTCCCAGGCATCGAGCTCGAGCTCGGACTCGGTCGCCCCCGCCGGACTCGGGTAGAGCGCGACGACCGTCCCGGTCACCGTGCTGCGCAGCAGGAAGGCCAGGCCGATCGGGATCTGGAACGCCGACCAGACCTCGTGCGACATCGCGAAGTCCTCCAGCCACAGCGTCCGTCCCCCGGGCGGGCGGAACTCCGGATCGCCCGAGCGCATCGACCAGCACGTCTCGCACACGCAGACGATCCGCCGCTGCACGAGGTGCAGCAGGTGGCGATGGTTCTCGCCGATGCCGATCGGGCACAGCTCGCAGTGCGCCGTCGACGCGGCGGCACGCGGGGCCGGCCGGTCGGCGGCCGTCCAGCCCTCCGGCCTGGTCGCCGCCCAGGCGGCCATGCGCCGCAGCCCCGCCGGGGACGTCGTGCCGCTCATCGCGGCCGCGCGACCCGCACCGGGCCGCCGTTGCGCAGCAGCGGGACGGGGCGCAGCTGCAGGGTGGCGTCGTCCAGGCAGCGCCCGGCCCGCGGCAGGTCGAACCGCAGCGAGCATCCGGCGCACGTCAGCATCCCGCCCAGCAGGGCGCCGCCGGTCAGCGGTGCTCCGCATCCGGCGCAGGCGTCGTGGTAGGCCAGCAGCGTGCCGGCGACGTTGGCGATCATCAGGCCGCCGGGTGGGCGGGCCGCATTCCCGGTCACCAGCAGGCCGCCGCCCGCCCCCACCATCCGGCCGCGCTCGAGTCCCGCGACGCCCTCCAGCTCGACCCACTCCACGTCGCCGGCCGGCTCGGCCCGGCGTGGCGCCGCCGCCACCACGCCCTCGACGTCGATGCCCAGCAGATCGGGCGCGGTCTCCTGCAGGGCGCGCTCGATCGCCAGCTCCAAGGTGCTCTGCGACGCCGCGCACCCGCTGCAGGATCCCTCCAGCCGCAGCCGCGCGACGCCGTCGGCGATGCCGAGCAGCTCGACGTCTCCGCCGTGGGACTCCAGGTACGGCCGCACGCTGTCCAGCGCCTCGCGCACGCGCGTCTCCACATCGATCGGATACAGGCCGTGGATCAGCATGAGGCTGGCCACGACCCCGTCCTCCGCGAGGTGCGCGCGCACCTCGGGCGCGAGCGCGGCGAAGATCCGCTCGAGCCCCTCGCCGTAGAGCTGGACGACCGCCGCCGCCAGATCGTCGGCCAGCTCGCGGGCGTCGGGGTCGGCCAGCTCCTCGACGCGCGCGGTCAGCTCCTCCACCCGAGCGACCAGGGCCTCCTCGGCCGACGCTGGGGCGACGCCGGCCACCTCAGCACATCCCCGTCGGCGTGTGCACCACCTTGCGCACCTTGCCCTTGCCGTACATGTGCACGCCGCACGGCAGGCACGGGTCGAAGCTGTGCACCGCCCGCATGATGTCGACGCCCTTGAACGTGTCGGGCCCGTTCTCCTCGAAGATCGGCGTGTTCTGCACCGCGTCCTCGTAGGGCCCCGGCGTCCCGTAGGTGTCGCGCGGGCTGCCGTTCCACGGCGTCGGCGGGTAGGGCTGGTAGTTGGCGATCTTGCCCTCCCGGATGACCATGTGGTGCGACAGCACGCCGCGGGCCGCCTCGTGGAAGCCGACCGAGATCGTGCTGTCCGGGACGGTGAAGTCGTTCCAGCTCTTCGTCCGCCCTGCGCGGATCTCGCCCTGCGCCCGCTCGAGGTTGTGCAGCGCCACGAGCGCCGAGTAGGCCTGGTGGTAGCTGCGCGCCCGCTGCCGCTCGATGGCGTTGGACCACGGTGGGATCTTCCACTCGAGCTCCATCTCCGGCATGAAGCCCGTCTTGGGCAGCACCATCTTGATGGACTCGCCCGTGGCCTTCAGGTAGCCGATGTCCACCAGGGCCGCCTTCGCCGTCACCCACTGGCGGGCGAACGGGCCGCCGCCGGTGTCGCTCGCCACGAACGTGTCGTTGCGCGCGTCGTACATGCGCGGCGAGGCGACCCACGAGTACTTGTCGGCGAAGTCGCGCGCCTGCGGCTTGGGCAGCGTCACCTTGTTCCACGGGTGGCGCTTGTCCACCGGGTTGCCGAGCGGGTCGCGGCTGACGAACGTCTCCTCGCTGGTCCAGTCGTCGAAGTACGACGAGCCGAGGAGGATGCGGATGGCGAGGTTGATCTCGACGAGGTCGGTGGTGATGAGCTCGCCCTTGAAGACCAGGCCCGGCGTGACGTAGCGGTGCCGGCCCCACTCGGTCATGGTCTTGTAGTTGTAGTCGACGTAGTCGGGGTCGTCGAAGCAGCCCCAGCAGATGATGTCGGTGTCGCGGTAGCCGACCCGCTCGTACCCCGGCAGCGCCTCGTAGAAGAAGTCGTAGAGGTCGTCGTGCATCGGGATGGACCGCTTGCAGTAGTCCATGTAGCGCATCAACCGCACGTAGTACTCCGTGCACGTCTGCTGGGTGATGTCCGCGCTGCAGCCGCCCGGCAGGATCGTCGACGGATGCGTGTGGCGCCCGCCGAACAGGCAGTACATCTCGCGCGTGTAGCGCGAGACCTGCAGGGTCTCCAGGTAGAAGTCACCGGTGAACGCGTTGAGCGCCCGCATGATGTCGGCGATCGTCTGGTAGCCGTGGACGCTGGAGTGCGGCGCGGGCGTGGTCTCGGCCCTGGCGAGCACCGCCGGGTTGGTCTCCTTGACCATCTGCTCGCTGTAGTCCACGTTGGCCATGCAGTCGTTGTAGATCGCATGGTCGAACATGAAGTCCGCCGACTCGGCGAGGTTGAACGCGAAGTCGCCGAGCTTGGGCGGCTTGACCGAGTAGGCCATGTTCTGGTTCAGGCACGAGCAGGTGCAGTGGTTGTCACCGCAGATGCCGCAGATCCGGCTCGTGATGAAGTGGGCGTCGCGCGGGTCGATGCCCTTCATGAAGATGTCGAAGCCGCGGAACAGCATCGACGTCGAGTAGCACTTCAGGACCTGCTGGTTGGTGAAGTCGATCTCGGTGTGGATGCCGAGCGACCCGACGATGCGGGTCACCGGATCCCACGACATCTCCTTGACGACGACCTTCTGCTCGCCAGGGACCTCTACGGTTGCCATCTCGTGCTCTCCTCTACCAGCGCTTGGCGTAGCCGGTCGTGAGCTCGGAGCGGTTGTGCCGCCACTCGGGCTCCTTGTCGTACTTGCGCTTGACGTTCATGTGGCGGCCCCAGCGCAGGAGCGGGCCGTAGGTGAACTTCGCGACGTTCGAGGACACCTGGCCCAGCGGGTCCTCGTCCATGAAGGGCATGTACTTGTCGGGGAACCCCGGCATCGTGCAGGCCATGCAGATGCCGCCGACGTTGGGACAGCCGCCCATGTGGTTGACCCATCCGCGCAGCGGCACGTTGCACCGGACGACCGGGCCCTTGCAGCCCAGCTTGACCAGGCACCGGTGGTCGGCGCCGTACTCGGTGGCGAAGTCGCCCTCCTCGTAGAACGCGGCGCGGTTGCAGCTCTCGTGCGTGGTCCGCCCGAACAGCGAGACCGGGCGGCCGGCGTCGTCGAGCTCCGGGACCGGGCCCATGCCGGCCAGCGCGTACACGAGGTGCACGAGCGTCTCGGTCATGTTGTCGGGCTGGGCCGGGCAGCCGGGGATGTTGACGATCGGGATGCCCGCCTTGGACTTCCAGTTCCACCCCAGGTAGTCGCGGACACCCATGGCGCCGGTCGGGTTGTTCTTCATCGCCGGGATGCCGCCGTAGGTGGCGCACGTGCCGACGGCGACGACCGCGGCGGCCTTGCCCGCGAGCCGGTCGCACCACTCGTTGACCGTGATCGGCTGGCCGGTCTCGGGGTTCACGCCGAAGCCGGTCCAGTACCCGTCGCCGTTGATCTTCTCGTTGCCGAGCGAGCCCTCGATGACCAGCACGAACGGGTCGAGCTTTCCGGCCTCGGCGTCGAACCACGCCTGGATGAACTCCTGGCCGACCTCGTAGGCGATGACCTGGTTGTGGATCACCACCTTGGGCAGGCCCGGGATCGCCCCGGTGATGATGTCCTCGAGGCTCGGGTTCGTGGCCGATGTCATGGCCACCGAGTCCCCCTCGCAGGACAGCCCGACGGTGATCCACAGCACGTGCGCCGTGACCGCCTCGGTCGCGGCTTGGTTGGGGACGAACTCGACCGATGCCATCTCTACCCCTCTCGTGTCAACAGATCCGCGGCAGCGGGTCGCCGACGAGCTGGTCCATCACCCGTCGTCCGCCGAACGCCGTCTCCACCAGCACCATCCCGGTCGGGCTGGTGCGCACCTCACCGATCTCGGCCGCGCGCTCCGCCCCGGCCACCGCGCGCAGGGCGGCCAGCGCCGCGCCGGCCCACTCCGGGGCGACCGCCGCCACGAACACGCCCTCGTTGGCCACGTGCATGGGGTCGATCCCCAGCAGCTCGGTGGCGCCGGCGACCGCCGGGTCGACCGGCACCGCCGCCTCCCGCACGAGCATCGCGACGCCGGAGGCGCGCGCCAGTTCGTTGAGCACCGAGGCGACGCCGCCACGCGTCGCGTCGCGCAGGCAGCGCAGGCCGCCACCCGCGTGTTGCAGCAGGACGTCGACCGCCGGCCACAGCGAGCGCGTGTCGGACTCGATCGTGGCGTCGAGGTCGAACTCCCCGCGCGCGAGCATGATCGCCGTGCCGTGCTCGCCGATCGGGCCCGACACGATCAGCTTGTCGCCGGGACGCAGGGCCGACGGCGACAGCGCCGCGCGCGCGTCGACGTGTCCGAGCCCCGTCGTGCAGACGTACATCTGGTCGGCGTGTCCGCGCTCGACGACCTTCGTGTCGCCCGCGACGATCGCCACCTCGGCCACCGCGGCGGTACGGGCGATCGCCTCGACCTCCGCGCGCAGGACGTCGGACGGCAGCCCCTCCTCGAGGATCAGCGACAGGCTGAGCGCCACCGGCCGCGCCCCGACCATCGCGAGGTCGTTGACCGTGCCGTTGACCGCCAGCTCGCCGATCGACCCGCCGGGGAAGCGGATCGGCTTGACGACGAAGCTGTCGGTCGTGAGCGCGAGATCGGCCCCGCCCACGCGCACCATGCCGGCGTCGGCGAGCGCGTCGAGGGCGGGCGAGGAGAAGGCCGGGACGAGCAGGCCCTCGACGAGCGAGCCGGTCGCCTTGCCGCCCGCGCCATGGGCCATGGTGATCCGCTCGTCGCGGAACTTCGGCCGCTTGGACCGCTGGGTCTCGATGATCCCCAGGACCTTGGCCTCGCGCTCGGACGGAGATCCGGTCTCGGACTTGCGCCCTCGCAGGCTCGTGCGTGCGTCCGACGGCACTTAAACGACTTCCCGCTCCCGAGCGAAGCGCCCGTAGTTGTAGTACGCGGCGCAGGCGCCCTCGCTGGACACCATGCACGTGCCGATCGGGCGCTCGGGCGTGCAGGCGCTCCCGAAGACCTTGCACTCGAACGGCTTGATCACGCCCTTGAGCACCTCGCCGCACTGGCACGCCTTGGGGTCGGCGACGCGGACGCCCGGGACCGCGAAGCGCAGCTCGGCGTCGAGGTCGGCGTAGGCGTCCGACAGCCGCAGGCCGCTGTGCGAGATGAAGCCCAGGCCGCGCCACTCGAAGTGCGGGCGCAGCGCGAAGACCTCGGCCATGACCTCCAGCGCGCGCAGGTTGCCCTCGTAGGGGACCACGCGCTTGTACTGGTTCTCGACCTCGCAGCGGCCCTCGCCGAGCTGGCGCAGGATCATCAGGACCGACTGCAGGATGTCGACGGGCTCGAAGCCCGAGACCACGACGGGCTTGCCGTAGTCGGCCGGGATGAACTCCAGCGGGCGGGCGCCGACGACGGTCGACACGTGGCCGGGGCCGACGAAGCCGTCGAGGCGCAGGTCGGGCGAGTCCAGCAGCGCCCGCAGCGGCGGCACGATCGTCACGTGGTTGCAGAAGCACGAGAAGTTCGTGACGCCCTCGGCCTTGGCGCGCTTGAGCGTGAGCGCGGTCGACGGCGCCGTCGTCTCGAAGCCGATCGCGAAGAACACCACCTCGCGGTCGGGCTCGGACTTGGCGATGCGCAGGGCGTCCAGCGGCGAGTAGACCATCCGGACGTCGGCGCCCTGGGCCTTGGCCTCCAGCAGCGTGCCGTCCGAGCCGGGCACCCGCATCATGTCGCCGAAGCAGGTGAGGATCACGCCGGGCTGGCGGGCGATCGCGATGCCGTCGTCCACCCGGCCCATCGGGATCACGCACACCGGGCAGCCGGGGCCGTGGACCAGCTCGACGTTGGCCGGCAGCAGGTCGTCGATGCCGTACTTGTAGATCGCGTGCGTGTGGCCGCCGCAGACCTCCATGATCTTCAGGTGGCGGCCCGGCGGCACGGCGCCGAGGATCTCGCCGGCCAGCACGCGGCCCAGCGCCGCGTCGCGGAACTCGTCGACGAACTTCATGCCGCGGCGTCCTGCATGCGGGTGAGCGCGGTGCCGGCGTGCACGAGCAGCGTGTCGCCGGGTGCGACCGGCTCCACCAGCGCGGTCTCCACCGAGCCGTGGGCGCCGTCGCCGTCCTCGCATAGCGCGAGGCCGCGCTGCGCGTCGACGCGGAGCACCCGCATCGGCACCCCGTCGTCGCCGCAGGTCACGCAGTGGCAGCTCATTCGATCACGCTCGCCTTCAGCTCCTCGAGCTCGAGCTCGTAGTCGGCGCCCATGCCCTCCAGCAGCTTGAGCGTGGCGGCCGCCTCCTCCTCGTCGACCTTCGAGAGCGCGAAGCCGACGTGGATGAGGACCCAGTCCCCGGGCTCGACGCCCGCGCCGCCGGCGTCCAGCAGGCCGACGTTCACGGTGCGCCGGACGCCGGCGACATCCACGCGGGCGAGCCGGTTCTCGACGTCGACGACCTCGATGACGCGACCTGGGATCGCCAGGCACATACGGTCGACTCCTCTGATCGTTGGGGCCGGACCCGCGGCCCCGTCAGAGGGTCTACCCACCGGTGTGAGCACTTGCAAGGGATGGGACGTTGGTGATCTACTGGCATGCCAGATGCCTGTGCCCGAGCAACGGGACGCGGTCGATCGGCACCTCCTCCGCGACAACGCCTACAGCATGCTGTGCGAGGCGATCGTCGATGGCACCCTGCAACCCGGCGAGCCGTTGCACGACGAGGACCTGTGCGGGTGGCTGGGCCTCAGCCGCACCCCGCTGCGCGATGCGCTGAGCCGGCTGGCGGAGGACGGGCTGGTCGAGATCGCGCCGCAGCGCTACACGCGCGTCAGCCCGCTGACCGCGCGCGACGCGCACGACACGTTCCCGCTGCTGGCCGCCGTGCACGCGCTCGCGGCCGAGCTCGGCGTGCCGCGGCTGGACCTCGAGGCCACCGAGCGGCTGCGCGCCGAGAACGACGCGTTCGTCGCCGCCTTGACCGTCGGCGCGGCGTGCGCGGCCTACGAGGCGGACGACCGCTTCCACCAGGTCTTCGTCGACGCGGCCGGCAACTGCGAGATCGAGCGGGCGCTGCGTCACATGGCGCCGCGCCTGCGCCGCCTCGAGGTGCTGCGCACCGGGGCGCTGCCCGGCCGCCGCTCGGTGGCCCAGCACGAGGCGATCCTGGCGCGCGCGGCGGCGGGCGACGCTCGCGGCGCCGCCTCGGCCACGCGCGAGAACTGGCTCGAGCTCGGCGGGCTCGTCGAGCGGTCCCTGGCCCGCGCGGGCTAGTGGGTCGGCCCGACCTCGCCGCCGATCAGGAGTCGTTCAGGCCGCGGGCGTCACGCTCGCGCCATGACGACGACCGTCCACACCGGAACGGCGACCTCGCTGGGCCGCCAGATGTTGAACAAGGTGCCCGAGGTCACGCTCTACTTCTGGGTCATCAAGATCATGTGCACCACCGTCGGCGAGACGGCGGCGGACTACCTCAACGACAACCTCGGCTTCGGGCTCACGAACACCACCTACGTCACCGGCGCGCTGCTCGTGGCGCTCCTCGTGGCGCAGTTCCGCCTGCGCCGCTACGTCCCGGCGGTCTACTGGTCGGTCGTCGTCGTCATCAGCGTCTTCGGGACGCTCATCACCGACAACATGACCGACCGCTACAACGTGCCGCTGACGACCAGCACGATCGTGTTCTCCATCGCGCTCGCCGCGGTCTTCGCCGCCTGGTACGCCAGCGAGCGGACGCTCTCGATCCACAGCATCGTCACGACCCGGCGCGAGGCCTTCTACTGGCTGGCCATCCTCTTCACCTTCGCGCTCGGCACCGCGGCCGGCGACCTCTCGGCCGAGAAGCTCGACCTCGGCTACGCCGTCTCGATCGCGATCTTCGGCGGGCTGATCGCCCTGGTGGCGTTCGCGCACTACGCCCTGCGCCTCAACCCCGTGCTGTCCTTCTGGCTGGCCTACATCCTGACCCGCCCGCTCGGGGCGTCGATCGGCGACGAGATGTCGCAGAACAGCAAGAAGTACGGCGGCCTGGGACTGGGCACGACCGGGACGAGCTACATCTTCCTCAGCTGCATCCTGGCGCTCGTCGTCTTCCTCTCGGTGACGCGCCGCGACGCGACCGAGCTCCGGCGCGGCGACGCCCTCCCCGAGGCTGCCTGAGCGTCGGGGAGGTACGGACGCGAGACCGATCAGACCGGCGACGACGGGCGCGCCATGCCCTCGGCGAGGTCGCCGAAGCCCGGCGCGAGGATCGCGCCCGGCTGGCCGATGATCTGCTCGGCGACCAGCGCCTCGGTCGTCAGCATGAGCGCGGCGACCGACGCCGCGTTCTGCAGGCTCAGGCGCGTGACCCGGACGGGGTCGATCACGCCGGACTCGATGAGGTCGCCGAACTCCCCGGTCAGCGCGTTGAGGCCGTGGCCGTCGGGCATCGCGCGGACCTGGTCGACGACGCCGTGGCCGTCGAAGCCGGCGTTGGACGCGATCCAGAACAGCGGATCGGCGAGCACCGAGCGCACGACGTCCACGCCCGCGCCGCGGTCGCCGTCGAGCTCGACGCCGTCCAGCGCGCGCTCGGCGCGCAGCAGCGCGGTGCCGCCGCCCGGCACGATGCCCTCGGCCATCGCCGCGCGGCTCGCCGCGAGCGAGCCCTCGGTGCGCCGCAGCCGCTCCTTGGTCTCGACGTCCGTCGCGCCGCCGACCCGGATGACCGCCAGGCGGCTCGACAGGCGCGCGAGGCGCTCCCGCAGCGCGTCGACGTCGCTCTCGTGGGTGGCCCGCTCGAGCTCCACGCGGATCTCGTTGAGCCGGCCGGCCACGCTCTCCGCCGTGCCCGCGCCCTCGATGAACGTGGTCGCGTCCTCGGTGACGATCACGCGCCGGGCGCGGCCGAGCATCTCGAGGTCGACCTGCTCCAGGCTCAGCCCGGCCTCGGGCGTGATGACCTGGCCGCCGGTGAACGCGGCGAGGTCCTCGAGGTAGGCGATGCGCCGGTGGCCGAAGCCCGGTGCGCGGATCGCCGTGGCCTCCATCGTGCCGTGCTGGTTGTTCTGCACCAGCATGCCCAGCGCGGCGCCGTCGACCTTCTCGGCGAGGATGATCAGCGGCTCGGGCCGGCGCATGACCTGGCCGATCGCGCCCATCAGCTCCTGGACGGTCGAGATCGGCCGCGTGGTCATCAGCACGTACGGGTTCTCGAGCACCGTCTCCATCCGCATGCGGTCACGGATGAGGTACGGCGAGAGGTGGCCGTTCTCGACGTGCAGGCCCTCCACGAACTCGACGGCGATGCCCGGCAGCTCGCTCTGCTCCACGCTGACGACCCCGTCCTCGCCGACCCGTGCGAGCGCCTCGGCGACGGCGCGGCCGATGCGCTCGTCCTCCTTGGCGGCGATCGTCGCGACGCTGCCCAGGTGCAGGTCGGGCCCGACCTCCACGGCGCTGCGCAGCAGCTCGGCGACGACGAGGTCCACGGCCTCCTCGATGCCGCGGCGCAACTGCATGGGGTTGACGCCGTCGTCCAGCACCCGCATTCCCTCGCGGATGAGTGACTGCGCCAGCAGCGTCGCGGTCGTCGTGCCGTCGCCGGTCAGCTCGGAGGTCTTGTCGGCGACCTCGCGCACGAGCTGGGCGCCCATGTTGGCGAACTGGTCTGCCAGCTCGATCTCGCGTGCGATCGTCACGCCGTCGTTGGTGATGGTCGGCGCGCCGGTGAGGCGCTCCAGCACGACGTTGCGGCCCTTGGGCCCGAGCGTCACCTTGACCGTGTCGGCCAGCTCGTCGACGCCGGCCTGCAGCCGGCGCCGCGCATCATCGTTGAAGTGGATGATCTTGCCCATGCGGTGGTGTCTCTCCTGTCAGGCGGCGTCGGCGACGAGGATGCCGCGGCCATGCAGGCGTCCCTGGTCGAGGTCGGCCATCGCGTCGTTGATGGCTTGCAGCGGATAGCCGCTGGTGTGCAGGGTCACCTTGCCCTGCGCGGTGAGCGTCATCAGCTCGGAGAGGTCGTTGTAGGACCCCACCAGGTTGCCGATGAAGTTGATCTCGCGCGAGATGATGTCGATGGTCGGCACGTCGACGTTCTCGCCGTAGCCGATCACGAAGTAGGACCCGGCCTGCCGGAGCATGGCCACGCCGTCGTCGATCACCCCGTGCTCACCCACGAAGTCGATGATCGCGTCGGCGCCCACGCCGTCGGTCATCTCGAGGACCGTGTCGACCTGCGTGCCGTCGGCGGCGACGGTGCGGTCGGCGCCCGTCTCGGTGGCCAGCGCGCGGGCCTCCTCCGACGGGTCGATGACGATGATCTCGGCCGGCGTCAGGGCCTTCAGCACCTGGATGCCGATGTGGCCGAGGCCGCCGGCGCCGATGACCACGACGCGCGTCCCGGGATAGAGGAGGCTCGCGGCCTTCTTGACGGCGTGGTAGGCGGTCAGGCCGGCGTCGGCCAGCGCGGCGATGTCCTTGGGGTGCAGCGTCGGGTCGAGCGTGACGACCGACCGCGCCGTGGTCCTGATCAGCTCGGCGAAGCCGCCGTCGGCCGAGATCCCCGGAAACAGGTTGTTGATGCAGTGCACGTCGTCGCCGGCGCGGCAGGCGCGGCAGAGGCCGCAGGTGACCAGCGGATGGAGGATGACGGTGTCGCCGACCTCGACGTTGGACACCGCCGAGCCGATCTCGTGCACCCAGCCCGCGTTCTCGTGGCCGGGCACGTAGGGCAGCTGCACGCCCGACTTCTCGGCCCACTGCCCCTCCTGGATGTGCAGGTCGGTGCGACACAGCCCGGCGCCGCCGAGGCGCACGATCACGTCGTGGGGGCCGGTGATCTCGGGCTCGGCGATCTGCTCGACGGTGAGCGGCTCGTGGTACTTGTGCAGGCGCGCGGCGATCATGCGAACGCTCTCTCCTCGGTCGGGTCGTGGACGCCATAGCGGACCCGCAGCAGCGAGCGGCACAGCCCGCCGTTGCTCTCGAGGCTGAGGCCCACGAGGCTGGCGCGCCGCAGCCACATGCGCAGGTCCTTGACGGGGATGGTTCCCCCGTCGCCCGCGATCAACGCGGGCGCGTCGGGCCCGTGCGGCAGGCCGAGCTCGCGGCGCAGCTGCACGCAGCGCGTCGCCTCGGCGCTGTCGGGCAGGTCGGCGACGCGCAGCGCCAGCACCGCGGCGGCGTCGGCGCCGCCGTTCATCAGCGCCTGGCACACCCGGCCCTGGCGGGCCAGCAGCGCCTTGCGCTGAAACAGCTCGCGCAGGGCGTCCAGCTCCCCGGCGCCCTCGCCCGGGAACACCCCGGCGAACCCGGACCCGGCGGCGACGGCGCCGTTGATCTCGTCGCCCGTGTAGTGCTCGTCGAGGACGACCGTCACCTCCCCCACCTCCGGCAGCGCAGTGACCGCGTCGCGGGCGTCGGCCACCATGAGGTAGGCGAAGTTCGGGGCGCACTGCGAGGTCGGCAGGCGCAGGTGCACATCGACGTCGCCGGACGCCGAGACGACGCAGGAGCCGACGAAGCCGAGCGTGGTGATCGGCTCGTCGAGCTCCGGGTCGTGGACGGCGGCCAGCGCCGCCAGCACCTGCGCCCGCCCGATCATGCGGCTCCCTCGACGAGCTGCGCGTCGTTCGGATCGCCCGGCGCGCTGACCGCGTCGGGGAGGCGGAACTCCGGCGGGACGTCGATGCCGTAGAGGCGCGCGGCGTTGAGGCCGAGCACCTTCTTCTTGGCCTCGGTCGTCCAGCGCGGGTAGTCGGAGAACGTGTCGTCGGGGTAGTCCCAGTTCAGGAGGCCCTCGATCTGCCACTTCGGCTCCCAGATGCCGTAGTCGCTGCCGAACAGCATCTTGTCCTCGCCGACCCAGAACAGCAGCTCGCCCATCACCTTCGCGAAGAACCGCGGGCGGGCGTGCATCAGGCCGCCGACGACGACCGACAGGCCGGCGTAGACGTTGGGCTCCTGCGTCGCCATGAAGCAGAAGTCCTCGATGCGCGGCAGGCCCACGTGCTCGACGATGAAGTTGAGCTCGGGGTAGGTGGTCGCCGCGTGGTCCACGTCGGCGACGTCGAAGCCGTCCTTGTCCAGCGGCCAGATCGTCGGTCCCTTGTGGATGTGGATGTTCTTGATCCCGAGCTCCATGCAGAGCTCGAAGAACGGCACGGTGTCGGGATCCTTCAGCGTCCAGCCGCGCGAGCTGCCGAGCCACTCGGCGGTGTAGAGCTTGACGCCCTTCAGCCCGTAGCGCTCGTGATCCTCGCGGAGCTGGCGCAGGCCGTCCTCGCCCTCGCGCGGATCCCAGCGCCCGTTGACCCGGAGCTTGCCCGGGAAGCGCTCCAGCAGCGCTCCGTTGTGCTCGATGTCGTTGAACCCCTCGCTGTACCACTGCTTCAGGTACGTCGACTGGAAGATCGCCTGGTCGACGCGGCCCTCCGTGAAGACGTCCTTCTCGAAGTCGTCGACCGAGTACTTCATGAAGTGCTCGATCGTCCAATGCGTCTCGGGCGGGCCGAGTCCCTGGTAGGCGTGGAAGCACTCGATCCAGCCCTTGGCGTACTGCTCCTGCCCCTTGACCCAGTTCTCCGGGCTTGCGTCCCAGAAGTGCAGGTGGCTGTCGACGATGAAGTACTTCTCCCCGTCGTGCTCGTACACGGCTAGGCCTCCTAGACCGGCTTGAGGTCGAAGCCGAGGTACTCGGCCGCGTCCTCGGGGTTGGCGAACATCAGGACGCGGTCGTCGAGGACGACCATGCGACCGTAGTGCGTGGACATGATCTCTTCGAAGTCGTCCTGGCCGAACTCGGGCCACCCGAGGGCGTCGGCGATCTCCTGGAAGTCGAACTCGAACCGGTTGACACCGTCGACGCGGATCATCGACGGCATCTCCCGGATCGTGATGTCCTTCTTGTCGGCCATCACCTGGCCGACGACGTAGCCGACCTGATTGTTCATCAGCGTGACGCCGGCGCGGTTGGACGACGTGCGGTCCGAGACGAACTCGGTCATGAGCGGATCTCCTTGGGGATCTCGAGGGTGAGGTCTTCCAGCAGGTCGGCCATGCGCGTCTTCGAGCGCTGCAGCGAGTCCTCGAAGCGCACGAGCTTCTCGGAGACCTGCGACCAGATCGGCTGCAGCTGGTGGGCGGCCTCCAGGCTCACCGGGACCCACTCCTCCAGCCATTGGTCCATCAGGCGCCGGTTGGCGGGCCCGTGCTCGACGTCGTCGGCGAGCATCCGGAACAGCGCACGCGCGCCCCGCTGCTCGCGTGCGGTGTCGGCCTCGCCGCAGCCCATGACCGTCGGCGTGACGAAGTCGCCCTGCGGCGCGGCGGCCTGCATGACGAACGCGCTGCGGAACAGCTCGCCGACCAGCGGCTCGAAGACGACCGCCGTGGCGAAGAACGCCTGGGCCCAGTCGCGGATCCCGGTCAGCATCTCGACGTTGGCCCGCGTGCCCTGCCAGATCGGATCGTTCTGCCAGGCGTCCTTGTGCACGGAGCCGTCGAAGTCCTCGATCTCCTCGGAGACATCGAGGTTGTAGAGGATGATGTCCTGCGCGAAGCGCAGCTTGTGCGCCGCGCCGACGGCCAGCGCGTTGTTGATCATGTTGGTCGGCGCGTCACGCTGGGCCGGCGTGTAGACGTGCATGCCGAGGCCGTGCTCGACGTGCGCCCACGCCGAGACGTGGCGCTCGACGATCCTGATCCACGAGCGGCTCCATGCGGCGTACGCGTCGGCGGCCTTCGCGTTGGCCAGCGTCTGGGTGATCTGCCGCACCGTGTTGGAGTTGTTGCGGTAGATCGTCTGCTCCCACTCCTCGTTGGGATCGAGGAACTGGTGCCAGTCGCGGGACTTCAGCGCGGTCCACTCCTGCGGATAGCCGGCGCTGCCGTCGGCGAACGCGTAGACCCAGCCCTGGGTCAGATGGCGCTCGGGATCGGGCTGGACGTCGACCGTCACGTCCTCGTAGACGCTCGCCCGCCGCTTGCGGGGCTCGAAGTAGTTGTACGCTCGGCTGCGCGACGAGGGGAACTCCTTGGCCCCGGCCTCAGCGTCGGTGAACACCGGCTTCGGGACGCTGCGCTCCGGCGTCACGGTCGTCTCATCGGGCATGTCGCTCCTCTCGTGGTCCGCGGTCAGTCGTCCGCGGTCGTCGTGAACTTGTCGAAGTAGATGCGGGACTCGGGGCACCCGCGGCGCTCCAGCAGCGCGATCGCCGCATCGACCATCGGCGGCGGACCGCAGAGGTAGGCGTCGACCTCGGTGAGGTCCCCTTCGAGGCGATCCACCACATCGGTGATCAGCCCGGACTCGCCGTCCCAGCCGGAGCCGTCGGCCTCCGACAGCGCCGGGACGAAGCGAAGCTGCGGCAGCTCGCCCCCGAGGCGCTGGAGCTCCTCGAGCGCGAACAGGTCGTCCTGCGTGCGCGCGCCGTAGTAGAAGGTCGCCGGGCGCGTCGTGCCCTTCTCGACCATCGAGCGCAGCAGGGAGACGATCGGCGCCATGCCGGCGCCCCCGGCGATGAACACCAGCCGCCGCGGCGACGAGTCGCGCAGCGTGAAGACGCCGTAGGGGCCGGTGCAGGTCAGCTCGTCGCCGACCTTGATGCCGTGGCCGTTGGCCAGCAGGCCGGAGAAGTGCCCGCCCTCGTAGAGCTTGATCATGAACTCGAGGCGATCCGGCTGCCCCGGGGTGTTGGCCATGGAGAACGAGCGGTGCTCCCCGTCCACGCCGGGGATGTGGATGTCCACGTACTGCCCGGCGTTGAAGACCAGCGGCTCGGGCAGCTTGAGGACCAGCCGCCGGATGTCGTGCGTCAGCTCCTCTACGGCCTCGACCTCGGCGGTCGCCGTGACGATCGGCACGCCGCTGCGGATGATCTCCTCGTCGAAGTTGATGAGCTCGATCTCGACGTCGCTCATCGCGTGGGCGCGGCAGAGCAGCGTGTAGCCCTCCGACTCCTCGAAGTCCGGCAGCGCGAACGTCGAGTAGCGGTCGAGGTCGACCTCGCCGTCGAGCAGGAACGACTTGCAGGCGGCGCACTGGCCTTCCTTGCAGCCGTGCATGAGCATCAGGCCCTGGCGGAAGGCGGCGTCGAGGATCGTCTCGTCCTCGTCGACCTCCATCTCGATCCCGACGGGCTCCAGGCGTGCGATGTGCTTCTCACCCATGGTGTGATTGCGCGGTGGTGACGTCCCAACGGCCCGGCGACGCGGCACCCGGGGACATCTCGGTCCCCGGGCGTGCGTCGCTGACCGGAGAGAGAGGTCAGGCCGTGGCGCCCTCCTTGGCGGGGCGGCCGGCGGGTCCGCCGGCCTTGTAGTGGGCGACGTGCTTCTCGCGCTCCTCGGGGCTCATCTCGTTGAGGAGCACGTTCGGGCTGTTCAGCGTGATGCCGCGGACCTCGTCGAGGGTCCACATCTTCTTCGGGTCGAGATCCAGGTGCGGCTGGGGCACCAGGGTCTTGCCGTCGTCGCGGACGTAGCCGAGGTCCTGCATGATCTCGGCGACGTCCATGCCGTGGTAGAGCGTCTCCCACTCGCGCTTGCCCGCGAGCTTGCCCATCGACGGCGTCGGGCGCCCGTGGTACTCCGGCCGGAACGCGACCTTGTCGGTCCAGTGGCAGGTCTGCGAGCAGTACGTGCGGACCTGGCCGTCGACCTCGTCGACGACCGTGTCCTCGCGGATCAGGCACGGGACCATGCAGGTCCAGCAGCGATGCGGGTATTCGTAGTCGGAGAGCTCCGGCTCGAAGGCGATCGGCTTGTGGCCGTTCTTCTTGCCAAGCTCCCCGTAGCGCTCCCACCACCTGCCGTACTTGTCGTACCAGCCCGGGTACTTGTGCTCGAACCACTCGAAGTCGGTGTCGTCCATCGCGTCGATCCGCCAGTAGTTGGCGAACCAGCCGGTGGCGAAGAACTGGGCGACCTCGTGGACGTAGCCCTTGTTGATGATGCGGTTCCAGCTCTCCTCGACGAGGTCGTGCGGGATGTCGAGGCCGTACTTCTCCAGCGGCACCAGGTAGCTGCGGTAGTAGTCGTCGTAGATCCAGCGGCGCCACATCTCGGCGTAGCTGTCGCGGTCCTTGCGGCGGTCCTTGGTGCCGTACTCGATGAACGTCCCGATCGCCGCGTCCACGACGCAGTGGTTGTTCCAC
>NZ_DATHDY010000011.1:0-13407 GCF_035318805.1 Baekduia sp.
GGCGTGGTCGTGTAGACACGGGTGCAGACGCCGCGACGCTGCGGAGCAGCCATCTTCTTCTTGTTGCCCTTGCCGGACTTGAGACCGGGGGTGGACATCTTGCGCGGCTTGGGCTTGCGACCCTTGCGGACGAGTTGGCTCGTGGTGGGCATGCGGCGCGGGATGGTAGCAAGCGTTCGGGGCCTGTCCCGTTCCGACCCCGGGTGCCCTCGCGCTTGGTTACTCGCGCGTGACGACCAGCCCGGGTTCGATTCCGGGCGATCAGGCCGCGGCAGGGACCTTCTGGAGGGCGATCGCGGCGTCCACGGCCTCGAGCCCCTGGTCGGCGGCGACCGGTGCGTAGGTGATCTCGCCGGCGGCGACGTTGAGGCCGGCCCGGAAGCCCGGATCGGACGCCAGCGCCGCGTGCACGCCCTCGTCGGCGAGCTTGACGACGTAGGGCATGGTCGCGTTGGTCAGCGCGAAGGTCGAGGTGATTGGGACCGCGCCGGGCATGTTGGCCACGCAGTAGTGCGTGACGCCGTCGACCTCGTAGGTCGGATCGCTGTGCGTCGTCGGGCGCGAGGTCTCAAAGCAGCCGCCCTGGTCGATCGAGACATCGACCAGCACCGCGTGCTCCTTCATCAACCCCAGCTGCGCCCGCGTGATCACGTGCGGCGCCTTCGCGCCGTGGACCAGCACCGCGCCGATGACCAGGTCGACCTCGGGCAGCATCCGCTCGATCGACAAGGTCGTGGAGAACACCGTCGAGCAACGGTTGTTGAGCAGGAAGTCGAGCTCGCGGAGCCGGTCGATCGAGCGGTCATAGACATAGGTCTCGGCGCCCATCCCGATCGCGATCTCCGCCGCCGTCAACCCCACCACACCACCACCGATGACCATCACCTTGCCCGCCGCCACCCCCGGCACACCACCCAGCAACAACCCACGCCCACCCAACGGCTTCTCCAACATGAACGCCCCGGCCTGCGTGGCGATCTTGCCCGCCACCTCGCTCATCGGCGCCAACAACGGCAACCGCCCCCCGGCGTCGGTCACCGTCTCATAGGCGATGCACGTCGCCCCGGACGCCATCAACCCACGCGTCAACTCGGCATCCGGCGCCAGATGCAAATAGGTGAACAGGATGTGACGCGGCTCGAGCATCGCGACCTCCCCGGGCTGGGGCTCCTTGACCTTGACGATCAGGTCGCCGCCCGCAAACACCGCCGCCGCATCCGGCACGATCCGCGCGCCCTGCTCGACGTACTCGCCATCGGGGATCGCCGAACCCTCCCCCGCCCCCCGCTGGATCAGCACCTCATGACCACGATCGACCAGCTCACGCACACCCGCAGGCGTGATCGCCACCCGATACTCATCGGTCTTGATCTCGGTGGGCACGCCGACCTTCATGGCCTTCTCTGCACCTCTCGTGGGGGGACGGGTGTCGTCACTGGACGAGCTCGCGGCCGCGCAGGGCGAGCCAGAACTCGATGCGGTCGCGGGCGCTGGCGAGGTCGCGCCCCGTCAGCTCCTCGATCTTGCGGATGCGGTAGCGCAGCGTGTGGCGGTGGCAGTACAGCCGCCGGGCGGCGGCCTCCCACTGCCCGTTGCACTCGATGAAGGCCTCCAGCGAGCGCATCAGCTCGCCGCCGTAGTGGCCCTCGCCGGTCTCGATCGGCCCCAGCAGCGACTCGCAGAAGAGCCGCAGCGCGTCGGAGTCCTGCAGCGAGAGCAGCAGCTGGAAGGAGCCGAGGTCGCGGTAGGTCGCGATCGTCGGCTTGGCGCCGCCGGCCGCGGCGCCGTTGCCGTTGGCTTCGGCGGCGCCGACCGGGCGCCCGAGCGTGCGAGCCTCCAGCGCGCAGCGCGCCTCGTGGTAGGCGCGGCGCGCGTCGCCGGCGGCGACGGCACGGCCGGCGCCCGCCGCGGGGGCGGTGCCGCCGAGCTTGGCGACGACGCGGTCCAGCACGCGCTGGGAGAGCTCGAAGAGCTCCTCGTCCAGGAAGCCGGGCAGCAGCGCGCAGACGTGGCTGCCCGCGGTGGCGACCAGCCCGGAGACGGCCTCGTCGCGCAGCGCCGAGACCAGCGCGGCCTCGCAGGCCTCCGCCCCACCGCCCTTGCCGCCGGTCCGCGCCGGCGGCGACAGCACGATCGCGGTGACCCGGCCGCCGAGGCCGAAGGGCTCGAGGCGCCGGGCGAGGTCGGAGCCGGCGACCGTGCCGCTGATCAGCTCGCTGAGCACGTCGCCCGCCAGGCGGCGCTCGGTGGAGGAGGCGACGTGGCGGCGCAGCAGCTCCAGCGCGACGACGGTCACGGCCTGGTGCAGCACGACGCGGTCGAACTCCGACAGCCCGCCGGAGTCCTTGACGGCGACCAGCCAGGCCTGCGGCAGGCCGGTGGTCTCCGCGCCGGCGACCGGCAGCGCCAGGGCGCGCGGCGCCAGCTCGGGGTGCGACGGGACGAACCCGCGCGCCTCCGTGCGCCGCGCACGCTCGCGCAGCTCGGCGCCGACGGCCGCCAGCGCGCCGTCGGGCAGCTCGCGGCGGAACGCGTGCACCGCCTGCGGCTCGCCGCGGCCGTCGAAGACGACCGTCGTCCCGCCGATCAGCGTGGCGAGCGCAGCGGCGATCGCGTCCAGGCCGCGCTCGGAGAGGACGATGCGCTGGAGGCGCTCCTGCACCGCGATCGACCGCTGCAGCAGCGCGTACTGCTCGTTGACCAGGCGGGCGAACGCCTTCTCGGTGACGGCGATGAACGGCGTGTCGTATGGGATCTCGACGATCGGGAAGTCGCGCTCGGCGGCCGCCTCGATCAGGGCCTCGGGCACGGACTCGTGCCCGAAGCCGATGCCGAAGCCCAGGCCGGACAGGCCGTGATCGGCCAGGCGCGTGATGAACGCGCGCTGTGCCTCGGGCGTGTCGACCGCCAGGCCGGTGGTGAGCAGCAGCTCACCACCCGAGAGCCAGGGCGTGGGGTCCGCGAGCTCGGAGATGTGGACCCAGCGCACCGGCGCGTCGAGGTTCGCCTCGCCGGCGAGGACCCCGACGTCCAGATCCCGCAGGAGCTCGCGGACGGTCAGCATCGCTAGCGGACGGACATCCTTCGGGATGCCTCCTCGAGGACCGGACGCAGCACGCCCTCGATCTCGGCGAACTGCTCGGGGCCGGCGATGAGCGGCGGCGAGAGCTGGATGACCGGGTCGCCGCGGTCGTCGGCGCGGCAGATCAGGCCGCGCTCGAACAGCTCGGCCGACAGGTAGCCGCGCAGGAGCGTCTCGGACTCCTCGTGCGAGAAGGACTCCTTGGTGTCCTGGTTCTTGACGAGCTCGACGGCCTGGAAGAAGCCCGCGCCGCGGACGTCGCCGACGATCGGGATGTCGCGCAGCGAGTCGAGCATCCCGCGGAACGCCGGCTCGCTGGTCCGAACGTGCTCGTTGAGGCGCTCGTCCTCGAAGACCTCGATGTTGGCCAGCGCCACCGCCGCTGCGACCGGATGGCCGCCGAACGTGAGTCCGTGGGTGAAGGAGGTCGTGCCGTGGGAGAACGGCTCGAAGATCCGGTCCGAGGCGATGACGGCGCCCATCGGCGCGTAGGCGGACGTGATGCCCTTGGCCGTCGTGATGATGTCGGGCTGGTAGTCGAAGCGCTGGGCGCCGAACCACTCGCCCAGGCGGCCCCACGAGCAGATGACCTCGTCGGAGATGAAGACGACGTCGTAGTAGTCGGCGATCTCGCGGACGCGCTGGAAGTAGCCCTCGGGCGGCACGAAGCAGCCGCCGGCGTTCTGGACGGGCTCGAGGATGATCGCCGAGACCGTGCTCGGGTCCTCGAGCTCGATGCGGTGCGCGATGGCCTCGACGAGCTCGTCGGCCCGGTGGCCCTCGGGCAGCCGGTACGTGTTGGTGTTCGGGACGTGGCAGCCGCCGGCGGGCAGCGGCTCGAAGGGCGCGCGGAGCGTCGCGATGCCGGTCGCCATCAGGGCGCCCATGGTCGTGCCGTGGTAGGCGGTCTCGCGCGCGATCAGCTTGTACTTGGTCCCGTTGCCGCGGAGCTTGTGGTACTGGCGGGCGAGCTTGAGCGCCGACTCGACGGCCTCGCTGCCGCCGCTGGTGAAGAAGACGCGGTTCAGGTCGCCCGGCGCCAGCTCGGCGATCTTGGCCGCCAGCTCGATCGCCCGCGGATGGGCGTAGGACCAGTTGGTGAAGAAGGCGAGATCCTTGGCCTGGTCGGCACCCGCCTGCGCCACCTCGGCGCGGCCGTGGCCGATGTTCGTGCAGAACAGCGAGCTGAGCCCGTCGAGGTATCGCTTGCCGTGCTGGTCCCACACGTAGCAGCCGTCGCCGCGCACGATGATCGGCACCTCGGCGCCGTCCTCATAGGAGCCCATGCGGCTGAAGTGCATCCACAGGTGTCGCTTCGCGAGCTCCTGGAGCTCGGCGTTGCTCGTCTCGGCCGTCAGCGCCATGAAGAGCCTCTCCCCTTTCCGGTTGTCCGATCCGTCGGGTCGATGGTCGCAATGGACAACCGTACCCGGGCGACAAGCATCGCGCGTCAACACACGCCGCGATGGCCCAAGGTCGGTTCAGATTTGTGCCACTCAGTCGAACCGGGATGCTGGGAGGGTGACTCCAGTTGGACACCATGCACGACATCCGGCTGATCGAGCTCGCCAAGCGCTACGGCGACGTCCAGGCCGTCGACGGGATCAGCCTCGACGTCGCCCACGGTGAGTTCTTCACGTTCCTCGGCCCGTCGGGGTCCGGGAAGACCACCACGCTGCGGCTGATCGCGGGCTTCGAGCTGCCCGACGCGGGCCGGGTCGAGCTCGGCGGCCACGACGTCAGCCGGGTGCCCGCCTACGCACGCGACGTCAACACGGTCTTCCAGGACTACGCGCTGTTTCCGCACATGACCGTCGCGGACAACGTCGCCTACGGGCTGCGGATCAAGGGCGTCGCCAAGGCCGAGCGCCGCACCCGCGCCGGGGAGGCGCTGGAGCTGGTGCGGCTGCCGGATGTCGGCGCACGCAAGCCGTCGCAGCTCTCCGGCGGTCAGCGCCAGCGCGTCGCGCTCGCCCGGGCGATCGTCAACCGCCCTCGCGTGCTGCTGCTCGACGAGCCGCTGGGGGCGCTCGACGCCCAGCTCCGCCACGGGATGCAGGTCGAGCTCAAGCGCATCCAGAGCGAGGTCGGGATCACGTTCGTCTACGTGACCCACGACCAGGAGGAGGCGCTGACGATGAGCGACCGCCTGGCCGTGTTCGACGCCGGGAGGATCGTCCAGGTCGGCGCGCCCGCCGACGTGTACGAGCATCCGGCGACCGAGTTCGTCGCCGGGTTCGTCGGCACCTCGAACCTGCTCGAGCGCGCCGGGCGCCGGTTCACCGTCCGCCCGGAGAAGATCCGGCTGCTGACCGACGGCGCCACGAGCGACGGCCTGGTCACCGAGCACGGACGGGTCACCGACGTGAGCTACGTCGGGCCGCTGACGCGGTATGTCGTCGCCCTCCGGGAGGGCGGCCAGTTGCAGGTCGTGGCACAGAACCTGGAGACCTCGTCCGCGCAGGCGCTCGAGGAGCAGGGTCGGGAGGTCAGGGTGGCCTGGCGCGAGGAGCACACCTCCGCCATCGCAGTTCAACCGGAGGAGGAAGGTCCATGAAGATCCGCATGTGGTTCGCGGTCCTGTCCGCGGCGGCGCTGTTGATCGCCGCCGGCTGCGGCGGCAGCGACTCCAGCAGCGGCAGCGCCAGTGGCTCGGTCAAGCCGGGCAGCGACGCCAAGCCGATGGCCAAGCTCGGCGCCGGCGAGGGCAAGCTCAGCATCATCGCCTGGGCCGGCTACGCCGAGGACGGGTCCACCGACCCGAAGGTCGACTGGGTGACGCCGTTCGAGAAGCAGACCGGCTGCCAGGTCGACGTCAAGATCGGCAACACCTCCGACGAGATGGTCACGCTCATGCGGACCGGCCGCTACGACGGCGTGTCGGCCTCGGGCGACGCGACGCTGCGGCTGATCGCCGGCGGCGACGTCGCGCCGGTCAACACCGACCTCGTCCCCAACTACAAGGACGTCTTCGCCGGCCTGAAGGACAAGCCCTTCAACTCGGTCGACGGACAGATGTACGGCATCCCGCACGGCCGCGGCGCGAACATCCTGATGTGGAACTCCAAGAAGATCGCCCAGCCGCTGGACTCGTGGGCCGCGGTCTTCGACGACGCGTCGCAGCACAAGGGCAAGGTCACGGCCTACGACAGCCCGATCTACATCGCCGATGCGGCGCTGTACCTCAAGGCGACCAAGCCGGACCTGAAGATCGACAACCCCTACGAGCTCGACGACCAGCAGTTCCAGGCGGCGGTCGACCTGCTCAAGGCCCAGCGGGTCAACATCGGCGAGTACTGGGCCGACTACACGAAGGAGCAGCAGGCCTTCGCGAACGGCAACTCCTACGTCGGCACGACCTGGCAGGTCATCGCCAACCTGCTGGAGGGCGACAAGGTGCCGATCAAGACCACGCTGCCCAAGGAGGGCTCCACGGGCTGGTCGGACACCTGGATGATCTCGTCGAAGGCCAAGCACCCCAACTGCATGTACGAGTGGATGAACTGGATCATCTCGCCGAAGCCCAACGCCGAGGTGGCGGAGTGGTTCGGGGAGGCTCCGGCCAACGCGAAGTCGTGTGCGCAGACGGAGGTCAAGGATCACTGCAAGATCTTCCACGCCGCCGACGAGGCGTACTTCGACAAGGTCTCGTTCTGGACGACGCCCCGCAAGGACTGCGGCGACGCTCGCGGGGCCACGTGCAAGGACTACTCCGCCTGGGTGCAGGCCTGGACGGACATCAAGGGCTAGCGACGGACCCGGTTGGCCGCCACGGTCGACACGAAGCCCACGAGGAGGTCGGCGGGCCGGCGGCTCGCCGACCTCCTCCACGGGCACCGTCGCGCCCAGGTCGGGCTGCTGCTGGCCGGCCCGCTGGGCTGGCTGGTCATCGCCTACCTGGGCTCGCTCGCCGTCCTGTTCGTCGCCGCGTTCTGGCAGCTGGACGACTTCAGCGGCCAGATCGTCCACTCCTACTCGCTGGCCAACTTCGAGACGCTCTGGGAGGGGCAGGTCTACCGCGAGATCGTCCTGCGGACGGTCGGCGTGGCGGCGGCGGTGACGGTCACCGACGCGATCCTCGCGTTCCCCATCGCGTTCTACATGGCCAAGGTCGCGACGCCGCGGGCCCGCGCGGCCCTGACCGTCGCCGTGCTGATGCCGCTGTGGGCCAGCTACCTGGTCAAGGTCTACGCGTGGCGCACGATCCTCAACGAGGACGGCATCCTCAACTGGGCGCTGGGGCCGTTCGGGCTCAAGGGGCCGGGCTACGGGATCGTGGCCACCTGGCTGGTCTTCAGCTACCTGTGGCTGCCCTACATGGTGCTGCCGATCTACGCCGGGCTCGAGCGGATCCCGAACTCGCTGCTGGACGCCTCCGGCGACCTCGGCGGCAAGCCCGGCACGACGTTCCGGCGGGTCGTGCTCCCGATGGCCTTCCCGGCCGTGGCGGCCGGGTCGATCTTCACCTTCTCGCTGACGCTCGGCGACTACATCACGCCGCAGCTCGTCAGCTCCAAGCAGTTCATCGGCAACGTCGTCTACGCGAACGTCGGCGTGGCCAACAACCTGCCGCTCGCCGCGGCGTTCGCCACCGTGCCGGTGGTCGTCATGGTCGTCTACCTCCTGGTCGCCCGGCGGCTGGGAGCCTTCGAGCAGCTGTAGCCATGCACCTGTCCCGCGGAACACGCTGGGCGCTGCGCGCCGGAACTGCGCTGACGCTGGCCTTCCTCTACGCGCCGTTGATCGTCATCGCGATCTACGCCTTCAACGACCGGCGCACCGCGACGTGGCCGCCGCCGGGCTTCACCCTGGACTGGTTCGACAAGGCCTTCCACAACCAGGGGGTGCGCGACGCGCTGTGGACGTCGGTGCAGGCCGGCATCGGCGCCACGCTGATCGCGCTGGCGCTGGGGACGCTGGCCGCGTTCGCCGTCGCCCGCTACCGGTTCTTCGGGCGGGAGGCCGTGTCGTTCTTGGTGATCCTGCCGATCGCGCTGCCGGGCATCGTCACCGGCATGGCGATGAACTCGACGTTCACGCAGGTCCTCGGCGTCGACCTGACGCTCTTCACGATCATCGTCGGCCACGCGACCTTCTGCATCGTCGTCGTCTACAACAACGTCGTCGCGCGGCTGCGGCGCACGAGCGCCTCGTTCGAGGAGGCCTCGGCCGACCTCGGCGCCCACACGTGGCAGACCTTCTGGTTCGTCACGTTCCCGCAGCTGCGCTCGGCGCTGGTCGCCGGTGCGCTCCTGGCCTTCGCGCTGAGCTTCGACGAGGTGATCGTCACGACGTTCACCGCGGGCGATCGCGAGACGCTGCCGATCTGGATCCTCTCGAACCTGTCGCGCCCCAACCAGCTGCCGGTGGTCAACGTCGTGGGCGTCGTGGTGATCCTGCTGTCGATCATCCCGGTGTACGTCGCGCAGCGGATCACCTCCGATCCGGTCACCAGCCCCGGCGCGGTCGCCGCCGGTCCACCCCCGTGATCGGGCGTCCGCGGCAGGACAGCGGGGCGGCTTTCCGATCGCGACATCGCCGGTTCTTGTCACAGAACCGCCGCTCACACGTACTTAAGGGTGCGTGCCTTACGTCTCCTGCCCCACCTGCCGGTTGGCCAGCTATGCCGTGACGCCCCACAGCGGCCATCCGCTGTGCCCCCACTGCGACGCCGAGCTCTTCCCGGCGTCGTCGCCCATGAGCGCCGTTGCGCCGCCGTCCACCGACGCGCAGGAGCCCGGCGCGTCGGCCCGCGCGGCCTAGGCGAACACTGGCCCAGAGGGCCAGGTTCCCTTGCGGGTCTTCGCCCAGGGGGCGAAACCCGCGGCGGGTTAGGGACCCACGCTCCTTTGGGGCGCCGTCTACGAGGTCGTCACGGGCGCACTGTCGAGGTCGGTCAGCGCGTAGTCCAGCGCGTGGAAGGCGCGGCGCGCGGCGACGAGGTCCGCCCGCGTCGACGGCGACACGACCCGCCCGCTGTCCAGCAGCCGGTTGGCGCCCTTGACGTCCCCGCGGGCCAGCGCGGTGCGCGCGCGGTCGAGGTCGGCGGCGAACCCGCGTACGCCCGCGACGTAGCGCGCCTGCGCGCGGCGCGCCTCCGCGGGCGGCTGCAGCCCCTCGATGCGTCCCGCCCAGGCCCGCAGCAGCCGCTGCAGCGCCGCGACGCGCTGCGCCTGGTCCGCCGCGGGCGCGTCGGACGGCAGCTCCTTGCCGACGCCGTACTTCGGCGCCAGCCCCGCCGCGCTCACGTTGAACGCGTGGACGTACTCGCCCTTGTCCAGCGGGCCGGTGGGCAGCTGCCGCACCTCGGTCTGCGGACGGCCGCAGCCGGCCGCGGTCAGCGCCGCGGCGAGCACGAGGAGGAGAACGCAGACGGGGCGGCGGGTCATGCCGCCCGCAACGCTACGGGTTGGACGCCGCTCAGGCCGCGGCGGTGCCCGCGGCGACCGGGCCGGAGGCGGCGCGCGGGGCGGGCGTCATCGCGGAGGCCACGATGACCAGCAGGAAGGCGACGGCCTGGAGCACGATGCCGAAGGTCGAGCCGGGCAGCGGGTCGCCGAAGACGATGATCCCCGCGGCCACCGTGGTGACGTTGGCGGCGGTGCCGGTGATGGCGATGACCGGGACGGCGTCGCCGTCCTGCAGGCCACGCGCCGAGGAGAAGAAGGCGGCGACGGACGCGGCGATCGTGACGTAGAGCCACGGGCTGGCCGCGATGCTCAGCAGGCCCGCGTCGCCCGCGATGCCGGTCAGCGCCTTGATCGCGACGTCCGAGACGCCGAACAGGACGCCCGCGGCGGCGCCGAGCATGACGCCGTGGTGCTGGGCCGGAGCACCAACGCGCGGCCCCATGATGAGCAGGCCGCCGATCCCGAACAGCCCGGCCTCGAAGGCGATCATCGCCGGGGTCGAGAAGCTGCTGTGCGCGCCCTCGTGGTTGGTCGGGAACGTCACGGCCAGCAGCACGAGGCCGAGGCACGTGAGCGCCAGGCCCCACCACTGGCGGTTGCCCACGGACACGCCGAAGAGGCGGTCGGCCATCACGCCGATCATCACGACGCCGCCGGCCAGGACGACCTGGACCACCGAGATCGGGGCCACCGCAAGGGCGGCCACGTGGAACACCCACGCGCTCGTGGCGATCGCCATGCCGATGGCGAACCACTTGGACGAGTACAGGTTCCTCGCGGTGCGAAAGGGGCGACGGATGTCGACCTTCGCGCACTCGCAGGCACCGCGGTGCTTGAAGAAGAACCCGAGGTTCGAGACGAAGGCGCAGATCAGCGCGAGAAGGATGCCGAGTTGGATCGTCATGCAGTGGTGGTGGGGGCGAGTACGGCGGTCAAGCGTTGTGGGCACAGATGGACCCAGCCGACCGATCTCTCACCCCAGACATCGGCACAGCCGCCGAACCGCTTGACCCAAACGGTCCTCGCAGAGCGTAGCGGTCTCATTTCTCGGATGCGTAAGGATTGCTGCCACGCGGCAGAATCCCCGCAAATGTGCGGCAAACCGCTGCTGTTCTGCGACATCGACGGCGTCATCTCGCTCTGGGGCTTCCCGGTCGACACTCGTCCACCCGGCGTTTACGCCGTCGTGGACGGCATCTCCCACTTCCTTTCCACCCTGGCGGGCGACCACCTTCTGGCCCTGTCGACCCCTTGACAGACGCTACGGGCTGACGACCACCCGGTCGCGTCCGGCGTCCTTGGCGGCGTAGAGCGCCGCGTCGGCCCGGGCGTACTGCGTGTCGAGGTCGAAGCCGCCCGCGCCGGAGAGGGCGACGCCGAAGCTCATCGTCACGTGCTGGCCGGCGATGGGCATGCCGCGGACGACCTCACGCAGCTTCTCGGCCAGCTCCTGCGCCTCGGCCTCCGTGGCTCCCGGCATCAGCACGATGAACTCCTCGCCCCCCAACCGGTAGGCGAGGTCGTACGCGCGCAGCGCCGTACGCCAGCGGTAGGCGATCTCGCGCAGGACCGCGTCGCCGACCTGGTGGCCCTCGCGGTCGTTGATCGCCTTGAAGTGGTCGAGGTCGCCGACGACGACGCCCACCGGGCGGCCGCTGACCTCGGACTGCAGCTCCAGCTCGCGGCCGCGGGCGGCCAGCGCCTTGCGGTTGAGCATCTGCGTCAGCGGGTCGACGATCGCGTCGGCGCGGTGCTCGACCTCGGACCGCATGAGGGCCGAGCCCACCAGCGCGATCCCGCACACGAGCGACAGCGGGAAGGCCAGCAGGAACGGCGCGTCGGCGACGCGCTGGGCGTCGACCCCGGCGGTCGCGGCGACCAGCAGGCCGGCCGTCAGCGCGACGGCCGCCGCCAGCCCGCGCGGCGTGAAGCGCCCGACGCCGGTGGCGATCGGGATGCCGAGCCACATGACCATCGGCGAGTCCGGGCCGCCGGTCAGCGCCGCGGTCAGCGCGACCATCACCTGCGTGAACGACCACGCCAGGGCGTACACGATCTCGGCGTGGCGGGTGTGCCCGAGCAGCCGGTCGGCCAGGAGGAAGGCGACCACGACGGACGGCAGCATCGCCACCGGCAGCCACCCCAGCTCCGGGATGCACGCCATGATGACCAGCGCCTGCAGCGCGAAGGTGATCTGGCGCGCGGTGCGCGGGCGGCCGTCGACCTCCTGCAGCCGCGCGCGGACCGCGTGGTCGATGAGCCAGGTGTCCTCGGCGGCCGGATCGAGCGCGGGCATGGTCGCCACGGGCGTCATGCAGCCGCCTCCTCGAGCGAGGACTCGGGCGCCGCCGCCGCGCGCGGGCCGCCGCAGACGCGGTCGCGCCCGCCCCGCTTGGCGGCGTACAGCGCCGCGTCGGCGCTGGCGTACAGCGTGTCGAAGTCGAACGCCTCACCGTCGGCCGAGGCGGCCACGCCGAAGCTCATGGTCACCGACTGGCCGGCGATCGGCGCGGCGCCGACCGACGCGCGGAGGCGCTCGGCGACCTCCTCGGCCTCCTCGACGGTCGCGCCCGGCAGCAGCACGAGGAACTCCTCGCCGCCCAGGCGATAGGCCATCTCGTAGGCGCGCAGCGACAGCCGCCAGCGGAACGCGACGTCGCGCAGGACCGCGTCGCCGACCTGGTGGCCGGCACCGTCGTTGACCCGCTTGAAGTGGTCGAGGTCGCCGAGGACCACCCCGACCGGCCGCCGGGTGAGCTCGGTCTGCTGCGCGAGCTCCGCGGCGCGCGTGACCAGCGCCTTGCGGTTGAGCATCTGCGTCAGCGGGTCCATGACGGCCTCGGCGCGCTGGGCGACCTCGGTGTGCATGTGCGCCCAGCCGAACAGCGCGACGCCGACGATCAGCATCGCCGGGAACAGGACGAGCGACGGACGCGACGCGACGCCGCTCGGGTCGTAGCCGGCGGTCACGCCGACGAGCATCACCAGCGTCACCGAGACGCCAGCGACGATCCCGCGCGTCGTGAACCGCCCTGGCAGCGACGACACCGCCAGCGCGTACCAGAGGATGCACGGCGCAGTGGGGCCGCCGGTGATGAGGGCGCCGACCGTGATCGCCACGAGCGTGCCGGTCCACGCGATCGCGTACGGGATCTCCGGGCGCGCGACGCGCGACATGCGCCGGTCGCAGACGCCGAACAGCACGGCGACCGCCACCATCGGCGCAGGCGTCCACCAGCCGAGCCAGGGGGCGCAACCGAGCAGCACGGCCAGCTGTAGCACGAACGTCACGTTGCGCAACGTGCGCACGCGCGGGCTCATGTCGAGCATGCGCTCGCGCCCTACGTCGTCGGTCAGCCATGTCGCCGGGGCGGTCCCCTGGCCGGTGCCGTCTACGGCGACCGGATCCGTCATCCCCATGGGTCTCTGATCGGCCGCGGGCGGTGCGGGTTGAGGAGGTTTGGACGCACGGAGGGCGCCCTCGCGGGCGCCCTCCGGTCCTGCGGATGCTGTCTCGGTTCGAGCTAGGACTCGTTGGAGTCCGACGGCACGTCCAGCTCGGCGAGCTCGTCGGCGAACCCGGTGTCGCCACCGGCGCCGATGTCCTCGAGCTGCGCGAGGTCCTGGTCGAACCCGGCGCCGAAGCCGCCGAGCGTGTCACCGTCGCCGAGGCCCAGCTCGGCGGCGATCTCGTCCTGGTCGAGCAGGCCGACCTCGTCCATCGCGCGCGGCAGCGGCTCGGACGGCTCGATCTCGATCCGCCGGTACCGCTTGAGGCCCGTGGCGGCCGGGATCAGCTTGCCGATGATCACGTTCTCCTTGAGGCCGTTGAGGGTGTCCTTCTTGCCCTCGAGCGCGGCGTCGGTGAGCACCTTGGTGGTCTCCTGGAAGGAGGCCGCCGACAGGAAGGAGTCC
>NZ_DATHDY010000012.1:0-17765 GCF_035318805.1 Baekduia sp.
CCCTTCTTCAGGCCGAGCGGGTTCGCACCAGCGGTGACGTTCTTCAGGCCGTTGCGGACGATCGCCTGGGCCAGGACCGTGGCGGTCGTCGTGCCGTCGCCGGCGACGTCGTTGGTCGCCGTGGCGACCTCGCGGACGAGCTGCGCGCCCTGGTTCTGGAAGACGTCCTCGACCTCGATCTCACGAGCGATGGTCACACCGTCGTTGGTGATCGTGGGGGCGCCGAACTTCTTGTCGAGCACCACGTAGCGGCCCTTGGGGCCGAGCGTGACCTTGACGGCGTTGGCGACGGCGTCGACGCCGGCCTCGAGGGCCTTGCGAGCCTCGCCGCTGTACTTCAGTTCCTTATGAGCCATGTGTTCTCCTAGTTCTCGATCTTGGCGAGGACGTCGGACTCGCGAAGGACGAGGAGGTCCTCGCCGTCGAAGACGATCTCGGTGCCGCCGTACTTGCTGTACAGGACGGTGTCGCCGGCGGTGACGTCGAGCGGGATCCGCTTCTCGCCGTCGTCGTCGAAGCGACCGTCGCCGACCGCGACGACCTCGCCCTTCTGCGGCTTCTCCTTGGCGGTGTCCGGGAGGACCAGGCCGCTGGCCGTGGTCGCTTCCTCTTCAACTGCCCGCACGATCAGCCGATCGCCGAGGGGCTTGAGCTTCATTCTGGTGACCTCCGTTGAGGTGACGGACTGCAACGATTTCCGCGCCTCTTGGCACTCGCAGGGGTGGAGTGCCAGCGCTACGACTGATCCTAGCGTGCCGGAATGGGTCGTCAAGGCCTCCTTGGCACTCTGCACATCTGAGTGCCAACCAGGTCGTTCATCCGTCGACCGGGGGAGGGTCTGACACCATGCGCGACCCCCGATCGGCCGATGCACCGACCATGGAGCAAAAAGGCCTGCGTGCCGGCCACTTCGCCGGCCTGCTGGGCGCCCTGGCGGCGCTCGCGTCGCTGTGGCGACCGTGGTACACCGTCGACTTCCCGCCCCAATTGCGCGACGCGCTGACCAGCGAGGGTGCCAAGTCCGGCGGACCGCTGGGACAGCTCGTGCAGGGACTGGCCGCGGCGATGCCCGAGACGCTCTCCCCATCCGGCTGGGAGGCGCTGCGGGGCGCCGACGTGGCCGTCTGCCTCGGCGCGGCCGCCGTCGCGGCCCTCGTCATCGCCGCCGCCGGCGCGTTCGGCGCTGCCGTCCGCGTGGATCCCCGGGCCGCCGCACGCGGGATCGCGGCCGTCGGCACGGCGGGCGTGGCGATCGCCGTCGTCCACCTCGTGCATCGTCCGCTGGACGCCGAGCTCGTCCACCCCGCCGGCGGGCTGTGGCTCGCGCTGGCGGGCTCGACGCTGGCGCTGCTGGGCGGCCTGAGCGCGATGCAGGCCGACGGGCCGCGAGCGACCGCCGCACCGGCCACGGCATTCCCTCGCCTCGAGCCCGAGCTGCCCGCGGTCTTCGCTCCGGCGGGCGCGTCCGCCGCGCCGCGCACGTCGGTCCCGCCGCCGGCCTGAGCGGCCGTCAGGCGCCGCGCCGCACGGCGGCCACGCGGCGCACGGCGTCGGCCAGCGCGTCGGCGTTGGCCGCCTTGGAGACGTGCCCGTCGGCGCCGGCGGTGCGCGCCTGGCCGGCCAGCTCCTCGTCGGGCATGCCGGAGACCAGGAGGACGCCGGCGGCGGGCAGGTTCGCGCGCACGTGGGCCAGGACCTCCTCGGAGTGCTCGGGCTGGGGCAGCAGCCGGTCGAGGACGACCACGTCGGGGGCGGCCTCGCCCAGCGCGGCGATCGCCTCGTGCGCGCTGCGGGCGGTGCCGACGACCTCGAGGTCGTCGGTGGCCTCCAGCCAGGCGGCGGCCAGCGTCCCGAAGCCGAGCGAGTCGTCTGCGATGAAGACCCGCAGCACGGTGCGGACGGGAGGCGCGCTAGTTCTGCGCGCCGCCGATGCCCAGGCGGGCATCGGTGAACGACGGCGGATGGACGATGATCTGCGAGAAGCGCACCACGGTCACGATGTCCTCCATCGTCACCTTCTTGCCGTAGATCTGCTCGAGGAAGTGGATCATCTCCTCGTGGCGCCGGAACTCGGGGTTGTCGTGCTCGATGTCGCGCGGCGTCAGATCCCGCACGCGCTTGACCTCGACCTGGTCGATGACCGCGTCGAAGATCTTCTCCCGCGGCGAGTGCTGGTAGCCGATGGTCACCATCACCGCCTGGTTCTTCTTGTACTTATGGGACTTGTCGCCCAGGCGGATCGTCGCCGTCTTCCGACCGCGCTTGAGCTGGTCGGCGAAGATCGTGGAGTAGAAGTTCAGGACCTGCATCCGACGCCGGAGACTACCCGTCGGAGCTGATCTGCGACAGGGCACGGGCCGCCATGGTTCGCTCGCCGTCATACGACAGGCGGGTGGCGGCCTCCGCGAGCGGCATCCAGCGCGCCTCCTCGACCTCGTCGTCGTGGTCGGCCACGTCGCCGGCGCGATACCGGAACAGGAAGAAGTCGACCTGCTTGGCGATGCGCTGGCCGCCCCGCATGTACCAGTAGCGGACGGCCCCGAGCTCGCGCTCGAAGTCGGCCTCCACGCCCGCCTCCTCGCGCACCTCGCGCTCGGCGGCCTGCACCGGCGTCTCGCCGGGATCGACGTGGCCCTTGGGCAGCGCCAGCACCTTCGCGCCGTTCGCCGCGCGCCGTGTCGGCACGATGACCACGCAGTCCTCACCGCGCACGACGACGCCGCCGGCCGAGTGCTCCGTCGGGCGCTTCGGCTCGCCCATCAGTAGACGTAGCGCTCCAGCGCCGACGGCTCGTGCACCGTCACGCGGCCGCGGCCCTGCGTGACCACGCCCGCCCGCTCGAGCACCGCGAGGAAGCGGCTGGCCGACTCGCGCGACGAGCCCGCCAGCTGCGCGATGTCGGCCTGCGTGATCGTCACGAGGACGTCCTGGTCGCCGGCGCCTTCGGACTGCGCCTGGCGCACGAGCTCGCCGAGGACGCCCGCCACGCGGCTCTGCACGGTCTGGAACGACTGGCGGGCGAGGCGCTCGTTGGCCTCGCGCAGGCGCCGGCCCAGCCCGATGACGAGCTTGACCGCGATGTCGGGGTGCTCGCGCAGCAGGCGGCGCATGTCCTGGCCGAGGATCGCGATGGCCTCGACCTCGTCGAGCGTCTCGACCGTCGCGGACCGCCGCTCGTCGTCGAACATCGCCAGCTCGCCGAAGATGTCGCCGGGTCCGAAGTGCGCGAGCGTGATCGTGCGGCCGTCCACGTTCTCGCGGACCGCGCGGGCGTGCCCGCTACCGACGATGTAGCACGTGTCGCTGGCGTCGCCCTCGCGGAAGATGACCTGGCCGCCGGGGAAGTGGCGCGGGACGACCACGTCGGCCACGCGCCCGAGATCGCTCGGCGCAAGCGCCTCGAACACCGGCACCTGGGCCAGCAGCTCGACGCTCTGCGCACTGGAGGGCACGCGGGGAGTCTAAGCCAGCGCTCGCGGGCGCACGCGCGCTTGGCGGGGCTCTCTACGCGGTCCGGTCCAGCGCGGTCTCGCGACGGCGGCGGCGCAGGCCGCGGGCCGCGAGCCATGCGAGGGCGGCGACGACGGCCAGGGGCGCCAGGACGGCGAGCGCGATCAGCGCGACGCCGCCGGCGACCTCGAGCACGCGCCCGGCGTCGTGCAGCGCGTCGCGCGGCGTCCACGCGCCGCCGCCCTTGTCGCCGCTCGGCCGATCCGTGCCCTGCACCGAGACGCCGACGGTCGCCAGGTCGGCACGGCGGCGCACGGCGTCCAGCGCGCCCTTGCGCGCCGCGATCTGGGAGCGGTTGTCGCGCAGGCGCGCCTTGAGGCTGGCGATCTGGCGGTCGCTCGTGGCGCGCCCGAGCGCGCGCAGCAGGGCGCGGCGCTCGTCACGGGCGTCGGCCAGGCGATCGGCGGCCGAGACGGTCGTGGCGGTGATGTCCGTGCTGGCCTGGGTGAGCGCGCCGACGTGCGCGAGCTGCGACAGGCGGCCCAGCACGGCGTCGAGCCGGGCCGTCGGCACCCGCAGCGTCAGCGACGCTGTGCCGCCGCCGTCCTCGGTGGCGATCTCCGAGCGCTGGACGTAGCCACCCGCGGCCTGCGTCTCGCGGACGACGCCGTCGGTGACGTCCTGGACGTCGTCGGCCTGCGGCGTCAGCGTGAGCTCGGCGGCGCGCTGGACCTTGCGGTCGGTGGCGGTGGTGGACGGCGGGATCGTCGGCAACGCGGGAGTGGTCGACGGGCCCCCAGCCGGCGACGGGCTGCCCGTGGCCAGCGCCGGCTGCGCGGACGGGGCGGTCGTCTTGGGGCGGCTGGACGCCGACGAGGAGGACGAGGACGAGCCGCCGGCCGCGCCGGCGGAGTCCTTGCCGCCACCGAGCTCGGCCGAGAGGGTCGACGAGGACGAGCCGAGGTCGCGCGTCGATCCGGGCAGCGCGACGACGACGGCGGCGAGGCCGGCGGCGAGGGCAAGGCCGGCGGCGGGCAGCAGGATCCGCGGCCGGCGGATCCGGACGTGCCACGGCTCGGGTTCGCGCGGCGGCGTCGCGCGCTCGGTCGGGAACCCGGCGCGCACGCGGGCGTCCAGGGAGGCGAGGAACGCCGCGTCGGGCGCCGGGCGCGCCGCCTCGACGTCGGCGACGAGCCCGGCGAGGTCGGGATCGGCGGTCGGCTCGCCGCCCAGCGCGGCCTCCAGCTCACGCAGGTCGTGCTGCACGTCGGGATCGGGGAGCGCGTCACGAGGGCGCATGGCAGGCCTTCCGGAGTCGGGTGACCGCGCGGTGCACGCGCGTGCCGGCGTTGCTCTCCGAGACGCCGAGCACCTTGGCGATCTCGGCGTTGCTCAGGCCGGCGTGGAACTTCAGCGCGATCAGCTCGCGCTCGCGCGGGTCGAGATGGGCCAGCGCGACGCGCACGGCGGCGCGGCGCAGGGCGTCGTCGTCGTGGTCGCCGCGGCCGGCCGCGGAGGCGTCCTCCGGGTCGGCGAGCAGCGTCGCGGTGCGCCGGCGGCGGCGCAGCTCGTCCAGCGCCGCGTTGCGCGCGATGCCGAAGATCCACGCCCGCTGCGTGCCGCGCCCGGCGTCGAAGCTGCGCTGGCGCCGGTAGGCGCGCTCGAAGGCCGCGGCCGTGACGTCCTCGGCCGCTGCGCGGTCGCGCAGCAGCGTCAGCACGTAGGCGAAGACGTCAGACGCCGTCTCGCGATACAGCGCATCGAACCGGGCCGTCGTCGGTTCGGAGGTCGAGAGCTCCATGACTGATCCCACGACGACACTACGGCTCCGCGGCCGATCCATCACACGCCGGTACATTCTGCGCGTGCCCGCCCCGCGTCGTGCCGCCTTTCTCGCCGGCGTCGCGCTGCTGGCCGCGGGCGCCACCGGCGCCGCGGGCGCCGGTGCCGCGGGCGCCGGTGCCGCCGGCGGGCCGACCGTCGACAAGTCGCCGCTGCTGTGGTCGACCATCAACATCTGCGACACGGCCAAGCACCCCGACACCATCGGGATCCGCGCCTCGATGCCCGGCTCGGGGCGCACGGGCGAGAAGATGTACATGCGCTTCCAGGTGCAGTACTTCCGCACCTCGACCATGAAGTGGGCGCCGACCGACGCGACGGTCGACTCGGGCTTCCAGGCGGTCGGCTCGGCGATGTACCGGCGCCGCGAGTCGGGCTGGAACTTCTCGATCACGCCGCCGCCCGGCGGCCAGACCTACCGGCTCCGCGGCGTCGTCAGCTTCGAGTGGCGCAAGGGCAAGGACGTCGTGCGGCGCGCGACGAAGCGCACGCGCTCCGGGCACAAGGGCACCTACGGCGCCGACCCCACGGGGTTCAGCGCCGCCGAGTGCATCATCAAGCCCTAGGGGTGCCAGGCAGGGGGACTGTCCCTCTCGTGCGCGGTCGGGGACGGCCCCTGCGCCGGCGCTTGGGGACTGTCCCCCTGACGCCCGTCCCCCCAAGCCCCTACGCCGGGTCGAACAGCCGCGGGTCGTTCGTGATGACCCCGGTGACGCCCATCGCCTCGAAGCGACGGATGCTCGCCGCGTCGTCGACCGTCCACACGTAGAGCTCGCCGCCGGCGCGCCGGACGGTGCGCACGAAGTGCGGCGTGACGAGGCTGAAGTGCGACATCACGGCGTCGACCTCGCCGGCGCGCATCGCGCGGGCGACCGCGCGCGGCACGGTGCGCCGCAGGACCGCGACGGTCGCCAGCGCCAGGCCCTTGGTCGCCGGGTGGGCCAGGTAGTTGCGCCGCACCTTCGGCACCGACCAGCCGAGGCGCACCTTCGAGGACGCCGCGCGGATGACCGGCAGCGACGACACCTCCATCGTGGAGATGAGCGTGCGCTCCTCCATGCCGCGCTCGCGCAGCGCGGCGATCACGCGCTCCTCGTAGCCGGGGAGCTTGAGGTCGACGTCGATTTCGATCCCGGCGAACGCGTCGGAGCGGAGGTGGTCGAGGCCCTCCTCGAGCGTCAGCGGCTCGCGCCGGGCCAGCGCCTTGAAGTCGTGGGCGAGCACGAGGCGCCCGCTGCCGTCGGTCCGCTCGGGCAGCACGTCGAACTCCACCATGTCGCAGCCGTGGGCGAGCGCCGCGTCGAAGCTCGCCGCCGTGTTGCCGGGGGCGATGTGGTCGGCGCCCTTGTGGCCGATGCGCCGCACGGCGCGCCGCTGCCTGATCAGGTCTGACATCCGGGGCACCAGTATGTCGTCCGGTTGTCGTCACCCTGTCCGCGGGCGAGGATGCGCTCGCCGCAGCGCGGGCACGGGCGACCTGCCTTCCCGTACACCCGGCGGTGCCGCGTCTGGTTGCCGTCCAGCGCCGACTCGCGCATCGCGGGCCGCGTCTCGGCCAGGATGCGGCGCACCTCGTCGTCGGAGACCGTGGCGCTCGGGCGCCACGGGTCGACCTGCGCGCGCCAGCAGCCCTCGACCTTCCAGACGTTCCCGATGCCGGCGATCGTGCGCTGGTCCAACAGCGCGTCCCCGATCCCGCGCGTCGGGTCGTCCTCGCGCAGGCGGCGCAGCACCGCGTCCACGTCGAAGTCCTCCTTGATGATGTCGGGGCCCAGCGCGGCGAGGCGCAGGTCGAAGCGCCGCCGCGTCTCGGTGAGGAGCTCGAGGACCGGGCCATGGAACTGCACGACGTCGGTGTCGCGGGCGCGGAGGACGAGCCAGGCGCCGCGCGGCGAGCGGCCCCACCGCCGGCCCTCCGGATAGACGCCCCACGCGCCCGTCATCCGCAGATGCGAGTGGATGGTGAGATCGCCCGCGAAGCGCAGGAACAGATGCTTGCCGTGCGCCTCGACCGCCTCCACCGGCCGGCCCTGCAGGCGCTCCGGCCAGCGGTCGCGCCCGAAGCGCGGGTGCGGCGTGCGGAGCTCGTCAGGGACGCGATCGAGCAGCACCGGCCGGATCCGGTTCGCGGCATAGTGGATGGTGTCGCCCTCTGGCATATCGCCCCATCGAGGGTACGGTGAGTGATGTGCACGCCGATCTCGCTGGACTGGTGGGTGCCGATCACATCGAGCGCGATGCTGCGCTCGCCGACGCCAGCGGCCTGAGCGGCCGCGTGCCCGCGCTGGTGCGCCCGGCCGACGCTGCGCAGGCCGCCGCCGTGGTCGCGTGGTGCTACGAGCGCGACGTCGCGATGGTGCCCGTGGGCGGGCGCAGCGGCTACAGCGGCGGCATCGTCCCGGCCGAGGCCGACGGCGGCGCGCCCCGCGACACCGTCGCGATCGCGCTCGATCGGCTGGACCGCGTGCGCAGCTTCGAGCCGCTGCTGTGGCGGATGGAGGCCGAGGCCGGCGTGATCACGGCGACGATCGCGCGCCGCGCCCGCGAGAACGGGCTGCTGTTCCCGCCCGACCCGGGCGCGGCCGAGCAGTCGCAGCTGGGCGGCAACCTCGCGACCAACGCGGGCGGCCCGCACGCGTTCAAGTACGGCGTGACCGGCCGCTGGGTGACCGGCATCGAGGTCGTGCTGGCGCCCGGCGAGCTGGTGACCTTCGGCGGCGCCGTCCGCAAGGACGTCGCCGGCTACGACCTGCGCTCGCTGCTCATCGGCAGCGAGGGGACGCTGGGCCTGATCACGGCCGCGTGGTTGCGCTTCGTCCCGGCGCCCGGGGCTTCGCTGCCGGTGGCAGCGGCATACCCCAGCGTGCGCGAGGGCTGCGACGCGATCGACGCGGTGCTCGGCAGCGGCGTCGTCCCGGCGGCCGTCGAGTACCTCGACGCCCGCTGCATCGCGGCGGCGCCTCCGCCGTTCCTGCACGGGGCCGTGGGCGCGAGCCTGCTGGTGGTCTGCGAGGCGGAGTCCGAGGACGATCGGGCGGCGTTGCTGGAGGCCATGGGCGAGGACGCCGTGGCGGCGCCGGCCAACGAGGTCTGGCGCTGGCGCGAGGGCGTGTCGATCGCGGTGCGCGCGGCGCTGGGCGAGAAGCTGTCGGAGGACATCGCGGTGCCGGTCGACCGGCTGGCGGAGGCGATCGAGGGCACGGTCGAGATCGGCGCTCGCCACGCGCTCGAGGGCTGCTCGTGGGGGCACGCGGGCGACGGCAACCTGCACTCGTCGTTCCTCCTCGAGCCAGGCGACGCCGCGATGCGCGAGCGCGCCGACGCGGCCGCCCGCGACCTCTTCGCGATGGCGCGCGACCTGGGCGGCACCGCCAGCGGCGAGCACGGCATCGGCCTGCTGAAGGCCGGCCAGCTCTCGGCGCAGTGGGCGCCGGCCGCCGTCGAGGCCCAGCGCGCGATCAAGCGCGCGCTCGACCCGAAGGGCCTCTTCAACCCCGGCAAGAAGGAGCCATGAGGCTGGAGGTCGCGGTCGTCGGTGGCGGCGTCGTCGGCGTCGCGTGTGCGCTGGCGTTCGCGCGGCGGGGTGCGGCGGTCACGCTGCTGGAGAGCGCGTGGTGACGCGCGCGGGCGTCGAGCAGCCCGCCGCCGAGCGCGTCCCCGGACCGCCGCCGCCGGTCCTCAGCGCCGCCACGCCCTGGTGGCGCCGGTCGGCCGAGCACCGCCCCGCCGCGAGCCACCCCGCATGACCGACGGGCCCCTGGTCCTCGGCATCGACGACGGCACGACGGCGGTCAAGGTCACGCTGTTCGACGCGGAGCTGCAGGCCGTCGCGAGCGCGCGCCGCCCGGTCGCCACGGCGCATCCCGCGCCGGGCCGCGTCGAGCAGGACCCCGGGGAGGTGCTGCAGGCCGTCGTCGACGCGGTCGCCGAGGTGCTCCCGGCCGCCGCCGGGCGTCCGGTCGTCGCGACGGGGCTCGACCACCAGGGCGAGTCGGTCCTCGCCTGGCATCCCGTCACGCGCGAGCCGGTGTCGCCGATCATCGTCTGGCAGGACAAGCGGGGGATCGAGGTGTATGACAAGGTCGATCCCGAGCTGCTCGCCCGCACCGGCCTGCCGCCCGATCCCTACTTCTCAGCGCCGAAGCTCGCGTGGCTCGTGCGCGAGCACGGCCCCGACGTCCGGCTCGGCACGGTGGACGCGTGGCTGAGCGACCGCCTCGGCGCCGGCTGGGCGACCGACCCGAGCACCGCGTCGCGCACGGCGCTGCAGGTGCTCGGCGACGTCGGCTGGGACACCGCGCTATGCATCGCCTTCGGCATCCCGCGGACCTCGCTTCCCGAGATCCGGCCCACCGCCGGCGACCTCGGCACGCTGCATCACGAGCGCTGGGACGTCGACCTCCCGCTGCGGGCGCGCGTCTGCGACCAGCAGGCGGCGCTGGCCGGGGCGGGCTGCGTGCTGCCCGGCCGCGCCAAGGCGACGTACGGCACCGGCGTCTTCGTCCTCGCCCACACCGGCGCGACGCCGCCGCACGCCGAGGGGCTCCTGCCGACGGTCGCCTGGCAGGCGTCGGGGCGCGTGGACTACGCCCTCGACGGCGGCGTCTTCACGGCGGGGGCGCTGCTGGAGTGGCTGAGCGGGACGCTCGGCCTCGCCGCCGACCCGGAGCGCCTGACCGCGCTGGCCGCGACCGTGCCCGACGCCGGCGGCGTGCGCGTCCTCCCGGCGCTGGCGGGCGCGGGTGCCCCGTGGTGGCGGCCCGAGGCGCGCGGGGTCATCGCCGGCCTGACGGGCGGCACGACCAAGGCGCACATCGCACGCGCGGCGGTCGAGGCCATCGCGCACCGCGTCGCCGACGTGGTGGACGCCATGGGCGGCGTGGACGTCCTGCGCATCGACGGCGGCCTGACCAACGACCCGCTGCTGTGCCGGCTCCAGGCCGACCTGCTCGGGGTGGCGGTCGAGCGGTCGGCCGCCGACGCGACCGTGGCGGGCGCCGCGGGGCTGGCGCTCGTGGGCGCCGGACTGCTCGACGACGTGCGTGACCTCGACGGCCTGCTGGCGCCGGGTGAGCGGATCGAGCCGCAGCTCGCCGCGGCCGAGCGCCAGGCGGCGCGCGCGACGTGGAGCGCCTTCGTCCAGCGGGCGCTGGCGCTTCACTGATCACGACATCGCGAATTGCGATGACAGATCTTGACATTTGTCATCAAGCGCGCCACAGTGGGTGGCATGCAGACACGATCCCTCGGCAGCACCGGCCCGCGCGTCTCGGCCCTCGGCCTGGGCACGATGGGCATGTCGGACCTCTACGGTCCCGCCGATCGCGCGGAGAGCATCGCGACGATCCACGCCGCCCTCGAGGCCGGCATCACCCTCCTCGACACCGGCGACTTCTACGGGATGGGCCACAACGAGCTCCTCATCCACGAGGCGCTGCAGGGCCGCAACCGCGACGACGTGCAGATCAGCGTCAAGTTCGGCGCGCTGCGCGACGCCGACGGCGGCTGGCTGGGCAACAGCGGCCATCCGGACTTCGTCAAGACCTCGCTCGCCTACACGCTCCAGCGCCTGGGCACCGACCACGTCGACGTCTACCGCCCCGCGCGTGTCGATCCCGCCGTCCCGATCGAGGAGACCGTCGGCGCGATCGCCGAGATGGTCCAGGCCGGGCACGTGCGCCACATCGGGCTCTCCGAGGTCGGCGCCGACACGATCCGTCGCGCCGCGGCCGTCCACCCGATCAGCGACGTGCAGATCGAGTACTCGCTGATCTCACGGTCGCTCGAGGCCGAGATCCTGCCGACCACCCGCGAGCTGGGCATCGGCATCACCGCCTACGGCGTGCTCTCGCGCGGGCTGCTCAGCGGCCACTGGAGCCCCGACCGCGAACTCCCGCCCGGCGACTTCCGCGGCTACAGCCCGCGGTTCCAGGGCGACAACCTGCAGCGCAACCTCGAGCTGGTGGAGGCGCTGCGCGCCGTCGCGGAGGGCAAGGGCGCCTCGGTGGCGCAGATCGCGATCGCCTGGGTGCTGTCGCGCGGCGAGGACGTCGTGCCGCTGGTCGGCGCGCGCCGCCGTGAGCGGCTCGGCGAGGCGCTCGGCGCCCTCGACGTCACCCTGGACACCGCCGACCTCGACCGCATCGAGCGCGCGGTGCCCGCCGATGCCGCCGCGGGCGACCGTTACGCTGCCGAGCAGATGGCGCACCTCGACAGCGAACGGTGAGCGACGGACCTCTCACCCCGGAGCGGATCCTCGAAGCGGCGGAGGACGTCCTGCGCCGCTTCGGCCCCGCGAAGGCCACGGTGGTCGACGTCGCGCGCGTGCTCGGGGTCAGCCACGGCTCGGTCTACCGGCACTTCCCGAGCAAGGCGGCGCTGCGCGACGCGGTGACCGCGCGGTGGCTGGCGCGCATCGCCGACCCGCTCGAGGTCATCGCCGCCGGCGACACGCCGGCGCCCGAGCGGCTGCATCGGTGGCTGCGCGAGCTGATCGACGCCAAGCGCCGCCGCGCGTCCGAGGATCCCGAGCTCTTCGCCACGTACATGGCGCTGGTCGACGAGTCGGGCGACGCCGTCGCCACGCACGTCGCCCACCTCGCCGCGCAGCTCGCCGGCATCGTCGCCGACGGGGTGGCCCGCGGCGAGCTGGCCGCCGACGACCCCGTCGCGGCCGGCCGGGCGATCCTCGACGCGACCGGCGTCTTCCACAACCCGGCGCACGTCGCGGAGTGGGCCGACCCGCGGATCGACGCGCGCTTCGAGGCCGTGTGGACCGTGCTGCAGCGCGGCCTGACCAAGGGCCTCAAGAAGAAGGCCAAGGCCGCGGCCAAGGCCAAGGCGTAGGCCTACGCGCTGAGGGTGAGCTTCCGCGGCCCCGCGCGGAAGCCGACCTCGATGAGGAGCAGCTCCAGGTCGGAGCCCACGACGGCCTGGCCGTCGACCCGCTCCAGCGACAGCTTGTGGCGCCGGTCGCCGGTGACGAACGCGGCGAGCGCCTCGAGGGCCGGCCGCAGCCGCGCGTCCTCGCGCTCGACCAGCACCTGCAGGCCGCGCCCCCCGCGCTCGACGTAGAGCACGGGCTCCGAGCCGGCCAGGACGACGTAGGCGCCGGCGGCCCGGGCGGGCTTGGCGCGGGAGTCGTCGGCGTCGCGCCGCCGCGGCCACGGCAGCGCCGCCCCATACGGCTGGGCCGGGTCGGTCGCGGCGAGCACGATCGGCGGCGCCTCGTCGGCCCGCTCGGCCTGGGTGCGCAGCCGCTCCACGGCGCCGGGCAGCGCGAACTGCGCGCCGCCCAGCCCCTCGACGAAGTAGCCCCGCCGGCACACGCCGAGCGTCTCCAGCGACGACAGCGCGTCGTAGAGCCTGGAGAACCCGCCGGGGATGCCCTCGGCCAGGACGTGCTCGCGCGTCACGATGCCGTTGCGCTCCAACAGCAGCTCGGCGGTCGTCCGCCGGCGATCCGGCCCGCCCGCCGCGGCCTCGGCGCCGAACAGCGACGACGCCAGCGACCAGCGGCCCTGGACCTGTGCGGCGGCGCCGGTCCCGCGACGTGAGCCGAAGCGCGTGCCCGCGCGGCCGCTGCGTCGGGGTGGGTGGGCCCGATTCTCCATCGCACTGCGCTGCGCTCGCGCCAGCGTGAGCCGCGGCGCGCGCAGCGGTGCGAACGCGTCGTTGGTCACCTCGCCGGCCCAGACCAGGTCCCAGAGCGCCTCCTGGATCTCCTCGGGCGCCAGCGGCAGCTCGGCGAGGAAGTCGGTGAAGAAGCACGGCGACTGCGCCAGGCGCTCGCGCAGCAGCGCATGCTCGGGGAAATCGGTCCCGCCCGCCCGCTCGATACCGCCGCGGACCGCCGGCGGGCCGAGGGCCTCGGCGTCCTCGCGGAAGTAGAGCGCGACGCGGCCGGAGTTGCGGCCCAGCGCGCCCGCGCCGACCCACACCACCTCGCCAGAGGCGCAGAGCGCGTCCATCCACGTCGGCGAGTAGGCGCCGCAGCGTCGCGGCAGCACATCGCGCTCCCAGACGTCGGCGGGCAGCGCCAGGCCCTGCAGCGGCACGAGCACCTCGCGCAGGCGGTCGACGCCCGCACCAGAACCTGCCCCAACCGAACCATGGCGGTCCACCCCCTGCCACGACGGCAGGAACGCCGCCAGCGCCCGCTGGTCGGTGGCCTCGATCTCCTTGCGCAGGACGGCCAGCGACGCGCGCCGGATGCGGCGCAGGACGTCGGAGTCGCACCATTCTCGCTCGGTGCCGCCGGGGCGCAGCTCGCCGCGCACGAGGTCGCCGGCGGTCTCCAGCGCCTTCAGCGCCGGGCTCGGGTCGACGCCCCAGCGGCCGCGAAGGTCGGCGGTGGTGAACGGGCCGTGCGTCCGCGCGTAGCGCGCGGTCAGGCGCTCGGCCGGGTCCTCGACGCTCTCCAGGAAGGCGGCGGGCAGCCCGCCGGGCGGCACGGCGCCGAACGCGTCGCGGTACAGACCGGCGTCGTCGGCCGCGATCCAGCGCTCCTCGCCGCCGATGCGCAGGCGGATCGCACGCCGCTCGGCGACCAAGGCCTCCAACATCGCGTCGGCGTCGAGGTCGGCGAGCACGCGCGCCCGGACCTCCGCGCGCGTCAGGTCGCCGACGCGGCGCACCACGTCGGCCAGGCCGTCGCGGTCGGTCGCCTGCGTGCGCAGCGAGCGGTGCTGGAGATCCGCTTCAACTTGATCGAGCGCGTCGGCGTCGATGAGGTCGCGCAGCTCCTCCTGCCCGAGCAGCTCGCGCAGGAGGTCGCGGTCGAGCGAGAGCGCGGCGGCGCGCCGCTCGGCGTTGGGCGTGTCGCCCTCGTACATGTAGGTCGCGACGTAGTCGAACAGCAGCGAGCTCGCGAACGGCGACGCCGTGCGGGTCTCGACCTCGACGAGCGACAGCTCGCGCGAGTGCAGGGCGGTCAGGAGGTCGTGAAGGCCGGGGACGTCCAGGACGTCGCGCAGGCACTCGCGGTAGGTCTCCAAGATGATGGGGAAGTCGCTGTACTGCTTGGCGACCTCGAGCAGCGACTGCGCCTTGAGGCGCTGCTGCCACAGGGGCGTGCGCTTGCCGGGGTAGGCGCGCGGAATCAGCAGCGCGCGGCCGGCGTTCTCGCGGAAGCGCGCGCCGAACAGCGCGCTCGACCCGAGTTCCGCGACAACTCGATCCTCGAGGTCGTCGGGATCGAGCAGCACGAGGTCGGCCCCGGGCGGCTCGTCGGCGTCGGGCAGGTGGACGATGATGCCGTCGTCGGACCAGATCGCGTCGGACTCAAGGCCGAGCTCGTCGCGGATCTTGGCGCTCAGCGCCAGTGCCCAGGCGGCGTGCACGCGGCCGCCGTACGGGCTGAGCACGCACAGGCGCCAGTCGCCGATCTCGTCGCGGAAGCGCTCGACGACGATCGTCCGGTCGCTGGGGATCACGCGCGTGGCGGCCTGCTGCTCGCGCAGGAAGTCCACCAGGTTGCGGGCGGCGAGCGGGTCGAGGTCGTAGTCGGCCTCCAGCACCGCGGCGGGCTGGTCGACGGCCCAGCGGCTGAACGCGCCGATCTCGCGCCCGAGCTCCTTGGGCCGGCCGACGGCGTCGCCCTTCCAGAACGGCACGGCGCCCGGCACTCCCGGTGCAGGCGAGACGACGACGCGGTCGCGCTGGATCTCCTCGATCCGCCACGACGACGCGCCGAGCAGGAACGTCTGGCCCGGGCGCGCCTCGTAGACCATCTCCTCGTCGAGCTCGCCGACGCGGCGGCCGTCGGGCAGGACGACCGCGTAGAGCCCGCGGTCGGGGATCGTGCCGGCGTTGGTCACGGCCAGCTGGCGCGCGCCCTTGCGGGGGCGGATCGTGCCGGCGACGCGGTCCCAGACGATGCGCGGGCGCAGGTCGCCGAACTCCTGGCTCGGGTAGCGCCCGTCGAGCATGTCGAGGACGTTCTCCAGCAGCTCGCGCGAGAGCTCGGCGTAGGTGTAGGTCCTGGTGACGAGCGCGTACAGGTCGTCGACGGTGATCGAGCCGCCGTCGTCGACGTCGAAGCCCGCGGCGATCGCGACGATCTGCTGGCAGAGGACGTCGAGCGGGTTGCGCGGGACGACGGTCGGCTCGATCTTGCCCTCGCGCATGAGCCGCACGACGACCGCGCACTCCAGGAGGTCGGCGCGGAACTTCGGGAAGATGCGGCCCTTGGACGTGTCGCCCACCGAGTGCCCGGCGCGCCCGATGCGCTGCAGGCCGCGCGAGACCGACTTGGGGGACTCGACCTGCAGCACGAGGTCGACGGCGCCCATGTCGATGCCGAGCTCCAGCGACGAGGTCGCCACCAGGCAGGGAAGCTGACCGGCCTTGAGCTGCTCCTCGACGATCAGGCGCTCCTCGCGGGCGAGCGACCCATGGTGGGCGCGGGCGATCTCGACCACCGGCCGCTCGGCCTCCTCGTCCTGCTTGGCAGCCAGCTCGTTGAGGCGCAGCGCGAGGCGCTCCGCGCCGCGGCGGTTGTTGACGAAGATGATCGTCGACCGGTGCTCGCGCACGAGCTCCAGCAACTGCGGGTACATCGCCGGCCAGATCGACTTGCGCGTCGCCTCGCCGCCCGGAACGGGATCCAGCGGGTCCAGCGATCCCGTGGACTGCTCGGGCTCGACCATCGACTCGACCGGCACCTGGATCTTGATGTCCAACGGCTTGCGCACGCCGGTGTCGACGACGCGGCAGGTCCGCTGCGGGCCGACCATGAAGCGGCCGACCTCCTCCAGCGGGTTCTGCGTGGCGCTGAGGCCGATGCGCTGCGGGTCCCGGCCGTGGGCGGCCTGGACGTGCTGGGAGAGGCGCTCGAGCGTCAGCGCGAGGTGCGCGCCGCGCTTGGTCGAGGCGACCGCATGGATCTCGTCGACGATCACGGCCTCGACGTCGGCGAGGATGTCGCGCGCCTGCGACGTCAACATGAGGTACAACGACTCGGGCGTCGTGATCAGGACGTCCGGCGGCGTGCGCCGCATCTGGGCGCGCTCCTTCTGCGGCGTGTCGCCGGTGCGGATCGCGACCTTCAGGTCGGCGCCGATGCCCTTCAACGGCGCCTGCAGGTTGCGCTCGACGTCGTAGGAGAGCGCCTTCAGCGGCGAGACGTAGACGACCCGCACGCCGGTGCCGTCCAGGCGCGGCGTGGTGGCGAGGCGGTCCAGCGACCAGAGGAAGGCGGCCAGCGTCTTGCCGCTTCCGGTCGGCGCGGAGATGAGGACGTGCTCGCCGGTGGCGATGGCGGGCCACGCCTGCTCCTGCACGGTGGTGGGCGCCGCGAAGGCGCGACCGAACCACTCCTGCGTTGCGGGGCTGAAGGGCGACAGCGGCAAGCCACCCAGGATACGGCGCCCGCCGCGCTATCCGGCGCCGTCGCGCGCCCGGTGCGCCGGCAGCCCGGCGAGCTCGCGCGCCGTGTGCAGGACGTCGTCGAGCATCGCCTCGGTGAGCACGCCGGTGAACGTGTTCTGCTGGCTCGGGTGGTAGGTGCCCAGCAGGCTGAACCCGGGATCGCGGTCGCCGCTGGCGTCGTCGTACCAGACGGTCCCGTGGCCGAACCTGGGCTTGGGGCGCGGCGGCACGTGGCCGAGGGCGGTGCGCAGCCGCAGCGCGGCGTCCCATGCGAACTGGCCGAGGCACACGCAGACGCGGACGTGCTTGACGTGGTCGAGCTCGGCGACGGTCCACGGCAGGCAGGTGTCGCGCTCCAGCGGCGTCGGCTTGTTGGCCGGCGGCGCGCAGCGCACCGCGGCGGTGATCCACGCGTCGCTGAGCGTCAGGCCGTCGTCGCGGGCGACCGAGGTCGGCTGGTTGGCGAACCCCGTGCGGTGCAGCGCGGCGAAGAGGAAGTCGCCCGAGCGGTCGCCGGTGAACACCCGGCCGGTCCGGTTGGCGCCGTGGGCGGCGGGCGCGAGGCCGAGGATCAGCACGCGCGCGGCGGGATCGCCGAAGCCGGGGATCGGACGGCCCCAGTAGGTCTGGTCGGCGAACGCCGCGCGCTTGGTGGCGGCGACCTCCTCGCGCCAGGCCACCAGGCGCGGGCAGCGCCGGCACCTGGTGACCTCGGCCTCGAGCGCCGCGAGGTCCGGGTGCCTCATGCGTTTTGCTGAAGGATCCCCAGCATGAGCCGCTCGATGATCGGCTCCAGCTGGCGGATGTCGCCCGGCGTGCCGGTGCGCAGCTGACGCGAGGCGAGCTCGACGATCGCGCCGACGCAGGCGAACGCGTCGTCGCGGGAGGCGAAGCGCGGCGCGCCGTAGCGCGGGGCGACCTTCTCGTTGTCGACGTAGATCGCCTCGGCGAAGGCGTCGAGGATGGCGTCGCGGCGCTCGGTGGCCCGCGGGCCGGCGCCGATGATCTCCACCAGGAGCGTCTGGGCGGCGTCGGGCCACTCGGCCAGGGTCCGCAGGAAGGCGCGCGTGCCCTGGGCGAGGTGCTCGGGGTAATCGCCGGCG
>NZ_DATHDY010000013.1:0-118192 GCF_035318805.1 Baekduia sp.
GTGACGAACTGGCTGCCGCTGTTCCTCTTCGTCGTCCTGTTCGGGTTGTCGATGGACTACCACGTGTTCATCCTCTCCCGCGTCCGGGAGCTGCACGACCGCGGCATGCCGACCGACGAGGCCGTCAAGCAGGGCATCTCGTCCACCGCGGGCACCGTGACCAGCGCCGCGCTGGTCATGGTCGGCGTGTTCGCGGTCTTCATCACGCTGAGCTTCCTCGACTTCAAAGAGCTCGGGCTCGGGTTGGCCGCGGCCGTCCTGATCGACGCGACGATCATCCGCGGCGTGATGCTGCCCGCTTCGATGAAGCTGCTCGGCGACTGGAACTGGTACCTGCCGAGCTGGCTCGAGTGGCTCCCGCGCGTGGGTGCGGAGCGCGACGCCGGTGCGCCCGGCGGGCCCGACGAGCCCCCTGCCCCCGACGAGCCGGCGGCCCCCGACGAGCCGCGACCTGCGCCAGTGTCCGCGTAGTCCGCTCCGGTGATCTCGTCGCCGCCTCGGACGACATCAAGCCGGCGTCCTGGAGCGTCACGTCGCTCGTTGGGTTGCCATGACGCCGGCGCTCGCGACGACGACCAGGCCGACTCCGAGCATCTCAGAGGCAGCCAGTGCCTGGCCGAGCCAGAGTGCGCCGGCCAGAACCGCGATGGCGGGATCGAGGCTGAGCAGAACGCTGAACGCCTTGGCCGAGACGGCCCTGATCGCGACGTACTCCAAGGTGTAGGGAATCGCGATCCCGAGGGCTGCAATGGCGGCGACCAGCGCGAGATCGCGCGGGCCGCGGGTTGCCAGGGCGGCCGGAATGGCGAGGGGGAGCGTGATGCACGCGGCAAAGCCGACGGCAAGGGCCAGTCCATCGAGCCCGGAGCTTTCGGTCGTCAAGCGATACGCCATGAGCACGGACAGCGCGGTGAGTGCAGCGGCAACGAGGGCCAGGGCGACGCCGGTGGTCGCGCCGCCGCTGGGACCTCCGGTCAGCAATAGGACCCCGCCCGCGGCAGCGGCGACCCAGAGCGCATCCAGTCGTCGGCGGACACCCAGCAGTCCGAGCGTGAGCGGTCCGAGAAACTGCAAGGTGACCACGGTGCCCAGCGAGATGCGGGCGATGGCCTCGTAGAGCACGAAGTTCATCGCGGCGAGCGTGGCGCCGAAGGTGACCGCGCTTGCCCAGAACCGCGGCGAGCGGCCCCGGAACGCGGGACGCGCGAGAAGAAGCAGAAAGGGTGCCGCAAAGGCAAACCGCAGCGCTCCGGTGCCCGCCGGCCCGTAGACCGCGAATATCGACGTGGCGAGCGCAGCCGAGGTCTGAAGCGACGCGCTGCTGGCGACAATCAGCATTGGGCCGCCGAAGCGATACGCCAACCTCGCGGAGGACCGTGCCCGCGCGAGAGGGATGCGCGCGCGGCCATCACCGAACCTTCCCCGGGTGTCCCACCAGGCGCGGGCGACCGCCTCCATGGCTGCGAAAGGCTAACGCGCGGGACGAGTTCAGGACTGTGCCGCCGGGCCTGCCCAGCTTCGGACTGCTGCTTATCTGTGCCGGGGTCGGTGCGTCACCGCAGTTCGCGGTGACGGTGGGCACTGCGGCTAGCCGGAACTTTGAGCTCGGGATGGCAGGTGCGCAGACGGTGGCTTGTGCCAACCACGGCCCGCCGCGCCGCTGCGACCATGGATGGCGCCAATGACCCGCAAGCAGATCGTCACCTCCGACCCGTCCGACATCGCCGAGCACCACGTCTCCGTGACACCGGCCAGCATCCAGTACGTGCGCACCGGCGCCCGCCGTCGCACTGCCCGGAAGGTCAGCACCGTCCGCGGCGTGCGCCCGTTCTTCGCTTAGCGGCACGCGTCCGGTCGCCGGTGCGACGCGCCGGCACGTCGTGGTAGGTCGCATCCGCCGCTGCGCCGGCCCTACCGTGAACTCGTGATCGATGACTCCGAAGTCGGGCGCAGCCCCCGGCGGCCGTGGGATGGCCGGGCTCAGCGCGCCGACCGGATCGTCATCGCCGGGATCGGGTTCAGCGCGGTCTACGGGTTGCTGCTGCTGCCGCTGGTGCCCTCCCTGGTCGGGTCTCATCCGGCGCTGCTCGAGTTGCTGCGCGGTTCGATGAGCTCGATGCTGGCGATGGGCGCGCTGGCTCGCACCGGGCATGCGTCGCTCCTGCTCGGAGTCGTCGCCGGGATCCCGGGCTGCATCATGTTCGACTGGCTGTACTGGTGGGCGGGGCGGAGGTGGGGGCAGCGCGCGGTGGGCATGCTGGTGGGCCACGGCAGCCGCGCCGACCGGCGCACCCGGCGCCTGGAGCGGACGCTGGAACGACTCGGCCCGTTCGCGGTGGTCTTGAGCTACGTGCTGCCGGTGCCGAACCCGATCATCGACGCCGCGGTCGGCTGGACGGGGATGCGGTTGTGGGTGTTCATGCTGCTGGACGCGATCGGCGCGGCGCTGTGGGTCGGGATGCTGGTCGGGCTCGGCTACGCGATCGGCCAGCCCGCCGTGGATGTCGTGCACGCGATCGGCCACTACTCGCTGTGGGTGACGCTCGGGATCGTGGTGGCGATCATCGCCTCGCAGACGCGCGCGTCACGCCGTCGCGTCCGCGATGCGGACGCCTGAGCCGGCGCCTCAGCCGGTCCCCAGCAGCGCCGCGAGCTCGGGTTGGCGGTCCAGGAGGTCGGCCAGGACGGCGGCCAGCTCGGGCGTGATGAACACCGCCACGCGGTCGTTCTCGCGGCGTGCGTCCTGCCAGGCCGCGCGCAGCAGCTCCAGCGAGGCGCGCTGGGCGGCGTCGGTCGCCTGGGCGGGGCCGATGACCTGGTCGCCGATGGCCTCCCAGGCCCCCGGCGACATCCACAGGGGCTCCCAGGCGGCCATCGACTCAGCCTAGTGGCCTACGCGATACCCGGTCAGCGCTGCTCGCTCGGAGTCGCGGCGGAGTCCTGCACGATGCGGGTCTCGCCGTTGGGCGAGACCGCGCCGGCGGCCGCGCCGGACTCCGGGGCGTCGGGAGCGGGCTCCGACAGCGCATCGTTGATGTAGGACCCGGCGATCGCCGCGCCGACGCTGGCCAGGGCCCAGCCCGTGCCCTTCAAGCTCGGGAACAGGCGCCGGTCGACCGACAGCGGCCCGGGTCCGGACTCGGCCACCGACATCATCGCGGCGATGATCACGGCGTTGTACTCGTAGCCGTTCTCGGTGACCCACGGCCCGTTGGGCGCATGGACCTTGCGGATGGCCGTGACCATCGACCCGGAGATCATGGCCGTGGCGATCGGCGTCAGCGCCCCGACGGTCAGCAGCGCGCCGCCGAGCGCCTCGGCGATGCCCGCCGCGGCCGCATGTCGCTTGCCGGGCCGCAGCCCGATGCCCTCGAAGAAGCCTCCTGTGCCCTCGAGCCCGTGTCCGCCGAACCACCCGAAGAGCTTCTGGGTTCCGTGGCCCACGAACAGCGGACCGGCCACACCGCGAATCGCCAACGTGCCAATGGTCATGCCCCGGTGCTGCCCCGCTCGTCGGGCTCGTGAACCCGTAAGTCGTGTTCGGCTGGGAGACTGCCGGGACGTGCCCAGGGCATCCGGCATCCTCGCTGGCGGGACCGCGGCCCTGGCGGCCGTCGTCGTGCTGTCCGGGTGCGGGGGATCGAACGACGGGAACCGCTTCGGCACGTTCACCGACTGCTCCACGATCGGTCCCGTCGCGACCGTCGAGGATCCCGCGGGCGACCAGCGCGGGCGCCTGGCCGGCAAGCCGAAGCAGCCTCAGGGCGACCTCGTGGCGCTGCGCGTCGCGCGTCGCGGCGGGAAGCTGTGCGTCGAGTTCCACGCGGCGTCCGACGTCAAGCCGCCGGTCGCCTACGTGCTCGTCATGCGCCCGCACGACAACGAGACGCCGGTCGCCCAGCTGGAGGCGACCGTCCTCGCGGCGCAGAACCCGCAGGCGCTTCTGCAGGCACGCGCCGGCGACGCGTTCCGCACGCTCGACGGGAAGGTCGGGATCCGCGGCGACCGCGTGACGATCCTCGTCGACCGCGCGCCGTTCGCCGCGCAGGATCTCGGCGGGCTGTTCGACGCCTTCCGCTACCAGGGGCGAGCCGCGGCGGTGACGTCGGACGGGGGGCGTCAGACCGACTGCCTGCCGGCCTGCACCTGATGGCAATCGGCACGAACTTGCATGGTTGGGAGTGCTCGCGGTCCGAAACCTGTGCAAGAACGTTCGGCCAACCTCAGGTTCGGCGAGCGTCTGTCCGAACACGGGGGGTGTGGAGCAGCATCGCGACATCAGCGCGGCGCCCCGGTCCTGGCTCTGCCCGGAGCCGGCCGATCGCGTGCGCGCGGTGGACATGGAAGAGCGGCTGCGGCCGTTTCGCAAGCTGTCGTTCGTCGCCCTTGCCTTGGCGCTGCTCATCTGCGGTCCGTGGATCGGGTGGTGGACGCTCGTGCCGCTGGCGATCGCCATCGTCGGCTTCGCGATCGTCGACCGGCAGCTCGCCACCGCGCCACAGCCCGAGCTCACGATCGCCTCGGCGTGGCTGCTCTCCGAGCTCGTCATCGCGTGCAGCATCGCGCTGACCGGCGGCCCGCGCAGCCCCGCGGTCGCCTGGCTGGTCATCCCGCTCGTCACGCTCCCGGCGCGCTTCAACACCCGCGCGGTCGCGGTCGGCGTCGCCCTGGTGACGGGCCTCCTGCTGCTCGTCACGTTCGGCGTCGACGCCGCCTACATCGCCGAGCACCCCGAGTCCATCGTGATGCCCGTCGCGCTGCTCGTCGCCGTGGCGCTGCTCTCCGCGGCGCTGATGAAGTCCGACCTCGAGCACCGGCAGCTCGTCGGTGATCGACCCGCTGACGGGCATGCTGAACCGCAACGCGCTGCACACCCGTGTCGCCGAGCTGACCCAGCAGGCCGCGATCCTGCGCGAGCCGGTGGCGCTCATCGTCGGCGACCTCGACAACTTCAAGACCATCAACGACGGCCACGGCCATGCCGCCGGGGACGCCGTCCTCAAGGACGTGGCCTACCGCCTGCGCAAGTCGCTGCGGGCCTACGACCTCGCCTACCGGCTCGGCGGCGAGGAGTTCCTCGTCGTGCTTCCCGGCGCCGGCGCCGAGCAGGCGGCCGAGGTCGCCGAGACGCTGCGGCGCTCGATCTCCGACGAGCCGATCGCCGGGCTGCTGGTCACGATCTCGTTCGGCGTCAGCGCCTCGGCGCCGGGCGAGTTCCAGTACGACGACGTCTTCTCCGGGGCCGACCTCGCGCTGTATCGCTCCAAGCAGGACGGGCGCAACCGGGTGCGTGTCAGCGCCGCGCCCCAGCTGACCCCCGCCTCCGGCGCCACGAGCACCGAGATCCCGCTCGCCGCCTGAGCGGCGACGCCGGGCCTACCCGGCGCCGGTGATCTCGACCCGGTGCTCCGGGCCGACGCGCAGCGTGCGGTTGCCGGCGAGCAGTTCGAGGAGCTCGGCTCCGACCACCTCGCGCCGCCAGCCCTGCAGGGTGCGGACCTCGGGCTCGGGCTCGCCCTCGCGCACCGCGGTGACGATGCGCTGCAGGTCGGCGCGCGCGGCGATCAGCTCGTAGGCCAGCCCGGCCTCCATCGCCCGCGTGCGCACGAGCGCCTCGCCGAGCGCGATGATCGGCGCGTCCTCGGCGTCGGGCTGCGACGGGCGCACGCCCTCGACCGGGATGCCCTCGCGCTCGCGCCCGCGGGCGACCGCCTCGACGATCTGCTTGCCGCGGCGGTGCAGCGTCGCGTCGTTGAGCCCGCGGATCTGGCGCAGGCGGTCGACGCTCGCGGGCCGGCGCTTGGCGATCTCGATCAGCGCGGCGTCGTGCAGGACGCTGGAGACCGGCCGGTCGCCCGTGCGCGCCGCCTCCTCGCGCCACTCCACCAGCTCGCGGGCGACCGCGCGCTGCGCCGGCTCCAGCGAGTTGACGCGCGGCAGCTTGCCGAAGACGACGTCGAGGTCGCGCTTGTCGTCGATCGTCTCGAAGGCCCGGCACTCCTCGCGCGCCCACTCGAGGCGGCCGAGGTCGACCAGGCGGTCCTGCAGGGCGGTGGCGACCTGGAGCAGGTGCAGGACGTCCTCGCGGGCGTAGCCGAGCTGCTCCTCGGTCAGCGGCCGGTCGTCCCAGCGGGTGAACGACGCGGACTTGCGCAGCCGGACGCCGAGCGTCTCCTTCAGCAGCGGCTCGTAGCCGAGCTGGGCGCGCATGCCGGCGAAGCCGGCGGCGACCTGGGTGTCGAAGACGTTGGTGATCGGCCCGCCCCAGTCGCGGCGCAGCAGCGCCACGTCCTGGCGGGCGGCGTGCAAAACGATCTCGATCGCCGGGTCGGCGAGCAGCTCGGCCAGCGGGGCCGGGTCGTACTCCTCGGTCAGCGGGTCCAGGACGATGACCTCGGTCCCGCCCTCGCCGTCGTCGAGCGCGATCTGGGCGAGGCAGAGCAGGGGCTGGTAGCGGCCCTCGCCCATGAACTCCGTGTCGATGCCCAGGCGCCCGGTCTCCCGGGCGCGCTGCGCGATGTCTGCGGTCGACCGCGGCATGGCCGCGCACGCTATCCGCAATGCCGTGCGGCCGCTTCACGGAGCTACTCGCCGGGCAGCGGTCCGGAGGGCGGCGGCGCGAACGTCGCCGGGTCGAAGCGGGCCACCAGGTCGGCGGCCGACGGCCGCTCGGCGGGGTCGGCGAGGCCCACGGAGGCGGCGAGCCGCGCGCGGACGGCGTCGCCCGTCTCGCCGAGCTCGAGCCGGTCGCCCAGCGTGACCGCGCCGTGGCGCTTGGCCAGCCGCGCCCCGTCGCCGCCGAGCACGAGCGGGACGTGCGCGAACGAGGGCGCCGGGAGCCCGAGCCGCTGGGCGAGCCAGAGCTGGCGCGGTGTGGAGTCCAGGAGGTCGTCGCCCCGGACGACCTCGCCGACGGCCTGCGCGCCGTCGTCGACGACCACGGCCAGGTTGTAGGCGAACGCGCCGTCGTTGCGCCGCACGACGAAGTCGTCCACCACGCCCTCCTGCGGCCCGTGGAGGCGGTCGGCGAACGCGACGCGCGCGGCGCCGGCGTCGACGCGCAGCGCCGGCGGCCGGCCCGAGGCTTCGCGGTCGGCGCGCTGCGCCGCGGTCAGGCGCCGGCACGTGCCCGGGTAGTGGCCCTCGGTCAGCGGCCCGTGCGGCGCCGACGACGCCTCGCGGATCTCGGCGCGCGTGCACCAGCACGGGTAGAGGGCGCCGCCGGCGTCCAGCTGCGCCAGCGCGGCGGCGTAGCGGTCGAGGCGCTCGGACTGCCGGACGACCTCGCCGTCCCAGTCGAGGCCGATGGCGCGCAGGTCGCCGAGCTGCTCGGTCTCGAAGTGCGGGCGCACGCGTCCGGCGTCGAGGTCCTCGACGCGCAGCAGGAACGGCGCACCCTGCGCGCGCGCGTAGAGCCATGCGAGCAGGGCCGTGCGGAGGTTGCCGAGGTGCAGCGTGCCGGTCGGCGACGGCGCGAACCGGCCGGTGCGGTTGGGCTCGCCGCTCAGGCGAAGACCTCCGCGAAGCCCTGGCGCCACGGACGCGGCGCCCAGTCGAAGGCCGCCCGGGCGCGCGCGTTGGCGTTGCCCGGAAGCGTCGTGGCGTAGTGGACGACCGCGTCGCCGGCCAGCCGGCGCGCGACCAGCGGCGGCGCCCAGAGCGGGCGCCGGGCGCCGAGCAGCCGCGCCGCCTCGGGCAGCCACTCCCTGGCGGTGGCGGGCTCGTCGTCGGTCACGTTGTAGACGCCGGGCGCGCCATGCTCGAGGGCGCGCACGGTCGCGTCGACCGCGTCGTCGACGTGCACGAAGGACATGCGGCCCCGGCCCCGGCCGATGATCGGGTAGGCGCGCCTGCGGATCATGGTGGCCATCGCTCCGTCCTTGTCGTACCACGTGCCCGGGCCGTAGTAGAAGCCGTAGCGCAGCACGACGCCCTCCAATCCTTCGACGCCGAGCGTCGCGGCGTCCAGCTCGCGGGCCGTGGAGGCGCTGTCGCGGAAGGCGGGGCGGTCGAGGTCGAGCGGGGCGTCCTCGTCGTGCACCGGCCGGCCGTCGGGGCGCGTGACGAACGAGATGCTCTGTACGAGCGCGCGGCGGGCGCCGGCCTCGCGTGCGGCCGCCAGGAACGCCGGCACGGTCTCGCGTCGCAGCCGGCCGGTCAGCGCGACCGCCGCGGCCATGCTCTTGGGATCGGGCGCCTGGGGCAGCGCGGTGAGCTGGTGGACCACGACCTCGGGCTCGGCGGCACAGACCGCCGCACGCAGCGCGCCGGCGTCGAACGCGTCGAGGACGACCGCCTCGGCACCGCGCTCGCGCAGGGTCCGCGCGCGCTCCTCGCGGCGGGTGGTGCCGACGACAGCGTGTCCGTCGGCGACCAGGCGGTCGACCAGCGGACGGCCGATCGCGCCGGTGGCGCCGGCCACGAGGATCCTCATCGCCCGCCCTCCGGCTCGGCGGCGGCCGCGGCGGCCCGGTACAGCCAGCCGATCAGCAGCGTCCCGAGCGCGAGCGTGACGACGTCCAGCGGCCCGACCCACGACGGGTCGCTCGCCCCGGCGTCGATCACGTGGTTGACGGTGTGCAGCGCGAACTGCAGGCTGACGAGCGCGAGGGCCGGCGCCCGCCACGAGGGGCGCGAGACGGAGAGCGCGAGCACGACCGCCGACGCCAGGTAGAACGCGGACATGTCGCGGAGGTCGTGGTCGTTGCGGGGCCCGAAGTCGGCGAGGGCGTCGTAGAACGCGCCTGGCGCCAGCGCCAGGAGCAGGCCCTGGACGAGCTGCACGGTGGCCAGCGCGACCAGGCCGGCGCGCAGCGCCGACGCGCGGGCGGCGGGGGAGGAGGGGGCGAGATGCTGCATCCGCGCGACGCTACCGGCGCACTGGTCCGGCGCACAGGACCACTTCGGTGCGATCCGGCCGGACCGCCTCGGGTCGCCTGCCGACGGGAGGACCCCGGTGTCGGGTGGCAAGCCGCTACGCTCGCGGCGCCGTGAGCGCCGACGAAGAGACACCCGAAGCCGCCGAGCCCGTCCCGTGCACCGTGTGCCGGGGCACCGGGACGCTGATCTCCAACCTGGGCGGCTCGCCCTCCGAGGTCCCGTGCGCGTGGTGCGAGGGGACGGGCACCTTCCTGGCCGACCACGACGCCCAGGCCGAGCGCCGCGCGGCCGCGGAGGCCGCCGGAGAGACGCCCAGGCAGCCCACCGCGCCCGAGGCCGAGACGGACTAGGAGACCGTGTCGCTATCGCGACTGGGGACCCACCTCCGGCGGCGACGGCTGGCCGTCGTGGGCCTCGGGCTCGCTGGCCGCCGACGGCACCCCTAGCGGGCTACCCGCCGGCGGGCACGATCACGATCGTGCCGGCCTTCGCGCCTGAGTCGTCGAGGTGGACGTCGTAGCGCCCGGGCGCCTCGGCGACGAACTCGAGCATCCCCGGGACGTCCGACGACGTCGGGGCCGTGACGCCCAACTCGGTGATCGACGCCTCGTCGGGCTGAGGGGTGCGGACGGTGATCGTCACCGCGTCGCCCACGCGGGCTCGGACGGTGCCGTCGCCCGGCAGGCTGCCCGTGACCACCGGCGGCGGCGGTCCTGACGCGACGGTGGTGGGCGGCGCCGTCGCGCGGGTCTTCTGCGCCTCGCGGTTGGCCACCGAGGCGGCGACGACCGCGACGAGGAACAGGGCGCAGAAGGCGAGGACGATCCGGCGGACGAGCACGGGTGCATGGTGTCACGCCGGGCCCTGGGGTCCCGACCGTAGTACAGCCGTCCAAGAAACAGGCACCGGAGCGAAAGACCGCACCAGGCGCGCCGATCACCACGACTGTGCGGTGACCGACCGCCGGGAACCTATGGGACTTGCTGCCAAGACCTTGATCCCCGGACGTCAACCACGGGACGTCAGCCCTCCGCACACGAAGGCCACCAACCGAGATCTCACAGGAGGGATCGTCTTGCTTCAGCGCTTCAAGAACGAGGACGAGGGCTTTACGCTCATCGAGCTCCTCGTCGTCATCCTGATCATCGGCATCCTCGCCGCGATCGCCCTGCCGAGCTTCCTCGGCCAGCAGAAGAAGGGCCAGGACTCCTCGGCGAAGTCGGATGTCCGCAACGCGGTCTCCCAGATGGAGTCCTGCTACACCGACAACCAGACCTACACCGGCTGCCCGAACGGTGACAGCCCCCTGGCTCAGAACGTGGTGGCCACGCCCGCCGACACGAGCTACACGGTCGCGATGCTGTCGAAGTCCGGCACGACGTTCACGATCGCCCGTAGCGCCACCGGCGTCTACACCCGCACATGCGACAAGCCGGCCGTCGCCGGCTGCCCGACCGGTGGTACCTGGTAGCACCCGACCCATCAGCAGTGCCGTTTGCGAGGCGGGCTTCGGCCCGCCTCGCGTCGTTTCCGGCCCGCGCTGCGGGCCGTCGCGCGTTGCGGAGCGCTGCTCAACCATCCGCCGAGCCGGGCGTCGCAGTGCTAGCGGCCGCGACCCGACCTGCCGATCACCCGGGTGTCATGGCGCCCCCCAAGCTTGGCATCAAACACTCCATCGCGGGCGAGGACGGCTTCACGCTCATCGAGCTGCTCGTCGTGATCCTGATCATCGGGATCCTCGCCGCGATCGCCCTGCCCACCTTCCTTGCCTACCGTCAGCGCGGGCAGGATGCGGCAGCGAAGTCCGACGTGCGCAACGCCGTCTCGCTGGTCGAGGCGTGCTTCGCCGGCAACCAGGACTACACCCAGTGCCCCAGCGCCGACACGCCGGTCGCCCCGGGCATTGCCTACGCGGCCATCAGCGCGCAGGGCGGCTTCTCGGTCGCCCAGACGTCGAAGTCCGACAACACCTTCACGATCACGCGGACCAGCGCGATCACCACCCGGACGTGCACGACGGCCGGCGTGGGGTCCTGCAAGGCCGCCGACGCCGACGGCAACCAGTGGTGACGCCCGTCACCCCACGCGAGCCGGACTCGTCCATCCGCCGAGTGGGCCTGTCCCCAGGGGCCGGTGCTGCCGATCCCCCGGGGGCCATGGCTCGGCCGCACACGCCCCGCAACCAGGATGGCTTCACGATCATCGAGGTGATGATGGCTGCGCTGATCCTGCTGGTCGGGATCCTCGGCGTCACGACGATCGTCAACACCGCCAACGGCACCACCACCTCAAACAAGGCGCGTGAGCAGGGCCTGGCGCTCGGGCGCGAGCTCATCGAGTCGGCGCGGTCGGTCAAGTACCAGACGTTGCGTCCCTCGACCGTCGTGGCGTCGGTGCAGGCGATGCCCGGCTTCGCCTCCGCCGGAGGGTCGGGCTGGACGATCAAGCGCCGCGGCATCACCTACACGGTGTCGCTCGGCGTCTGCTCGGTCGACGACCCGGGCGACGCCACGGGCGCCCACGTCGCCGGCACGTTCTGCGCCCGCCCGGCGGTGGCGGCCACCGCGGCGACGTGCACGGGGCTGATCGGGACGCCGCCCCGCATCAACGGCACGGGCGGCAGCCCGGGCGCCGATGCCGGCGACTGCGGCCTCGACACGAACCTCGACGGTCAGGTCGACGGCCTGGTGCAGTCCACCACCACCGGCTGCCCCAGCGGGACGAGCATCCCGGCCGGCACCTGCGACGCCCAGCCCGACGACTTCAAGCGCCTCGTCACGCTCGTGACGTGGGACCGCGGCGCGGGATCGCGCTACGTGATCCAGCAGGCCACCGTGCCGTTCCCCGGCCTCTCGGCCTACGGCGCCATCACGGCGATCACGCCCGACGTCGGGACCGCGACCGCCAACGGCTACACGATCACGCCCGGCGGCGGGGGCGCCAACGTCAGCGCCATCCACTTCACGGCCACGAGCGACCAGTCCGCCAACCAGGTGAACTGGCTGCTGGGCGGCGTGGACCAGGGCCCCACCACCTGGTCGGGGACCAGCGGCACGTTCACGTGGAACCTCGGCAACAGCGCACCCGCCGCCGAGACCTCGCCCGCGAACGGCGAGGTGCTCGACGGCACCTACCTGGTCGGCGCCCGCGTGCAGGACGCCGGCGGCATCCACGGCAACGAGCTCGACGTCGGCATCGTCCTGAACCGCCGGATCCCGTTCCCGCCGACGGGCTTCTCGCTGACCGGCGCCGGCAGCGGGTCGGTCACCGGCTCGTGGAACGCGCCGCCGGATGGCGACCTGGTCGGGTACACCATGTACCGTCAGAACGGGTCGGGCACCCCCCAGCAGATCTGCCAGCAGATCGCGGCGCTGAGCTGCACGGACACGAACCCGCCGACGGGCGTCACCGCGACCTACTGGGTGGTGGCGCTGGACACCCTGGACGGTGCCGTCCGCGAGGGGCAGCGGTCGGCCCCGCAGACGTCGACGCAGTCCGCCAGCAACACGGCGCCGACCACGCCGACGCTGGTCACCTGGCCGGTGACCGGCAACGGCGGCAACCAGAGCGTGACGCTGACATGGACGGCGTCGACTGATGCCCAGACCTCGGTCCAGAAGTACGCCATCTACCGCTCGGCCCATATGACGACCAGCGTCTGCTCGGCGCAGACGACCCCCATCAGCTACTCCAACGGGCCGGCGACGACGTACACCGACCCGATCGGCAACAACAAGGACTTCGATTACTGCGTCAGCGCCATCGACACGCAGGGTCTGGAAGGCGCCAAGTCCGCGGCGCAGAGGGTCCAGTCGTGATGCGCTCCGAGCGCGGCGAGTTCACGCTGGTCGGCCTGCTGGCCGCCATGGCCATCCTGACGTTCGTCCTCATGGCGACCTACGGGGCATTCGACGTCTTCGGTCGCAACATCCGCGACAACCAGGTGCGCACCGAGTCGACCGACCGGGCACGGACGGCGACCGACCTGATGGCCCGTCAGATGCGCAACCTCGCGACGCCGACCGCCCTACAGCCCAACGCGGTGTCGCTGGCCAGCGCCTACGACCTGATCTTCGAGACGGTCGCGTCGTCAGGGACGCCGCCGGCCGGCAACGCGCAGAACATCCAGTTCGTCCGCTACTGCCTGGACACCGCGACGCGCCGGTTCTGGACGATGGCGATGCCGCCGAGCACGATCACGTCCAGCACCGTGGCGCCCAGCGCGACGTCCGCTTGCCCGGGCGCCGGCTGGTCGAACGCCAAGGTCGTTGCCCAGGACATCGTCAACACCTACCAAGGCGCCACCCGACCAGTGTTCACGTTCGACTCGGCCGTCAACGACCAGATCCGCCGTGTGCGGGTCGATCTGTTCGTCGACATCGACCCCGCCACGGGGCCCAAGGAGCAGCAGGTCAGCACCGGGGTCAACCTGCGCAACCAGGACCGCGCGCCGATCGCAGCGTTCGCCCAGATGGCGGCCGGCGGCGGCGTCCTGGTCCTCGATGGCAGCACGTCCACGGACCCCGACAACGACCCCTTGACCTACTGCTGGTACGACCCGCTGGCCACCGGATCGGTGGGCACCTGCGGCCCCCACAGCATCAGCGACTCGGCGTACTTCCGCTACACGACGACGACTGGCTGGCACACGATCACGCTGACCGTCACCGACCCCAGCGGCCTGCCCAACACGCACACCGAACCCCCCATCAACGTCCAATGACCAAGACCCGCATCCGCCTCCTGCACGACGAGGACGGCGTCGCCATCATCGTCGCCGTCGTCCTGATGGCCCTCATGCTCGCCATGGGTCTGGGGGCCGTCACGTTCGTCGACGGGCAGTCCAAGCTCACGGGCGCCCAGCGCCAGCGCGAGACCGCCTTCAACGTCGCCGAGGCGGCGCTCAACGCGCAGATCACCCAGATCTCCCATCACTGGGCGGGGAAAAACGGCGCCAACGACGGCGGCACCACCACCCATCCGACGATCGGCTTCCTGCCCTGCCCCGGCGGCGCCTTCTGCCCCAGCAGCGGCGAGCTGACGTCCCTGGTCCCCGGCGCCGACAGCAACGTCGCGATCACCTGGAGGACCAACGTCTACGACAACAGCGGCACTCTGGGCGACTACTTCGCCGACTCGCGGGTCGGCAACCAGTGCGGCTGCGACTACAACAACGACGGCAAGGTGTGGGTCCGCGCGCAGGCCACGGTGCGCGGCCGTACGCGCGTCATCGTGTCGCTCGTCCAGGAGCAGACGCAGGCCGAGTCCGTGCCGCACGCGGCGCTGATCACCGGGACGCTGACGATCAGGAACAACGGCCTGCACAATGGCCCGATCATCCAGTCCAACGGCGGCATCGTCGCCGTGCGCTGCGACGTTCCCGATGGCGCGGGGCAGCCGGGCGGGCCGCCGGCCGAGACCGCCTCGGAACCGTGCCTGGGCCAGCCGCTGGGGCGGGCGCCGACGAGGACCGATGCGGATTGGAACGACCTGCTCAACAACCAGATCAGCGGCTTCCAGTCGCACGTCGACAAATACTCCGCGGCGCCAGTGTTCAGCCAGGACCAGATCACCCGGTTCGTCAACACCGCCTGGGCGGAGTCGACGTACTTCGAAGGGTGCCCGAGCTCGCTGGCGGGCAAGGTGGTGGTCGTCAACACAACCGGCAACTGCTCCTACAGCGGGTCCGACGCCTGGAACACGACCGCCGCCCCCGGTTTCCTCATATTCCTCAACGCCAACTCGAGCCTGACGCTCGGCGGCTCGACGCAGTTCAACGGGGTCATCTACCACGCCAACATGGGCGTGCCGCCGACGCTCGGCTCGCCGACGCAGTCCTCGGCGTCGCTGATCATCACCAGCGGCACCACGCTCATCAACGGCGGCGTCATCATCGACGGCCCAGGCCGGATGGACGCAGGGGAGAGCGGCCTGAACATCCGCTTCGACGACCACGGTTACGACGCGGTCAGGAGCCTCGCGGCGGCGGGCATCATCCAGAACAGCTGGCGCGAGATCCAGCCGGGCACATAGGAGACTGTGTCGCTGTCGCGACTGGGGACCCACCTCCGGCGGCGACGGCTGGCCGTCGTGGGGCTCAGCCTCGCTGGCCGCCTACGGCACCCCTAGCCCGGCCGGATCGGACACGTCCACGTCAAGGCGGCGGGCGAGGCTGCCGACTACCAGGACATGGCCCCCGCCCTCGCCCCGGCCGCGCTGCTCGGCCTGATCATCGGCTCGTTCCTCAACGTCGTCTCCTGGCGCCTGCCGCGCCGGGAGTCGCTCGTGCGCCCCGGCTCGAAGTGCCCGGGGTGCGACGCGCCGGTCCGCCCCTACGACAACGTGCCGGTGGTCTCCTGGCTGCTGCTGCGTGGCCGCTGCCGAGGCTGCCACGAGCGCATCTCCGTGCGCTATCCCCTCGTCGAGGCGCTTACCGCGACGCTCTACGTGCTCGTCGTCGCGCTCAAGGGCGACGACGTGCTCCAGGTCGTGCTCGGCCTGGTGCTCGTGACCTTCCTCGTGCCGATCGCGGTCATCGACCTCGACCACAAGATCATCCCCAACCGGCTGACCGCTCCCGCAGCGGTGCTGGCCGTGGCGCTGGGCGCGGTGCTCGAGCCGTCGTACCTGCCCGAGCAGCTCGCCGCCGGGGCCGGTGCCCTGCTGTTCTTCTACCTGCCGGCGCTCATCCACAACAAGGGGATGGGCATGGGCGACGTCAAGCTCGCCGGCGTCCTCGGCCTCTACCTGGGCCGCGCCGTCGTGCCGGCGCTCTTCATCGCGTTGATCCTCGGCGTCGTCGTCGGCGCCGCCATCATCGCCATGAAGGGCGTGTCGGAGGGACGGCGCGCCAAAGTGCCCTTCGGGCCGTTCATGGCCGCCGGGGCCCTCGTCGCCTTCTTCGCCGGCGACTCGCTGGTCAGCAGCTACCTGGACCGGTTCTAGCGACCCGCCGATGACCTCGAGCGCTCAAGCGCCGGCGCCCTTGGACGAACAACCGAGGGTGTCGGGGCGTGTGCTCAAGGCGCCGCCGATCACCGTCGACCCACTGCCCTGAACCCATGGCCAAACGCGCATCCACCATCGTCGGACTCGAGATCGAGCCCTCCGCCATCCACGTCGCCGCGGTGACCGTCAACGGTCGCGTGTCGGTGAAGACCGCCGCGGTCGCTCCGCTGGAGACCGGCGTCGTCCGCGACGGAGAGGTGAACGACGTGGCGGCGCTGGCCGAGGCCCTCCGATCGCTCTACCGCGACAACAAGGGCCTCGACAAGAAGGTCCGCATCGGCATCGCGAACCAGAAGATCGTCGTCCGCGTCATCGAGCTGCCGCCGATCGCCGACGCCAAGGAGCTCGAGGCGGCCGTGCGCTTCCAGGCGCAGGACCAGATCCCGATGCCACTCGACAGCGCGGTCCTGGACTACCAGCCGCTCGATATCGTCGAGACCGAGGACGGCCCCCGCCAGCGCGTCCTGATCGTGGCCGCCCGCCGCGACATGGTCGACCGGGTGACGGCCGCCTGCCGGGCGGCGGGGCTCAAGCCCGAGGGCATCGACCTCTCAGCCTTCGCCATGATCCGCGCGCTGCACCGCCCGTCGCACACCGACGAGCCCGAGCCGGTGCTCTACCTGTCGGTCGGCGGCCTCACGAACCTCGCGGTGGCCGAGGGCACGACCTGCCTCTTCACCCGCGTCGTCGGCGGCGGCCTCGAGGCCATCGCCGTCGAGCTGGCCGAGCGCAAGGCGCTCACCCTCGAGCACGCTCGCGGGTGGCTGCGCCACGTCGGCCTGGTCACCCCGGTCATCGAGGTCCAGTCCGATGACCAGGACGGGATCGCCGAAGAGGCGCGCAGCGTCCTGCTGGACGGCGTGCGCCGGATCGGCGGCGAGGTCCGCAACTCGCTCGACTTCCACCACGCCCAGGAGGGCATGAGCCTGCGCGTCCAGCGCGCGGTGCTGACCGGCGCCGCCGCCAGCGTGCCCGGCTTCGACGACGCCCTCGGCGCCGAGCTCGGCCTGGCCGTGGAGCTCGGCACGGTGGACGGCACGCCGGAGGGCATGGATCCCCATCTGCTCACGATCGCGGCCGGCCTGGCCGTCGAGGAGGCTCCGCACGCATGAGGGCCGTCAACCTCATCCCCGCCGACCAGCAGCGCGGCGCCGGCGGTGCCGCCGGCCGGTCCGCCGGTGGCGCCTACCTGCTGCTCGGCGCCCTCGCGCTGCTCGTCGTGATGGCCGGCGCGGCGGTCCAGTCCGGCAAGTCGGTCGACGAGAAGAAGTCCGAGCTGGCCCGCGTCACCCAGCAGGCCACCGAGGCCGAGGCCAACGCCCAGTCGCTGCAGAGCTACACCAAGTTCTCCTCGGTCCGCACCAAGCGGGTCGACACCGTCTCCCAGCTGGCGGCATCGCGGTTCGACTGGGCGCACTCCCTGCGAGAGGTCGCTCGGGTCCTGCCGACCAACGCGTGGCTGACCGCCCTGACGGGCACGACGTCGCCGACGGTCAGCGTCGGCGGGGGCAGTAGCAGCCTGCGCGGCGCGCTGAGCGTGCCGGCCATCCAGATCGAGGGCTGCACGACCAGCCAGGCGTCGGTGGCCAAGATGATGGCCCGGCTGCGCCTGATCGACGGCGTCCAGCGCGTCAGCCTCGAGGACTCCACCAAGGCGGCGAAGGTCGCCGGTGCCGCCGCCGGGGCCGGCGCCGCCTCGGGCGGCTCGGCGGACTGCCGCGGCGGCTCCTCGCACTTCCCGCTCTTCAAGATCGTCGTGTTCTACGAGCAGCCGGCCGCGCCGGTCCCGGTCACCGGCGGCACGACGCAGACGGCGGCCGCCACCGGGACCGCCTCGTCGACGACGCCCGCGGCGTCGTCGGCCTCCACCACTCCGTCCACCACCACGCCGGCCGCCTCGGGAGGCGTCACCCCGTGACCGCACGTGATCGCACCGTCCTGAGCGTCCTCGGCTTCGTCGCCGTGCTCGGCGCGTTCTGGTTCCTCGCGCTCAGCCCCAAGCGCAAGGAGGCGTCCGACGTCTCCGTGCAGGTGACCGCCGCCCAGCAGCGCCTGACCACGGCGCAGGCCGGCGCCGCCAGCGCCGAGGCCGCGCGCCGGCGCTACAACTCCGACTACGCGACGGTCGCCCGGCTCGGCAAGGCCGTCCCCGTCGACGATGACGTGCCGTCGCTCGTCTACCAGCTCGAGCACACGGCGCACGACAGCGGCATCGACTTCCGGTCCATCAAGCTGAGCGCCAACACCGGAGCGGCCCCCGTCGCTGCGCCCGTGGCCCCGGCGGCCGGCGCGACGACCTCGACCCCCGCGTCGACGATCACCACGGCGCTGCCGCCCGGTGCGGCCGTCGGGACCGCCGGCTTCCCGACCATGCCGTTCTCGTTCGAGTTCGACGGCAAGTTCTTCAACATGCAGCGCTTCCTGCGCTCGCTCGACTCGCTGACGACCGTGAAGGGCAAGAGCATCAGCGTCAAGGGACGCCTGCTGACGGTCGACGGCGTGGCGCTGAAGGCCGGGCCCGAGGGCTTCCCCGACGTGTCGGCCACCGTGGCCGTCACCGCCTATCTCCTGCCCGCCGACGAGGGCCTGACCGCCGGTGCCGCCCCGTCGACCGGCGCCGCGCCGGCCGGCTCGACCGCCACCGCCAGCCTGATCGGGAGTGACCGATGAGCTTCCTCAAGAACGTCCTGCACGACCTCGTCGAGAAGCGCCTATGGCCCGTCGCCATCGCGCTCGTGGTCGCCCTGATCGCCGTGCCGATCGTGCTCGGCGGCAGCAGCTCCGACGCCGGCACCGACGTGGCGTCCGTCCCGCAGACCACCACCAACGGCCTGGCCAACCACCGCGACGTCGCTCGCGCCGAGGTCGTCGGCCTCGAGGCGCAGGCGGCCGGCAAGGTCCAGCGCTCCGGCAAGGTTCGCGACCCGTTCGTCCAGCACCACCAGCCCAAGGTCGACCAGACCGTCACCGACGCGGTCAATACGACCAAGAGCCTGGCCGACGGCCTCAGCGGCTCCCCGTCCTCGAGCGGCTCCAACGGCGGGTCGAGCGACACGCCGGCCGCGCCGCCGACCACCACCCCGCCCGACACGACGACCGACACCAAGAAGCAGGAGTCGAGCTCGGTCGACACCTATCGGGTGAAGCTGCGCTTCGGCGAGTCGGGGGCGGAGAAGACCTACGACAACGTCGCACGCCTGACGCCGCTGCCGTCCTCCGACAACCCGTTCTTCGTCTACCTCGGCCTCAAGGACGACGGCAAGACCGCCATCTTCCTGGTCGACGCCGACGCGGTCCCCTCCGGCGACGGCACGTGCCAGCCGTCGGAGGACAGCTGCGAGCAGATCGAGCTCGTGGCCGGCGACACCGAGTTCTTCGACCTGCAGAGCGGCACCGCCGGCCTGGTCCAGTACCAGCTCGACATGGTCAGCGTCTCGAAGGCCAAGGCCGCGACGACCGCCAAGGCGGCCCAGGCCCGCGCCCGCGAGTCCAAGGCCGGTCGCGAGTACATCCGCCAGGTCGTCGCCGAGGACCCGGAGGTGCTTGCCGCCTGGAACTACTCGTCCAAGCTCGGGCTGCTCGTCGAGAAGGACCCGGTGGGCACGCCGGACGTCGCCAACGTCCCGCAGAGCGTGGCGGACACGGCCGACGGCCAGGGCATCGACCAGACCTCGACGGTCCTGACGGTCCCGGCTCCATAGACTTCGGCGCCGCATGGCGCTGAACCTCATCACCGCAGGGGAGTCCCACGGACCGGGCCTGACGTGCATCGTCGAAGGCCTGCCCGCAGGGCTCGAGCTCGACCAGGAGTCGCTCGATCGCGACATGGCCCGGCGACAGCTGGGCCATGGCCGTGGCGGGCGCATGAAGATCGAGAAGGACCACGCCAACGTCACCGCGGGCGTGCGCCACGGCCGGACGCTGGGCGGGCCGATCGCGCTCGAGGTCCCCAACCGCGACTACGCGAACTGGGAAGAGCGGATGAACCCGTGGCCGGTCGAGGCCGAGATCCCCGAGGTGCACCTGCCGCGCCCCGGTCACGCCGATCTCGTCGGCGTGCAGAAGTACCGCTTCACCGACGTCCGCAACGTGCTCGAGCGCGCGAGCGCCCGCGAGACGGCGGCCCGCGTCGCCGGCGGTGCGCTGTGCAAGGCCTTCCTCGCGGCGCTCGGCGTCGAGATCCGCAGCCACGTCGTGCAGATCGGCGACGTCTACGTGGCGCCGCGCGCGACGCTCGTGACCGTCGCGGACTTCGAGGGCGTCGACGAGGACAAGGTCCGCTGCCTGGACCCCCAGGCCAGCCGCGCGATGGTCGACCACATCAACGTGCAGCGCAAGGCCAACGAGTCGATCGGCGGCGTGTTCGAGGTGGTGGCCTTCGGGCTCGTGCCCGGCCTCGGCTCGCACGTGTCGTGGGAGGAGCGCCTCGACGGCCGCATCGGCGGCGCGCTCTGCTCGATCCAGGCCGCCAAGGGCGTGGCGTTCGGCGACGGGTTCGACCTGCCGGGCGCGCCGGGCTCGCAGTCGCACGACGAGATCTTCTGGAGCGAGGAGCGCGGCTACTTCCGCGAGACCAACCACGCGGGCGGCCTGGAGGGCGGCATGACGACCGGGCTACCGCTGGTGGCGCGCGTCGCGATGAAGCCGATCCCCACGCTGACCAAGCCGCTGCGCTCGGTCGACATCGAGAGCCACGAGCCCGCGCAGGCGCTGCGCGAGCGCACGGACTCCTGCGTCGTGCCGGCGGCCGGCGTGGTCGGCGAGGCGATGCTCGCCTACGTCATGGCCGACGCCTACCGGCGCAAGTTCGGCGGCGACCACATCGAGGACGTGCAGGAGGCCGTGCAGCGCTACCGCGAGCGGATCGCGTGGGTCGGCTGACCGTCGTCATCGGGTTCATGGGCGCGGGCAAGACGACCCTGGCCCGCGAGCTCGCGGCGGCCCGCGGGGTCGATCACGTCGACACCGACGCGTTGCTCGTGCAGCGCTTCGGGCGCTCCATCGAGGACGTCTTCGACACCGACGGCGAGGCGGTGTTCCGCGCCGCCGAGGAGGAGCTCGTCGCGTCCGTGCTGGATGGCGACGCAGAGGCCGTCGTCTCCCTGGGCGGCGGGTCGGTGCTGTCGGAGCGCGTGCGCGCGGCTCTGGCCGGTCACACGACCGTGCTGGTCGACGTGCCCCTCGACCTGGCCTGGGAGCGCGCCGCCGGGCGCAACCGCCCGCTGGCGCGCGACCGCGCCGCGTTCGCCGCGCTGCACGCCGAGCGCCACGCGCTGTACGAGTCGCTCGCGCAGGCGCACCTGCCCCAGGCCGACGCTCGCGTCGTCGTGCGCGCCGACGCGGCGCTGCGCGCGCTGGCCGACGCCCCGCCCGGCACCCGCATGGCGTGGGCGCACGCCGCGTCGGGCGAGTACCCCGTCTTCGTCGGCCGCGGCGTGCTCGGCATGGACGCGCCGGGCCTCGCGGGCCGCGCGTTCGCGGTGACCGACAGCGCGGTCGGCGACCTGCACCTGGCCGGCCTGCGCGACCTGGCCGGCGTGATCGAGATCCCGCCGGGCGAGCAGCACAAGACGCTGCAGACCGCGGAGCGCGTCTGGCACGCGATGGTCGACCAGGGCGTCACGCGGGCCGACCACCTGGTCGCGCTCGGCGGCGGCGTGGTCGGCGACCTCGCCGGCTTCTGCGCGTCGGCCTACCAGCGCGGCATGCGGATCGTGCAGGCGCCGACGACCGTGGTGTCCCAGGTCGACTCCGCCTACGGGGGCAAGACGGGCGTCGACCTGCCCGAGGCCAAGAACTACGTGGGCGCCTACCACCAGCCGTCCGCCGTCCTGGTCGACACCCAGACGCTCGCGACCCTCCCGCCCGAGGAGCACGCCGCCGGCTACGCCGAGGTGCTCAAGACCGCGCTCGTCGCCGGCGGCCCGCTGTGGGACCGCATCGGCTCCGGCGGCCCGGTCGACGACGACGTCATCCTGGCCTGCGCCCGCACCAAGCTCGCCGTCGTCGCCGCCGACGAGCGCGACGGCGGCCGCCGCCAGGTGCTCAACCTCGGCCACACCGTCGGCCACGCGCTGGAGGTCGAGCTCGGCTACGGCACGCTGCGCCACGGCGAGGCCGTCGGCCTGGGCCTGCTCGCCGCGCTGCGCCTCAGCGGCCTGCCGGACCTGCGTGGCCAGGTCGCCGCCCTGCTGGCCGAGCACGGGCTGCCCACCACGCTCGAAGGCCTGGCGGTCGATCCGGACGCGATCGTCGCCACCACGCGCCTCGACAAGAAGCGCACGTCCCAGGCGCGGACGCCGTTCGTCCTGGTCCGCGCTCCCGGCGACGTGGTCCACGGCCAGGACGTGCCCGACGACGATCTGGCGCTCGCCGTGCGAGAGTTGATCCCATGACGCCAGTGCGCCGACGCGTCGCCGTGCTCCACGGCGTCAACCTCGATCAGCTCGGGCGACGGCCCAAGGCGGTGTACGGCGACCTGACGTTCGACAAGCTCGAGCGGCAGATCGGCGTGTTCGCCACCGCGCTCGACCTCGACCCGCGGTTCTTCCAGACCAACGACGAGGGCGAGTTCGTCGGCCATCTCCACCGCCTCGACGGCATGGTCGACGCCATCGTGATCAACCCGGGCGCGTGGACGCACTACGCGTGGGCGATCCACGACGCGCTGGAGATCGCCGCGCTGCCGTCCGTCGAGGTCCACCTGTCCGACATCATGGCTCGCGAGGAGTGGCGCCGCATCTCGGTCGTGCGCGACCTGTGCGTCGCGACGATCAGCGGCCAGGGCGTCGACGGGTACCGCGACGCCCTCGTCCGGATCAAGCAGGAGCTGAGCCCGAGCATGAGCGCGCCGACGTCGTCGCCGTTGCAGGAGGAACCGCAGAAATGAGCATGGACCGCCCCGACCGCGTCGCGGCGCAGCTCGCCGAGCGCGGGCTCGACGCGCTGCTGGTGACCGACCTCGTCAACGTGCGCTGGCTGACGGGCTTCTCCGGCAGCAACGGCCTTGCGGTCGTCGGGCCCGGCGACCAGCGCCTGTTCCTCACCGACTTCCGCTACTTGACGCAGTCCGCCGAGCAGCTCGACGACGCCTGGGAGCGCACGGTCGCGCCCGAGATCCTGATCGCCGGCGCCGTCGCGGTCGCCGCGCCGGCCGAGGGTTCCGACGGCCCGCTGCGGGTCGGGTTCGACGACGAGCACGTGTCGGTCAAGGACCACGGCACGCTGGCGTCGAAGGTCGCCGACGGCGTGGAGCTCGTGCCCGCCGGAGGCCTCGTCGAAGAGCTGCGGATGGTCAAGGACCCCGGCGAGCTCGCCGCGATCCGCGCGGCGGCCCAGCTCGCCGACGCGGCCCTCACCGAGGTGCTGGGCCGCGGCCTGGCGGGCCGCACGGAGCGCGAGGTCGCCCTCGACCTCGAGTTCACCATGCGCCGCGCGGGCGCCGAGGCGCCGTCGTTTCCCTCGATCATCGCCTCGGGCACGCACAGCGCGCTGCCGCACGCCGCGCCGCGCGACGTCGAGATCCCGGCCGGCACGCTGGTGACGATCGACTGGGGCGCCCGCCTGGACGGCTACGCGTCCGACTGCACCCGCACCTACGCGACCGGCGAGCTCGATCCGCGCGATCGCGAGATCTACGACCTCGTGCTCGAAGCGCAGGAGACGTCGCTGGCCGCCGTCCGGGCCGGCGTCGGCGGTCGCGAGGTCGACGCCGTCGCGCGCGACATCATCACCGCCGCCGGCCACGGCGAGCACTTCGGCCACGGCCTCGGCCACGGCGTCGGCGCCGAGGTCCACGAGGGCCCGCGCCTGTCGCAGCGCAGCGAGGCGACGCTCGCGGTCGGGCAGGTCGTGACGGTCGAGCCGGGCGTGTACGTGCCGGGCGCGATCGGGGTCCGGATCGAGGACCTGGCGGTCGTCACCGAGGACGGCGCCGAGGTCCTGTCCGGCCTGCCGAAGCACCTGCAGGTCATCGCGTAGCGCGCCGGACTCAACCGGGGTGCGCCGGGGCCGATCACGGTGCCGGCTTGAGCGTGGGCCTGTTCAGCGCCGTGGGACCGCGTCAGACAGGCCCACCCCGCCCGAAGGCCGGCGGACGACCCCTTGCTCCGGGGCCACTCGGACCGCGATCGTCAGTGCCGCCGATCGACGCCAGTGGTCGGACGACGCCGGAGCAGAGCGCCCACGACGACCGAACCCGCGGCGCCCCGGTCTGGAAGCGCGTCTTCGGCGTCGTGGAGGTGGTGGGCGAGTCCAGCGACGCGGTGCCGCCGGGACCGGGCGCCACGCGGTCCGCGCGCTGGCCGCGGTGGGTGCCGATCGAGCCCGTCGTCGTCGTGCCGCACCTGGAGAACGCGCCGCCCGTCGAGGCCATCGGCGTCGGACCGCGTTCGATGAGCCAGCAGTCGCACATCCGCCTGACGCCGCGGCAGTACGGACTAGCCGTGGAGGCCATTGGCGCAATTGGGTCCTGACGGTAGGCTGGCGCGCGTCGTGGCACCAGGGATCAGGCTCGGCGCGGCGCAGCTGCCGCGCCCTCACGTGGCGGCCCGGATGTCGGGGGCGATGGACGACGGCTGCCTGCTCGTCGTCGCGCCTGCCGGCTACGGCAAGACGCTGGCGGTCCAGCAGGCCGTCGAGCAGCGTGACGGCACGGCCGCGTGGCATGCGTGCCGCGACCGCGACGCCGACGGCGGCCGGCTCGTCGTGAGCGTGCTGGAGGCCGTGCGCCGCACCGTTCCCGGCGCCGCCGACGTGCTGCTCGACGAGCTCGGCGGCGGCGGCGAGGCCGTGGATCCGTCGGCCGCCGCGCAGGCCCTCGTCGACGACCTGGAGCGCCTGCTGGTCGAGCCGCTCGTGCTCGTCCTCGACGACGTCGAGCGCCTGGGCGACGCGCCCGGCGCGATCGCCGTCCTCGGCGCGCTCCTGGCGGACGCGGGCGGCCCGCTGCGCCTCGTCGTCGCGTCGCGCCGCCGCCCGCCGCTCAAGCTGGCCAAGCTCACCGCGTCGGGGCTGGTGGTGGAGCTGGGGGAGGCCGACCTCGTCTTCACCAGTGAGGAATGCGCTGCGGTGCTCACCGCGCGGATGGGGCGCGAGCCGACCGACGCGGAGGTCGAGGCCACCATGTCGCGCACGCTGGGGTGGCCGCTGGGCGTGGCGCTCGGCGCCGAGCGGGGTGACGCCGCCGAGGCGGCCGAGTCCATCGAGCAGTTCCTCGTCGAGGAGGTGCTCGACGAGCTCGACGACGAAGCGCGCGCGGCGCTGCTGGCCTCCAGCGTGGTCGACGAGCTGTCGCCCGCGGTGCTCGCCGCGCTGGAGCTGACGCCGGCGACGCTCGACGCCGCCACCCGCCTCGGCCTCTCGCTGCGCCCGGTCGCCGGTCGCCCCGACGCGACCGCGTGGCACCCGCTCGTCCGCGAGGCGCTGCGCAGCCGCTGGCGCCGCGAGCGTCCTGACGGCGAGCGCGCCGCGCTGCTCGGCCGCGCTGCGACCGCGCTCAGCACCGAGGGCCGGCGCGCCGAGGCCGTCGAGGCGTGGCTGGAGGCCGGGCAGGGCGAGCCCGCGCTGGGGCTGATGCTGGCCGACGCCTCCACGCTCGTGCGCGCCTCGCGCGACCTGCTCCGCGCCTGGCTGGCGCGCCTGGACGCCGACGTGCGCTCCACGCCCGGCGCGCGCATGCTCGACGGGCTGCTGCTCGCGGCCGAGGGCCGGCTCGGAGACGCGGTCGACGTGCTGCGCGACGCGGCCGCCGGCCTGGAGGAGCTCGGCCTGCGCGACGCGGCCGACGCGGCGTGCGCCGCGCTGCTGGAGGCCGCCTACTGGTCCGGCCGCCTCGACGAGGTCGACGGCGTCGGCGCGCAGTTCGCCCGGCCCGAGCGGCTCGCCGGACGACCGGTCGCGCTGCTGGCCGCCGCGTGGGCGTCGATCCTGCACGCGGCGCGGGGCGAGGCCGCCGCGGCGTACGTCCTGCGCGAGGGCATCGTCGCGCAGCCCGGGAGCGACGCCGGCGCGCAGGTCGCGCGGATCGGCGACGCCTACGTGCTGTTCGCCGGCGGCCGCCACGACGAGGTGCTCTCGCAGTTCCGCTCGGTGCAGCACGTCATGGACCGCCCCGAGCAGGTGCTCTACGTCCTGGCGATCTCGGCGTTCGCGCACGTCGACGTCGGCCGCGCGGAGGAGACCCTGGAGTTCAACGACCGCCTGACCGCCGAGGTGCAGCGCAGCGGCACGCATCCGTTCGTCGGGACGCTCGGCCCGGTCCTGCGCGGCTGGACGCTCGCGCAGGTCGGCCGCCATCGCGAGGCCGACGCCATGGTCGCATCGCTGGCCGGCGGCACGCCGCCCGACACGTGGGCGATGGCGTGGGTCCCGGCGACGGTGGCGATGACCGCCGCCGCGCGGGGGGAGGCCGAGACGGCCCGCGGCGCCGCCGAGCTCGCGCTGTCGCTCGTGCCGCGCATGCCGATCATGTTCGGCGACTTCCTCGTCTGCTCGCTGGTCCCGGCGCTGGCCGAGATCGGCGATCGCGATCGCGCCCTCGCGGTGCTGGAGGAGGCACTGACGCGGGTCGAGGCCTCGCTCGGGCGCGAGGCGGCCTGCTACCACGTCGCGCGGCTGCTGTCCCAGCGCGCGTGGATCCGCGAGCAGGCGGGCGACGTCGCGGGCGCCCACGAGGACGTCATCACCGCCTTCGGCCTGGTCGACGCGGTCGCCGCCGCGCACCTGGTGCGGGCCGAGTGGCCGCGGCTGCGCAGCCTGCTCTGGGAGCTGCTGGCCGCCGGCGCGCTGCCGGCGACCGAGATCGTCGGCTACGTCGGGTCGGCCTTCGGCGACAGCTCCGACGTGCTGGCGATGGCCGGCCACCCGGCGGCGGCGGTGCGGATCGCCGCGGCGCCCGCCGTGGCCTCCTCGGGCCATCCCGACGCGGCCGCGGCCATCAAGGCGCTGGCGACCGACGACGATCCCGCCGTCGCCGCCGCGGCGTCGGAGGCGATCGTCGGCGTGCGGCGCCGGCCGCCGGCGCGGTCGTTCACGGTGCTCGGAGGCTTCCGGCTGCGCCGCGGCACGTGGGAGGTCGACGAGCGAACGTGGGGCCGGCCCACCGTCGCGCGGCTCGTCCGGTTCCTGCTCGTCCATCGCGGCGCGCCCGTGCCCGAGGAGCGGATCCTCGAGTCGCTGTGGCCCGACCGGCCCGCCGACAAGGCGCGCTCGGCGCTGCAGGTCGCGGTCTCGCGGGCACGGCAGGTGCTCGATCCGGCCGGTGCGGAGTCCAGCGCGATCCGCTACGCCGACCGCGCCTACCTGCTGGAGCTCGACGAGCGCGACCGCGTCGACGGCGAGCGCTTCGCCGACGTGGCGCACGAGGCGCTGTCGACCGTGGGCTCGGCGCGCCGCGGGGCGCTGGAGGCCGCCGCCGGCCTGTGGGCCGGCACGCCGCTGCCGGAAGAGGAGTACGCCGACTGGGCCGTCGTCTGGCGCGAGGAGCTCGAGGGGCTGCTGCACCGCGTGCTGATGGGCCTGGCCGAGGAGCATCGCGCGGCCGGCGACGAGCTGGCGGTCGCCGCCGTCGGGCGCCGGCTGGTCGCGCTCGATCCGCTCGACGAGGGCGCGCACCGCATGCTCATCACCGCCCATGCGCGCTCGGGCCGGCGCTCGCTGGCCCTGCGGCAGTACCTCGAGTGCCGGCGGCTGCTGGTCGAGGGCCTGGGCCTGGAGCCCGACGCCGACACGACGGGCCTGCAGCGCCGCGTGCTGGCGGGCATGGCGGTCTAGCGGCGGAACCGCGGAACCTTACGCTGAGCAGGGATTTCGTGGCGGACGGCAAGCCGGTGGCAAGCCACGCGCCAGGTGGGCGACGCCGGCGGCAAGCGGGCGGCAAGCGCCGGTCGCCACAGTGCACGCCATGGCCGCTCCCTCCACCTCCCCGACTCCCCGCGAAGCGCAGCCCACCGTCGTCGCCGCCGGCGAGGGCGAGCCGCGCTGGTACCGCGACCGCCTCGTCGACCTCCGGCTGACCGGCGCCGAGACCGGTGACCGCATCTCGCTCGTCGAGGTCGTCATGCCCGCCGGCTCCTCGACGCCCCTGCACCGCCAGCAGTTCGACGACGAGACGCTCTACGTCCTGGACGGCAGCCTCACCGTGCACCTCGACGGCGAGGAGACCGTCGCCGGTGCGGGCGCGGTGGTGTTCATCCCGCGCGAGACGCCGCACGCGCTGCTGGCCACCGAGGCCACGCGGATGCTCATCTTCGGCCTCCCGGCCGGTCAGGAGCGCTACTTCCGCGCCCTCAGCGTGCCGGCGCCCGGCCGCGAGCTGCCGCCGCCGCCCACCGCCGAGCCGCACCCCGCCGCCGCCATCGCCATGCAGCAGACCGCGTTCCTCAACGGCGTCGAGCTGCTCGGGGACCCGCCGTTCGCGGCCGCCGCCTGATCGAGCGCGACGCGCAGGAATGCGCCGTAGGATGGGCGCCATGGCCGCGCAGCCCAGCATCGTCGTGCACGTCCTACCGCCGTCACACCCGTGCGCGACGGTCGAGGCCGCGCTGAAGTTGAAGGGGTTGGAGTACGAGCGCGTGGAGCTGCCGCTGGGTCGTTCATCTGAGGAGATGGAGCGGATCTACGGCGAGGGCAAGCGCACCGTGCCCGGTGTGCTGGTCGACGGTGAGCCGGTCCACGGCTCCACCGCGATCCTCGAGCGCCTCGAGCAGCTCGTCGCCGAGCCGCCGCTGTTTCCCGGCGGCCTCGACACCGCGGTGGCGGCCGCCGCGCGCTGGGGCGACGAGGAGCTGCAGGATCTCGGACGCCGCCTGCCGTGGGGCGCGCTGCACTTCCGTCCCGAGTCGATGGGCACGTTCGCCGGCCCCGGCGCGGTCGCGCTCGACCCGGCCGGCACCGACTTCGCCATGAAGTTCATCCACGGCACGTGGAAGTACCACGGCATCACCGCGCAGCGGCTGGCCGCCGACCTCGCGGACCTGCCCGCCAAGCTCGACCGCATCGACGCGTTCGTCGCCGAGGGGATCCTCGGGGGCGAGCAGCCCAACGCGGCCGACCTGCAGATCGGCGCGACGCTCTCGGTCCTGCTGACGGTCGGCGACCTGCGGCCGCTGATCGAGGGCCGGCCCGCCGAGCAGGTCGCCCGCCGGTTCTTCGACGACCGCCCGGGCCTGGTCCCCGCGGGAGCGTTCCCCGCAGGCTGGATCGCGACGTCGGCCTGACGTCACGACGCCCAGCATCTGCGCCAGACGCGCGATCCCGACGCCGCGCACGACCTGACCGCCGAGACGTTCGCCCAGGCGTGGCTCGTGCGCGAGCGCCGTGTCGGGCGCGGTGAGATGGATCGCAGCACGGCGATGGCGGCGCACGGACCATCTTCCAGTCCGATGTCCGACCGTGAGCCGGGGTGTTCAGAAACGACGGGGGCGTACCGATAAGCCTGGGGAGGATGGTGGACCCGACCAACAGCGACCAGCCCCGCGGCCAACGCCTTCGCGTGCTGGTCGTGGACGACTCGGAGCTGTTCCGGACGGGGATGCGGACCCTCCTGGCGAGCGAGGGCTTCGACCTCGCCGACTCGGCGAGCGGCGAGGCGGCCATCCGGCGGGCCCGGAGCTTCCTGCCGCACGTGGTCCTCATGGACGTGCGCATGCCAGGGATGTCGGGCATCGAGGCCACGCGCCTCGTGCTCGAGGCCGCCCCGGGGACGGCCGTGATGATGTTCACCGGCTCCAGCGACTGCGCCGAGATGCTCGAGGCTGTGCGAGCCGGCGCCTCGGGCTATCTGCTCAAGGACGCGGAGCTCACCGACATCATCAAGGCCATCCGCGCCACCGCGGCCGGACATTCGGCGATCGCGCCCCAGGTCGCCGGTGCGCTGCTCGCCAACGTGCGAGAGAACCTCGTGGCCTCGCAGCGCGCGTCGCAGCCTGGGGCGCTGGCGCTCTCCCGCCGCGAGCGGCAGGTGCTCGCGCTGCTGGCCGCGGGATGCGACAACCTCGCCATCGCCCGGCAGCTCTACATCAGCCCGAGCACGGTCAAGAACCATGTGTCCCGGCTGTTGGAGAAGCTCGGCGTCGACAACCGCGTGCAGGCCGCGGGCTACGCGATCCGCCACGGACTCGTGGATGCCCCGAGCGGGCCGGTTGCCGTCGCGCCGGCCGCCTGATCGCGGGCATCTCCGCCGAGCCGGCTGGTCGACTCCGCGCGCAGGGCTCGGAGGTACCCCTCGAGCAGGACCTCCGCGATTCTCGGTCAGGAGGGTGCGGTCGCTCTGCGGGTCGCTCGCTCGCGCCCGGACGCAGAGGACCGAGATCCGCGGGTCGAGGTCGGCGAAGAGCTGCATCACGGCGAACGTTGATCGCCCGGCGGCCCCGAGACAATCGCTCGATCGACCCTTTGTCGTTCACTCCGATGAACGGCGCCGCACCAGGTCTCCCACGCCGGCCCGGCTCGAAAGCCCCAGCTTGCCGAGCAGCGAGGAGACGTGCCGGCGCACCGTGACCTGCGAGATCCCCAGGCGCCGAGCCATGTCACCCGTCGACGTCTGCTCCATGAGGAGCTCCAGGACCTCCCACTCACGAGTCGTCAGCGCGGAGCTGGCCTGCGCGTCGACGACGGCGTGCCGGACGTTCCGACCGCGTAGCTCGTCCAGCAGGTGCTGGGTGAGCCGCCGCGGCAGGGCGACCTCCCCGGCCAGGATGCCCCGCAACGCCGCCGGCAGGCGGGCCTGGCTGACGTCCTCGCCCAGATAGCCGGACGCGCCGGCCTGGACGGCGGCCACCAGCTCCTCGCCGCTCGGGTCGCGGCTGAGCATCACGATGCGTGTGCCGGGCAGCAGAGCTGCGACCTTGCGCGACGCCTCCATACCGCCGCCGGGCAGATCGGCGGCGAGCACGAGCAGCTCCGGCCGCTCGGCCAGGGCGGCCACGACGGCGCTCTCGGCGTCCCGGCTCTCACCCGCGATCGAGAACCCGGCCGCGGCCAGCGTGACGCGCAGGCCCGTCCGGGTCGATGCATCGCCATCGGCGATCAGCACGCGCGCAGGATCGGTCACGGCGGCCGGACCTCGCCGCGGCGTGCGACCCTGACGATGAGTACCAGCGCGACGCTGAGGGGTGACACGACGCGACCCTACCCTGACCAGGCCGCGCCATCCAGCGTTCACCTGGCTGAACGTTGTGTATTCCTTCGGCCTATTGCGGTCGCCGTGCGTGTCGGCGACCGTGCCGGTGAGCCTGGCACGGAGGACCAGGCCCGTTGGATATCGGCTCGATACACACGGAGGTACCGCTTTGCGCGTCTTGATCGCGGACGACAACCGGCTGATGCTCGAGGGCTTTCGCCGAGCGCTGGAGCGGGTGGAGGACATCGAGGTCGTGGGCGCCACCCACAGCGGCGACCAGCTGCTGTCGATGATCGAGCGGCGGTGCCCCGAGGTCGTCGTCATCGACCTCGATCTGCGCGCCGGCGACGGGCAGCGCTGCCTCGCGGTCATCCACTCGGCCCATCCCGCTGTCAAGATCGTCGTCCTCTCCTCCTCCTCGGCGGAGAACGACATCCGCTCCGCGCTGGGCCATGGGGCCCGCGCCTACATCGTCAAGAGCATCAACCCGCTGGACATCCCGTCGGCGCTGCGCCAGGCCTACGACGAGACGGTCTACCACGCGTTCGGCTTCGCGCCGGGACCGGAGGACGAGCTCCGCGCAGCGGGCCTCACCGAGCGAGAGCTGACGATGCTCCGCGCTCTCGCCTGCGGCATGTCCAACCGCGCGATCAGCCAGCGCCTGTGGGTGAGCGAGCCGACGGTGAAGTTCCACCTCGGCAACCTGTACCGCAAGCTCGGCGTGCCCAACCGGCTGGCCGCGGCCAGCTTCGCCCACAACCAGGGCATCGCCGGCGACGGCGTCTTCGAGGCGGCCTGAGCCATCTAGGCCAGCAGCACCAGCGCAGCCCCGAACGCCAGGCACGGACCCATGGGCAGCGTCGCGTCCCTGCCGCGCCGCCAGAGCACGATCAGCGCTACGGGGGCCATCACCGCCAGGCCGATCAGCAGCGCCCCGGCGACCTCGGCGCCCAGGGCGGCACCCAGCAGCGCGGCGAGCTTGACGTCGCCGATGCCGACCGCGCCGGGTCGCAGCAGCGAGGGCGCCAGCAGAAACACGGCGGCGCCGACGGCCGCGGCCAGCCACTCGCCCGTGCGCTGGGGCGCGAGCCCGATCTGCCAGGCCAGCACCGCCACCAGCGCCGGCAGCACGATCCGGTTGGGCAGCAGGCGGCACCGCAGGTCGATGCCTGTCAGCACGGCCAGCACCGGCAGCAGACCGGCCGCCAGCACGCCCTCCCGCGTCAGGCCGTGGCGCGCCAGCGCGAGCGCCGCCAGCGCCGCGCCCAGCGCCAGGCTCGTGCGCGATACCCGGTCGCCGGCAGCGCGGGGAGCCCGACCAGCTGCCTCCGCCGGGGTCGCGGCGACCATGTGGATGCCGCCGGCCCCGTCGCTCCAGAAGATCCGGTCGCGCTCACGCGGCATGAGGAGCCCCGTCGCTGTCCAGCAGCATGAGCGAGGCGCCCGCCTCCAGGCGCCGCCGGCCGGCCTCGCCGGCGGCGAGCTCGAGCACGGCGCGTGCGCCGTGGCGTGCCGCCACGCGCCACGGCACGACGTCGGGCGAGACGCCGATGACGCGCAGGTGGCCATCGAGGAACACCGCGTCGATCGGGAAGCGCATGAACCAGGTGTGGATCGACGGCGCCGGGCAGAGGAGAAGGCCCTCGTCGCGGGCCAGCTCGCGGCGGCCGAGCAGCCCACGCAGGCGCGTGTGCGGCCGGTCGGCCACGAGGCACCGCTCGCAGATGACGCGTCCCTCCGCGTCGGTGATGGTCGTGAGCGCTGATCGCACCGCGGTTCTCCTCCTGTGGTCGTGCGCAAACCCGACGCGCAAGTTCACCACGCACCGTAGGCGCGGGGCCGGCGCCTGGCGACGGCCGAACGTCTGGACGCAGTCGATCGGAAGGTCTAGGTCGACCTCGACCTAGAGCGGTGTTCGAAGGCCTGTCGGGCGGCTTAGCTTTGCACCGTGCAATGCAGCGGCGAGCTCACTGAAACCCCCCTCACATCGAGCAGGGTTTCAACGAGCCGCCAAGACGTGTCACTGCGAGTCGTGCGGGGGAGGTGAAAACAACACATGTTCGAAATGCTCATGAGCTACATCCGCGCCGCGGCCAAGCGTGAGGAGGGCCAGGCCCTCGTCGAGTACGCGCTGATCCTGTCGCTGGTGTCCGTGGGGGCCATCGCCGGCCTGCAGTTGATCGGGCTCAACGTCCTGACGACGCTCAACACGGTCGCGGGCCAGATCTGATCCGCGTCCGGGAGGCGCCACCCCGGGGGTTGGACCTCAACCCCTGGGGCGGTGCGCCTCTTCTTCCTCGAGGTGACCTTCTCTTGTCCACTCTGCGCTCACTCGCTCATCAGCAGGACGGACAGGCACTGGTGGAGTTCGCGCTGGTGCTCCCGCTCCTGGCGATCTTCCTGTTCGGCATGCTCGACTTCGGCAAGGCATACAACTACTGGAACGACGCCACGCACCTCTCGGCCGAGGCCGCCAGGTACGCGGCCGTCAACAGCGCGCCGAACCCGGCCAGCGCCGTGTCGCTGCAGGCGCAGATCCAGGGCCAGGCCGACACGGGCGAGCTGCGCAACGGCGCCACCGCTTCGGTGCCAAGCGCCGCAACGGTGTGCATCGACTTCCCCAACGGCACCTCGAACCCGGGCGACCCCGTCCGGGTGCGCATGACGTTCACCTACACGTGGGTGCCGCTGATCGGCACGCAGCTCTCCAGCCTGAGCACGACGATCAGCTCGTCGAGCGTGATGCGTCTCGAGGCGCCCCCAACGACCTACTCGGCGGGCTGCGCATGATGCGGCGCCTGCTCCTGCAGATCCCCGAGGACGGCGGTGCCGTCGTCGTGATGGTGGCGCTCTGGCTGCCCGTGCTCGCCGTGACGTTGACCTTCGTGGTCGACGTGGGCAGCTGGTTCGTGCACAAGCGCCATCTGCAGACGCAGGCCGACGCCGGCGCGTTGGCCGCCGCGCAGGAGCTGAGGTTCCCGTGCGCCGACGGCGCGATCACGCAAAAGGCGGCCGACTACTCGGGCGACGTCTACAACGCGCAGATCGGCGGGACGCCTGCCAGCCGGGTCCACCTGCTCATCAACAGCAAGACCTTCTACAACCAGCCGACGCCGGCCGACGACACCGTCGAGAGCCCGCCGTGCAGCGCCAGCATGATCGACGTCAAGCTGACCGAGACCGACCTGCCGTGGCTGTTCAAGCCGCTGGCCGGCGTGGTCCCCAGCTCGGCGGTCCGGTTCGTCAACGCGCACGCACGCGTCTCGAGCATGCAGATCGACCAGAGCAAGGGCTCGCTGCCGGTCGGCGTGCCCGACGTCAACCCCAAGTCGGCGCGGGCATGGTTCGTCAACGAGGCCACCAACGCCGTCCTCGGCTCGGTGGCGCTGACCAAGGCCGGCACCAGCAACGGCCTGACGGTGTGGGACAACGCGTCCGCGCCGCTGCCGGTCACCGTCGACTCGACCGCCGGTCGCATCGGCGTCGTGATCGCGCTCGGGGGCGTGAGCTCGACGACGTGCGGGCAGTCGCTGGTCCAGTGCTACGACGGGGCCGCGTCGATCACCGCCGGCGGCATGCCGACCTCCGGCATCCTCTACCTGCGCGGCTGGTCGGCCGCCGCGAGCGGGGCGCAGCCCAGCGCGCCGCTGCTGCGCGACGTCCAGCTGGTGCCCGGCACCTGCGGCGACCCCTACTTCTCGGTCTCGACGACGTCCTGCACGATCGCCGTGCAGGCGCGTGCCGACTTCGGGACCGGCAACCCGGTCACCACCGTCGGCGCCACGCTCACGGCGACGGTCGGCGGCAAGGACTACGCCATGACCTACAACGCGACGGCCGACACCTGGTCGTCGGCGGCCACGATCCCGGTGGCGCCCGGCGCCGGTCCGCTGCCCGTCACGATGTCGTGGACGGAGACCAAGGGGACGGTCGGCATCAACACGTGCTCGACCTCGGGCGGCAACAAGTGCAAGGGCGCCTTGGAGTCCTCCAACCCGGTTCAGCGGGCCTTCGCCGCGACGGAGCCCCGGTCGGGGCCGATCCAGGCCGCGCAGGTGCTCGAGAACGGCGTCGGGTGGGCCAACTCGTTCGAGCGCTGCAGCTCGGTGCAGACCAGCTGCACGCACGACCTGGTCGTGCGCATCGGCGTCAAGGGCAGCCTGCAGAACGCCTCGGAGGTCGGCGACCCCATCGTCGCGCTGCGCGTCGTCGGCGGCAGCCAGAACCAGTCGCTGGACTGCGATCCCAACGTCAGCAAGCTCAAGGACGAGCTCGCCGGCGGCTGCGCCCCGCTGTATCAGCGCAACACCGGCGCCACCGCCTGCCCCGGCTCGCCGTCGACGCTGTGGGGGACCGCCCAGCCCTGGCAGTGCGTGGCCATCCAGACGGGCGCCGCCACCAACCAGGTGCCGGCCGGCATGAACCACCGGATCCTGGGCACCGAGCAGCCGGCGTCGTGCACGGCGCCCAACCACTGGAGCCAGTTCCCGAACCTCGACCAGCACGACCCGCGGATCGTGCAGCTGGTCGTCACCCCGTTCGGCTCCTTCAGCGGCAGCGGCAACTCGACCGTTCCGGTCACCGATTTCGCGACCTTCTACGTCACCGGCTGGACGGCCTCGGGCAACGGCTTCGCCAACCCCTGCGAAGGCCAGGGCGACGACCCCGTCCCCAACGGCGACGCCGGCTACATCGTCGGTCACTTCATCAAGTACATCCAGACGCTCAACACGGGCGGCGGAACCACACCCTGCGACGTCAACGCCTTCGGGGCGTGCGTCGCCGTGCTCACCCGTTGAGGAGAACCGCTGTGCAACTTACCCGCAAACTCCTGTCAAGCCGCCAGGGCACGGTCCTCGTGGCGCTCGGCGCCGGCCTCGTGGCCGTGATCGCGCTGTTGACGTTCGTCAACCGCTACAAGGACAGCCTCGACCAGCGCGCCGATCCGGTCACGGTCCTCGTGGCCCGCGGCGAGCTGCCCAAGGGCAGCTCCGGCGACCGCATCGCCAGCAAGGGCCAGTTTCAGGCGACGGGGTTCCAGCGCGACCGCATCAAGGAGGGTGCGATCACCGATCCGGCCAGCCTGCGCGGTCAGGTCGCCGTGCGCGACATCGCCCCGGGGCAGCAGCTGACGACCGCCGACTTCGCGCGGCCGACCGACTCGGTGCTCAGCCGGCTCGGGCCCGACGAGCGCGCGCTGACCGTCCCGCTGGACGCCGCGCACGGCATGATCGGCCAGATCCAGTCCGGCGACCACGTCGACGTCTTCGCCGGCTTCATCGTCCAGGCCGACGGCCTGGGCCGGCCCCGTCCGGTGCTGCGCGTGCTGCTGCAGGACGTCGAGGTGCTCTCCGCGCCCAAGCCGGGCACGACGCGCGCCGGTGGCGTCAGCAACGCCAACCAGACCCAGAACATCGTGTTGCGCGTCAAGGAGCAGGACGCGCCGCAGGTCGCGTTCACCGCCGACAACGGGAAGCTCTGGGTCAGCCTCCGGCCACAGGCCGGGGCTGAGGCGAGCGGGCCGTCGCTGGTCGTCCTCGACCGGCTGCTGACGGGCAAGCCGCCGATCCCGCTCGACAGCACGGGGTCCACCAAGTCCGGGGTCAAGCGGATCTACCAGGGAGGTCTCTGATGGCGACCGACAGCATCTCCGTCCTCGTCGCGCTCGACGCCGGCGTCGACGAGCAGCACGTCCGCGAGCTGCTGGCCGAGACGGCCGGCATCGAGCTGGCGGGCATCGTCAGCGGGCTCCCGGAGAGCTGGACCGCCATGGCCGGGCGCACGACCGACGTCGTGCTGCTGGCCTGCACGCCCGACTCCGAGCTGGCCCTGCGGTTCCTCGCCGAGACAGCCCGCAGCTATCCCGACCGTCCCGCGGTCGTCCTGTGCGGCGCCTCGGCCAACGGGTTCGTCCGCCACGCGTTCGACGCCGGCGCCGACGACCTCGTGATGCTCTCCGCAGGTCCCGGCGTCGACACGGCGTCGACCGCGCAGCAGCTGCAGTTCACGCTGCAGAAGGTCGTGGCCCGCCGCCGTGGCTCCGCCGCCGGCACCGTCCTGGGCGCGCTGATCTGCGTGCTCGGGCCCAAGGGCGGCATCGGCAAGACGCTGACCAGCGCCAACCTGGCGGTCGCCCTCGCCGGCGACGGGCACCGGGTCGCGCTCGTCGACCTGGACCTGCAGTTCGGCGACGTCGGCCTGTCGCTCGGCCTCTCGCCCCAGCGGACGATCTACGACCTGGTCCGCTCCGGCGGATCGCTGGACACCGAGAAGGTGGACGCCTACCTGACCCCGCACCCCAGCGGCGCCCGGGTGCTGATGGCGCCGACCCGCCCCGATCAGGCCGGCGCGGTCACCGTCGAGTTCCTGCGCGAGCTCTATCCGCTGCTCCGCGCCGGCAACGACTTCGTCGTGGTCGACACGCCCCCGGGCTTCACGCCGGAGGTCATCGCGACGATCGACAGCTCATCCCACCTATGCCTGGTGGGGATGCTCGACTCGCTGTCGCTCAAGAACACCAAGCTGGGGCTCGAGACCCTCGACCTCATGGGCTACGAGCGCAGCCGCATCTGCACGGTGCTCAACCGCGCGGACACGAACGTCGGCGTCACCCAGGCCGACGTCACGGCGATCCTCGGCGCCCCGTCCGACGTGCTCGTGCCCAGCAGCCGCGACGTGGTGCGCTCGATCAACGCCGGCACACCGATGGTGCTCTCCCATCCGCGCTCGGAGACCGCGCGCGCGTACAGGGCGCTCGCGGCCGGCTACGCCGGCGGTGCGGCACCGGAGCCGCGCGGCCGGCGGCTCCTGCGACGGAGGAATGGCTGATGGATCTCCAGGAGCGCCTCGCCGGACGCGGCGTCGTCGACGACGCCGCCGCCGATCCGTTCGTCGAGGTCAAGAACCGCATCCACCTCGCCGTCGTCGGCGACCTGGGGCCGCAGCTCTTCAACGCCGACACCCGGCCCGCGGCGCTGCGTGAGCGGGTGCTGGCCGACATCCGCGGCCACCTCGAGCAGGAGTCCGGGCTGGCCCGCACCGACCGCGAGCGGCTGACCGGCGAGATCGCCGACGACATCCTCGGCCACGGCCCGCTCGAACGCCTGCTGGCCGACGACTCCGTGACCGAGATCATGGTCAACGGCCCGTATGACATCTGGGTGGAGCGCAAGGGCCGGCTGCACGAGACCGACGCGCGCTTCTCCGACGAGTCGCACCTGCGCCGCATCATCAACAAGATGGTGGCCGTCGTCGGCCGGCGCATCGACGAGTCGTCGCCGATGGTCGACGCCCGGTTGCCCGACGGCAGCCGCGTCAACGCGATCATCCCGCCGCTCTCGCTGATCGGCCCGCTGGTGACCATCCGCAAGTTCTCCAAGCAGCGGCTGGACCCCGGCGACCTCGTCCGCATCGGAACGCTCAGCGCCGAGACCGTCGAGTTCATCGAGCGCTGCGTGGAGGCCGAGCTCAACATCCTGATCTCGGGCGGCACCGGCTCGGGCAAGACCACGTTGCTCAACGCGCTCTCCACCGCCGTGCCGGAGAGCGAGCGGATCGTCACGATCGAGGACGCCGCCGAGCTGCGCCTCAACCAGCGCCACGTCCTGCGGCTCGAGGCGCGCCCCAAGAACATCGAGGGCCAAGGGGAGATCTCGATCCGCGAGCTGCTGCGCAACTCGCTGCGCATGCGCCCCGACCGCATCATCGTCGGGGAGGTCCGCGGCGCCGAGACGCTGGACATGCTGCAGGCGATGAACACGGGCCACGACGGCTCGATGTCCACCATCCACGCCAACTCGCCGCGCGACGCGCTCGCGCGCATCGAGACGATGGTCCTGATGGCCGGGTACGACCTGCCGGTCAAGGCGATCCGCCAGCAGGTGGCCTCGGCGCTGGACCTCATCATCCATCTCGAGCGGTTGCAGGACGGCTCGCGGCGCGTCACCGCGATCACGGAGGTCGGCCGGATGGAGTCCGACGTCATCACGTTGTCGGAGCTGTTCCGCTTCACCATCGATCACTTCGAAGCCGATCGCACGGTCGTCGGGTCGCTGAACGCCACCGGCCTGCGCCCGACGTTCGTCGACAAGTTCGAGCGCCACGGCATCACGCTGCCGATGCAGCTGTTCGTGGCGCGGCCGGACTTCCTGCGAGGCGCCCAGGCATGAGGCGCGCCTGCCTGATCGCGGCGGCGGCGACCGTCCTGGGCGGGGGGCTCGCCGGGCCGGTGCACGCCGCCGGCCCGGCGCCGCGGCTGGCGCAGGCGGCCGGCAGCCGTTTCCCCGACCGGGCGTTCGCGCTCACGCTGCCCACGCCCAAGGTGCTCGTCCCGGGCCAGGTGGAGGTGCGCGAGAACGGCCGGCGCATCGCCGAGGTGACCGTCGCCTCGGCGCAGGGCAGCGCGGCGCGCCGCTTCGGCGTCGTGCTGGCGATCGACACGAGCACGAGCATGCGGGGGCGGCCGCTGCGCGGCGCGGTGCAGGCGGCCCGCCGCTTCGTCGCGCGTCGTCAGCCCCAGCAGCCCGTCGCGCTCGTCACCTTCGCCGGCACGATCCGGGTCGCGCTGCCGTTCACCACCGACCCGGTCGCGATCGATCGTGCGCTGTCGGCGATCGCCATCTCGGGCGGCGGCTCGAAGGTCCTCGATGCGGCGGCGCGCTCGGTCGCGCTGATTCGCGCCTCGCATGCCGCGTCCGGGTCGGTCGTGCTCCTCTCCGACGGCGGCGACCGTGGCAGCACCATCCCGATGGATGCCGTCGTCGCGGCCGCGAAGGCCGACAACGCACGGATCTTCGCGATCGGCCTGCGCGGGGCCAAGCCCGACTTCGGCGCGCTGAACCTGCTCGCCGCGGGCAGCGGCGCGGAGTTCTCGTCGGCCGCCTCGCCGCATGATCTGGCGCGCGTCTTCGGCCGCCTGGGCTCCCAGCTCGCCAACCAGTACCTGGTGCAGTATCGGTCGCCCGCCGGGCCCCGGGAGGGCGTGCAGGTCGAGGTCCGCGTGCGGGGCCTGCCCGGCGCGGGCCGCGCCGCCTACCGGACGCCGGCGACCGTCGTCGTCCCTGGGTTGCCGTTCCACCACTCTCCTGGACAGGCGCTGTGGCTCTCGCCTGCCACCGTGCTGGTGGTCGCCATGGTGCTGGCGCTGCTGGCGGTCGCGACCCTGCGGCTGCTCCTGCGGCCGGCCGGCCGGCCGCTGCGCGACCGCATGTCGGCCTACGTGCAGGAGGCCGCGCCCGAGGGGACGGCCGACGTTCCGGCGCCGGGCCCGCGGCGGCGGCGAACCAGTGCGGAACGCCTGCTGGAGCAGCTCCAATGGTGGACGCGCTTCAAGGAGGACGTCGACGTCGGCGGCCTCACGGTCGCCCCGGAGCGGCTGGTGGCCTACGGCGGGATCGCCACCGTGGTCCTGTTCGGCCTCCTGCTCGCCGCCGGCGGCAGCCCGGTGATGGCGCTGCCGGCGCTCCTGGTCCCGGTGGCCGTCCACCGCTTCGTCGCGTACCGCGCGCGCAAGCGGCGCGAGGCCTTCACCGCCCAGCTCCCCGACAACCTGCAGATGGTCGCGTCGGCCATGCGCGCGGGGCACTCCTTCGCCGGTGCGCTGGCGGCGGTCGTCGATGACGCTCCGGAGCCCAGCCGCGACGAGCTGCGGCGCGTGGTCGCGGACGAGCGCCTCGGGACGCCGCTGGACGAGGCCCTCGGCCTCGTCGTGGCGCGCATGAGCAGCCGCGACCTCGAGCAGGTCGCGCTGGTCGCCGCGCTGCAGCGCGAGACCGGCGGCAACACCGCCGAGGTCCTCGAGCGCGTGATCGAGACGGTCCGCGAGCGGGTGGCCCTGCGGCGGAACATCCAGACGCTCACCGCTCAGGGACGCATGTCGCGGTGGGTGCTGACCGCGATCCCGATCGTGCTGCTCGCGGCGATCACCGCGATCAACCCGGCCTACGTCAGCCCGCTCTACCACACGTCGCTCGGCCACCTCATGCTCGGTGTCGCGACCGCGATGGTCATCGCCGGATCCATGGTCATCAAGAACATCGTCAACATCAAGGTGTAGGGGCCCGACATGCTGATCTTCCTCCTGTTCGGCCTGCTCCTCGTCGGCGCCTGCGCGGCGCTGGTGGCCCGGGCGGTCGCCCTTCCGCAGATGCGGGCGGCCAAGCGCCTGGAGAGCCTTGCCGACTACGGGTTCGAGGCGCGCTCGGCGCCCGAGGAGCCCACCCGGCGCGTCATGAGCACGGTGGACGGCATCGCCCGGACGCTCGGGACCGCGTTCGCCGGACGCGCGCGCGGCCTGTCGGAGGCCGAGGTCAAGCGGGAGCTCATGAGCGCCGGCCTGCACCAGGTTTCGCCGATCACGTTCATCGGCTATCGCGTGCTGGCGGCCATCGCCCTGCCGGCGCTGCTGGTGTGGTTCGCGTCGTCGACCGGCATGGGCGGCGCGCTCGTCGTGCTTGGGTTCCCCGTGCTGCTCGCCACCGGCTGGCTGGCGCCGCTGACGATCGTGCGGCGGCGCGCCCGGGAGCGCATGGAGCAGATCGACCACGGGCTCCCCGAGCTCGTCGACCTGCTCGTGGTCACGGTCGAGTCCGGCATGGGCTTCGCCGGGTCGATGCAGATGGCCGCCGAGCGGTTCACCGGGCCGCTGGGCGACGAGCTGCGCCTTGCCCTGCAGGAGCAGGCGATGGGCCTGCCGGTCGATCAGTCGCTGGAGCACATGCTCGCGCGGGCAAACACCGACGGCATGCGCTCGTTCGTGCGGTCGATCCGCCAGGGCGAGTCGCTGGGCGTGTCGATCGGCCAGATCCTGCGCGACCTCGCCACCGAGATGCGCCAGCGCCGGCGCGCGGCGGCGGAGGAGCGGGCGCAGAAGGCGCCGGTCAAGATCCTGTTCCCGCTGGTCGGCCTCATCTTCCCGGCGATCTTCGTCGTCATCCTGGCGCCCGGCGTCATCTCGATCTCCTCGACCTTCGGAGGTGGCTCATGAGCCGTCGCCTGATCGGCGCCGTGTTCGCGCTGCTGACCGTATCCACCATCGTCACGGCGGTCGAGGCCGCCGCGGACGCGTTCGGCGACCCGTCGGCGCACCGGTGGCTGGTGACCGGGTTCTGGCTGCTCAAGGTGGCCGTCGTGGGCGCGTTCGGGTACTTCCTCATGAACCGCCCGCCGTCCCGGCGACCCGCGCGGCGGCCGATCGCGTTCGCCGCCTGCGCCGGGGCGATCGTCGGCGCCGTGGCGATCGGCGGCCCGGCGAGCGGAAGCTCGACGCCGTTGCTCGTGGCCGGCGTGGCGCTGGCCCTGGCCAGCTGCGTGTGGCTGCTGGTGTCGGTGCTCGCCCTCGGACGCTGCTTCGGGATCCTCCCCGAGGCACGGGGCCTGGTGACCCATGGTCCCTACCGCCTCGTCCGCCACCCGGTCTACCTCGGCGAGCTCGGCGCGTGCGGCGGCCTCGTGCTGGGGGCGCCGAGCCAGCGCAACGTCATCGCCGCCGCGGTGGTGCTGGCCGCGCAGATCGTCCGCATGCGCCTGGAGGAGCAGGCGCTGGCGCGCGAGTTCTCCGAGTACGTCGCCTACGCGGCGTGCACGCCCCGGCTGCTGCCGGTCGGCCGGCTGGTGCGCCGGCGCGCGACGGCGCCGGCGACGGCGCTGCTGCTGCTCGTCGGGATGCTGGCTCTCACCGCTGCCGTGGCGCTGCAGGCGCTGCCGGCCGACGCGGCGGCGGCCACGAAGAAGCACAAGACGTCGAAGACGGCGGCCAAGCCCCCAGGCGCGCCGCGCCTGGTCTCGCCGGCCGGGGCCGCGAAGGTCGAGGCGCTCCCGTCCTTCCGCTGGAACCCCGTGCGCGGGGCGGTGCGGTACGAGTTCCAGCTCTCGGCCGACGCCCGCTTCGCGTCGATCGTGGGCGGCCAGGGCCAGGGCGCGTTCCAGACGCCCAACACGTTCGGGACAGTGACGAAGACGGTAGCCGACGGCACCTACCACTGGCGCGTCCGGGCCATCGACGCCCACGACCACGTCAGTCGCTGGTCGACGGCCCGCACGCTGGTCAAGATCTGGACGCAGGCTGCCGCTCTGCTGGAGCCGGCCGAGGGCTCCACGGTCGTCTACCCGGGCACGCCGCTGGTGCTGCGCTGGTCGACGGTCAAGTACGCCTACAAGTACGTGGTACGCATCGCGACCGACCCGCAGCTGGCCCACTCGGCGCTGGGCAACCAGCAGGAGTCGGTCGAGACCTCGGGCACCTCGTTCGCGGTGCCGGGGACGCTGGCCCCGGGCTCGTACTACTGGGGCGTCACGCCGCTGGACGGGAGCAAGCACCCGGGCCGCGCGTCGGCCGTCGGATCCTTCACGTGGTCTTGGCCCACGAGCACGGCGACCCGCAACAGCGACCTGCGCGACGACCGGCGCCTGCCCGACCCGGTCGGCGCCGCGCGGTTCTACGACCCGCAGCTCTCCTGGGATGCCATCCCGGGCGCCGCGCAGTACCAGGTCGAGATCAACGCCTCGAGCGACTTCGCGCCCGGCTCGAAGGTCTGCTGTGACGAGACGATCCTCGGCACGTCGATCTCGCCGCGCAGCGGGCTCCCGAACAACACGTACTACTGGCGGGTGCGGGCGCTGGACGTCGACGGCAACGCGGGCCAGTGGAACTACGGCCCGGGCGGGACGACGGAGCCCAGCTTCCGAAAGGACTTCGCGGCGACGTCGCCGTCGGTGCCCAACCTGCGGGTGAAGGATGCGGCAGGCGGCGGTGGCGCGAGCGCGGGCGTTCCGGTCATGAGAACCCCCGTGGTGCAGTGGGACTCCGTGGCGGGCGCGTCGGGCTACGAGGTCAAGGTCGTGCCGACGGCGTGCAGCTACGACGCCTACGGCAACTGCACCGGCCGCCCCGCAAGCAACCCGTGCGAGTGGTCGGCGCCGACGACTCTCGGATGGGACGTGGTCACGGCCACGCCCGGGTGGACCGCGCTCTCTGCGCTGCGGATCGGCGGAAACCCCACCGGGACCGGCCCCGTGGCGACCGACGCCGGACGGGCCCTCAACGCGGGCTGGGGCTACTGCGTCGAGGTGCGGCCCATCGACCGCAACAACACGATCGGGGACGCGCGCGGCGACTGGACGCAGCTGGGCGGCAACGGCGCCAAGGCGTTCCAGGCCGGCTCGGGCACCGGCTGTCTGGTGGCGCCGACGGCCAGGATGAGCGATGGCGACTACCTGCCGGCCGAGGACGGCCGCGTCCATCAGCGAGATCCAGATCAGACGTTCACCGAGACGCTGCCCTCCGGGCGTACCGTGACCGGCACGGTCAACCGGCGGATGCCGGTGTTCACCTGGCGGCCGATTCCCGCTGCGTGCGGCTACTGGGTCGTCGTGGCGCGGGACCCGGACTTCACCGACGTCGTGGACGTCGCGTTGACGCCCGGGCCGGCCTACGCGCCTCGCGGCCCGTTCGTCTCGGTGAACTATCCCGACGAGACGACCACCTACTACTGGGCGGTGCTGCCGAGCCAGTTCGCCGATGGGCGCGGCGTCACGTCGACCCTGCAGGACAACGCGCCGCAGATCTTCCGCAAGCGGTCGCTGGCGCCGACGCCGCTGGGGCCCGCTGACGGCGCCCTCGTCACGGCCCAGCCGACCTTCCATTGGACCATGCCGAGGGACGAGGAAGGCCGGCCCGAGGAGGTGCGGTCCTACCGCCTGCAGGTCGACGACGACGAGAAGTTCGGCAGCCCGATCGACGATGTCATCACCGACTCGACCGCGTTCACGAGCACCAGCACCTACCCCGCCGACGCCCAGCTGTATTGGCGGGTCCGTGCGACCGACGACAACCTCACCGCGGCGCAGAGCGGGCTGGGCTGGTCGACGCCGCGGTCGTTCACGCGACGGCTGCCGATTCCGTCACTGCTGCCCGACAACCCGCTCGATGGGCCGGGGATCCCGGTCTTCGCGTGGTCGCCGGTCGGGGGCGCCGTGTCCTATGACATGCACGTCGAGCAGGCCGACGGCACCAAGCGCGACTTCACCATGCGATCGACGGCCTTCACGCCGACGACGTTCTACGGCACCGGCGTGTGGCGGTGGCAGGTGCGTGCCAACTTCAAGGGCACGACCCGACCGGTCTCGGGCGGCTTCACGGCGATGACGCCGTTCGCCCGGCGGATCAACCCGGTGTCGGGCCTGCGCACGACGCACAGCGGATCGTCCGTCGCATTGTCGTGGGACCCCCTGACGATGGCGCGCCAGTACCGCGTGCAAATCTCCACCAGCGACTCGTTCTCGACGCTCGTCGAGGAGACGCTGACGGAGGGCACGAGCTATGCGCCCCGGATGACCAGTCCTGTCTGGACGTCCGGCCAGTCGCTGTACTGGAGGGTTGCCGCCATGGACGAGGGCTACAACGTCGGGGCCTGGGCCTCCACGCGCCTCCGCCAGGCCGCAGCGATGCGGGTCCGGGCGCGCGGCGCGGTCGCGGTCGGGCGTACGACCACCGTCACCGTCACGGTCACCGACGCCAAGCGCCGGCCGATCGGCGCGGCGCTGGTGCGGATCGGCGGAGCCGGCTCGGGCACGGCCAAGCGGACCTCGAGCAAGGGGACCGTCAGGCTCCGCGTCCGGGGCGTGCGGGCGGGCAAGGTGACGCTCCGCGCGGAGAAGCGCGGCTACGTCCCCACGGCGGCGACGGTCCGCGCCAGATGAGCACGGGAGAGAGAGGAAACGGATGTCCATCGCACCGCGGGGATCCCAACGACGACGCCTGAGCCTGCTGGAAGGCGGCCGGCGCGTCGCGGTGCTCGTCGCCGTGGCCGGTGTCGCCGGCACGGCGACGCTCACGCCCGCGGTTGCCGGCAACGCACCGCCGGACACGTGCGAGACGGTGCCCATGGGGGTCACCGCCGGCCCCGACGGCCAGCCGGTCGCGTGCGATCCGGCCGTCGCTGCCGATCTGCCGTCCGACCAGCCGGACGCCACGAGCCCGGCGACGACCACGGCGAGCCCGGCGTCGACTGCGGTCCCGGCACCGACCGCCTCCGCGCCGGCGCCGGCCTCCGGCCCGGCGTCACCGTCGGCTGCCGAGCCTGCCGCAGCCGCCGATCCCGCGCCCGTGGCGCAGCCGACGGCGGCCGCCGAGCCGCCTGCTGCGGCCGACGGGACGCAGCCGCGCCCGCCGGTCGACCCGCCGCCCCCGGCCCGGGGCGCCACGCCCGCCACCGAGCCGCACGCCCGCGTTCCGGGCGGCGGCGCCCAGGAGGGAGCGGCACCCGCGTCGCCGCGGCCGTCGGACAGCAACGTGCGACGCCGCGACGCCGACCGCGGCGAGCGCCGGTCGCGCCGACGCACCACGGACCGCGACGCCCGGGCGCATGCGCCAGCCGCCGGACAGGACGTCTCATCGCTCGCCGTCCCGTCGGACTGGGCGAGCCTCGAGCCGATCGTCCTGCCGCAGTTCTCGCCCGACGACTTCCCGGTGCCGGCCCACCTGCTGCCGCTCTACCAAGCCGCGGCCGCCGAGTACGGCCTGCCGTGGGAGGTGCTGGCCGCGATCAACGAGGTCGAGACCCGCTACGGGCAGAACGTGGGCGTCTCGACGGCCGGCGCCGTCGGCTTCATGCAGTTCTTGCCCTCCACCTGGGAGCGGTGGGGACGCGACGCCGACGGCGATCGGCGTCGCGACCCATACGACCCGGCCGACGCCGTCTTCTCGGCGGCGCGCTACCTCCACGCCGCCGGCGCGGCGCAGGACCTGGGCGGCGCGATCTTCGCCTACAACCACTCGACCGCCTACGTCGCGCAGGTGGTCACGCGGGCGCGTGAGCTGGCCGGCCTCGACCCCGATCAGGTGACGGCGCTCACCGAGCAGGCGCTGGAGCAGCACCGCGAGCTCTACCAGGTCGACGGCAGCCCGTTCTTCGGGCCGGGCGTGGTCGATCCGACGCCCGGCCAGGTGCTGCTCATGACCGGGCCCCAGCTCACCCGGCGCGTCCTGCAGGACGAGCGGATCGACCTGTACGCCTGCGGCCGGGAGGACGTGGAGGCCGGCCGGGTCGACGCCCGGGTCCTGGCGACGCTGTTCTTCCTCGCCGAGTCCGGCTTCAGCCTCCAGGTCTCCAGCCTCGAGTGCGGCCACGGCGTGATGACCGCGTCGGGCAACGTCAGCGCGCACAGCTACGGCGCCGCGGTCGACATCGCCGCCGTCGACGGCACGCCGATCGCCGGCCATCAGGGGCCAGGGTCCATCACCGAGGACGTGCTGCGCCGGCTGGTGGACCTGCAGGGCCGGATGCGGCCCAACCAGATCATCAGCCTCATGACGCTCGATCAGGCGACCAACACGCTCGCCATGGCCGATCACGCCGACCACATCCACGTCGGCTTCCCGCGCGCCGTCGAGCTGCCGCAGCGCTGAGATCTGCTCTCACCGCGGCTCGGCTCTGGCGCATCTCCGACTTAGTACAAGCCATGCGCTCGCTGCTGCGGTCCAATACACGGTCCACGCGACGTCGCCGGAGATCGTCAGCTGATGGGCGATTCCGAGCATCGTTGCGCCAACAAGGAGGAGGAGCGTTGCTCTGGCGGCCGCTGATGCGGTGATCCGACCCCCTGAGTGTCGTTGCCGCCGATGCGCGAGGCCGATGGACAGCGTGAGCGGTGGCCAGGCGAGCAGGAGCACGGCCAAAGCGGGAAGCATGCGACTGCCCTCGGTGGCGGTGTCGTTGACGCCGGCGATGAAGTACACGAGCGGCGCCAGAGCAACAAGGGACGTCGCGAACAGCCAGAGGAGAACGCTGAGCGCGGGGATCGGCCCGCGGCCGCCGCCTGGGCGGCTCGATGGCGACCTGGCTTCGTGCTCAAGCGTCATGCGTGTCGGAAGAGAGATCCTGGGCCGGCTGTCGTCGCCGGCCCAGGATCTCATGGTCACTCTCGAGCGCGGACGATGGTTTCGGCAGCGATCGTTCCCTCGCCGGTGAGGGCGGCGACGCGGATCTCGAATGGTGCGTCGCCCATGGGAGATCCTGCGTGACGACGCGCCCGAGGCTGCTGTCATAGGGGCGGGAGCCCATGAGCGTGAGGCCACTCACGGGGTCAAGCTTCTTTTGCCAGGAAAAAGGGGGCGCCCGAAGGCGCCCCCCTTGCCCACCCCCGGTGTGGCTTACCGGAGCCCGAGGTTGACGAAGTACGTCTGACCGTCATCGAGCCTTACGCCGATGCGGTAGTAGTAGCTCTTCGTCGCCGCGGACGTGCTCCAGTTGTAGATGTACTGCCGAGCCGAGGCGTCGTACCGGTAGGTGCTCGCGCTGTCGGCCACCGCGCCGTAGAGCGTCTCGTCGACGGCCGCCGTCGTGGGGCTGCCCTTGGCGGGCGTCTCCCAGGCCGGCAGGTCGTTGGCCGCGACCACGGTGCCGTCGGCGCGCTTGAGCTGGAACTTCGCGGGCACGGTGCTTCCGGCCTTGAAGATGCTCGTGGACGCGTCGACCTGGTGGGCGGTGTCGTTGATGGGCTGCAGGAACCCGTCGTAGCGGTAGATGACCCTGTATGTGCCCGTCTGCGTGGTCGTGTTCCCCGCGCGGTCCTTCGCGGTCGCCGTGTAGGTGCGGGTCCCGACGCCGTTCGGGCGTCCGCCGCTGACCGCCACGTCGCACGAGACCACGCCCGAGACGTCGTCCTGGGCTGAGCACGACGCGGTGGGCACGGAGCCCAGGGTGTAGACGCCGCCGGCGGCGATGCCCTTCAGGGTGATCGCCGGCCGCTCGCGGTCGATGTCGATCCCGCTCACCGTCGCGCTCGCCTCGTTGCCGGCGACGTCGACGGCCTTGCCCTTGACCGACTGGTCCGCGCCGTTGGCGGTGAGCGTGACGTCGTCCGGGCAGACGACCACGCCGCTGAGCCCGTCGGAGCACGTGAAGTGCACCGTGACCGGTCCGACGTACCAGCCGCCGTCACCGAGCTGCCCGCTGACGACCGTGCCGTGGATCGACGGAGCCGTCTTGTCGAGCTTGACGGTGACCGAGTCCGAGCCCTGGTTGCCGGCGACGTCGAACGCCTCGCCGTCCACGGCGCGGCCCGCCGTCTCGACGCTCACGCCGACGTCCGAGGTCGTCCTCGCGGCGTCGACGCCGGAGCCGCCGTCGTTGTCCTTCGCGATGAAGTGGACGGCCACGTCGGACGAGTTCCACTGGTCCGCGTTCGGCGAGGGCGCGAGCGTGTGGGTGACCGTCGGGGCGATGTTGTCGTACTTGAGCGAGATCCCGTTCTCGCGCTCCAGGTTGCCGGCCTTGTCGACCGCCTGGAACCGCACACTGGCCTCGCCGCTGCCGTCGAGCGGCACGACGATGCTCGTGGTCGCGCCCGCGGCGACCTCCTCGGCGTCCGAGTTGATGCGGTAGTGGATCTCCTTGACGCCCGAGAGGCCGGTCTGGTCGGTCGCGGTCAGCACCACCGTCGCGGTGGAGCCGGTGCACCAGCCGTTGGCCTTCACGCAGGTGTTGTCGGCGGTCGTCTGCGGGGGCAGGCCGTCGATGTTGATGCCGCCGACGGTCTTGCCCAACGAGCTGTTGCCCGCGACGTCGGTGGCCGGCGCGCTCGTCACGCTCTGGTCGGCGCCGTTGGCGCTGAGGACCTTGTCGCTCGGGCAGCTCGCCACGCCGGACAGGCCATCCGTGCAGGAGAAGGCGACCACGACGTTGCCGCTGTACCAGCCGGCGGCGTTCGGACTCGTCGTCGGCGCGCCGGCGACGGCCGGCGCCGTGTGGTCGATCTTGAGCGGGCCGACCGACGCCTGCGTGGTGTTGCCCGCCTTGTCGGAGATGCTGGCCGGACCGGCAACGAGGTCGTCGCCCTCACCCGTGACGACCGTGTCGGCCGGCTGGGTGCTCGGATCGATCCCGGACAGGCCGTCGGCACCGGTCCAGGTGACCGTCACGTCGTCCCGGTACCAGTTGGCCGCGTTGGCGTCCGTGGTGGGAAGCCCGGTGAGCGTCGGCGCCATCCGGTCGATGTTGATGTCCTCGACCTTGGTGCTGCTCGAGTTCCCCGCGTTGTCGAGGGCGTTGCCCTCGGCCGACTGCCCGGCGCCCTCGTTGGAGAGCGTGAGCGGGTCGCTGCAGCCCGCGATGCCCGACTCGGCGTCGGTGCACGCGAAGCTCACCGTCACGTCGCCGTTGTTCCAGCCGAACCCGTTGGGCGGCGTGCGGATGCCGTGGATGACCGGCGGCACGCCGTCGATCTTCAGGGCGAGTGCGTGGCCGGGAGCGGTGCGGTCCTCGACGTTGCCGGCGTGGTCGACGCTCCAGAAGTGGATCGTGTGGATGCCCTTGTCGGTCACGTCGAACGGATCGGTGTACGTCTGCGCTTCGCCATCGTCGATGCGGTAGTACGTCGCGGCGACGTCGGAGAGCGCGTCCAGCGCATGCAGCGTGACCTTCACCGGGCCGGGGTACCAGCCGCTGTCCAGCGGCTCGGGGACCGAGGCGGAGGTCGTCGGAGCGGCGCGATCGATCTTGATGCCGTCGACCGTCGTGGCCGCCACGTTGCCCGCCTTGTCGCTGACCGTCCGCGAGGCCGACAGGTTGCCACCCTCGCCGCCGACGGTGCTGTCGGCCGGGCAGGCGCCGTCGAGCCCCGACAGCGTGTCCTCGCAGGTCCACGCCACGACGACGTCGTCCTGGTACCAGCCGTCGCCGTTCGGGTCCATGCTCGCCTTGCCGGTGAGCGTCGGCGGCGTCTTGTCGACGTCGATGCCGGCGACCTTGTCGCTTGCCGTGTTGCCGGCGGCGTCGGAGACGGTGGCATCGGCCGACTGGTCAGCGCCCTCGCCCAGCACCTGGGCGGCCGGGCACGTGTCGACGCCCGAGAGCGCGTCGTGGCAGTCGAAGCTCACGGTGACGTTGGCGTCGTACCAGCCGTTGGCGTTCGCGGGCCGGTCGGCGGTGGCGGTGATCGTCGGCGCGGTGGCGTCGAGGGAGACCTTGGCCGGATCGTGCGCCGTGTTGCCGGCGTTGTCGACCGCGGTGCCGCCGGCGTCCTGGTCGGCGCCCTCGTTCGAGATGACCCGATCGGGGCCGCAGCTCTTGATGCCCGACAGCGCGTCGTCGCAGCTGAAGGTCACCGTCACGTCGCCGCGGTGCCAGCCGTTGGCGTTCGCGTGCGGGTCGAAGGCGTGGGTGATCGTCGGCGAGGTCTTGTCGAGGTTCACCGCGACCGTCTTGTGGGCCTCCACGTTGCCGGCGCCGTCAACGCTCCAGTACTCGAGCGTGTGCTTGCCCTCGCTGCCGATCGACACGTGCGTGCCCGACTGCGTCATCCCGCCGTCGACGGTGTACTGCGTCGAGGCGACGCCCGACAGCGCGTCGTGGGGCGTCAGGTCGATCGCCACGTCGACGTTGTTCCAGGCGTCGTCGGCCGATGCGTCGGTGTTCGGCGCGGTCCGGTCGATCTTGACCGTCGGGCTCTGGGCGTTGGTGGCGTTGCCCGCCTTGTCGGCGACGGAGCCGCCGGCCACCAGGTCCTGGCCCTCGCCGGCGATCGTGCTGTCGGCGGGGCAGGGGCCGTCGATGCCCGAGAGCGTGTCGGAGCACGACCAGTGGATCGTGACGTTGCTGCGGTACCAGCCGTTGTCGCCCAGCGTTCCGGCGGCGATCGCGCCGCTGAGCGTGGGCGCCGTCTTGTCGATGTTGACGTCGTTGACGGCGCTGGAGGCCGAGTTGTCGGCGTTGTCGACGGCGGTGGCCGACATCGACTGGTTGGCGCCCTCGGCCGAGAAGATCTTGGTGCCGCCGCCCGTGCAGCTCTTGATGCCCGACAGGGGATCGGCGCAGGTCAGGCTCGCCGTGACGTTGGTGGCGTTCCAGCCATTGGCGTTGGGGGCCGGGCTGCGCGTGGCGGTGATGGTCGGGGCGGCCTTGTCGAGCTTGACCGTGATCGACCCGGTGCCGGAGTTGCCGAGTCGGTCGGCGGCGGTGGCCGTTCTGGTGACGCCGGCGGCGGGCGTGCTCACCGTCACCGAATCGGCCGCCGGCGTGGGGCCGCTGGCGATGCCCGAGCCGGCGTCCGTGGCCGACCAGGCGATGCCGACGTCGGCGTTGTTCCAGCCGGCCGCGTTGGGCGCAGGCGTCAGCGTCGCTGCGACCTGCGGGCCGGTGTTGTCGAGGACGTAGGAGGTGGTGACCGGATCCTTGGACTGGCCGGTGCACCCGTTGGCGTTGAAGTTCGGCGACGCGGATGCGGTCACCGACTTGATGCCGTCACCGGCACCCGCCGTGAAGGAGAAGGTCCAGGTGTCCTTGGCGGTGCCGGAGGTCTGATGCGCGGTGTGCGCGCCGTCGATGTCGACGCACTTGGTGTCGCTCGACGTCTTCACCGTGAGCGTGAGCGCACCGTTCTGCTTGGCGTAGAGCGTGCCGCCGGCCGAAACGATCCCCGAGCCGCTGAACGTCGCCGACACCCCGGACGATCCCAACGCTCCGGTTCCCACGACGCCGAGCAGCACTACGCCGGCGATCAGCGGCGCCGCAAACAGCCCCCGCGTTCCCGGCCGGCCAATCTTCTTCCGTGACGACACGATTCCTCCTGATCGCTCGGCGTCCCTGCGAGCTTGCTTGTGCGTTCCGGACCGGGACGCGGTTCGAGGATCGTGGCCAGTGGGCGGCGCCGCAGCAATGGGCCGCGTGGTCATTCACCGTTCATGGAGATGAACGGCGAATGACCGATGCCCGAGCGCTACGGCAGCGCCACGTACGGCGGTAATGGTGGCCGCCGCGGCCGTTGGTGACCTCGTAGGCGTCGTAGCCGACCGACGTGAACTGCTGCGAGCCCGGCAGGTTGCCCGCCGCGGGCAGGCGGCCGGGGGTGATGCCCTTGATCGCCCGCGGGAGGACGACAGCAGCGATGTCGTGGGGATCGCTCTGGGACTGCCGTGGAGCGGGTGGGCGTGCCAGGTGCCGTAGAACACCTTGGGCAGCCGTGGGCCAGCTCAGCGGCGCGTGGACCTGCGCTTTGAACGCACCGGCTGCAGGCCAGCGGCCCCGAAGTCATCCAGGAGCCGACCGAGCAGCCGTACGGGGTTCGCGACTGCGCCTTCCGCAATCCGCGGGCAACCTGATGCGCATCAACGAGCTCCGCTGAGCCGTCGGCGATCGCAGCCATGACGTCCATAGGCGGCACAGTGAGGCGCTGAGACGAGCTCTCTCATCCGTTTCGACTCGTTCCTCAACAAGGAGACATGTCCTAGCTCCGGTCCACGCCGAGCACCGCCGCGAGGACGGCGTGCAGGCGCTCGGTGTCGCCGCGCAGGCCGGCGGCGGCGTCGTGGTACAGGAACGCCTCGGTGAGGCGGACGACCGCGTAGGCAAGCGTCGCGGGGTCGAGCGCGGGGCTATAGCGCCCTGCGCCGGCCTCGGCGACGATGAGCGCCTCGGTGCGCGCCACCCACGCCGGCTGGACGACGCCGGCCGATGACGTGAGGATCCGCAGCGCCGCCTCGCGCTCGTGCTCGAGGAAGCGTCGCAGGCCCTCGTCGGCGGCCATCGTGGCCACGATGCCGTCGAACGCGGCGAGGAGGCCGGCCGCGCCGCGGCCCTCGGCCACGCGCCGGGCCCGGTCGAGCACCGGCTCCGAGGCATGGACGATCGCCTCGCCGATCAGCCCCTCGCGCGTGCCGAACCAGCGGTGCACGGTCGCGCGCGCGACGCCGGTGTCGCCCACGACGGCCTGCACGTCGATCCGCTCGCCGGCCACGAACCGCCGCGCCGCGGCCCGGACGACGTCCTCGCGCGTGGCGGCGGCGGTCCGGCTCACGCGATGGTCATGCCGCCGTCGACCGGCAGGGTCTGCCCGGTGATGTAGCCGGCGCCGGGTCCGGCGAGGAAGACGACGGTCGCCGCCAGCTCGCGCGGGTCGCCGGTCCGGCCGGCGGGGATGCGCGCGCGCTGGAGCTCGAGGTACTCCGGCGGGTACTGGTCGGTCATCTCGGAGGCGAAGAAGCCGGGGGCGATCGCATTTACGCGGATGCCCTTGCGGCCCGTCCACTGCTGGGCGAGGTCGCGCGTCAGGCCGTTGAGCCCGGCCTTGCTCGCGGCGTAGGCGGCCTGCGGCAGCCCGGCGGTGGTGATCCCCAGCACGCTGGAGATGTTGATGATGCTGCTGCCCGGCTCCATGACCGCGCCGGCGGCCTGTGCCATCCAGTAGGCGCCGTTGAGGTTGATGTCGATGACGCGGCGGAACTGCTCCGGCGTCTCGCGCGACGCGGGGACCGCTGTCCCGACGCCGGCGTTGTTGACCAGGATGTCGACGCGGCCGAGGTCGCGCATGGTCGCCTCGACCAGCGCGCGGGCGTCCTCGGGCTTGGCGACGTCGGTGGCCACGGCGATCGCGCGGCGGCCGGTGTCCTCCACGAGCTTCTTGGTGTCCTGCAGGCGGTCGACGCGGCGCGCGCCGAGGGCGACGTCGGCGCCGGCCTCGGCCAGCGCCCGCGCGAACGCGACGCCGAGGCCCGAGGAGGCGCCCGTGACGACGGCGACCTTGCGGTCGAGGCGGAACGCGTCCAGGACGGGGGACAGGGTGGGCTCGGACATGTGGTCAGCGCTCCTGATCGGTTGGGGACGGGTGAAGCGGGGTGAGCTCGGGGCGCTTGGCGGTGCGGCCGTCGCCGGACGAGCGGCCGCGCAGCCGGCGCACGACCCCGGGGCGAGGTGGCGGCCCGCCCACTCGGCGTCGCCGGCGAGCGCACGGTGGCGCGGGACGCGCGCGGCGGGCGGCAGCGGCTGTGCCCAGGCGTCGTCGGCGCCGGGCAGGCCGAGGCCGTCGGCGATCGCCGCCGCGATGCGCGCGTGCCCCTCGCTGTTGGCGTGCAGCCGGTCGGGATGCCAGAGGCGCCGGTCGGAGGTGACCGGATGGCGCTCGAGGTCGACCAGCACCGCGCCGTGGCGCTCGGCTACGGCGCGCAGCGTCGCGTTGAACGCGACCACGCGCTCCCGCGCCGGGCGGGCGATCGGGTTGATCGGCACCGGGTCGGGATAGGTGAAGGTGTCGACGGTGGCGCCCGCGGCGCGCAGCGCGCCGATCATGGCCTCGAGGTGGCCCGTGACGGTGGCGACGTCGCAGCGGCGGCGCAGCACGTCGTTGAGACCGGCGACGACGGTGGCCAGATCGGGCGCCAGGGCGAGCGCCGGCTGCAGCTGCTCCTCGCGAACCTGGCGCGCGAGCTTGCCCCGCACCGCGAGGTTGGCGTAGCGCAGCTCCGGGTTGATCGCGGCGACGCGCTCGGCGAGGCGATCGGTCCAGCCGCGGTAGCCCGACCCGTCGGGGAGCGGATCCTCGAGTCCCTCGGAGGTGCTGTCGCCGAGGGCGACGTAGCGCGACCAGGACGGGGAGGGCGGCTCGACCACCGGTCCAGCATACGCGCCTATGAGACACACGGCCTCGACTGTCTCTTACGCGGGGCGCACGGTCCGGGTCGACTGTCGATCCGGACCGCGCGAATTGGCGGTGCGCGTCCGAGTTCGTCTCGGCTCGTCGCGGTCAGACGAGATGCGTTGGGCGCCCGGGGCGGTTGGCCCTCAGCTCGGGCGTCGGTCGTGCGACGACGCGTGATTCGGGGGCACTGAGGAGAGCGAGAGTTGGCGGCGGTGCCTGCGCCACCGGGCGTCCGCCGGTGCCGGGCCGCGGGAGGTCCGCGTCGGTTTCGACGTCGATCCGACGCTCAAACCGACACGGATCACCTTCCCCCGAGGGTCCGGGTCGCTTGGTGATGAATAGGTACGCACGAGGCGACCCGGACCTCGAGGAGTCGCGATTCACGCCCGAACGATCGCCGCCCCGAGGCCGGCGGCAGACCGACCGGGCCCGCGCCCGCTCGTACCTCCGTCGTCACTGCCCCGCAAGGCGCCCGGCGGCACCACCGCGCCCGCGCGGAACGCCGCCGCCCGGGTCGATTTACCCAATGAGATGCAACGGTGCGTCGACCCGCACCTCACGACACTGCCGATTCGAACCCGAACGATCCCGCCCGAAGGCCGCCGGCGCGGATGCAGTTACCGCCCCGCCAGCACCAGCGACGGCAGCTTCAGCAGCAGCCGGGGCGTGTCGCGCCAGGCGTGGTCGATGGCCTCGGCGATCGCTTCCGCCGTGTGCGGCCCGTGGACCGGCGGGCCGTGGCCGACCAGGAGGTGCTCGGCGTCGAAGGCCTTGAGCTGGTGCGGCGGGCGGAGCCGCAGCATGGGGTGGACCCCGACCGGGCCGGCACCCACCGCGAACGCCGGCGCGGTCCCCAGCGCCTCGGCGACGATCAGCGCGCGGCGCTGCGGCCACCAGAGCGCGACCTCGTTCCAGAAGCGGTTGCGCACCACGCGCTCGGGCGTGAAGGGCCCATTCGGCAGCGCGTCCGGCACGCTGAAGTGCGGAACGCCGAGCCGCTGCGCGAGCGCCGTGCAGTCGCGGTTGTGGCGGTCCAGGAGCTGCAGGACCCCGGCCGGCTCGCCCAGCGCGGCGACGCGCTCCATGGCAGCCGGGTCGTCGACGGGGTCGACCAGCCACACCCGCCCGTCGTCGGCGACCAGCGCGTGCGCGGCGCGCTGCATCGCGTCGTCCATCACCCACGTGAGGCCGAGGGCGTGCTCGTGGATCTGGGTCATGTCCGCCGACGCTACCCGTCCGCTGGAAAACGGCAAGCCCGATCCGCTCGGACCGCCCGCCCCGGTAGAGTGCCGCCCAGCGTCGGAGTGCGAGGAAGCCGGTGAGAGTCCGGTGCGGTCGCGCCACTGTAACCCGCCACGCGCGGGAAGCCAGACCCTCCTCCGTCGCCTCTCGATCCATGAACGGGACGCTGAATCCCGAGGAGGTCCACCAGCCATGAACGACGCTGCCGTCGTCCTGCCGCCCGAAGCGGCCGGCACGCCCGCCCCGATCGTCTCCGCCCGCGAGTTGCTCCCGTGGGCGGCCTTCGCCGGGCTGTTGCTGATGCTGCTGCTCTACTTCGTGGGCGCCGAGGAGGGTGCGACGTCGCTGATCGGCGGCTCCACCATCCACGAGCTCGTCCACGACGGCCGCCACCTGCTCGGCTTCCCCTGCCACTAGTCGGCGGACCGACATCATCATGATGCGCTCCCTGCTGCTGCGCGGCATGCTGGCCGGCGCCGGCGCGGCCCTGCTCGCGTTCGCGTTCGCCAAGGTCTTCGGCGAGCCGCAGGTCGACCGGGCCATCGGCTTCGAGGAGCACCTCGCGGCCGTGACCGGCCGGCCCGCCGAGCCCGAGCTCGTCAGCCGCGGCGTGCAGTCCACCGCCGGCCTGCTGATCGCGGTGGTGGCCTATGGCGTCGCGCTGGGCGGGATCTTCGCCCTGACGTTCGCCTACGCCTACGGCCGCCTCGGCCTACCCGGCGCCCGCGCGGTCGCGCTCGCGCTGGCCGGCGGGGGCTTCGTCGCCGTCACGCTCGTGCCGTTCCTGAAGTACCCGGCCAGCCCACCGTCGGTCGGCAACCCCGACACCATCGGGCACCGGACGCTGCTGTTCTTCGTGATGATCGCGATCTCGATCTGCGGCGCGATCGCCGCGGTGCGGGTGGCCCGGGCCGCCCGCGCGCGCCTCGGCGCGTGGGAGGGCGCGATCGCCGGCGGCGCGGTGTTCGTCGGCCTCGTCGCGCTGGCGGCGCTCGTGCTGCCGGGGGTCGACGAGGTGCCCAAGGACTTCCCGGCCGGCGCGCTGTGGCGGTTCCGGCTCTCGACGCTCGGCATCCACACGATCCTGTGGAGCGTCACCGGACTGGCGTTCGGCGCCCTCGCCGAGCGCGTTCTGGGGGCTCCGCGACCCCGAGGTGTTAGGGCACCCGACGTCGTGGCTTAGGTATCCCTAATATGCCCGCCCATGCTTCCGACGTTCGTGATCGGCCTCCGCGAAGGCGTGGAGGCCGCGCTCATCATCTCGATCATCGCGACCTTCCTACGGCAGGAGGGCCGCACCGACGCGCTGCGGTGGGTGTGGGCGGGCGTCGCGGTCGCGACGGTCATCTGCCTGGCGGTCGGCATCGCCCTGCACCTCGTCGACGAGGAGCTGCCGCAGCGCCAGCAGGAGGGCCTCGAGACGGTCATCGGCGGCGTCGCCGTCGTGATGGTCACGTTCATGATCGTCTGGATGCGCCGCCACGGCGCCGCCCTGGCCGGCGAGCTGCGCGAGAGCACGAGCACCGCGCTCAAGCACGGCTCGGTCGGCGCGCTGATCGGCATGGCGTTCTTCGCGGTCTTCCGCGAGGGCCTGGAGACCGCGGTCTTCCTCGTCGCCGCGTTCCAGAGCTCCAGCGATCCGGCCACCGCGGGGCTCGGCGCCATCCTCGGCGTCGTCGCGGCGGTCGTCGTCGGCTTCGCGATCTACCGCGGCGCCATCCGCCTGAACATGGCGCGCTTCTTCCGCTTCACCGGCGTGGTGCTGGCGCTCGTCGCCGCCGGCCTGGTGGCCAGCGCGTTCCACACCGCCCACGAGGCCGGCTGGGTCAACTTCGGCCAGGACCAGGCGCTGGACCTCAGCTGGCTCGTGGTGCCCGGCACGTGGACCGCCGCGCTGCTGACCGGCATGCTCGGCCTGCAGCCGCGCCCGACCGACGTCGAGCTCATCGCCTACCTGGCGTTCGCGATCCCGGTCGTCGGCTTCGTCCTGCTGCCCAAGCGCAAGGGCCCGGCGAGCGGCAAGGTCCGCAGCGCCGCCGCCGCCGCGCTGCTGCTCGGCGCGCTGGCGCTGCTGCTGTCGGCCTGCGGCTCCGGCGACGACGGCGGCGCGGGGGCCAAGGGCGCCAAGTCCGTCGCGATCAAGCTGACCGACGCGGGCTGCGAGCCCGCCGCGCTCAAGCTCGCCGCCGGACCGACCACCTTCGAGGTCTCCAACGACGGCACGAGCCGCGTGAGCGAGTTCGAGGTGCTCTCGGGCTCGCGGATCATCGGCGAGAAGGAGAACATCGTCGCGGGGCTCTCCGGCAAGTTCACGCTCAACCTCAAGCCCGGCTCCTACGCCGTGGCGTGCCCCGGCGGCAAGACCGCCGCGACGGGCACGCTCGAGGTCGGCGCGGGCACGGTCAGCGCGGCCGGCGACGACCCCGCGCTGAAGGCGGCGACCGCGTCCTACCGCAGCTACGTCGAGACGCAGGCCGCCGAGCTGGTCAAGCGCACCACGGCGTTCACCGCCGCGGTCAAGGCCGGCGACAGGGCCAGGGCCAAGTCGCTGTTCGCCTCCACGCGCGTCCCGTACGAGACGATCGAGCCGGTCGCCGAGAGCTTCGGCAACCTGGATCCCGAGATCGACGCGCGCGTCAACGACGTCGAGCAGGGCCAGAAGTGGACGGGCTTCCACAAGATCGAGCAGGGCCTGTGGGCCAAGGGCACCACGAAGGGCCTGTCGGGCATCGCCGACAAGCTGCTGGCCGACACCAAGCTCCTGCAGGCCAAGACCGAGGGCCTGAGCTACGAGCCCGAGGAGCTGGCCAACGGCGCCAACGGCCTGCTCGACGAGGTCTCCGCGTCGAAGATCACCGGCGAGGAGGACCGCTACTCGCACACCGACCTCACCGACTTCGAGGCCAACGTCGCCGGCTCGCAGACCGCGTTCGGACTGCTGGCTCCCGCTCTGCGCCGTAGCGACCCCGAGCTGGCGAAGACGATCGAGCGCCGCTTCGACGCCGTCACCGCGCGCCTGGACGCGCTGAAGGAGCACGGCGAGTTCCCGAGCTACGAGACGGTCGGCCCGGCCGAGCGGCGCCGCCTCAGCCAGCTGGTCGACGCGCTCGCCGAGCCGCTCTCGCAGGTGGCCGCCAAGCTGCAGGCGTAAACGCGGCTTCCTGGCGCTAGCATCGGGTCTATGTGCGCAGGATGTGCGATGACGGCGATGGCGGGCGCGAGCGGCGCCCGCGCGTGGCTCCAGTCCCGTGGCTGGTCGTTCCTGACGCCGGAGCGGCTGCGCCGCGTCACGGTCGCGGTCTTCGCGGTCGCCACGGTGGTCTCCACCGTGGGCCTCACCGGCTCGGGCTGAGCCTCCGGCGATACGCTAGGTGGGAATGAGTCCCGCGCAGCAGGCACACGGCCACGATCATGTCGCCGCCGACGGCTGGGCCGACCGCGCCACCGACGCCCTGGCGGGCGCCGGCTACCGCCGCGGCGGGGCCCGCGCCGCGCTGATCGCGCTGCTCGACGAGCAGCGCTGCGCGCTCTCGGCCTCCGAGATCGAGCAGTCGCTGCGCGACCGCGACGGCCGCGCAGTGGCCCGTGCGAGCATCTACCGCATCCTCGAGGAGCTCGAAGAGCTGCGGATGATCACGCGCGTCGAGGTCGGCCAGGGGCTGGCCCGCTTCGAGGCCGCCCGCGAGGAAGGCCATCACCATCACATGGTCTGCGACGCCTGCGGCCAGGTGATCCCGTTCGAGGATCCCGAGCTCGAGCGCAGCATCCAGCGCCTGGCCAAGCGCGTGACGTTCACCGTCGCCGAGCACGACGTCGTGCTCCACGGCGCCTGCTCGGACTGCCGGGACTAGGGGAACACTGGCCCAGAGGGCCAGGTTCCCTTGCGGGTCTTCGCCCAAGGGGCGAAACCCGCGGCTGGTTAGGACCCACGCGCCCCCTATGCCCGCGCGGCGGCCGGCGTCGCGGCGCGCGAGCGACCCGCGACGGCCCGGCGGGCGGCCTGGGCGGCCAGAGCGACCGCATAGGTCGCGACGATCACCGCGGCGATCGACGCGCCGGCCGCGGTGCGCGCGTAGTAGCTGAGGTAGAGCCCGCCGCAGCCGGCGAGGACCGCCACGGCCGCGGCGACGGCCATCATGGTGGACATGCGGTGCGTCACCGCACGGGCGATGGCGGCCGGTCCCACCAGCACCGCGACGACCAGCAGGTTGCCCAGGCCCTGCACGGCGACCAGCAGCGCGGCGGCGACCAGCAGCAGCAGCGCCGCGTCGACGGTGCCCGCGCGCACGCCGAGCGCGGCGGCGTTGAGCCGGTCGAAGCCGACGAGCAGCAGCCGGCCGTGCAGCAGCGCCAGCGCGATCACCACCGCGACCGCGAGCAGCGCGGCGAGCACGAGGTCGAGGTCGCTGACGCCCAGCACGTCGCCGAACAGGAGCTCGCCGAGGCCCGCCGGCGTGGCGGGCGAGAGCGCCAGCAGCGCGCCGAGGCCCAGCAGCGCCGTCACCACGACGGCCACCGCCGTGTCGCGGCCGATCGCGGGCGTGCGCGCTGCGGCGGCGATCGCCATCGCGGCCACGGCGAGGCCCGCGGCGCCGCCGAGGATCAGCGGGATCCCGGTCAGCGCGGCCAGCACGAGGCCCGGCAGCAGCGCGTGGGCCAGCGACTCGGTGCTGTAGCTCAGGTTGTAGAAGATGATCCAGCAGCCGAGCGTCCCGCCGGTGATGCCGAGCAGCAGCACCTCGAGCAGCGCGCGCCGGTCGATGGACTGCTCCCACGGCGCGATCAGCGTGTGCCAGAGCGTCGCGACGATCACGCGTGGTCGTGGCCGTGATGGTGGGGTGGCATCACGCAGCGCTCGTCGGCGACCTCGACGAGCTCGGCGCCGTAGGTGCGCTCGAGCGTCTCGCGGGTCAGGACCTCGGCGGGCGGGCCGAAGGCGACCTGCTGGCGGTTGAGGCAGAGCACGCGCTCCCAGTCGCGGGCCTGCTCGACGTCGTGCGTGGCGATCAGGAGCGCGCGGCCGTCGGCGGCCAGCCGGGCGAGCAGGCCGTCGAGCAGGTCGATGCTCGGCGCGTCCAGGCCGACGTAGGGCTCGTCCAGCAGCAGGACCGGGGCGTCCTGCACGAGGGCGCGGGCGACGAGCACGCGCTGGCGCTGCCCGCCGCTCAGGTCGCCGAACGTGCGGTCGGCGCGATCGGCGAGGCCGACGTCGGCCAGCGCGGTGCGGGCGCGCTCGCGGTCGGCGCGGCCGGGGCGCCGCCACCACGGCAGCGTCGAGAGCGTGCCCATCAGCGCGACGTCGAGGGCGCTGACCGGGAAGTCCAGGCGCGAGCGCTCGGTCTGCGGCACGACGCCGATGCGCGCGGGCCGCTGCAGCGTTCCCGCGGCGGGGCGCAGCTCGCCGAGCAGCGTGCGGAAGAGCGTGGTCTTGCCGCCGCCGTTGGGCCCCAGGACGGCGATGCGCTGCCCGGGCTGGGCGGTGAACGTGACGTCGCGCAGCACGGGCGGGCCGGCGCCGTAGCCGGCCGCCAGGCCCTCGGTCGCCATCAGCGGGGCGCCGATCGCGCGCACGGCGCTCATGCGCCGCTCCGGCACTGCTGCCGCCCGCCGGTGAAGCCGCGCACCATCGTGGCCGCGTTGGCGCGCTCCATGCCGAGGTAGGTCGCCCCGGCCGAGCCCGCCGCGCCGAGCGTGTCGCCGTAGAGGTCGCTCTCCATCCGCGCCCCGGTCTGGCGCGCGAGCGCCTCGGCGAGCTTGGGGCTGGCCGAGGACTCGGGGAACACGGCGCTGACGTGCTCGCGCCGGATGACCGCGCTGAGGTCGGCGAGGTCGCCCGCCGACGGCTGGGCCTGGGTCGTCTGCGACGGGATGACGGCGCCGACGACGGCGATCCCGTAGCGGTGGGCGAAGTAGGCGAACGCGTCGTGGTCGGTGACGAGCTTGCGCTCCGCGGTGGGGACGCGGTCCATGCACACGGCGATCGATCGATCGGTCGCGCGCAGCCGCTTGATGTAGGTGTCGGTCGCGCGGTCGATCTGCGCACGCCGCTCCGGGTCGGCCTTGACGAGCGCGTCGTGGACGCGGCCGGCGGCGTAGACCATGTTGCGCGGGTCGTGCCACCAGTGCGGATCGAAGCGCGACGCCTCGGGGCCGGTGGACTCGCCGGGCAGCGCGACGGGACGGCCGGCGCCGGCGTCCAGCACGGTGGGGTCGCCGCCGGCGTCGCGGACGACCTCGTCCATCCACGCGTCGAGGCGGTCGCCGCTGCGGACGACGAGCGCCGCGCCCGCGGTGTTCTGGATGTCCTTGGGTCGCGGCTCGTAGTCGTGCGGGTCGGAGTTGGGCTGCAGGATCTGGGTGACCGACACGGCCGGGCCGCCGACGTTGCGGACGAGGTCGCCGAGCTGGGTGGTGGTCGCCACGACGGCGATGCGGCCGTCGGCCGCGCTGCTGCCCGAGCCGGCACAGCCACCGGCGAGGAGCGCCAGCGCGGCGGCCGCCGAGACCGCGAGGGCGGCGCGGCCGCGGCGCTGCGTGCGCGCGGCGCGGGCGAGCGCGGCGACGGCGAAGACCACGCCGCCGACGACCGCGATCGTCGCGCCGGGCGGGGCGTTGGTCTCGACCGACAGCCAGAGCCCGGTGACGCCCTCGGCGAGCACGAGCGCGACGGTCGCCAGCTGCCAAGGGCGCAGGCGGTCGACGAACAGGCGCGTCGTCGCGGCCGGGACGACGAGCAGGGCGGTGGACAGCAGCGCGCCGATGGCGTCGAGCGCCGCGACGGCCGAGGCGGCGACGAGCGCGAGCAGCAGCAGGTCGGGCAGGGGCGAGCGCGCGCCGAGGGCGCGGGCGCCGTCGCGGTCGAAGCCCGAGGCGAGCCAGCGGCGGCCGAGCAGCGCGCCGGCCAGCAGCACCGCGACGCCGACGGCGCCGGCGACGAGCTGGTCGGTGGAGTCGATGATCAGCAGGCTGCCGAACAGCAGCCGCTCGACGCTGCCCTGGGAGTGAAAGACGTCGCTGGCGAGGATCACGCCGGCGGCGAGCGCGCCGACCAGGACCAGCGCGGTGGCGCTGTCGTACTCCTCCCGGCCGCGGTTGGCCAGCGCGGCCACGCCGATCGCGACGAGGCCCGCGGTCGCCAGCGCGCCGAGCAGCGGCGAGAACCCGAGCCCGTCGGCGAGGACGAGGCCGGGGAAGGCCGCGGTGCCGACGGCGTGGGCGTAGAAGCTGAGGCCGCGCAGCACGATCCAGGTGCCGAGGATCCCCGAGCCGACCGCCAGCAGCGCGATCTCGACCACGGCACGCTGGACGAAGGGCAGGTCGAACGGGGCGGGCACGAAGGCGGCAGTGTAACAAGAACGGTTCTCATTCTCGAACCGCGAGAGTCGGGGGGTGCCGCGGCGCGCGCGGCCCTACGCGTCGTGCGGCTCGGCGGCGGTCGCGGCGTTGCGCGTGCGCCAGGCGACGAGGCGGCGGGCGAGGACCGGCGAGAGGCTGGTGGCCAGCGCGTCGGCCTCGGCGGCCGACTGCTCGTCGTCGAGGCCGAGGACCTCGTGGGCCAGCACGCGGGCGGCGTGCCGGCGGGAGGTGAGGACCAGCGCGGCGCTCGTGCCGCTGGCCGTCAGGGTCAGGGCCTCGGCGGCGACGAGGTCCAGCGCGCGCAGGCGCCGGATCATCTCCAGCGCGGTCGGGTGCGAAACGCCGACCTTGCGCGCCACGGCCGCCTGCGACGGCGGGCTGCCGGCCACGTTGAGGTCGCGCAGCGCGAGCAGGTAGCGGGCCTCGCCCTCGGTGATCTCCATGCACGGCACCGGCTCGGAGGATCCGGGTCTGGGTCGGGTCGAGCGTGCGGGCATGGGTACCTCTCAGGCTACCGACGTGGGCGGCGTCGCCGGCGGGAGCCGCGCCGCGGCGGGAGCGCGGACGGTGCCCTGGGCCAGCGCACCGGCCAGCACCGCCAGCGCCTGGCGGGCGCTCGGGATCGCGCTCATGTTGAAGAAGCCGTGCACCTGGCCGTGGCGCTGCACCGTCACCGGGACGCCGGCGTCGCGCAGGCGTTCCGCGTAGGCCTCACCCTCGTCGCGCAGCGGGTCCGGGACGCACGTGCCCACGTAGGCGGGCGGCAGGCCCGCGAGGTCGGCGGCGCGCAGCGGCGAGGCCTGCGGCTCGGAGCGCCGCGCCGCGTCGGGCACGTACTTGCCGACGTACCAGTCCATCCCGCGCTCGGTGAGCAGGAAGCCCTCGGCGAAGGTGGTGACCGACGGCGCCTTGGCGGCGAGGTCGACGGCCGGGTAGATCAGCAGCTGGAACGCGGCGTCGGGCAGGTCGTCGTCGTCGCGGGCCGCCAGCGCGACCACCGCGGCGAGGTTGCCCCCGGCGCTGTCGCCGCCCACGGCGATGCGCTCCGGGTCGATCCCGAGCCGCGCGGCGGAGGCGGCCGCCCACGCGTAGGCGGCGATCGCGTCCTGCGCGGCCGCGGGGTAGGGGTGCTCGGGCGCCAACCGGTAGTCGACCGACAGCACGCGGACACCCGAGAGGTGCGCGAGCAGCCGGCAGCCGGGATCGTGCGTGGCGACCGAGCCCTGCACCCACCCGCCGCCGTGGAAGTACACCAACAAGGGACCGCGGGCCGGGGCGCCCTCCGGCACGTACAGCCGGGCGGGGATGGGTGCGCCGCCCGGCCCCGGGATCGCGTGGTCGACGGTGGTCAGCGGCAGCCGCGGGCGCACCGCCAGGGGGCCGGCCGAGAGCGCGAGGCGGCGGCGCTGCTCGGCGACCGGCACGCGGTCGTTCTGGCGGTCGGGCGCGATCGCCGACAGGCGCGCGAGCAGCCACGCCTCGGGATGCAGGCCACCGGCGTGCGGCGGCGGCGCGCCGGCCAGCCGGCGCACGAGCGGCGCCGGCAGCGAGAAGACCATGCGGCAGAGCCATCCGCCGGCGCGGGCCTCCGCGCGGCCGAGCCACAGGGACGGGGTGATCACGGGGTCAGCTCCTCGAGTCGTGAAACATGGCCTAGAACAACGCCATTCCGGGCTGGACGCCGACCTCGACCAGGCGCGGGCCGTCCTGGTCGGCGAGGGCCTCGCCGAGCGCGGCGTGCAGCTCGTCGCGGCCGGTGACCGTCCGCGACGGCACGCCGTAGCTGGCGGCCGTGGCGGCGACGTCGAGCGCGGGGAGGTCCAGGCCCGGGGCGCCCTCGACCTGCTCCAGCGTCGCGAACCACTTCAGGATCGAGTACTCGCTGTTGCGCAGCACGAGGAACGTGACAGGAATGTTGTAGGCCTTGGCCGTCCAGAAGCCGGTGATCGCGTACTGCGCCGATCCCTCGCCCAGCACGCAGACGACCGGTCGCGACGGCTGGGCCAGCTGCACCCCGAGCGCGGCCGAGAGGCCGAAGCCCAGGCCGCCGGCCGAGCCGAAGTAGTAGCTGCCGGGCCGGGAGATCCGCAGCCGGTTGCGCAGCGCCAGCGTGCTCGACGGCGACTCGAGCACGATGATCGCGTCCTCGGGCAGCAGCTGCGCGAGGACGCCGTGGACGTCGCCGGCGTACATCGGGCCGCCGGGCTCGGACTCCGCGCGGGCCGGCGCGTCGAGCGCCGGGGGCGCGTCGAGCGGCACGGGCGGCGTGCGGTCCGACGCTCCGCCGGCGGCCAGCTCGGCCAGCAGCGCGTCGAGGGTAAGCGCGACGTCGGCGACGAGCGCGTCGCCCATCGGCGCGCGCGCCGCCTCGTCGGGGTCGTTGGTGATGGCGATCAGCGCGGTGCCCGCCGGCAGCGCCGGGCCGGGCAGGTAGGGGTAGTACGGGAACACCGACGAGCCGACGACGAGCACGAGGTCGTGGCCCTCCAGCGCCTGGCCGGCGGGTCCGATGGCGGGCGGCAGGCTGCCGCGGAAGTGGGGGTGGCCCTCGGGGAAGCCGAGGCGCCCGCCGCCCGGCGCCGGCGTCGCCCACACGGGCAGCGCCTGGTGCTCGGCCAGCGCCACGGCCTGGTCCCAGGCGCCCGCGGCGTCGATGCCCGGTCCGGCGATCATGACCGGCGCGCGGGCGCTGCGGAGCCGCTGCGCGAGCGCCCGCACCGCGGCCGGGTCGGCGCCGGCGCGACCGCTGACCTGCCGCGTGACCGCGTGGCGCGCGGCGGCCTCGTCGACCTCGACGCCCCAGTCGTCCATCGGCAGCGACACGAACGCCGGGCCCTGCGGCGGCAGCGACGCGAGGTACGTGGCGCGCGCGAGCGCGGCCGGGACGTCCTCGGCGCGCGGCGGCTCGAAGCTCCACTTGACGTAGGGCTGGGCGACCTCGGTGGCGCGGTGGTTGGTGAGGTTGGCCTGCATCGTGATGTGCGGCCGGACCTGCTGGCCGGCGGTGACCAGCAGCGGCGCCTTGTTGGCCTGGGCGTTGAAGATCGCGCCCATCGCGTTGCCGAGTCCGGGCGCGGTGTGGAGGTTGGCGTGGGCGATCCGCCCGGACGCCTGCGCGTAGCCGTCCGCCATGCCGATCACCACGGCCTCCTGGAGACCCAGGACGTAGCGGAAGTCGGACGGGAAGTCGGCGAGCATCGGCAGCTCGGTGGAGCCGGGGTTGCCGAAGATCGTCGTCATGCCGCGCTCGCGGAACAGCTCGAACGCCGCATCGCGCACGGTGGTCACGGGTCAGGTCCTCCTCTTGGCGGGGTGCCGGCGGGCTCCGGGATTCGGGCTCGCCGCCGTGCAACCCTGCCAGATGGGCCGCAGCGCGTGGCGGGGTACTAGGGTCGTTGGCCCATGACGCCGGCGCCGAACGACTCCGAGGGCCTCACCGCGCTGCTCGCGCGCGCCGGGTTCGTCGCGGCCGACGAGGAGGCCGAGGAGCTCCTCGCCCGCGCCGCGGGCGACGCCGAGCTGCTCGACGGGCTCGTGCGCCGTCGCCTCACCGGGGAGCCGCTGGCCTGGATCACCGGGAGCGTCTCGTTCTGCGGGCTCGAGGTCCGCGTGGATCCCGGGGTCTACGTCCCGCGCTGGCAGAGCGAGCTGCTCGCGCACCGCGCCGTCGAGCGCCTGCCGGCCGGCGGCACGGCGATCGATCTCTGCACCGGGGCGGGCGCCGTGGCCCTGACGTTCAGCACGTACCGCCCCGGCGCGCGCGTCGTCGCGTCCGACGTCGACGAGCGTGCCGTCGCGTGCGCGAGGGCCAACGGCGTCGAGGTCTACCGCGGCGACCTGCTCGCCCCGCTGCCGCGCACGCTCGAAGGCCGCGTGGACGTGGTCGCCGGCGTCGTGCCGTACGTGCCGACGCCCGAGCTGCCGCTGCTGCAACGCGACACCTTCACCTTCGAGTCGACGCTGGCCTACGACGGCGGCCGCGACGGCACGGACGTCCTCCGGCGCGTCCTGGCCGACAGCCCGCGCTTCCTCCGGCCGGGCGGTGCGCTCCTGCTCGAGCTGGGCGGTGAGGAGGCCGACGCGCTGCGCGACGACCTGGCGCGCCTCGGGTACGTCGACGTGACCGTGCTCGTCGACGAGGACGGCGACCTCCGCGGCATCGAGGCGACGCTCGGCCGTGCTCGATGATCAGCCCGGGCGCCCGCGCGTGAGCCCGCGCTCCGGCATCCTGCACCCGGTCCTCGCCGGGGTCGTGGCGGCGCTGGTCGGGTTCGCCGGGGCGTTCGCGATCGTCCTGGCCGGCCTGCACGCCGTCGGCGCAAGCGACGCGCAGGCGTCGTCGGGGTTGTTGGTGCTGTCGGTCTCGATGGGCGCCGTCGGCGTCGTGCTGTCGCTGCGCCACCGCATCCCCCTGACCATGGCGTGGTCGACGCCGGGCGCTGCGCTGCTGATCGCCGCCGGGCACGTGCAGGGCGGCTACCCGGCGGCGCTGGGGGCGTTCATGCTCGCCGGCCTGCTGATCGTCCTCTCGGGTCTGTGGCCCGCGCTGACGCGGGCGATCCTCACGATCCCCGGCCCGCTGGCCAACGGCTTGCTGGCCGGCGTCCTGCTGTCGGTCTGCCTCGCACCGGTGCATGCGGTGGTCGAGGTGCCGCGCCTCGGCATCCCGGTGGTCGTGGTGTGGCTGATCCTCACGCGGGTCGCCCGGCGGTGGGCGGCCATCGGCGCGCTGGCGGCCGCGGCGATCGGCGTCGCGCTGGACCCGGTCTCCGGCGCGGGACCCGCGCACCTGCTGCCGCAGCTGACCTGGGTCACGCCGGCGTTGAACGCCGGCACCCTGATCGGCCTGGGCCTGCCGTTGTTCGTGGTGACGATGGTGTCGCAGAACGTCGCGGGCGTCAGCGTCCTGCGCGCCAACGGCTACGAGGCGCCGCTGCGGCCCGTGCTGACCGCCACCGGCGCCGCGTCGATCGTCGGCGCGCCCATGGGCGCGCACGGCATCAACCTCGCGGCGATCACCGCGGCGCTGACCGCCGGGCCCGACGCCGATCCCGACCCGTCGCGCCGCTGGATCGCGGCCGTCAGCGCCGGCGTCGTCTGCCTCGTGCTCGGCCTCGGCGCCGGGCTCGCCACCGCGCTGCTGGCCGCGTCGCCGCCGGTGCTCATCGAGGCCGTCGCGGGCCTGGCGCTGCTGGCCACGCTCGGCGCGGCGCTGCGTGCGGCGACCGCGGACGACGACCAGCGCGAGGCCGCGATGATCACGTTCGTCGTCAGCGCCTCGGGCGTGACGGTCATCGGGATCAGCGCGCCGTTCTGGGGGCTGCTGGCGGGGCTCGCGTTCCTCGGATGGCACCGCGCGCGCGCCGGTCGGTCGCCGATCGCCCGTGAGCCCGCCGTCCGACAGCGCGCCTGACGAACGCGTCGTCGTGACGCGTTGATCATGTAGGGGTTGCACGCCGTGGCACCGCTCTGGCAGTCTCACCGACGGAGTCATCGCCCTTCAGTCCCGAAGGGCGGGGAGCAGGAGGAGAGAGAGCATGCGCATCAAGCGTCTGGCGGCCGCGCTCGCGGTCGCATCGTCGTGCCTGGCCGGGTCTGCGGCCAGTGCGGGGGCGGCCCTTCCGGTCGTCTACAACTTCCCGACAGCGATCGCGGCGTCGGCGTTGCAGCCCGGCGGGTCGCCGCTGGGAGCCAACGACTGGTCGTGCCGGCCCTCGGCGGCGCACCCGCGCCCGGTCGTCCTGGTCAACGGCACGTTCGCCAACCAGATCACGAGCTGGAACGCGTTCTCGCCGCTGTTGAAGAACGACGGCTACTGCGTCTACACGTTCAACTACGGCGGCATGTTCCTCGGTCAGATCGGCGCCTACGGCTCGATCGCGGCGTCCGCGGACGAGCTGAAGACCGAGGTCACGAAGGTGCTGGCGAGCACCGGGGCGGCCAAGGTCGACATCGTCGGCTGGTCGCAGGGCGGGATGATGCCGCGGTACTACATCAAGAACCTCGGCGGGGCGAGCAAGGTCAACCACCTCGTCGGCCTGGCGCCGTCCAACCACGGGACGACGCTCAGCGGCCTGGCCACGCTGGCCGGCTACTTCCCCGGCGCGCTCCCGCTGGTCGGCGCGCTGTGCCCGGCCTGCACCGACCAGGTCAAGGGGTCGCCGTTCATCACCGCGCTCAACACGGGCGGCGACACGGTGCCAGGCGTCAGGTACACGGTGATCCAGTCCAAGTACGACGAGGTCGTCACGCCCTACACCTCGGCGTTCCTCTCGGGCTCCAACGTGACCAACATCACGATCCAGGACAAGTGCTTCCTGGATCTCGGCGAGCACCTGTCGATGACCAGCGATCACATCGTCGGTCGCGCCATGCTCAACGCGCTCGACCCGGCGACCGCGCGCAGCACGATCTGCTCGCCGATCGTGCCGGCGGTGGGCGGCTGAGCGCCGCCGCCGCGCGCGCCGCGTCGTTGGTCTGCAACGTCACCCGCCGGCGACGACGGGCAGCGTCAGCGCGCTCGGATCCTCGGGGCCCGTAGTGATCGTGACGGCGGTCGGGAGGGGGCTGCCGCGGTAGGCCGCGTCGCTGCCCGCGACGACGAGCCGGACGCGATGCCCGGCGGCGAAGCGATGCACGATCGCGGGCAGCGTGACGTCGATCGGCGCCGCGAAGCTCGCCGGCCGGATCGGGGCGACGAGCCGGCCCGGCTGCGTGACCGACCCGTCGGGCGCGACGTCCTGGACCTTGAGGAAGAGCGTCGGCCGGGCGGCCGGCAGGGCGGTGCCGAGGGGGCCCGGCACCTCGGCCGGCACGCTGATGCGCAGCCGCGCGCGGGGCGGTCCGACCACGTCGGCGTCGTGTTGCAGTGGCGCGCTCGTGTACTGCGCGAACGTCCCGGGCGCGTCGAACAGCGGCACGTCCTGGCTCAGCGCGCTGATCTCGGTGACCGACGTCGGCGCGCCGGCCGGCGGGGTGACCAGGGGCGCGCTGCCCGAGGCGGCCGCCGCGTGACGGTCCACCAGCGCGTCGTCTCCCGACAGCAGCATCCGCCGGTCCTTGCCCGCCGGGTAGGCGTCGGCGCGCCCGAAGGCCGGCGTCGCGTCGCCCGAGTAGGACACCCAGTCGCGGAAGTAGGTGAAGTCCATCGCCGGCGCCGGGCCGGTGCCACCGAGGTAGTGGTCGAACCACTCCTCCACGACGCGACCCTCAGCGGTCAGGTTGCCGTCGGCGTCCACCGGCGAGTACCCGCCGTCGCCGTCTCCCAGCTCTCCCGGCGCGGGTGCGCTGTGCGAGTGGCCCCACGACTGCCACACCATCTTGACCGGCGTTCCCTGCCCGCGCAGCGTCTGGTAGGTCGCGATCGCCTCGTTGAGGTTGAACAGCGTGTCGGCCTGGCCCTGGAGCAGCAGGGTCGGGATCCTGATGTGCTCGGCGTACGAGCTGACCGACGCGTGGCGCAGCAGCTCCAGCGTGGCCGGCGACGGCGCGCCGGTGATCCCGGCCTCCACGACGGCCGGGCACACCCGCGCGTCGAAGTTGGGGCACGTGGTCACGTCGCGGCTGGGGTCCGACTGGATGTTGGAGATGCCGTCGGTGATCCCGACGGCGGTGAACAGGGACGCCCACTGGTACTTGCCGACGCCCGGCACCGACGACGTCACGCCGCCGGTCAGCGCCGTGTTGTTGGGCGTCAGCGAGTAGGCCAGGTCGTTCCAGGTGATGATCGGGACGATCGTGTCGACGCGCGGGTCCTGGCCGGCGACCGCGTACTGGATCTGGCCGCCGTAGGACCCGCCGATCATGCCGACGCGCGGGTCGCCCGGCGCGTCGAGTCGCACGTCGTCGAGCACCGTCCCGTCCTTGGCCGCCTTGGTCCCGCCGAGGAACGACACGAGCTGCGATCCCGCCTGGCCGTCCCAGTCGGGATCGTCGAGCTGGATCCTGCAGCCCGACCCGCCGAAGCCCAGGCCCGAGTAGGACAGCACGACGTAGCCGCGCTGCGCCAGCGCGGTCGCCATCGCCCGCTGGTCGTCCTTGGAGCCGCCGAAGCCGTTGGTCGTGAGGACCGCGGGCGCGGGCGCGGCGGCGCTCGCCGACGACGGCGTGTAGAGATCGCCGACCACGTCGCAATGCGTGTCGTGCGCAGGACCGACCACGGTGTCGAAGTGCAGGGTGCGTACGCTGACCGACGGCACCTCCGCCTGGGCCGCAGCGGCCGGCACCCCTGCCAGGACCGCGGCGATCGAGATGAGCAGGACAGGACCCCGACTCGACCACATGGACCACACGTTGCCACGATCGCCACGACGATGCGCCGGTTGCCGGTGCGACGTCGGACGGCCGGCGACGGCAGGGGGGAGACGAGGCGCGTGACCTCGTCACAGCCCTCGGCGGAGCAGCCGCACCACGACCCGGCGTTCGAGGGGCGCCTCCTCGACCTCGAGGTCGACGAGGGCCGGCGCCTGCGCAACGGCATCGTCTCGCTCGTGGTCCTGGTGATCCTGGTCGGCGCGCTGGTGCTCGCCGTGCCGGGGCTGCGCGACGTCGCCGAGCGGCTGCGCGACGTCGATCCCGGGTGGGTCGGGCTGGCCATCGTGCTCGAGCTCCTCTCGTGCGCCGGCTACGTCCTCGCGTTCCGCGAGATCTTCTACCGCGTGCCCGCGATCCTGGCGATCCGCATCGCGCTGTCGGAGATGGCCTTCGGGGCGGTGCTGCCCGTCGGCGGAGCGGGCGGGATCGCGGTCGGCGCGTGGGTGGCCAAGGCCAAGGGCGGGTCGGTGCGGCGCTTCATGGAGCGCTCCGCGGTGCTGTTCCTCATCACCAGCGGCGTCAACGCCGCGACGCTCGCCCTCGCCGGACTGCTCGTCGGCGCCGGCGTGCTGCACGCGCCGCACCACATCACGCTGGGGCTGATCCCGGGGCTGGTCGCCACCGCCGGCCTGGTGCTGTTCTGGAACGTGCCGAGGCTGGAGCGCCACTTCCCGCTTCGGGACGGCTCGGGCCGGGCCGTGCGCTGGCTGCACGCGACGGCCGCGGTGGTCCGCGAGGCGCGCGAGGAGGTCAAGCACCCGACGTGGCGGCTGCTCGGCGCCGTCGCCTACCTGTGGTGCGACATCGCGATGCTGTGGGTGTGCTTCCGGGCCTTCGGCGAGACGCCGCCGGTCGGCGCGCTCACGCTCGCGTTCCTCATCGGCTACCTCGGCAACGTCATCCCGGTGCCCGGCGGCATCGGCGCGCTTGACGGCGGGCTGACCGCCGCGCTCGTGCTCTACGGCAGCGATCCGGCGTCGGCGGCCGCCGCGGTGCTCGCCTACCACGCGATCGTGCTGTGGGTCCCGACCCTGCTGGGGACGATCGCCTTCCTGCGGCTGCGCCCGACGCTCGCCGACCCGGTCGTGCTGGGGCCGGAGCGCCGCCCGCGCTGACGACGTCGTCGGCGCGGGCGGCTCGCTCTCAGTGCGCCGTGTACCGCGCGACCTGGCCGTGGACCAGCGTCACGAGGTTGCCGAGCGCGATGTTCGCGTCGACCAGGTGCAGGCCCCAGGTGGCGTCGGGCAGCGTCTTGAGCGATGGTGCGCCCGTGACGCCGGTGATCGTCAGCACGTTGATGCCGTTGGTCGACGTGCACTGGCCGCTGAACGCCTGGGCCTCGATCCACGGCGTGGAGATCGACGGCGTCGGCAGCCCGACCTGCGTCGTCAGCGCGCCGATCGTGGAGCCGGGCGCGAACGGCGCGCTCGGGTAGAGCGACGTGAGCGGCGCGGAGCCGCCGGCCAGCGCGGCCGGGTTGGTGCACAGCACCTCGGTCCCCGCGGTGCTCTGGCCGGCGACGACCGAGCGACCCTCGCCCGCGCGCCCGAACACCGCGGTCTCGGGCGGTGCCGCGTTGAACGTGGAGAACGCGACGACGCACCGCAGCTGCGTGGCCGACGTGCAGGCCTTCAGGTGCTGGAAGTCGCCGCCGTCCTTCTTGCCCTTCTTGACCAGCACGTTGCCGCCGAGCAGCAGCGCCGACACCATGCGCTTGCGCACGGCAGCCTGCTTGTCGACCTCCTGGGCGATCAGCTGGCGCAGGACGAACGTGCCCTGCGAGTGGCCGATGAAGACGACGCCGCGACCCTTGTTGTCGTGCTTGAGGTAGTCGCGCCAGGCGTCGCGCACGTCGGCGTAGGCGGAGGCGCGCATCTTCGCGGTGACGGCGTCGGGCTTGAGCAGGCCCGCGAGCGTGATCTGGCGGTACATCGGCGCGTAGATCCGGCACTCGCTGGAGTAGCGCGCGGCCTGGTAGAGCGCGATCGAGCGCTCCTCGGGATCGATGCGCCTGGTGGCCTGCATCGTCTTCTGGTCGCTGACGGTGGGGTAGACGTAGAAGCAGTCGATCTTGGGGCTCTTGGTCTGCGCGGGCGTCAGGGTGCCCTCCGTCTCGCCCGTCGGCGAGATGACCGTGGTGCCGAGGCCCATGGCGCACGGGTTGCTCTTCAGGCCGGGCTTGCACAGCCAGGTGGTGCTCGCCGAGGCGCTCGCGGTGGCGGCGCCGAGGGCGGCGGCGGCGCAGGCCGCAGCGGCCAGCGTCGTCATCAGCGCGCGCGGTGCGCGCCGTGGACCGTGGGACATTGCTCTCCTCCGTTGAACGGCGGCGCCGGCGATCCGGTACCGCGCCGTACATCTTGTCAGCCGGTCAGGATGACAGCGCGGCGGCGAGGACCTTGCGGGCGATGGGGGCCGCCGCGGTCCCGCCCGCGCCGGCGCCCACGAGCATCACGCCGACGGCGATCTTCGGGTTGCTCGCCGGGGCGAACGCCACGAACCACGCGTCGGTGTTCTTGGGGTCCGACGCGCCGCCGCCGGTGAAGCGCAGCTCGGCGGTGCCGGTCTTGCCGGCGACCTGGACGCCGGGGATCGCCGCCGCCGTGCCGGTGCCGCCGTTGACGACCCCGAGCATCATGTCGCGCACCTGCGCGGCGACCTTGGCGCTGACGGCGCGCTTGCGGATGACCGGGTCGTCGGAGGTCGCGCGCGGCTTGGCGCGCATGCCCTTGGCGCCGATCGTCGCGGCGACGCTCGCCATGCCCAGCGGCGTGGCGAGGTCCTTGTTCTGGCCGATGGCCGCGGAGCCGACGGCGATCGCGTCGGGCAGCTGGGCGGCCTTCGGGATCGTGTTGGGCTTGGCGACCGGCACGCGCGGCGTCTCGTTGAAGCCGAACGCCTCGGCGCGGGAGACGAGGCGCTGCGCACCGACCGCGGCGCCGAGCGGGGCGAAGACCGAGTTGCAGGAGTCGGCGAAGGACTTCGCGAGGCTGCCGCCGCAGGACTCGTTGCTGGCGTTGGAGAGCTTGACGCCCGACAGGGTCGCGGAGGTGCGCACGGGATAGGAGGACGAGGGCGTCACCTTCCCCGCGGCCAGCGCGGCCGACAAGGTGATGATCTTGAAGGTGGAGCCGGGCGGCTGCGGCGCGGAGACCGCGATGCCGGCCAGCGCGAGGACCGAGCCGTCGCGCGGGCGGATCACGGCGACGCCGCCGAGCCTGCTGCCCAGCGCGGTCTCGGCGGTGCGGGTCAGCCCCGGGCGCATGGTCGAGTGCACCGACTTGCCCGCGTGGGCCGCGACCTTGTCGATCAGGCGCGAGCCGAAGCGCAGCTCGGCGCCGGGACGGCCGGCCAGCCGGGTCGCGTAGCGCTTGCTCAGGCCGGGGGCGAACTTGGCGAGGACCGGGTCGTCGATCAGCGCGTGGCCGTCGGCGGTCAGGACCGTGGCGCGGCGCGCGGACTGCAGCGTCTTGCGGCGCGGCGCCTCGCCCTTGCGCAGGCCCGGCAGGCGCAGCGCAGGGGTCCATGTGACGCCGCCGCCGTCGGCGACGGGCAGCCGGACGGTGCCGCGCAGCGTGCCGAACAGGCGCGTGTCGGCGGCGACGGGCACGCTGACGGCGCCGCCGCTGGGATTGGCGGCCTTGCCGAGGCGCTTGCGCGTGACGGTGGCCTCGGTGTCGGCGCGCTGCACCAGCGCGATGAAGCGCGCGCGGGGATAGGCCTTCTGGCTCTTGGCGTCCAGCGCGTCGTACATCGCGCCGGCGTCGCGCGCGGCCCATGCCTTGGCGAAGCGGGCGGCGTCGGCGCGCTGCTGGGAGACCTTCTGCTGGTGGCGGACCACGAGGACGACGGCGCCACCGACCACGACGAGCAGCAGCAGCGGGACGAGGTAGGCGGCGGGGCTGCGGCGCCGGCGCGCGTAGGTACCGCCGGGCCGGTGGCGCTGGCGATGGCCGGGCTCCAGCCAGGGCACGCCGGCGCTGCGCCGCGGCGGCGACGAGGCGAACATCGAGCGACGGCGTCGACGGCGGGGCACGCCCTCTGTTTACCGTGCCGGCGCGCCGGATGCGGCGCTGCAGGCCGATGTGCGGCGAAATGGCTCCTTCGTCACAGGGCCTGGCCCTGTGACGAAGTGGCGAAGTCGTCACGGGGCCTGGCCCCGTTGGGGGATGTTTGTAGCTTGGGCACAATCGTGGCCGTGTCGCATCCGGCGCAGGGCACAAGAACGACATGCCGGTTGGCGCCACAGTGCAAAGACATGAGCCGCCCAGAACGTCTCGCCAACCTCGCCGGCGTCGTCGTGCCCTTCGTCGGCGTCCTCGCCGCGATCCTCCTGCTGTGGAACCAGTGGGTCGACTGGATCGATCTCGGCATCTTCGCCGTCATGTACTTCACCACCGCGCTGGGGGTGACCGTCGGCTTCCACCGGCTGCTGACGCACCGCTCGTTCCGCACCGCGCCGTGGCTCGAGCAGAGCTTCGCCGTCATGGGCTCGCTGTCGGTCCAGGGCTCGGTCATGGACTGGGTCGCCGACCACCGCAAGCACCACGCGCACACCGACGTCGAGGGCGATCCGCACAGCCCGCACGTCGGCCACGGCAGCGGCCTCCCCGGCCTCTGGCACGCTCACACCGGCTGGCTGCTGGAGACCCAGGGCCAGGCGGACTGGAAGAAGTACGCCAAGGACCTCTACGAGGATCCGGCGATGCGCAAGATCGGAAAGCGCTTCCCGTGGCTCGTCGTCGCCTCGCTGCTGATCCCGACCCTCCTCGGCTACGTCCTGCACGGCTTCACGTGGGAGGGCGCGCTGCGCGGCTACATCTGGGGCGGCCTCGTCCGGATCTTCCTCGTCCACCACGTGACGTGGTCGGTCAACTCGGTGTGCCACTACTTCGGCTCGCGCCGGTTCGACATCGAGGACAAGTCCACCAACGTGGCCTGGCTCGCCATTCCGTCGCTCGGCGAGTCCTGGCATCACAACCACCATGCCTTCCCGCGCTCGGCGCAGCACGGCCTCAAGCGCCGGGAGATCGACCTGTCGGCCCTGGTCATCCGCGGCCTGGAGCGCGCCGGGCTGGCGCACGACGTCGTGCGCATCACGCCCGAGCGCCAGGCGCAGAAGGCGATCCAGCCCGACCGCGAGCGCGAGAAGGTGCTGACGCCGAGCTAAGAGCTCGGGGTCTCGGCGGGCGCGGGCGCGGGCGCCGGCGCCTCGGCGTCCGGCGTCGCCGCCGGCCCGGCCTCGGCGGGCGGCGCGACCGCCCGCGGCCTGCGCCCGGCGTGGGCGATCGGCGCGTGGCGCCGGATCTCGTCCAGCAGGCGCACCGACAGCTCGCCCGGCGCCTCGCCCGCGTGGCGCGGCCCGCCCTCGGGCGCGAAGAAGCGCACGCGGACGCGCGGGCGCTTGGGGAAGCGCGGGATGTCGACCGTTCCCTGGACGGCGGCGCACACGAGCGTCGCCTCCGGCACCGCGTCGGCCAGGCGGCCGAAGCCGCTGCGGGCGCGCAGCACGCGACCCAGCGAGCGCGTGCCCTCCGGGAAGACGCCGATGCACGCGCCGGCCCGCAGCTCGTCGATCGCGCGGTCCATCGCGTGCGTGTCGCCCGAGCCGCGGTCGATCGGGATCTGCCCCATGCCGTCGAGGATCTTCGACAGCCCGCGGACCTTCCACATCGACGACTTCGCCAGCGCGCGGATCTGGCGTCGCGGCAGCCCGGCGATCCCGATCGCCACCGGATCCCAGTAACTGTCGTGGTTGCCGGCCAGCAGCACCGGGCCCTCGGTGGGCAGGTGCTCCAGCCCGGAGACCTCCAGGCGGCCCCACCACTTCACGGCGGGGGTGGTGACGGCCATGACGAAGCGGTACGTCGGCGAGACGGCGGACATGGCGTGCATCTTCGCGCAGCGCGCCGAGCGGCGGCGCGCCGCGCACGCGACGGGTCATCCGCCGGCCGTCGCCGTCCAGTCGACGGCCCGGAACGGCAGCGCCAGCGCGGCGGCCCACGTGGCCGTGTCGGTCGTGCCGGTCGCCGGGAGGCCGCCGGCCGTCTGGAGCGCCTGGACGGCCGCGATGGTCGCCGCGTCGAACTTCGCCGTCGGCGTCACGGTCGGGTAGGTGGTCGTGAGGTGCTGCTGGAGCCAGAGCACCTCGTCGCCCTTGGAGCCGTTGCCGAGCGCCGGCCAGCCAGGGTCCGGGAGCGTGTCGGCCACCGGCAGGGGCTCGCCGAGCACCGACCACGTCGCGTCCGTGCTCGCCTGCCAGCTCCACCACGACAGGCCGGTCGAGCCGTACGCGCCCCACACCTGGCGGAAGCGGCGCAGGTCGGTCGCCGACGGCGTCTGGTAGGTCTGGCCCAGCGGCGCGATCGGCGCGCCGTAGATGCGGTTGTGGGCGAGCGTGTGCGCGCTCACGGCGTCGACCGTCCCGCCGATGTCCTTCCAGTAGACCTGCGGCAGGTTGACCTGCGCGCCGCCCGGGCCGAGGAAGACCGAGAAGGGCAGGTTGGGGTGGTAGTCGACGTAGGGGAAGGACGTCAGGCCGATCGGGTAGTCGGCGCCGGCCGCACCGCGCAGCGAGGTGATGTACTTCTGGGCGGCCGCGTAACGGCCCTCGTAGTGGGTCTCGGCGTCGATGACGAAGCAGTCGGCGCCCGCGGCGACCGCGGCCGCCGCGGCGGCGGCCTCGCCCGCGGGATCGTCGCCGTAGACGAACTGCCAGGCGCACACCTTCAGCCCGTGCTGGTGCAGCGCGCCGACCAGCAGCGGGGAGAACTGCGGCCAGGCCTTGGCCCCGTCGGCGGCCTTGACGAAGACGGTCGAGACCTGGGCGGCGGCCGCGCGCGCGGCGATCGCGTTCACGTCGCCGCCGTCGGACCTCTCCAGCTGCCAGATCCACATGCCGTTGCCGGTGAAGACGGCCGGCAGCGGGCCGCCGGTCCGGGCCGGCGCCTTGATCGGCCTGGGCTCGGCGAGCACCGTGATGTTCCTCGCGTTCGAGCGCCGGCCGGCGCCGTCGCGGACCGTGATCGACACGGTGCCGGGCCGCACGCCGGCCGGCACGCGCGCGACGTAGCCCGCGCCGCCGCGCTTCAGCTTGGTGGCGAGCGCGCCGCGCGACCAGCGGAACGCTACGCGCTGGCCGGCCTTCAGGCGCGTGCCGCGCAGCTGCACCTGCCGGCCGATCCGGACCGCGACGCCGGACTTGCACGCCGACGCCGTCGCCGGGACGCAGCGGACGCCCGCGAGCTTCGGGGCGCGCGGGTTGAGCTTGGCGGCCGACGCGCCGGCGGCCGGCACGAGCGCGGCGGCGATCAGCGCGGCGGGCAGGAGGGCGGCGGCGGTCCGGGTGCGCGGCATCGGGGGTCGAGACTCGGCAGCCCGGTCAGAGTTGCGGCGGCGATCAGCGTTCGGTCAGTCGCCCGAGCAGCGCGACGCTGCTGGCCAGCGTCTTCTGCTCGGCGGGCGTGAGCTTCTCGGCGATGGCCTCGGCGAGCCAGCCGGCGCGCCGCTCGCGCTGATCCTCGAGCGCCGCGCGGCCGGCGGCGCTGGCCGAGACCAGGATCTTGCGGCCATCGGTGGGGTGGGGGGCCTGCTCGACGAGGCCGAGCCCGACGAGCAGGGCGACGGTGCGCGCCATCGACTGCGGGCGCACGCGCTCGGCGGCCGCGAGGTCGCTCGTGGTCATCGGGCCCGTGCGGTCGAGGTGGCCGAGGACCGCGGCCTGCCCGATCGGGAGAAGCGACGCCTCCCGGCGCACCTGCCGGACCAGCCGGCCGAGCGCGAGGCGCAGATCGGCGGCCGTGCGGGCGACGTCGGGGGCGGCGTCGGTCATCGCGCGGATCCTATCGGAATGTCTACAGCGGTGCTGTATAGTTCTGCGATCGTCGCGGCGCTGCAGGCCGCGGCCTGAACGAAGCCTGACTGCTGACGTTCAGGTTTGCGCCCGGGGGTCTACGCTGAGATGGTGTCAGCTCACCGACTCATCGTCGTCGAGGACGATCCCGAGCTGCGCTCGCTCGTCACGCGCGGCCTCGAGGAGGAGGGCTTCGCCGTGACCGCCGTCGGCGACGGCGCCTCCGCGCTGGCGGCCGCGCGCGAGACGGTCGACGCGCTCGTGGTCGACGTCGGGCTGCCCGACGCCGACGGGCGCGACGTCTGCCAGGCGCTGCGCGCGCAGGGCATCGGCGCGCCGGTGCTCTTCCTCACCGCGCGCGACGCGGTGACCGATCGCCTCGCCGGCTTCAGCGCCGGCGGCGACGACTACCTGACCAAGCCCTTCCACTTCGACGAGCTCGTCGCGCGGCTCAAGGCGCTGCTGCGCCGGGCCGGGGCCGACCCTGTCACCACGGTCGGGGCGCTGCGCCTGGACCCGACGACGCACGCGGCGGCCAACGGCGAGCGCGAGGTTGCGCTGACGCCGACCGAGTTCCGGGTGCTCGCCGCGCTGGCGGCCAACCCCGGCGTGGTGCTGCGCCGCCGCGACCTCGTGCGCGCGGCCTGGCCCGAGGGCGCGATCGTCCACGACAACACGCTCGACCAGTACGTCGCGCGCCTGCGGCGCAAGCTGCGCGAGCTCGAGCTGGAGCTCGGGATCAGCACCACGCACGGCGTGGGCTACCGCCTCGGATGAGGCGGCCGCGGTTCCGCACGCTGCGGGGGCGGCTGACCGCCGTCGCGCTGCTCGTCGCCGCGGTCGCCATCTGTGCGCTGACCATCGCCTTCAACCTGCTGCTGGCCGGCAGCCTCAGCGGCGACGCCGACAACCGGTTGCGCGCGCAGGCCGCGGCCGCGGCGACGACGGTGCGCGTCAACGACGGGCGCATCACGGCGTCCGAGGCGCCCAACGACGGCGCCGTCGACCGGCGCGTGTGGATCTACGACGGCACGCGGGCGATCGAGCGGCCGCCGGGCGACCCCGGGCTCCAGCGCGCCGCCGACGCGCTCGCCGGCGAGTCACGCGTCTTCGAGGACCTGCCCGGCGGCCGCGAGGTGCGGCTGTACGCGTCGCCGATCGTCGACGGCGGCCGGCAGGTCGGCACGATCGTCGCGGCGCAGTCGCTGAGCGCCTACGACCGCACGACCGACCTGGCGGAGATCGGGTCGGTCGCGCTCGCGCTGGTGCTCCTGGCGGCGATGTTCCTGGTCACGCGCCAGACGATCGGCCGGGCGCTCGGACCTGTCCGGGTGATGACGCGCGACGCGTCCGACTGGAGCGAGCACGCGCCCGAGCGGCGCTTCGGCGCCTCCGCGCGCCCCGACGAGCTGGGCGAGCTGGCGCACACCTTCGACGCGCTGCTGGATCGCGTCGCGGCGAGTCTGCGCCACGAGCAGCGGCTGTCGGCCGAGCTGTCGCACGAGCTCCGCACGCCGCTCTCGCGGATCGTCGCCGAGGCCGAGCTGCTGCAGCGCCGCGACCGGCCGCTGGACGAGCGACTCGAGGCCTATGACTCGATCGTGCGCTCGGCCGGGCAGATGAGCGGGATCCTCGAGACGCTCATGGCAGCGGCGCGCGCGGACGCCGGGCTGGACCGCGGGCGCAGCGAGCTGCGGGCGGTCCTCGGCGGCCTGCGCGAGGGGTGGGCGCAGGCGTGCGCGGAGCAGGGCGTCGCGCTGGACGTCGAGCTGCCGGCCGGGCCGGTGGCGGTGGGCGTGGACGCCGAGGTGGTCGAGCGGATCCTCGGGCCCGTGCTCGACAACGCGTCGCGCCACGCGCGCACGGCGGTGCGGGTCGCGACGGGGGTGCACGGCGCCCGCGTGACCGTGACGGTCCTCGACGACGGGCCGGGCGTGCCGGCCGACGCTCTCCAGCGGGTCTTCGAGCCGGGCGTCCGGCTGCAGGAGGGCGACGGCCATGCCGGCTCGGGCCTCGGCCTGCCGCTGGCGCGGCGCCTGGCGCGGGCGGCCAACGGCGACGTCGTGGCGGTCGCCGACGCCGGCGGCGGGGGCGCCGCGTTCGTGGTCGAGCTGCCGCGGTAGGCGCGTGGGTCTCCTAAAGGCGGGTCACGCGCGGGTGACCCGCCCGCGCCGGCTGCGGTGCAGGAGCACCGCGCCGCCGGCGAGCGCAACCACCACGACGAGCACCTCGACGCCGGTGAAGGCGCGGTGCACCGAATCCCACCGGTCGCCCAGCGCCCACCCGACGGCCGCGAAGGCGAAGCACCAGATCGCCGAGCCGAGCAGGGTGAGGAGCGTGTAGGGCACGAGCGGGGTCTCCAGCGCGCCGGCGGGGATCGAGATGAAGGACCGCACGACCGGGGTCAGCCGGCCGAGGAAGACCGCAGACCGGCCGTGGCGGTCGAACCAGCGCTCGGCTCTATCGAGGTTCTCGGCGTCGAGGTGCAGCCAGCGGCCGTGTCGCTCGAGCAGCGGTCGCCCGCCGTAGCGCCCGATGGCCCAGCCGATGAGCGACCCCACCAGGTACCCGACGGTGCCCGCCGCGGCGAGGACGAGGTAGCTCTCCAGGCCCGTCTGAAGCGTGTGGCCCAGGAGCACCGGGTGGTGGTCGGCGATCGCACCCGCCGCCAGCGCACCCGCGAACAGCATCGTGATCTCGCCGCCGGCGGGCAGCACCGCGTCGATCATCATGATGAAGAAGACCGCGTAGGCGCCATGCTGCCCGACCCAGTCGGTCAGCGTGCCGGTGATGGAGGCGAGGACGAGCGTGTGCGTCAAGGGGTCCGAGGATGGCATCGGCGCCTGAACGGCGCCTGAATAGGGCCTGAACGGCGCCTGGGCGGGCGCGTGTGGGCGTGGATGGCGCTCCGTTCGGGGCGCTGGACGTGCGGCGGCGCGTGGTCCGGGATCACTGACGAGTGCGCAAGCGGGCCCGGACGCTGGCGTGTCCTCCGCGGGCGCCGCGCCAGCCCGGGGCGTCCGCGGAACGGATGGCGAGTTGACGCTGTATCTCAACGGAAAAAAGCCATCCGTCGGCGGGCGGGCCCGCGAGCGGCACCTGGCCGTTGTATCTCAACGTCCAGGTGCCTTTCGCCGGCGGGCGCCGTTCACGCCCGAACGACCCCACCCGCGGCGCCCGCGGAGGACACCCGGCGCCGGCGCCCCCGATCACGCACTCGTCATCGCCCCCGAACGCCACGGCGTGACCCGCCCGTGGTCGGCACGCAGCGCGCGACCTTCATCGTGGACGAGAGCGGCACCATCGCCTGGTGCAAGATCCACGCCGTGGGCCTGGACTACGTCGGCGTCGACGAGCTGCGCGAGGCGCTGGCGTCGCTGCCGGCGTCCGTCGCGGACTGACCCCACGGCCGGCGCCCGGGCCCTACCGCGGGCGCCGTGGGCCGACCGACGCACCGCCGAGGCGGCCGGCGCCCAGCGCGGGCCGGTGACGCCACGCGGCGTGGACCGTCGGCGATGACGAGAGCGAGCGTGCGTCGCGGGCTCCGGCGCGCCCGGTCGTCCGCCAGCGCCCCGGGGCGGGTGGGCCCGAACACCGCGGCCCCACCGCGCCAAACAGGCCCACCCCCACCGCCCCGCCCTCCACACCCCGCGGTGGGCCCGTACACCGCGGCCCCACCGCGCCCAACAGGCCCACCGCCACCGCGCGGCACTCCACACCCCGGGGTGGGCCCGAACGCCGCGGCCCCACCCCACCCGGCCCACCCGGCCCCCACGGCTCCGCGGACGCCCGCGGCGCACGCGCCCCGGCCCCGCCGCGTGCTCGTCAGCGATCCCGCGCAACCGCGACGCCCACGCCCCGACCCCAGCGGGCGCCGCCAACCACGCCGACCCCGGAACGCCCGCCCCGCGACCAGCGCCCCACGGCGCCACCCCCCAACGCAAACGACCGCCCCGCGGGCGGCCGTCACGCAAATCCATGAGCGGTCGCCTCCGACCGCCGACGTCGGCGCTACCCCAGCACCGCCGACAGCCGCAGCTCGAGCGCCCCGGCGATCGCGTCGCGGATCGGGCCCTCGTCGTAGCGCTCGACGATCGCGCCGCCCCGCGCCACCGGCAGCGCCTCGAACGGAGCGCCAGCCCCGCCCGAACGACCCACAGGCGCCCGACCCTACGCCGCGCTCGACGCCCTCCCGTTAGCCCCATCCCGCCACTGCACGAGCTCGCGCACCGCACCCAGGTCGTAGCCCTTGCCGTCGCCGCCGAGCCCGACGATGAGATGGTCGACGCCGGCGGCCAGCAGGTCGTCGGCGCTGTCGAGCGCGTCGGCCTGGATGCCCCAGGTGCGCTCGATCTCGCCGGGGTTGCGCCCCACGGCGTCGCAATGGCCGAGCAGGATCTCGTTCTTCTTGGCGAACGTCGCAGCGTCGCCGAAGCCGTGCCAGAGGTTCGCGTGCTCGGCGACGAGCCGCAGCGTGACCTTCTCGCCGCTGCCGCCGATGAGGATCGGCATCTCGCCGACCGGCGGCGGGTTGAGCTTGCCGAGCCGCTCGCGGATCCGCGGCAGGTCGCGCTTGAGCGCCCGCAGGCGCGCCGGCGCGTCGCCGAACTCGTACCCGTACTCGTCGTAGTCCTTCTCGAACCAGCCGGCGCCGATGCCGAGGATGACGCGACCGCCGGAGATGTGGTCGATCGTCCGGTGCGCGTCGGCCAGCAGCTCGGGGTTGCGGTAGGAGTTGCAGATGACCAGCGCGCCGATCTGCGCGTGCTCGGTGACCTCGGCCATCGACGCGAGCGTCGTCAGCGCCTCGAAGTGCTTGCCCTCGGGCTCGCCGTAGAGCGGGTAGAAGTGGTCCCAGGTGAAGATCGTGTCGACGCCCAGCTCCTCGGCCTCGCGCCACGCACGGCGCATCCCGTCGAAGTCGGCATGCTGCGGTTGGACCTGCACTCCTACACGAACGGCCACGGGACGCTCCTCACCTCGCTGGAAGACAGCGCCGGACGATACCGGCCGCCCGCCGCTCAGACGGGGGGTGGCACGCCCCCGGCCAGCGCTTCGGGCAGCTCGGGACGCGAGCGCACGCCGAGCTTGCGGTAGGTCCGTGTGAGATGCGTCTCGACCGTCTTGGGCGAGACGCTGAGCTGCGTGGCGATCTCGCGCGTCGTCGCGCCCTCGGCCGCCAGCTGGGCGACGCGCCGCTCGCTGGCGGTCAGCGCGCTGGGCCCAGACTCCGTGCGCCGCCGCGGCCGTGCCCCGGCGGCCTGCAGCTCACCCAGCGCGCGCGTGGCCAGCGCCGTCGCGCCGCAGGCGTCGGCGACCTCGAGCGCGCGCTCCAGGACCGGCCGCGCGTCGAGCCGGCGGCGATCGCGCCGCCGTGCGGCGCCGAGCTCGGTGAGCGAGCGCGCCAGCTCGAGGCGCGCGGGGGTGCCGTCCAGGACCGCGACCGACTCCTCCAAGAGCTCCAGGCCCGCCGCAGCGTCGGCGGCGACGAACCCCGCGACGCGCAGGGCGGCGCCGAGCGCCCGCGCCAGGCCGAGCTCCCGCGTGCGATCCAGCTCCTGCGCCACGAGCGCGCCGGCGCGCGCTCCGTCGCCCAGGCGGTGCGCCGCGACCGCCGCCCCCGTACGCCACGACAGCACGTTGGGGTTGGCGAGGCCGAGGACGTCCTCCAGCAGCGCCCCCTCGGCGAGGAACGCCTCCAGCGCTCCCTGGGCGTCGCGCTGGGCCAGCCGCACGTGCCCGCGCAGCCAGTTGTCGCCCGGCTGCGGTCCCGCGGCCTCGGCCTGCTGGAGGGCGGCGGCGGCGCCGGCCACGTCGCCCAGCTCCAGGCGCACGAGCGTGAGCGGCTGCGCGGCCAGGCCGGTGAGCAGCGGCCACGCGAGGCGGTCGAGCCCGGCGACGGCCTCGAGGTCGCGGCGCGCGTCGGGGATGCGCCCGCGGTAGAGCGACGTCCACGCGCGGGTGCAGCGGACGTTGGCCTCGGCGACCGGATCGCCGAGCTGCGCCGCCCGCAGGACCGCGGCGTCGAGCATCGCGGCGGCACCGTCGAGGTCGTCGACCCAGTTCAGCGCGCCGGCCACGAACGCGGCGGCGAACCCGCGCGCGTGCGGGTCGACGAGCGGATCCTCGGCCACGGCGGCGCGCGCCAGCTCCGGGACGCGGTGCAGGTCGATGGCGCCCCAGCCGAGGTGCATCACCAGGTGCGCCAGGAGCGTCGGCTCGGTCGGTGGCCGGCCGGCTCGGACCTCCTCGACCAGCCGCGCGCGCTGCGCGGCCATGTCGGCGGCCCGGGCGGGATCGAGCACGGCCGCGGCCAGCTCGTCGGCCAGCAGCAGCTCGGCCGCGGGATCGCCGGGGGCCAGCTCGGCGTGCCCGCGGGCGGCGGCGGCCACGGCACCGGGAACGTCGGCGCGGGCCAGCAGCAACCGCGACAGGCCGTGCCACGCAGCGACACGGTGGGGTGGGTCGCGGACCCGCCGCAGCGCGGCCTCGAAGCGGTCGATCGCGGCGCCGTCGCCCGCGGCCGCCTCGGCGCGGGCCACCTCGACGAGCACCTCGCCGCGGTGCTCGGGGGGCGGTGGCTCGTCCAGCGCCCGGTGCAGCAGCCGCGCGGCGGTCGCGGGCTCGCCGCCGCCCAGCGCGCTGGCCGCGGCGCGCCGCAGCACCCCGACCGTCCACGGGTCGCCCTCGGGTCGCGCCGCCATCAGGTACGGCGCGACCGCCTCGTCGGCCACGTCGTCGGCCGCGAGCCGCTCCGCGGCCCGGCGGTGCAGGCGTGCGCGCTCGAACGGCGTCAGCGCGTGCACCACCGCCGCAGCGACGACGGGGTGCTCGAAGCGCACGGGCTCGCCGAGGGAGAGGACGTCGCGGGCGGCGAGCGCGTCGGCCGTGGCCTCGGCGGTCGCGGCGTCCAGCCCGGCGAGGTCGGCCGCCCGGCGCAGCGGACCCTCGTCGAGGACCGCCACGGCGGCGGCGAGCGCCAGCGCCGCTTCGCCCATGCGCTCCAGCGCGACGAGCACCGAGCGCGCCAGGGTCTCGGGCACCAGCGCGGCGACCGCAGGCGCTGGACCGTCGGCGCGGGTGGCGCGCGCGGCCGCCTCGGCCAGCACCTCGCCGACGAGCATCGGGTTGCCGCGCGTGGCCGCGGCGACGGCGGCGGCGAAGCTCGGCCGGGCGTGCGGCACGTCGCGCTCCACGAGACGCGCGACGGCGCCGTCGGTCAGCGGCGCGGGCCGCAGCAGGGCCGGACCGGCGGCCAGACGGAGGCGGTCGACCAGCGCGGGGTCCGTGGCGTCCTCGCCGGTGCGGACGGCCAGCGCGAGGCCGACCGGCAGCTCGTCGACTCGCAGCGCGAGCTCGGCCAGGACCTGGAGCGTGGCCCGGTCGGCCCAATGGGCGTCGTCGACGACGATCAGCGGGCCGGCCGCGCCCGCGAGCGCGACGCCGGCCACCAGGTCGACGAGCCCCTCGACCAGCGGCCGCGCGGTCCCGCTGGGCAGGACGCCGAGCGTGCCGTCGAAGACGGGCCGCGCGACGGCCGCCAGGCCTTGGGAGAGCAACTCCGGACGTGCGCGGACGGCGGGGTCCAGCAACCGGCGGATCAGGCCGAACGGCACGTGGCGGCCGAGGTCGCTGCCCCGCGCGCGCAGCATCGGGAGGTCCGCCGCGCCCGCGCGGTCCTGGAGCGCGCGCAGCAGGGCAGAGGAGCCGATGCCGGCGGGCCCTTCGACGAGCGCCACGCCACCGCGTCCGGCCGCGACGGCGGCGACCAGCGTTTCGAGCGCCGCGAGCTCCGTGCCGCGCTCGAGCAGCAGGTCCTTGCCCGCGGCATCGGCGGCCCCCGTCACCCACCGGATCTTAGAGGTTCGCGTGCGCGAACTCGCCGATCGCCGCCGCCGGGGCGATGGCGTTGGGCCGGCCCGCTAACCTTGTGACATGCGCCGCATTCTCGACCGTACACAAGTCGTCAGGGAGCTGACGAACGTCGCCGAGAAGCTCGACGGCGGCAACGTCCCGACGGAGAAGCGGCTCACGTTGCTTCGCCGTCAGGCCCAGCTCGGTGATCTCCTCGACGCGATCGACCTCAAGGCGCGCCGCGCCGCCAACGTCTAGGCACATTTCGCCTCCGGCGGCCGGTCTGCGTGAGCACGCGCGGAGTGGGCCGCCATCGGTACGGTCCGCACAGCCTGCGACGAGGCACATCCGGCTGGAGTTCTCGTCGTCACGAGCCGACTACTAGATCTGTGGACCGTCCCTCCCCCCACCGCGAGCCGTTGCGCGTCCTCGTCGTCGACGACGCGCCGGACATACGCGCGCTGTTGCGCGCGATGCTGAGCGACAACGGCAACGTGATGGTCCTCGAGGCCAGCGGCGGCGAAGAGGCCCTGGCGCTCGCCGCGGCCGACCCGCCGGACCTCGCGGTGGTCGACCAGAACATGCCCGGCATGGACGGCGTCACGACCACGCGCGAGCTCAAGGCGCTGCTGGCCGACCTCGAGGTCGTGGCGTTCACCGCCGTCCCGGGTGCGGAGCGGCAGTTCGAGCAGGCGGGCGCCACGCGTCACTTCCTGAAGGACCGCTTCGGCGACCTCGTCGGCTTCATCTCCGAGCGTGCCGCCGGCAACGGGGATCGCTGAGGGAGAGGGCCGCACGGTGCCAGCCATGGGAGACGGCGACGCCGTGTTCACGCAGACCGAGCACAGCCAAGCCCGTCAGCTCGCGCTCCTCGTCGAGAGCGTTCGCGACTACGCGATCTTCCTCATCGACGCGGACGGCTGCGTCGCCACGTGGAACGCGGGCGCCCAGAACCTCAAGGGCTACACCGCCGCGGAGGCCATCGGCGGGCACTTCTCGATGTTCTACACCGAGGCGGATCGCTCGACCGGCCATCCCGAGTTCGAGCTGGAGGTGGCCCGCCGCACGGGCCGCTACGACGAGGAGGGCTGGCGCGTCCGCAAGGACGGCTCGCACTTCTGGGCGAGCGTGGTGCTGAGCTCCGTGCGCGACGAGACCGGCACGCTGATCGGCTTCGCCAAGGTCACGCGCGACCTGAGCGATCGGCGCGCCGCCGATGCGGCGCTGCGCGAGGCCAACGCGCACCTGGCCAAGACCAATCGCGAGCTCGACCGCTTCGCCGCCGTCGCGGCGCACGACCTGCAGGAGCCGCTGCGCACGGTCGCCGGCTTCGCCCAGATCCTCGAAGAGCGCCACGCCGAGCAGCTCGACGAGAGCGGGCAGACCTACCTCGGGTACGTCGCGGCGGCGGTCGCGCGCATGCAGCGCCTCGTCGACGACCTGCTCGGCTACGCCAAGGCGGCCGAGGAGGCGCCCGCCGCCGCGACCGTCGAGCTCGCCGGCGCGACCACCGTGGTCGTCGCCGAGCTGCAGGCCGCGATCGAGGCGCGCGGTGCGAGCGTCGCGGTCGAGGTCGACGCTGCGGCCCCCGCGGTGCGGGCCCATCCGCGCGACGTGGAGTCGGTCCTGCGCAACCTGGTGTCCAACGCCGTGAAGTTCGCCGACCCCGAGCAGCCGCGCGTGGTCGTGCGCAGCACCGCCGTGGAGGACAGCGTGCGGATCGACGTCATCGACAACGGCATCGGCGTCGACCCCGCCGAGCGCCCGCGCCTCTTCCGGCCCTTCCAGCGCCTGCACAGCGCCGCCGACTACCCCGGCACCGGCCTCGGCCTGGCCATCGCGCAGCGCGTCGTCGAGCGCAACGGCGGCGCGATCGGCGTCGACTCCGTCGCCGGCGAGGGCAGCCGCTTCTGGTTCAGCCTGCCGGCGCCCTGAGCGCCGGCGTCCGAAGCCGCGGCACGGAGCCTGGCCGAGAACGACGCGGGCTGCCGACCTGGCCGCTCGTCTAGGCACGAGCGCCCGGGGTCCGTCGCTTTGAGCGGCGAAAGCGGTGCACTTTGGCCACCGGCTCCGCACGGCGCCTGCACGCTGAGCGAGACTCTGCAATGCAGGGGGAGCCGTCATGGCCGCCGACCCGTCCCCCGCATCTCCGCCCACGCCGACGCCGCGCGACGGTCCGCCGCCGTTCGGCGTCCGCGGACCCACCACGGCCTCGTGGCGCGAGCAGGTGCTCGTGCACGTCGCCGAGCTGCGCTTCCTCATCACCTGGCTGCGCGAGCGCTACCCCGACCAGATCGGACACCAGGCGACGCGGGCGATCGACGACCACCTCGACGCCGCCGTCGATGCCGCGGCCGGCGAGGGGAAGGCCCGCAAGGGCCGGCGCCGGGCGGCGGTCGGTGGAGCGTCGGTCGAGCGCGCCATCGGCCACCTCGACGCCGCGGAGACGTCGATCCTCCGGATGGCGCCCGACGGCTACATCCGCGGGCAGCTGCCGTCGCTGCTGGCGCAGGTCAGGAGCCACCTGCAGGCCACCGATCCGCGGCTGCTGCGCCTGGAGGCCATCGCCGTCGAGAACCGCGACACGCTGTCGGCCAGCGACCGCGAGGCGGTCCTGGCGGCCTTCCGCAGCTCCGCGCTGGAGGCCCGGCGGGAGGTCACGCGGCTGCGCAGCTTCCGCAACGTGCTGTACCTCGCCGCGCTCGTGCTCACGGTCTGCGCCGCCACGATGGCGGTGATCGGGCTCCTGTGGCACGACGCCGTTCCGCTGTGCTTCACCCCGGGCGAGGTCGTGGTCGTGTGCCCGCTGCAGACCGCCGTTCCCCGCGTCGTGGCCACGCAGGACGGCGGGGCGGTGCCCGCCGCCAGCGGCACCGGACCGTCGACGGTGAGCCAGGGGCAGCAGGCCACCGCGCTCGACCGGACCGTGCGCGACACCACCTCGCGCGGCGACATCGCCATCGTGGAGATCATCGGCCTCATCGCCGGGGCCGTCGCGGGCGCGGTGGCGCTGCGCGGCATCCAGGGGACCTCGACGCCCTACAGCCTGCCCATCGCGCTGGCGTTCCTCAAGCTGCCGACCGGGGCGATCACCGCGCTGCTGGGCCTGCTGCTGATGCGCGCCCAGTTCGTGCCCGGGCTCAGCGCGCTGGACTCGTCGGCGCAGATCCTCGGGTACGCCATCGTCTTCGGCTCGGCGCAGCAGCTCTTCACGCGGCTCGTCGACCAGCGCGCGCAGGGCGTGCTGGCCGACGTCGGCGCCGCTGTGAAGGCGACCGATCCCGCCGCGCCGCCGCCGCCGGCGACGCCCATGGCGCCGCCCGCGGCGACCGGTCCTAGCCCCGCTTGAGCACCAGCGTGGCCTTCACGCCGCCGCCGCTGATCTTCAGCGTCGCGGACTTGGCGTGGCGCAGCGCGCGCTTGCCCTTAGCGGTGAAGCGCAGGCGAACGGTGGCGGCCTTGCCGGCCTTGGCCTTGACGCTGCCGCTCGCGACGACGGTCGTGCCGCGGCGCGCCGTCAGCTTCAGCGTGCCGGCCTTGGCGCCGGTCACCCTGACCGTGACGCCGCTGCGCAGCGCCGCGGCCAGGGACACGCGCTTGACGAGCGCCAGCTTCGGGGCGCCCGAGGACGACGTGGTCCCGCCCTTGCCCGCGCCCGGCTTGGCCACCGCCGGGGTCGCGGCGCCCGCGGCGCCGCGGGTCACGGCCTCGCAGTCGGGCGCCACGACGTCGCTGGCGTCGGCGAGCACGGTGTCGGCGCCGGCGCCGCAGGTGACGGAGTCGATCTCGCCGTCGCGGGCGTCGATGGTGTCGTTGCCGTAGGGGTACTTGCACCAGATCGGGCCACAGTCGCCGCCGGCGCGATCGCCCGAGATGATGTCCTTGCCGGGGCCGCCGACGATGGTGTCGTCGCCGAAGCCGCCGTCGAGGCGGTCGTCGCCCGCACCGCCGTCGATCTTGTCGGTGCCGTCGGCGCCGATGAGCTCGTCGTTGCCGCCGTTGCCGGCGAGGTCGCCGGACGCGAGGATCTGGTGCTCCTTGACGTACTCGCCGGCGTCGGTCCCGACGAAGCGGGTGCCGTGGTGCAGCGTGAAGCGCTCGATGCTGCGCAGGTCGTCGCCCTCGCCCGGGCGGCCGTCGTCGGCGCCCGCGTCCGGCGTGATGCTCAGCGTCGTGGCCGGCGGGTTGTAGGACTTGGAGCCGTAGTCGGATTCGAGCCGGTCGGTGCCCGGCCCGCCGTCGACGTAGTCGGCCGAGGGCTCCTCGGAGGAGTCCGGCTCGACCTCGTCGTCGCCCGCGCCGCCGAGGAGGCGGTCGGCGCCGGCCTTGCCGAAGAGGGTGTCGTCCCCGTCGCCGCCGTCGAGGATGTCGTTGCCCTTGCCGCCGTCGAGCTTGTCGTTGCCCGGGCCGCCGATCAGGGTGTCGTTGCCCGCGTCGCCGGCGATCAGGTCCGCGCCGGGGCCGCCGTCGATGGTGACCGGCAGGCTCGCGACCACCGAGAAGGACACGTTCAGGATCTCGTCGCCGTCGCCGCCGTTCACCACGACCGCCGTGGGCGCGGGGCAGGTGACGACCGACATCCCGTACAGCGGACTGGGCGTGCAGCCCGCCGGAGCAGCGCTGACGAGGACGCTCTGGGGGCCGTAGAACGTGACGGTGCCGTCCGGCGAGCCCTGGACGTCGATGTTGTTGATCTCGCCGGGCGCGCCGGTGTAGGTGTAGGTGCCAGCGCCGTCGACCGCGATGGTCGCGGCGTGGGCGGCGCCCGGCAGGGCGACGGCCAGGGCGGCCGCGGCACAGGCGGGCAGGACGATGCTGCGAGGGGAGCGGGGGATGCGCATGGCGGCAGACTCGCCATCGGGCGACCCCACCGCATCGGGGACACCCCCGGGGACCCCGGGGTGTGCGCTTCCGTACCGTCGCGGGTGCGGCTGCCCGCACCCGCGCCCCGCCCGGCGGCCCACCCCAATCATGGATCCACGCCGGAGCATCGGCCGGTCGGCCGATTCACACGAAACTCTCATCTCCAGGCCCGGAACTCCCGGCCGCGCCGAGGTTCAATGGTCCCATGACGCAGTCCATCGAGGTTCGCGCGGCCGTCCAGGGACTCGTCGCCGCGCTCGACGGTGACGACGCGGACCGATACCTGGCCGGTCTGGCCCCCGACGTCACGTTCATCCTCCCGCGCGAGGCCGCTCCCCTGCGCTCGCGCGAGCAGCTCCGCGACGCCTGGGAGCGCTGGGCGGCCGACGGCAACCGCCTCGAGGCCTGCCACGCCTGGGAGCTCGACGTCCGGGCGATCTCCGGCACGCTCGCCACGGCGACGCACGTCGTGAGCATGCATCTCGCCGGACGGCCCGATCCGGTCCGCCAGCGCGAGACGCTGGTCCTGCAGCGCGACGACGTCGAGGGCGGCTGGCTGGTCGTCCACGCGCACCGCTCGACGCACCCCTACGAGTGGGCCGGCGCGGGCCTCCCGGCGGCCGCGTAGGCCCGGGTCCCCACTGGCCCGCAGCGAAACGAGCCCCCTGGGCGAGGCCCGAACCGACGCCACACAGGTTTGACCCGGGCCCGGCTTGGGGACTCGTTGGCCGGGCTGTGGCCCGGGTGGGCCACGGCGGGTCTCAACGCTGGGAGGAATCGTGGGACATCGGGGACGCAGGATCGCGATCGCCGCGGCGATCGTCGGATGCAGCTCGCTGACCGCCGGAGTGGTGATCGCGGGGACCGGAGCGGACGACGACACGGCGCTCCAGCCCACGCGAGGATCGGCGGATCGCGGCATCGAGCGCAAGGTCGACCAGCTCGTCGGCCGCATGACGCTCGACGAGAAGCTGCAGCAGGTCCAGCTGCTGGCCGACAACCAGGTCAGCGAGGACGACGCGCGCAAGGGCGTCGGCGGGGTGTTCAGCCTCGTCGACCCGGCCAAGATCGACGCGCTGCAGCACGTCGCGGTCGAGCAGTCGCGGCTGCACATCCCGATCCTGTTCGCCTACGACACGATCCACGGCTACCGCACGACGTTCCCGATCCCGCTGGCGCAGGCCAGCAGCTTCGATCCGGACGTCCCGACGGCCGACAACACCATCTCGGCACGCGAGACCGCGGCGGTGGGCATCAAGCAGATCTACGCCCCGATGGTCGACGTCTCGCACGAGCCGCGCTGGGGCCGGATCTCCGAGGGCGCGGGCGAGGACCCGTACCTCGGCTCGGTCTTCGCGGCGGCGCGCGTGCGTGCCGCGCAGGGCAGCGACTACAGCGCGGCCGACAAGGTCGTGACGAGCCCGAAGCACATGGCCGCGTACGGCAACCCGGAGGGCGGCCGCGACTACAACACGACCGACGTGTCCGAGCAGCGGCTGCGCAACCTGTTCCTGCCGCCGTTCAAGGCGGCGATCGACGCGGGCGCCGACACGGTCATGTGCTCGTTCAACGCCATCAACGGCGAGCCCGGCTGCGCCAACTCGCATCTCGAGACCGACATCCTGAAGCAGGAGTGGGGCTTCGACGGGTTCATCGAGAGCGACTACACCGCCGTCGACGAGCTGCGGGCCTGCCCGCCGAAGAGCCCCGACCAGGGATCGTGCGGCCACGGCGTCGCGGCCGACGGGCCGTCGGCCGGCGCGCTGGCGCTGAACGCGGGCACCGACTCCGAGATGGTCAGCAAGAACATCCGCGACAACGGCAAGCAGCTGCTGTCCTCGGGGCAGATCACGAGCAAGCGGCTCGACGACGCGGTGCGCCGCATCCTGCGCGTCAAGTTCCGCGCCGGGCTGTTCGACCATCCCTACGTCGACCAGGCCGCGATCGCCGGCAAGACCCTGCAGCCCGACGATCGCGCCGCCGCCCGCAAGGCCGCCGGCCGCTCGATGGTCCTGCTCAAGAACGATGACAACACCCTGCCGCTGGATCCGGGCAAGTCGGTGGCGGTCATCGGGCCGCTGGGCGACGACCAGCACGACATGCTCGGGCCGTGGTGGGGCCAGGGCAAGGACGAGGACGCCGTCAGCGTGTTCACGGGCATCAAGGCCCAGAACCCCAACACGACGTTCACCGAGGGCTGCAAGATGATCGACAACGATCTCTACGACCCGGCCAACGAGTGCGGCTCCGACGCCGGTTTCGCGGCGGCGGTCGACGCGGCGAAGGCCGCCGACCAGGTCGTGCTCGCCCTCGGCGAGACGCGTGGCCAGAGCGGTGAGGCCGAGTCGCGGAGCGTCCTCGACCTGCCGGGCCGCCAGCAGGACCTGATCGACGCGATCAAGGCGACGGGCAAGCCGTTCACGGTCGTGCTGTTCAACGGCCGCCCGCTGACGCTCGGCAAGGTCGCCGACGCCTCGCCGGCCATCCTCGAGGCCTGGTTCCCGGGCATCGAGGCCGGCAACGCGGTCGCCGACGTGCTGTTCGGCAAGGTCAACCCCGGCGGCAAGCTCCCGGTGAGCTTCCCGCAGAGCGTCGGCCAGGTGCCGATCTACTACAACCACGACCCCACGGGTCGGCCGTGCGACGCGACCAGCAAGTACAACTCGCGCTACCGGGACCTGAAGACCTGCGCGCCGCTGTATCCGTTCGGCTACGGGTTGTCCTACACGTCGTTCAAGATCGACAACCTGCAGTTGAGCACCGAGTCGATGTCGCAGCGCGGCAGCGTGATGGCGTCGGTCGACGTGCAGAACACCGGCTCGCGGGCGGGTGACGAGGTGGTGCAGTTGTACCTCCACGACCCCGTGGCCAGCCTGTCGCAGCCGGTGCGCCGCCTGCGCGGGTTCCAGCGCGTGACGCTCGACGCGGGCCAGAAGAAGACCGTGACGTTCCGGCTGGACGCCGGCGACGTCGGGTTCTACGACAACTCCGGTCGCTTCACGGTCGAGCCGGGGCAGATCGACGTCTTCGCCGGCGACTCGTCGAGCGCGGAGCTGAGCGACAGCTTCACGGTCACCGGCAAGGGCTGAGGCGACGGCTCGGACCGTCAGCGTCCGAACCGACCGGGACCGGAGCGCGCCGCGCTCCGGTCCCAGCGGGCACACATGGGGGACGAGGCCGCGTCAGCCGGCTCTGCCGCGGTCGAGAGCCGAGCACAAGGAGCCCCACCATGGCCGACAAGAACCGCGGCGTCGTCTACCTGGGCCCCGGGACCGTCGAGGTCCAGGACATCCCATACCCCGAGTTCGAGCTGAAGGAGGGGCCGGGCGTCCCGCCCGAGAACGTGGGGCGCAAGCTCGACCACGGTGCCGTCGTCCGGATCGTGTCGACGAACATCTGCGGCTCCGACCAGCACATGGTGCGCGGCCGGACCACCGCGCGGAAGGGGCTCATCCTCGGCCATGAGATCACCGGCGAGATCGCCGAGGTCGGCCGCGACGTCGAGCTGTTCAAGGTCGGAGACCTGGTGTCGGTGCCGTTCAACATCGCGTGCGGGCGCTGCCGCAACTGCAAGGAGCGCAACACCGGGGTGTGCGAGACGACGAACCCCGGGCGCCCGGGCGCGGCGTACGGCTACGTCGACATGGGCGGGTGGCCGGGCGGCCAGGCCAACTACGTCATGACGCCGTACGCGGACTGGAACCTGCTCAAGTTCCCCGACAAGGATCAGGCCATGGAGAAGATCCGCGACCTGACGATGCTGTCAGACATCTTCCCGACCGGCTACCACGGCTGCGTCACGGCGGGCGTGGGCAGCGGCTCGACCGTGTACGTCGCGGGTGCGGGGCCGGTCGGCCTCGCCGCCGCCTACAGCGCGCACTTCCTCGGCGCGGCGGTGGTCATCGTGGCCGACGCCATCCCCGACCGGCTGGAGCAGGCGCGCTCGTTCGGCTGCGAGACGGTGGACATCACGCAGGGCGAGCCCGAGGACCAGGTGGAGCAGATCCTCGGCAGGCCGGAGGTCGACTGCGCGGTGGACTGCGTGGGCTTCGAGGCCCGCGGCCACGGCAAGAACGCGGCGGAGGCCCCCGCGACGGTGCTCAACTCGCTGATGAGGCTGGTGCGCGCGGCCGGCAGGATCGGCATCCCCGGCCTGTACGTGACCGAGGACCCGGGCGCCAAGGACGAGGCGGCCAAGCACGGCTCGCTCTCGCTGAGCCTCGGCACGGGGTGGGCGAAGTCGGTGAGCTTCACGACGGGCCAGTGCCCGGTGATGAAGTACCACCGCGAGTTGATGATGGCCATCCTCAACGACAAGGCGCACATCGCCGACGCCGTCAACGCGACGGTCATCACGCTCGACGAGGCGCCGCAGGGCTACAAGGACTTCGACAAGGGGGCGGCGCGCAAGTACGTGCTCAACCCCAACGGCTTGATCCCTCAGGCCGCCTGAGCGCGGAGGCGCCGCCTGAGCGACTGGACATCCAGATACCGACCGGTATGCTGACGCGATGTCAGGTTGGTACGTCTGCGTACCAGCACGGTCGGACCAGGAGTGGACCGGATGGATCAGGCGGCGCCCGAGCATCACGACGGCAGCATCAACGGCCGCACCGCGGTCATCACCGGCGCCGGGTCGGGCATCGGCCAGGCCGTCGCCCGCCGGCTGGCCGCCCATGGCTGCCCGGTGGCGATGGCCGACTGGAACGAGGCCGGGCTGGAGGAGACCGCCGCGTCGATCGGCGGGCCGGTCGTCAGCCGCAGGCTCGACGTGCGCGACCGCCAGGGCCTCATGGCCTTCGCCGCCGAGGTCACCGACTGGGCGCCGGCGCCGATCGGGCTGGTGTTCAACAACGCCGGCGTCACGGTCCTGCAGGGCGTCGCCGACGCCTCGCCCGAGGACGACGAGTGGGTCTACGACGTGAACTTCAAGGGCGTGGTCAACGGCGTGCAGGCGTTCCTGCCCGTGCTGCTGGGTCAGCGCTCGGGCGTGATCGTCAACACCTCCAGCGTCTTCGGCCTCGTCGGCTTCCCGCACCAGAGCGCGTACTGCGCCTCGAAGTTCGCGGTGCGCGGCTACACCGAGGCGCTGCGCCAGGAGCTGCGGGGCACCGGCGTGCGCGCCGCGACCGTCCATCCCGGCGGCGTGAAGACCAACATCGTGGCCAACGCCCGCTACCGCGCCGACCACCGCGGCGAGCACGCCGACGTCGAGTCGGCCGCCGCGGCGTTCGCCGACATCGCGCGGACGACGCCCGAGAAGGCCGCCAAGATCATCCACAAGGGCATCGAGGCACGGCGCCCGCGCATCCGCGTCGGGTCCGACGCCGTGCTGTTCGACCTCCTGGCGCGCTTCGCCCCCAACCGCTACTACGACGTCATCGAACGGCTCGAGACGCTGCTGCGTCGGGCCTCGTGAACAAGGACCATCACATGAGCACGAGCACGATCGTCGACGGGGTCCCACCCGGCCCCACCATGCCCATGGCGTTGCAGACGCTCGCCATGATGACCCGCCAGCGGCCGTTCCTCGAACGGGCCCGCCGGCGCTACGGGAACATGTTCTCGGTCAACATCTTCGGGTTGGGCCGGATGGTGATCCTGGCCGACCCGGCGCTGATCAAGCACACGTTCACCGCGGACGCCAAGACGCTGCACGCCGGCTCGCAGAGCCCGCTGCGCAAGGTGCTGGGCAACCACTCGCTGCTGGGGATCGACGAGGAGTACCACCTCGAGCAGCGCCGCCTGCTGCTGCCGCCGTTCAAGGGCCAGCGGATGAAGGTGTACGAGTCGATGATCGAGCAGATCGCCGTCGACGAGATCGAGCGCTGGCCGACCGGCACCCGGTTCGAGACCACCAGCACGTTCCAGCGCATCACGCTGCGGGCGATCCTGCAGGCGGTGTTCGGCGCGTCGGGCCGGCAGCTGCACGAGCTCGAGGCGCTCCTGCCGCCATGGACCGACCAGGGCCAGCACCTCTCGCGCTTCCCCCAGCTGCACAAGGACCTCGGGCCGCTGAGCCCGTGGGGCCGCTTCCTGCGGCTGCGCGCCAAGGTCGACGCGATCCTCGACCAGCTGATCGAAGACGCCCGGCGCGACCCCGCGCTGACCGAGCGCACCGACGTCCTGGCGCTCATGGTCCAGGCGCGCCGCGAGGACGGCAGCGCGCTGACCAACGCCGAGATCCGCGACCAGCTCGTCACGATGCTCGCCGCCGGCCACGAGACCACGGCGCACACGCTGGGCTGGGCGGTCGAGCGCCTGACGCGCAACCCCGACGTCCTGGCGCGGCTGGTGACCGAGGTCGACGAGGGCCGCAAGGCCTACCGCGACGCGACGATCCGCGAGGTGCAGCGCATGCGCCCGGTCGTCTCGTTCGCCGGGCGCCACACGCAGAAGCCGTTCGAGCTCGGTGGCTACCGCCTGCCCAAGGGCGTGCTGATCGGCCTCAGCGCCGGCCTGACGCACTACGACCCGGAGCTCTTCGAGCAGCCCGAGCGGTTCGACCCGGACCGCTTCTACGAGAAGCTGCCCGAGACGTACTCGTGGATACCGTTCGGCGGCGGCATCCGGCGCTGCATCGGCGCGACCTTCGCGCACATGGAGCTCGACGTCGTGCTGCGGGTGATGCTCGAGCGCGTCGCGCTGGAGCCGACGACCGCGCCTGACGAGGCCTGGAAGTTCAAGGGCGTGGCGTGGAGCCCGGGCTCGGGCGGGCGCGTCACCGTGCACGGTCGCGCCGTGCGCGAGCGCGCGCCGGAGGTGGCCGCCGCCGCGTGAGCGCCGCGGCGACACCCGGGCCCGCCGCGGGACTGCTGCCGGCGACCCCCGGCGGCTTCCGCGACCGCCTGCTGCTCGGCATGGCCGACGCGATCCGCGAGCACGGTGACTTCCGGTCGGTCACGGTCGCCGAGGTCGTGCGGCGCGCGCGGACCTCGCGCCGGACGTTCTACCAGCACTTCGACGACCGCGAGGCGTGCTTCCTGGCGCTCTTCGACGTCGTCAGCGAGGGGCTGCTGACCACGATCGCGGAGGCGGCGACGGGGGAGGGGCCGTTCGGCGACCGCGTCGACCGCGCGATGGCCGCCTACCTCGGCGCGCTGGCGGCCGAGCCCGTGCTCGCGCGCTCCTGCATCGAGGAGGCCGGCTCCGTCGGCCCCGACGGTACGGCCCGCGTGCGGGCGATGAACGAGCGCTGGGCGCGCCAGACCATGCGGCTCGTCGAGGAGGCCCGCGAGCACGACGACGCCCTGCGCCCACTGCCGTTCGAGGTCGCCACGATCATCACCGGCGGCTTCCGCGACCTGGTCATCACGACCCTCGACGAAGGCCGCGACCTCACCGAGCTCCAGGACGTCGCCAGCGACGTGTTCCGCCGGATCACGATGCGCTGAGGGGCGGGGGCGGCGGGGGCGGCGGCGCGTGGCAGCCGGCGTCGGAGGCGTGCCGCGCGGGCGCAGAAGGTTGGCGAACGCATCCGGGGGCAGTGACGAACGAGAGCGTGTGCGGCCCGCGGCGTCGAGGGACGACTCAACCGCGTATAGCGCGGTTCAGTCGTCCCTCGACGCCGCGCGGTTCCCGGGCCCCCGCGCCGGACCTCCCGCCGGCGACCGCGACCGCCGGTACCGTTGCCGGTCATGGCCCCCGCCGACGCCGTCCGCTTCGGAGCTGCGCTGGTGCGCCCGCAGCCCGGGCTGCCGGTGCGCGTCGCGCGCGAATGGGCCTCGACGCGCGACGCGCGCTCGCGGCCGGCGCCGCCGCAGGGCCACGGACGCCCGGTCCTGCTCGTCCCGGGGTTCCTGGCCGGCGACGCGAGCCTGGGCCGGCTGGGCGCCTGGCTGCGCGGTGGCGGCTGGCGGACCTACCGCAGCGGGATCGCGACCAACGTCGACTGCATGGAGCCGCTGGTCGCGCGATTGGAGACGCGGGTCGAGGGGATCGCCGAGCGCGCCGGGCGCCCCGTGACGATCGTTGGGCAGAGCCGCGGCGGGACGCTCGGGCGCGCGCTCGCCGTGCGGCGACCCGACCTGGTGGACATGCTCGTGACGCTCGGCTCGCCGGTGCGCGACCAGCTGGGCATCCACCCCCGCACGCGGCTCGCGGTGACGGCGGTCGGCCTGCTGGGCACGGCCGGCGTGCCGGGGCTCTTCAGCCGCCGCTGCACGAACGGCCCGTGCTGCGCGCAGGCGCGCGCGGACGTCCTGGGCCCGTTCCCCGCGGCGGTCGGCTACGTGGCGGTGTACTCGCCGCTGGACGAGGTCGTCCGCATCGACGCGTGCCTCGATCCCGCGGCCGAGCAGATCCCGGTGCCCACGTCGCACGTCGGGATGGGCCTGGACGCGCGGGTGTGGCGCGTGCTCGCCGCGCGGCTGGGCACTTAGGCGAGCGCGGCGGCGGCCGCGCCGCGGGCGTCCGTGCGGCGCTCGAGCGCCAGCGACGCGCCGAAGATCGCCATGCCGCTGAGCGTCAGTCCGACCGCCACCCACATCGGGGCGGTCAGGCCCCAGCCGGCGGCGAGCGTGAGGCCGCCGAGCCACGCGCCGAGCGCGTTGGCGATGTTGAACGCCGAGTGGTTCAGCGCGGCGCCGAGCGTCTGCGCCTCGCCCGCCACGTTCATCAGCCGCATCTGCAGCCCGGTCGGCAGGATCAGGCTCATCCCGAGGACGAACACCGTCACGAGCGCCGTCGCGGCGTGCGCCGAGGTGACGGTGAACACCGCGAACATCGCCGCCATGAGCAGGAAGACGGCGAACATGACGGGCACCGGGCGCCAGTCCATCAGCCGGCCGCCGGCGAGGTTGCCGGCCACCATGCCCAGGCCCCAGACCGCCAGCGCGATCGGCACCGCGCCCAGGGCCAGCCCCGAGCGGTCCGTGAGGATCGGGCTGATGTAGGAGTACACGGCGAACATCCCGCCGCCGCCCACGGCGCCGGTCGCGACCGCGAGCAGCACCTGCGGGCGCCGCAGCGCCGTGAGCTCGCGGCGCAGCGTCGCGCCGCGGTCCGCGGGCGCCCACGGCACGACGCGCCGCACGCTGATCGCCGTCAGCGCGGCGAGCACCGCCGCGGCGGCGAACGCGACGCGCCACCCGAACGTCTGGCCGAGCCAGGTCGCGACCGGCACCCCGAGCACGTTGGCGACGCTCAGCCCCAGCAGCACGCGCGAGATCGCGCGCGCCCGCCGCTCCGGCCCGGCCATGTCGGCGGCGACCAGCGCGGCGACGCCGAAGTACGCGCCGTGCGGCAGGCCCGCGAGGAAGCGCGCGCCGACCAGCAGCGGGTAGGACGGTGCGAGCGCGCTGAGCAGGTTGCCCGCCGCGAAGGCCACCATCAACGCGACGAGCAGCGTGCGCCGCGGGAACTTCGCGCCGAGGCCCGCCAGCACCGGCGCGCCCACGACGACGCCGATCGCGTAGGCGCTGACGACGTGGCCCGCGGTCGGGATCGAGATGCCGACGCCGCCGGCGATCTGCGGCAGCAGGCCCATCGCGACGAACTCGGTCGTGCCGATCGCAAAGCCGCCCAGCGCCAGCGCGGCGACGACCAGGCCGAGGCGCGGGCGGGGCGGCGGAGGGGCGGGCGCCTCGGGGCACAGGTCGGAGACCGGCGCCGCGGGCGGCTCCCGGATGAGCGATTCGGGCACGCTCTATTGGATAGCGGGTCGGCGGCCGCGATCACCGCGCCAGCGGCTCGTCGATGTTGCTCGTACACGCGGCCCACGCGCCGCGCTTGGCGAGGCGCCGCTAGCCTCTCGGGTCGAGTCCGGACGCAGTGGCACTGGGCTGGCGCAGCATCCATCCCAGAACATTGGAGTACCGCATGACCTCCGATCCGTCCGACGACGCGATCACCTTCGCCGACCTGGCGCTCGCGCCCGAGCTGGTCGGCGTCCTCTCCGTCCTCGGCTACGAGGAGCCCACGCCGATCCAGCGCGAGGCGATCCCGCCGCTGCTGGACGGCCGCGACCTGCTGGGCCAGGCGGCCACCGGCACCGGCAAGACCGCCGCGTTCGCGCTGCCGCTGCTCGAGCGCCTGCAGCGCACCGGCGCGCTCGGCGGCCGGCACCCCACCGCGCTCGTGCTCGTCCCGACGCGCGAGCTCGCCACTCAGGTCTCCGAGGCGGTGCACAAGTACGGCCGCGACCTCGGCGTGCGCGTCCTGCCGATCTACGGCGGCCAGCCGATCGTCCGGCAGCTCAAGGCCCTGGAGCGGGGCGTCGATGTCGTCGTCGCCACGCCGGGCCGCGCGCTGGACCACATCGGCCGCAAGACGCTCAAGCTCGAGCACCTCACGACGGTCATCCTCGACGAGGCCGACGAGATGCTCGACATGGGCTTCGCCGACGACATCGAGGCGATCCTCGCCGAGACGCCGCCCGAGCGCCAGACCGTCCTGTTCTCCGCGACGATGCCGCCGCGCATCAACCGCATGGTCGGCCGGCACCTCAACGACCCCGTCAAGATCCAGATCGGGCGCGAGCAGCAGGAGGCCGGCGAGGCGCCGCTCGTGCGCCAGAGCGCCTACATCGTCCCGCGCGCCCACAAGCCTGCCGCCCTGGGGCGCATCCTCGACGTCGAGCAGCCGACCGCCGCGATCGTCTTCTGCCGCACCCGCGCCGAGGTCGATTCCCTCACCGAGTCGCTTAACGGCCGCGGCTACCGCGCCGAGGCGCTGCACGGCGGCATGACCCAGGATCAGCGCAGCCGCGTGCTGACCCGCCTGAAGGCCGGCACCACCGAGCTCCTGGTGGCGACCGACGTCGCCGCGCGCGGCCTGGACGTCGACTCGCTCACCCACGTCGTCAACTACGACGTGCCGTCCGCGCCCGAGGCCTACGTCCACCGCATCGGCCGCGTCGGCCGCGCCGGGCGCGAGGGAGTCGCGATCACGTTCGCCCAGCCGCGCGAGCACCGCATGCTCAAGACGATCGAGCGGGTCACGCGCACGAAGATCGCCATCGAGAAGGTCCCGACGGTCGCCGACCTGCGCGCCCGACGCCTGGAGCTCACCCGCGCCGCGCTGCAGGAGAGCCTCACCGAGGACGACCTCGAGCCGTACCGCGTCGTGGTCGAGACGCTGAGCGACGAGCACGACATCGTCGAGATCGCGCTGGCCGCGATCAAGCTCGCCCACGAGGCGGGCGGCGGCTCCTCCGACGAGGACGAGATCCCGCAGGTGGCGCCACCGCCTGCGCACGACCAGCGCCCCGGCGCCCGCGGCGGCGCCGGCGGCCCGCGCGGCGAGCGCCCGCCGCGCGGTGGCGCCGGCCGGCCTCGCGAGGCGACCGAGGGCATGACCCGCCTGTTCGTCGGCGCTGGGCGCACCGCGGGCATCCGCCCGCAGGACCTGGTGGGCGCGATCGCCAACGAGTCGGGGCTGTCGGGCCGGCAGATCGGGGCGATCGAGATCGCCGACCGGTTCTCGCTGGTCGAGGTGCCCGAGGGGTCGGCCGACCACGTCGTCTCCACCCTGCGCACGAGCACGATCAAGGGCAAGAAGACGACGGTGCGCCGGGAGCGGTTCGGCTCCAAGAAGTAGCACTGTGCGGCGGCGTGTCCGCGCGCCGTCGCGGGCGGCGAGCCCGCGCATCGGGGCGGGCGCGGTCAGGGCAGCGCGAGTGCATGAGCACGCAGACCGCGCCAACCGCCAACGGACGCTACGTCCCGAACCTGACGCAACCGCCACCCAACGATCCGCTGCCGCGGGCGCTGGGCTGGGCGAGCCTCGGGCTCGGCATCCCGCAGGTCGCGTCGCCCGGAGGGTTCGCCCGGGCCATCGGCGTGCGCGACGACCCCGAGGCCCGCGGCTGGACGCTGCTGGTCGGGGCGCGCGAGCTGATGGGGGCCGCCGGGATCCTCGAGCTCGGCCAACCGCGGCCGACCGGCTGGCTGTGGGCACGGGTCGCCGGCGACGCCATGGACCTCGGGCTGCTGCTCGCCGCGCTGAGGTCCAAGCCGCGGCACCGCAACCGTCTGCTGGGCGCGACGGGCGCGGTGCTGGCGATCACCGCCGCCGACGTCGCTGCGGCGATGCGCATGAGCAGCCACCCCGAGCTGCACGCCGAGCCCGGCCCGCTGCGCGCCCGCGCGGCGATCACCGTTCGCCGGCCCAAGGAGGAGGTCTACCGGTTCTGGCGCGACTTCGAGAACCTGCCGTCGTTCATGGAGCACCTCGACAGCGTCGAGGACCGCGGCGGCGGCGTCTCCCGCTGGGCCGCCCGGGCGCCCGGTGGCCGCACCGTCGAGTGGGACGCCGAGCTCGTCGACGAGCATCCCTACGACCATCTGTCGTGGCGCTCGCGCGAGGGCTCGTCCGTCGAGAACTCGGGCAGCGTGTGGTTCGTCACGGCGCCCGGCGGCCGCGGGACCGAGATCCACCTCGACCTGCAGTACGACCTGCCCGGCGGGGCGCTCGGCGTGCTGATCGCCGGACTCGCAGGCGAGGAGCCACGCCAGCAGGTGCGCGAGGACCTGCGCCGCGCCAAGCAGATCCTCGAGACCGGGATGGTCGTGCGGTCCGAGGGCAGCCCGGACGGCCCGATGGCCCGCCGGCGCGTCAGGCAACGCCCAGCCCAGCCACTCGTCGGGAGCGCATCATGAAGGCCAACTGCTGGACCGGCCGCAACACGGTCGAGGTGCAGAACGTCCCGGACCCGAAGATCCTCAACGCCCGCGACGCGATCGTGCGAATCACCTCCAGCGCCATCTGCGGCTCGGACCTGCACCTCTACGACGGCTACGTGCCGACGATGAAGCGCGGCGACATCCTCGGCCACGAGTTCATGGGCGAGGTCGTCGAGACCGGTCCGGAGGTCGGCGACCTCGCGGTCGGCGACCGCGTGGTCGTCCCGTTCCCGATCGCCTGCGGCGCGTGCGCGGCCTGCGAGAACGGGCTGTTCTCGGTCTGCGAGAACTCCAACCCCAACGCGGCGATGGCCGAGAAGCTGTGGGGCCACTCGCCGTCGGGGATCTTCGGCTACTCGCACATGCTCGGCGGCTACGCCGGCGGCCAGGCCGAGTACGCCCGCGTGCCGTTCGCCGACGTCGGCCCGATCAAGATCGAGGACGACCTGCCCGACGAGTCGGTGCTGTTCCTCTCCGACATCTTCCCGACCGGCTACATGGGCGCCGAGATGTGCGACATCAAGCCCGGCGACGTCATCGCCGTCTGGGGGGCGGGACCGGTCGGCCTGTTCGCCGTCGCCAGCGCGTACATGCTGGGCGCCGAGCGCGTCATCGCGATCGACCGGTTCGACTACCGCCTCAAGAAGGCCCGCGAGCAGGCCGGGGCCGAGACGATCGACTACGAGAAGGTCAACGTCCTGGAGGCGCTGGCCGAGATGACCGGTGGGCGCGGCCCCGACGCCTGCATCGACGCCGTCGGGATGGAGGCCCACCACCACGTCGGGCCGATCCACGCCTACGACCGCGCCAAGCAGGCCACGCGGATGGAGACCGAGCGCCCGCATGCCCTGCGTGAGGCGCTGATCGCCTGCAAGAACGGCGGCACCGTGTCGATCATCGGCGTCTACGGCGGGCTCATGGACAAGTTCCCGATCGGGTCGGTGATGAACCGCTCGCTGACCATCCGCACCGGGCAGTGCCACGTGCAGCGCTACCTCAAGCCGCTGCTCAAGCGCATCCGCAAGGGGGAGATCGACCCGAGCTTCGTGATCTCGCACCGGATGTCGCTGGACGACGCGCCCAGGGGCTACGACATGTTCAAGCACAAGCGCGACGACTGCACCAAGGTCGTGCTCAAGCCGTTCTCCTCGGCCGCCTACGGCACCCCTAGACCTTCGGGCGGTGGCGCGTGAGGGCGCGCCACCGCTCGCGGAGCGTGTGACCCGCGGCCCCGCCGGGCACCTGCGTCAGGAACCTCGATTCCGACCGCAGGAGGATCCATCCATGCCTTCCAAGGGCACGGCGCAGTGGCAGGGCGACCTCAAGGGCGGCAGCGGCACGTTCCGCGCCGGCGACGACATCACCGGCAACTATTCCTACAAGTCGCGCTTCGAGGACGGCGAGGGCGCCAACCCCGAGCAGCTGATCGGCGCCGCGCACGCCGCGTGCTTCTCGATGGCGCTGTCGAACATGCTCGCCGAGGCCGGCAACGCGCCGGCCTCGGTGGACACCGAGGCCATCGTGACGTTGCGCATCGTCGACGGGGCGCCGACGATCACGAAGATCGCGCTGACCACCGTCGGCCGGGTGCCCGGCATCGACGAGGCCGCGTTCGTCGAGCACGCAGAGGCCGCCAAGGCCGGCTGCCCGGTCAGCAGGGCGCTGGCCGGCGTCCCGGAGGTCACGCTGGACGCGTCGCTGGCGAGCTAGGGGAACGCTGGCCCAGGGGGCCAGGTTCCCTTGCGGGTGTTCGCCCAGGGGGCGAAACCCGCGGCCTGTTAGGGATCTACGCTCCTGGTCTCGGCGCCCTCGGCCGCGGCGTACAGCGCCTCGATGGCGCGCGCCTGGCCGACGGCGTCGGCGCGGCCGACCAGCGGCGCCCGGCCGCCGGCGACGGCCGCGGCGAAGTCGCGCAGCTGCAAGGCGTAGTGGTTGGCGTGCGGCACCGCGATTCGCTGCGTCGGCGTTCCGGCGCGCTCGAGCTCGATCACGGGCTCGCGCGCGTGCCAGGGGTCGGTGAGGCGCAGCACGCCCTCGTCGCCCACGGCCTCCAGGCCGTCCTCGGCGGCCAGCGCGAACCCGCAGTCGATGCTGGCCAGCACGTCGCCTTCGAAGCGCAGCAGGCCGGTGAGCACGACGTCGACGTCCTCGCCGCCGGCGATGCGCATCGCCTCCACCTGCTCGGGCTCGCCGCCGGCCAGCGTGCGCGCGCCGCTGACGCAGTAGCACCCGACGTCCATGAGCGCGCCGCCGTCCATCGCGCGCGAGAGCCGCGGATCGCCGGGCTCCGCGACCGGGCCCGAGAACCGCGCGCGGATCAGCGCCAGGCGCCCGATCGCGCCGCTGGCCAGCAGCTCCTGCGCTTGGGCGACCTGCGGGTGGTGGCGCCACATGAACGCCTCGGCGAGGACCAGGCCCGACGCCTCGGCGAGGTCGAAGGCCTCCTCGACCTCGGCGGCGCGCCGCGACAGCGGCTTCTCGCACAGCACGTGCTTGCCGGCCTGCAGCGCGCGGACCGTCCACGGCATGTGCAGGTGGTTGGGCAGGGAGACGTACACCGCGTCGATCTCGGGATCGGCGAGCAGCGCCTCGTAGCTGCCGTGGGCGCGCGCGATCCCCTTCTCGCGCGCGTAGGCGTCGGCGCGCCCCTGGGTGCGGGACGCCACGGCGACGAACCGGGCGGCGTCGGCGCCGAGCAGGGCATCGTTGATCCGGGCGGTCGAGAGGATGCCCCAGCGCAGGTCGGTCACGCCACGCACGCTAGACGGTTGATTCCGTATTCGGCTGGGGCGGGAAGGGTCGGCCAGGGGACATAACAAGGACGTCGAAGGGTGGCGCTGCTAACGCAACGCCGACCTTGGAGGCCGTGTGCACGCCACCCTCGACGCCCTTACGACTGCACTTTACGTGCAGATCGACGACTTCCTGCCCCGCCGCCGCGGGCCCGGGCATCCGCCGAAGATCACCGACGCCGAGCTGATCTGCCTGGCGGTCTGCCAGATGCTGATGGGGTTGCCCAACGACCGCCAGTTTTTGGCGATCGCCGGCTACCGGCTGGGACACCTGTTTCCCTACCTGCCCAAGCAGCCCGGCTACAACAAGCGCGTGCGGCGACTCGGGCCGAGTATCGCCGCGGCGATCACCCATCTCGCGCAGGTCTCGCCATCGTTTTGCGACAACCTGCGACTGCTCGACAGCACCCCGGTCCCGTGCGGGCAATCGCGCGAGACCGCCAAGCGCAGCGAGCTGGCCGGCAGCACCGGCTACGGCTACTGCGCCAGTCACAGCCGCTACTTCTGGGGCTACCGGCTCTACCTGCTGTGCGCCCCGGACGGCATGCCGATCCGCTTTGAGCTGTTCGCGGCCAACCTCGGCGAACGCGACGCCGCCCGACAGATGCTCTACGGCCTGGACCTGCAGGGCTACACCGTGCTGGCCGACAAGGGCTTCGCCGGCGAGGACTTCGAAGCGTTCATGGCCAGCCTGAACGCCAACTTCGTGCGACCCGACCGCAAGGACGAACCCGTCCGCTACGGCGCGCTGGGCGCGATCCGCCAATGGATCGAATCGGTGTTCTGGACCTGCAAAGGCCAACTGACCCTCGAACGCCACGCCGGACGAACCACGCCCGGCGTCGCTGCCCGCGTCGGTCTGCGACTGCTCGCCCTGTCCGCCGCGCTGTGGCACAACCAGCAGATCGGCCAGCCCGGACGCCACCTCGCCGCCTACGGATACTGACCGCGATACGGAATCAACCATCTAGTGGCCGGTCCGTGGACGGTCTCCGCGCCGAACCGGCGCTCTACAGTGAGGCGCGCGATGACGGTGATCGACGGACAACCCGCGGCGACGACGGACGGCATCGAGCCGGGGCGGCTGGAGGCGGCCCTCGCCGTGCTGGCCGAGGTCGAGCGGCTGCCCGTCGACCATCCCGACGCGGTGGCCGTGCGCCGGGCGACCGGCGGGCTGTTCAAGACCGTCAAGGAGCGCCGGCGGGCCGAGCGGCGCGCCGCCGCACTGGCCGCCGACGCGGCGGTGACGGCCCGCACGGCGACCGGCGCGCCCGGCCGCATCGACGACGAGACGCAAGGCCTGCCGCTGGTGTCGCAGGTCACGGGCGCCAGCGCCGGCACGCTCATCCAGGCGCGCGCCTGCTATGTCTGCAAGCAGCGCTACCACCGCGTCGACGCCTTCTACCACCAGCTGTGCCCCGATTGCGCGGTGCGCCACCACGCCCGCCGCGACGCGCGGACCGACCTGACCGGCCGCCGCGCGCTGCTCACCGGCGGCCGGGCCAAGATCGGCATGTACATCGCCTTGCGCCTGCTGCGCGACGGCGCGTACGCGACCATCACCACGCGCTTCCCGCGCGACGCCGTCCGGCGCTTCACGGCGATGCCCGACAGCGCGCAGTGGCTGCACCGCCTGCGCGTCGTCGGGATCGACCTGCGCAACCCCGCGCAGGTCGAGGCGCTGGCCGACTCCGTGATCGAGCAGGGTCCGCTCGACATCCTCATCAACAACGCCGCGCAGACCGTGCGGCGCTCGGCGCAGGCCTACGCGCAGCTGGTCGCCGCCGAGTCGGCGCCGCTGCCGCCCGGCTCGGTGCCCGAGGTCCTCACGTTCGGCGCGGTGGCCGGCCGGCCCGTGGGCTCCGCGCTGACCGACGCGCCGTCGCCTCACTGGAGCCCGACGCCCGAGGCGCTCACGGCGCTGGCGCTCACCGCCGGGTCGGCGTCGCTTGACCGCATCCACGCGCACAGCGCCATCGACGCCGGCGGCCTGGTGCCCGACCTGCACGACTCCAACAGCTGGATCCAGCGGGTCGACGAGGTCGACGCCATGGAGCTGCTCGAGGTGCAGCTGTGCAACACGACCGCGCCGTTCATCCTCGTCAGCCGCCTGCGCCCGGCGCTGGCCGCGGCGGCCGCACGCCGCACCTACGTGGTCAACGTGTCGGCGATGGAGGGCCAGTTCGCCCGCGGCTACAAGGGGCCGGGCCACCCGCACACCAACATGGCCAAGGCGGCGCTGAACATGCTGACGCGCACCAGCGCGCAGGAGCTGCTGGGCGACGGGATCCTCATGACGAGCGTCGACACCGGGTGGATCACCGACGAGCGCCCGCACCCGACGAAGATGCGGCTGGCCGGCGAGGGCTTCCACGCGCCGCTCGACCTGGTCGACGGCGCCGCCCGCGTCTACGACCCGATCGTGCGCGGCGAGGCGGGGGAGGACCTCTACGGCTGCTTCCTGAAGGACTACGAGCCGGCCGCCTGGTAGCGGCCGTCGGCGCGGCCGCGCCCGGTCAGCCGCGCGCGTGCCAGGACGCCAGCGCGGCGCGCTCCTTGTCGGGATGGAGCCCGTGCGGCGGCAGGTCGGGCCGCTGCGTCGGGACCTTGTCGACCGACAGCAGCCAGTCCCATGTGTCCTGGACGGTGTCGGCCAGCGGCCGGTTCCGGAGCCCGGCGGCGTGGGCGCGCTGCACGCCGGTCGCCAGCATGCCGGCGAACTCGTGGTCGGCCGGCAGCCAGATCGGCAGCTCGCTCCACGGCTCGATGCCCTGCTCGGCGACGAACGCGGCGTCGACGTAGGTGATCTGGGCGTTGGAGCGCGTGACGGCGCGACAGGTCTCCAACAGGCTGCCCATGGTCGCGAAGCCCGAGCGCGAGATGACGTTGAACGGACCGGAGCGCTCCGCGGTGGCGCTGTCGAGCATCCACGCGGCGAGGTCGCGCGCGTCGATGAGCTGCAGCGGCCGGTCGGGCGGTCCGGGGGCCAGCACCTCGCCGCCGCGGTCCAGGCGCAGCAGCCACGCGGGCAGGCGTCCCACGTCCTCGTGCGGGCCGAGGATGAGGCCGGCGCGGGCGAGCAGCGCCCGGTCGCCGAAGGCCTGCTCGACGGCGAGCTCGGCGCCGCGCTTGTCGGCGGCGTAGTCGGTGGACTCGGCGTCGGGCGACGCGTCGACCGTGGGTGCGTCCTCGTCGCCGTCGATCGGCGGCGGCGGGGCGTAGACCGAGCCGCTGGAGACGTACAGGTAGCGCTGGGCGCGGTCGGCGAGGGCGTTGGCGCTGTCGCGGGCCGCGCGCGGCGCGCCCGCCCATGTGTCAGCCACGACGTCCCACTCGCGGGCGGCGAGCGGGGCGAGGTCGGCGACCTCGAGACGGTCGCCGTGCAGGTGCTCGGCCGAGGGATGCGCCCACGCGTGGCGGCCGCGGTTGAACGTGGTCACGTCCCAGCCGCGGCGCACGCCGTCCTCGACGAGCGCACGGCCGACGAACGAGGTGCCGCCGAGCACGAGGAGTCGGGTCATCGCAGGACGGTATCCAGCCAGGCGGCGGCCGCGGACGCCACCGCGCCGGCGTCGGCCTTGAGGCTGTGGTTGCCCTCGACCTCGACGACGGTGCGCTGCGGTCCGTGGGGCGGCATGCCGAACGGGTCGGTCACGCCCTGGACGACGAGTATTGGGACGCGCACGGCGTCGAGCTCGGGTAGCCGCGTCTTCTGCTCGGCCTCGGGCGAGCGGCGCGGCGGGTGCAGCGGGAAGGCGAGGCACAGCACGCCCGCCGCTCCGACCTGCTCCGCGGTGCGGCACGCCACGCGCGCGCCCGCGGACCGGCCGCCGACCAGCAGCGGGAGCCCGGCGAGCGGGCCGTCGCGCAGCTGGGCGATCACCGCCGTCCACGCCGCGTCGAGCTGGCGTGCGGGGGCGGCCGAGCGGCGGCCGGTGACGCGGTAGGGCTGCTCGACCAGGACGGTCGTGACGCCGGCGGCCCGGGCGGCCCCGGCGACGGCCTGCAGGTCCGGCGCCGTGATCGATCCGCCGGCGCCGTGGCCGAGGACGAGCGCGGCGACCGGCGGCCCCGGTGGCGCCTGCACGTGCGCGCGGGCGAGGCCGTGCGGGGTGTCGAGCTCCAGGATGGTGGCGTCGTCGGGCACGCCGTGATCCTCGCAGCCGCCGGCGGCGTTCGTGCGACGATGCCGTCCATGGCGGACGCTTCGGCACCGGTGCGCGTGGACAAATGGCTGTGGGCCGCGCGGTTGGTGAAGACGCGCTCGCTCGGCGCCGAGGCGGTCAAGGGCGGCCGGGTCCACGTCAACGGCCGCGCCATCAAGCCGAGCAAGGACGTCAAGGCCGGCGACCGGCTGGAGCTGACGACCGGGCCGGTGCGGATCGCCGTGATCGTGCGCGGGACGGCCGAGCGCCGGGGGCCCGCGTCGGAGGCCGCGCTGCTCTACGACGAGACCGCCGAGAGCCGGGAGGGCCGCGAGGCCTACGCCGCCCAGCGTCGCCTGGAGGCCGCGGCCGGCACCGACCGCGGCGGCCGGCCCACCAAGCGCGACCGCCGCCGCTTCGAGCAGACCGACGGCACGCCGCGGCGCTCGCGCTGACCGGGGGGACCGGGGGGACTGTCCCCCTCCGATCGGGTGGGGGACTGTCCCCCCGCTGATCGGGTGGGGGACTGTCCCCCCGCTGATCGGGTGGCCGGCGCTCAGGCCGGCGGAGGTCCGGCGGCCCGCTCGAGGCGCTGCACGGCGCCGGCGAACGCCTCGGTCGCCGCCGCGATCTCGGCCTCGGACGGCGTCGCGCCGAGCGCGTGCAGGCCGCGCAGCGCCTCGACGTAGCCCGCGAACGCCGCCGCGACCGCGGGCGGCGTGCGCTCCCGCAGCCAGCCGGCCAGCGCGTCGCTGCGGTGAAGCGCCGCGCGCCAGGTCGCGTCGATCGCTCCCGCCAGCTCCTGCACCTCGGTCTCGGCGACGAGGCGCTCGCGGGCGACCTGCGCGGCGCGCGCCTCGGCGACCGAGCGGCGGATGCGGTCGGCCGGCGCGGCGGCGTCGTCGGCGTCGGCAGCCTCCCGGCGCAGCAGCGCCGCGACCAGCTGCTGCTGGGCGGCGGTCGCGCCCGGCGAGACCTCCACGGCGGCCAGCGCGCGGATGAGCGCCAAGCGCTCACGCGCCGCCTCGGCGAAGGCCGCCTGCACGTTGACGAGCGCGTCGGCGAAGGCGGTGAGGTCGTCGTCGGCCATCGCTCAGCGCACCGCGATCTCGCCGCCCAGCGCGAACGGCGGCACGAGCTCGATGCGGTCCCCGCTCCAGAACCGGCCGGGGTCGTACCAGGAGGCGGGGCGGCGCCGGGGCAGCAGGCCCATGTGCTGCAACGTGGTCGCCACGAGCTCGGCGCAGTAGACGGTCTCCAGCGACGAGTCGCGCCGGCGCAGGCGGCCGGTCAGCCACTGGCGTGCGAGGCCCGGCGTGGTCGGGAACGGGCGGCCGTCGAACCGGTCGATGGTCTCCATGAGCCGGTCCTCGTGCTCGCGCTGCAGCGTGCCCTCCAGGTGGCGCACCCACGCGCGCTGGCCGTACTTCTGCCCCCACGTGGCGACCGCATCGGCCAGGAGGTGCAGCTGCACGCCGCGCTGGCGCTCGCCGGTCCACACGTCGGGCAGCGACCGGCCCAGCTCGGCGTGCCACAGCAGCGGCGGGAGATCGTCGATCGCCACGACCATCCCCACGTGGTTGACCGGGCTGTTGGTGACGGTCTGGATCGCCCGGTCGGCGAACGAGTGGCCGCGGAAGAGCCACACGTCGCCGGTCGCCGCGGTGGCGATCGCGTCGTCGAGGCGCAGGACCGATCCGTGCATCGGCCCTAACCTACGGGCCGATGCCGATGCGATGGAAGCTCGTCGGGCTCGCCGGGCTGGCGGGCGTCGCCGCCACGGGCGTGGTGGTCGCGCGCAAGCGCCGCAGCGCGGTCGAGCTCCCGCCCGACGCGCTGCGCGAGCGCCTGCACCGCCGGCTGGCCGAGGTGCCGGGCGCGACGCAGCCCACCTCGGCGTCGAGGGACGACTGAACCGCGACTATCGCGGTTGCGTCGTCCCTCGACGCCCGGGACCGTCCTGGCTAGCGGACGCCGACGAGGTCCACGACGAAGACGAGCGTCTCGTCGGGACCGATGACGCCACCGGCGCCGCGCTTGCCGTAGGCGAGCGCCGGCGGGATCGTGATCCGGCGCCGGCCGCCGACCTTCATCCCGGCCACGCCTTGGTCCCAGCCCGGGATGACCTGCCCCTTGCCGAGACCGAACTTGAACGTGTCGCCCCGATCCCAGGAGGCGTCGAACTGCCGGCCGGTCGCCCAGGACACGCCGACATAATGCACTTCGACGACGCGGCCGGACGTGGCCTCGTCGCCCTCGCCGACGGTGATGTCCTCCAGCTCGAGCTGGTAGGACGGCGGCTGGTCGGACGGGACCTCGACGGTGGGCTTCTCGTTGGCGCTCATGGAACGGGACGCTAGATGATCGGCTCAGCCGCCCGACAGCACGACGTCGTACCCGTCGGCCCGCAGCAGCTCGACGGCGGCGTCGCGGTGGTCGCCCTGCAGCTCGATGATCCCGTCCTTGGCCGAGCCGCCGACGCCGCAGCGCTTCTTCAGCCGGCCGGCGAGCACCTTCAGCCCGTCGTCGTCGAGCGGGACGTTCGACACCGTCGTGACGGCCTTGCCGCGGCGCCCGGCGGTCTCGCGCCGCACCTTCACGCGCCCACCGCCCTCCAGCCGCGCCTTGACCGTCGGGTCCCGCGCCTTGCGCAGGTCCCCGTCGGTGCTCGACCAGACGACCTTCGTGTCACCCCGCTTCGCCATGACGAGGACGTTAGTGGGCCACTGGTCGGCGAACGCTTGGGATACTCCCGGCCGTGACCGCGTTCGTGACCGCCGGAGCGGGGTTCCTGCTGGCGGTCCTGTGGTTCGACCTGATGTTCGACGTGCAGGTCGTCGGTCATCGCGAGCGCGACCTGCCCGAGGACGTCCTCGCGTCGATCAGCGGCTATTACGCGCGGGTCACCACCGCCGCCCGCCCGATGAACCGGCTCGTCGCCGCCGTGATGCTCGCCACCGTCGCCGCGATCGTCGTGCAGATCGCGCGGGACGACGATCCGGCCTGGGCCGCCTGGGTCTCACTGGTCCTCGCCGCCGCGGCGATCCTGCTCGCCGCGACCCACACGCTGCCCAACGCCGTCCGCCTCGGCTCCGCCGCCGGCGCCCGGGACCTCCTCAGCCGGCGGGCCCGGGCCGTCTTCCGCGACCACGTGCTCTCCGCCACGGCGATCGCGGCCCTGCTCGTGGTCCAGCTGGCGACCTACCCCTAGTCGCGACAGCGACACAGTCTCCTACCGCGCCGATCCCCGCGGGCGGCGCGTCAGCATCCCCGCGCGCTCGAGCATGAAGCGCGCCTCGCGCTGATGGAGCTCGACGTCGGCCAGGCGATCGGCGAGGCGGCGGGCGCCGCTCTCGGCCCGGCGCTCGCTCTGTCGCAGGGCGAGCCTCGCCTCCATGATGTCGGTGGCGTTGGCGTCGTCGATGGGGTGGCGTCGTGAAGTCATGAGGCCACGGTGCCGCGGAGCGCTCAGCGTCTTCTCAGGGACATGTTCGGATCGTGTAAGGACGCCGGTCGCAGCGACGCGCTCCGGCCGGACGGCCATCGGCGGCCGCGCGCGCCTACCATCTAGGCGGCGCACCCGCCCGGGCGCCCGCACGCGTCCGTCCCCAAGCCAAGGCCCGCTCCACTTGATCAGCACCAACCAACTCAAGAACGGCAACCACATCGAGGTCGACGGAACGATCTTCAAGGTGGTCGAGTTCCAGCACGTCAAGCCCGGGAAGGGCCCCGCGTTCGTCCGCACGAAGCTGCGCCGGGTGCGCGACGGCAACATCATCGACAAGACCTTCCGCGCCGGGGAGAAGTTCCGCTCCGTCCGCACCGAGGCCCGCAAGATGACGTTCCTCTACGGCGACGGCACCGACGCGCACTTCATGGACGCCGAGACGTTCGAGCAGACCGCGATCCCCGAGGCGGCGCTGGCCGACAAGCTGCGCTGGACCAAGGCCAACGAGACGGTCGACCTGCTGTTCATCGACGACGAGCCCGCCGACATCCAGCTGCCGTCCTCGGTCGAGCTGGAGATCACGTTCACCGAGCCGGGCGTGCGCGGCGACACCGCGTCGGGCGGCGGCAACAAGCCCGCCACGGTCGAGACCGGCGCCGAGATCCAGGTCCCGCTGTTCGTCAACGTCGGCGACCGCGTCAAGGTCCAGACGGAGACCGGCGAGTACATGTCGCGGGCCTGAGGCGCCCTGGGCGTCGGGGTGCCGGTGGCGCCCTGACGCTACGCTGGCCGCGGATGTCTCGCCGTACCGACCAGCGCCGCGCCGCCGCGTTCGCCCTCTACCAGCACGAGCTCACGTCGCGCGAGCTGGACGACGTCTTCGAGCGTGACGCGACCGAGTTCACGCGCGCGCTCGCCTACGCCGCCTCGGACTACACGGCCGACCTCGACGCCGTCCTCGAGCGCCACGCCAAGGGCTGGTCGGTCGACCGGATCGCGCCGCTGGAGAAGGCGATCATGCGCATCGCGCTCCTGGAGATGCTGCACCCCGACGCGGCGCCGAGCGACACGCCGATCCCGCCGGAGGGCGCCATCGACGAGGCCGTCGAGACCGCCAAGGAGTACTGCGGCGCCGACGCGCCCGGCTTCGTCAACGGCATCCTCGCCGCGGCCCTGCGCGAGCAGCGCGCGGCCGCCGGCGGCGCCTGAGCCGCCCCCCGGTCCCCGCGCTTGGCAGAATGGTCGCCGTGACCGCCGACGACACCGCCGCCCAGCTCGACGCGCTCGTGACGCGCCTGGAGCGCACCGCCGAGCAGTTGCGGTCAGGAGACGTCTCGCCGGACGCCGCCGCCACGCTGGTCGAGGACGCCGCGTCGCTGGCCTCCCAGGCCTCCGCGGAGCTCGACCGCCTCTCCCGCGTCGCCGCGGCCGAGCCCATGCCGGGCCAGGACCCGCTGCTCTGAGCGGCACGGTCGTGACCTATCCGGACCATCTCCGGACGCAGGTCGACTCCTATCTGGAGGCGTTGCGCTTCCCGAGCCGCGCGCCGCGGACGGCGGGCCTCGAGGAGGCCATGCGCTACAGCCTGCTCGCGGGCGGGAAGCGCATCCGCCCGGTGCTCGCCCTCGCCACGGCGACGGCCGTCGGGCTCGATCGCGAGCGCGTGCTCCCGCTCGCCGCCGCGCTGGAGCTGATCCACACCTACTCGCTCATCCACGACGACCTGCCGGCGATGGACGACGACACGCTGCGGCGCGGACGGCCGACGCTGCACGTCGTCTACGGCGACGGCATCGCCATCCTCGCGGGCGACGGCCTCCACGCCGAAGCGTTCGCGCTGCTCGCGCGCGAGCCGGCGTCGGACGATCCCGACCTGAACCGCCGCAAGCTGCAAGTGATCGAGATGGTCGGCGAAGCCGCGGGCGCGGCCGGCATGGTCGGCGGCCAGGCGATTGATCTGCAGGCCGCAGGACAGGCGCCGCGCCACCCGATCACGCTCGACGCCGACGGCCTGCGCGCCATGCACGCGCTCAAGACCGGCGCGCTGATTCGCGCGTCGGCGGTCAGCGGCGCCATCATGGCCGGCGCAGACGCTCCGCTTGTCGCGGCGATCGACAAGTACGCCGGCGAGGTCGGTCTCGCCTTCCAGATCGTCGACGACATCCTCGACGTCGAAGGCGACCCGGCGTCGCTCGGCAAGACTGCGGGCAAGGATGCCGCGTCCGAGAAGCCGACCTACCCGTCGCTGTTCGGCCTCGATCGTTCGCGCGCGCTGGCGGCAGAGTGCCTG
>NZ_DATHDY010000014.1:0-4550 GCF_035318805.1 Baekduia sp.
GGGTCGCGCGGGGACGTTCGCCGGGAAATCCCGTTCGGCGGCGCCGATCCGGCAAGGACGCAGGACCGAAGGTGTGCCTCTGGCACATCGAGGTCCGAGGACACCGCCGGGCGGTGATCGCCGGACGGGATTTCCGGTGAAACGTTCCCGCGGGGCCCACTAGGCGATGGAGCGCAGCGGGCTCGCGCGGCTGGGGCCGGCCCTCCTCCTGGCGCTGCTGCTATCGCTGACCGCCGTGGCCACCTACGCGGCGGCGCGCCGCGTGCACGACGGCGACCGCGACCAGCTCACCAGCGACACCCACGCGGCCGTCACCGCGATCGACCGCCGGCTGGAGGACTACGGCCAGGTGCTGCGCGGCGCCGCCGGCCTCTACGTCGCAAGCAAGGACGTGTCCTACAAGGAGTTCCACGACTTCTTCGCCGACCAGGCCGTCATCCAGCGCTTCCCCGGCGTGCAGGTCGTCGGCTTCGCCAGCTACGTCCCGCGGGCGGGCCTGCCCGCCTATGCGCGGCGCGTGCAGCGCGAGGCCGCCCGCAGCGGCCTGGACTACCCGCCGTTCCGCATCCACCCCAAGTTGAGGCCCGACGCCCAGGAGGCGCTGGTCATCGACCACATGGAGCCGCCGCCGGGCAACAGCGCGGCCTTCGGGCTCGACTTCTTCTCCGAGTCCAACCGGCGCCGCGCCGCGCTGCTGGCGCGCCGCACCGGCCGGCCGGCCGCAACCGCGCCGATCGGCCTCGTCCAGGCGCGCGGCTCCTCGCTGGGCTTCGACATCATGGTGCCCGTCTACGGCGGCCCGCCGTCGCAGACCGGCGCGCCGCGCCCGTGGGCCGGCGTCGTCTACGCCGCGTTCCGCACCGACAACCTGCTGCGCGGGGTCCTCGGCATGCCCGGGCCCGACACCGACCTGGAGGTCTACGACCTCGGCCCCGCGGCCACCGTGCCGCCCGACGCGTCCCTGACGAACGCCGCGATCGCGTTCGACCTGCGCCCGGGCCGCGCCAACCGCTCGCGCAACGCCGACCACACGCGCGTCGAGACGCTCGAGGTCGCCGGGCGTCGCTGGGCGGTCGCGTTCACGCGCACGTCGAGCACGCTGTCGACCAGCGAGCGCGCCGGGCCGTGGGTCATCGCGGTCGCCGGCATCCTCGTGAGCCTGCTCGCGGCCGCGCTGCTGAGCGCCCTGTCGACCTCCCGGGCCCGCGCCGTCCGGCTGGCCGAGCGGATGACCGGCGAGCTGCGCGAGCGCGAGGAGCAGCTGCGGCGCTCCAACGAGGAGCTCGAGCATTTCGCCTATCTCGCCTCGCACGACCTGCAGGAGCCGCTGCGGACGATCACGTCCTATGTCGGCCTGCTGGAGAGCCGCGTCGGCGACCAGCTCGACGAGCGCGCCCGCGGCTGGCTGCGCTTCGTCAGCGACGGCGCCGGCCGCATGTCGCAGCTGATCACCGACCTCCTCGAGTACTCCCGCACCGGCCGCGCGGGCACCGAGACGTCGACGATCGAGCTCAACGAGGCCTGGGACCACGCCGTCGCGAACCTCCAGCACGCGATCGCCGACGCCGGCGCCACCGTCACGCGCGGCGAGCTGCCCGCCGTCCGCGCGCGCCCGCGCGACATGACGTCGATGCTGCAGAACCTCATCGGCAACGGGTTGAAGTACCGCGGCGAGGCGGCCCCGCGCGTCGCGGCCCGGGCGCGCCACCGCGACGGCCGGTGGGAGATCGCCGTCAGCGACAACGGCATCGGGATCGAGCCGCGGTTCCACGATCGCGTGTTCGGCCTCTTCCAGCGTCTGCACACGGCCGAGGAGTACCCTGGCACCGGCATGGGCCTGGCCATCGTGAAGAAGATCGTGGAGTCCAATGGCGGCAACGTGCGCGTGGAGTCGGTGCCGGGCGAGGGCGCCACGTTCCTCGTGACGCTGCCGCCCCCCGAGGACGACGCGTGACGTCCCCCGAACTGCGGCGGCTGCTCGTCGTCGAGGACAGCGAGTCCGACGTCGAGCTCCTGCGCGAGGCGCTCGCCGACAGCGAGCCCCGCGTCGAGATGGACATCGTCCGCCACGGCGAGGACGCGCTGGCGTTCCTGCGGCGCGAGGGCCAGTTCACGGGCGCCGCCGCGCCGGACCTCGTCGTCCTCGACCTCAACCTGCCCCGCATGGGCGGCTTCGAGGTCCTCCGGGCGCTGCGCGCGGACGTCGACCCGCGCCTGCGGCGCCTGCCGGTCGTGGTGTTCACCACCTCGGGCGCGACGTCCGACGTCGAGACCGCCTACGACCTGCATGCCTCGAGCTTCGTGACGAAGCCGACGGCGTTCGAGCACTACCTCGACACCGTCCGCGCCTTCCGCGAGTTCTGGCTGCGGGTGGCCCGGCTGCCCGCGGGCGCCTAGTGCCTGGTTCACGGCACTAGCCTCTTCGGCGTGGCGACCACCCGCACCGAGGAGCCCTGGGCGGCCCTCCTGGAGGAGGGTCGGGAGGACGAGCGCCTCGTCCGCTCCGCGTTCGAGGGCGCGCGCGAGCCCGTGCTGCAGCCGCTGCCCGACGACCTTCATCCCGCGTTGTTGAAGGGGTTGCGCGGCGCCGGGATCGACGCGCTGTTCGCTCACCAGGCCGAGGCGCTGACGGCCGCGGCGACCGGCCCGGTCGTCGTCACCACCGGCACCGCGTCGGGCAAGTCCATGTGCTTCAACCTGCCGGTGCTCGACGTCCTGTGCACCGATGCCAAGGCGCGGGCGCTGTACCTGTACCCGACCAAGGCGCTGGCCCAGGACCAGGCGCGCGCGATCGCCTCGTTCCGCCTGGGCCAGAAGGTGCGCCCCGCGATCTACGACGGCGACACCAAGCGCGAGGACCGCTCGGCGATCCGGCGGCGCTCGAACCTCATCCTGAGCAACCCCGACATGGTGCACATGGGGATCCTCCCCAACCACGCCGCCTGGGGCGACTTCTTCGCCAACCTCGCCGCCGTGGTGGTCGACGAGGCGCACGTCTACCGCGGCGTCTTCGGCTCGCACGTCGCCAACGTGCTGCGGCGGCTGCGCCGCATCGCGGCCGCCTACGGGACCGAGCCGCGGTTCCTGATGGCCTCGGCGACGATCGCCAACCCGGTGGAGCTGGCCGAGCGCCTGACCGGCCTCGACGACTTCCACCACGTGGAGCGCGACGGCTCGCCGGGGGCGGCGCGGCAGATCGCCATGTGGAACCCGCCCGTGACCGACGAGGCGCTGCAGACGCGCCGCAGCGCGCTCGGCGAGGCGGCCGAGATGGTGACCGAGCTGGTCGTCAAGGGCGCGCGGACGATCTGCTTCGTCAAGTCGCGCAAGGGCGTCGAGCTCGTCGCCAGGCTGGTCGCCGATCAGCTCGCCGACGCACATCCTGCGCTGCGCGACCGCGTCGCCGCCTACCGCGCCGGCTACACGCCGCAGCAGCGCCGCGAGCTGGAGGCGCGCCTGGTGTCCGGCGACCTGCTCGCGGTCGTCACCACCGACGCGCTCGAGCTGGGGATCGACATCGGCGCGCTGGACGCCGCCGTGGTCGTCACGTTCCCCGGCACGGTCGCGTCGCTGCGCCAGATGTGGGGGCGCGCCGGGCGCCGCGGGCGCGGCCTGGCCGTCTACGTCGCGGGCGAGGACGCGCTGGACCAGTTCTTCTGCCGCCATCCCGACGAGTTCCTGGACCGCCCGGTCGAGGCGGCGATCATCAACCACGAGAACGAGCAGATCCACGACCCGCACCTGCTCTGCGCGGCGCACGAGGGGCCGATCGACCCCGACGTCGACGCCGCCATCCTCGGTCCGCGCGTGCGCGCGCACTGCGAGCACCTCGCGGGCCTCGGCGAGCTGATCGAGCGCGGCGGGCGCTTCACGCTGCGCCACCCCGAGGACTACCCGGCGGCCAAGGTCTCGCTGCGCTCCGGCTCGCCGGACTCGTTCACCGTCGTGGACATCAACATGGGCGAGGTGCTCGGGACCGTCGAGGCGTCGCGCGCCTTCACGACCGTCCACGACGGCGCGATCTACCTCCACATGGGTCGCTCGTACTCGGTCGCCGAGCTCGACCTCGACGGGCGCCGTGCGCTGGTCCAGCCGTTCTCCGACAACTGGTACACGCAGCCCAAGAAGGAGACCGACACGCACATCGAGCGGCTGCTGGACCGCCGCGACACGATGGGCGTGACGCTCAGCTACGGGATCGTGAGCGTCACGGAGACGGTCATGGCCTACCAGCGCAAGCGGCTGCCCGACCACGAGCCGATCGACCTCTGCGCGCTCGACCTCCCGCAGACCACGTTCACCACGCAGGCGCTCTGGTACGAGCTGGACGGGAGCCTGCTGGCCGAGGACTTCCCGCTCGAGCTGCTGCTCGGGTCGCTGCACGCGGCCGAGCACTCGCAGATCGCGGTGCTGCCGCTGCTGGCGATGTGCGACCGCTGGGACATCGGCGGCCTGTCGACCAACCTGCACCCGCAGACCGGCGGCCCGACGATCTTCATCTACGACGGCCACCCCGGCGGCGTCGGCATCACCCAGCAGGGGTTCACCGG
>NZ_DATHDY010000015.1:0-22348 GCF_035318805.1 Baekduia sp.
CACGGCCCTGGTGGTCGTGGGCGACGAGCAGTCGGTCGTCGGCATCGGCTACGGCAAGGCCAACGAGGTCCCGATCGCCATCCAGAAGGGTGTCGAGCGGGCCAAGAAGAACCTGTACCGCGTGCCGAAGCACGGCTCGACCATCACCCATCCGGTGGTCGGCATCTTCGGCTCCGGCCGGGTCCTCCTGAAGCCGGCCTCGCCCGGTACCGGCGTCATCGCCGGCGGCGGCGTCCGCGCCGTCCTGGAGCTCGCCGGCATCCACGACATCCTCAGCAAGTCGCTGGGCACGCAGAACCCGATCAACCTCGTCAAGGCGACGCTGGCCGGACTGCAGGACCTGCGCACGCCCGAGGAGGTCGCGGAGATCCGCGGCCTGTCGATCGCCGAGGTCCTCGGGCTCAGCACCGAGAGTGCCGGCGCCGTCGAGACGCTCGAGGGCGTGCCCCTCGAGGACGAGTCCGCCGTCGCCGTGGCCGAGGAGGCCGAGGCGGCACCGGAGGCGACCGCCTGATGCCCAAGGTCACGCAGATCAAGAGCAAGAACGGCTCGAACCAGAAGCAGCTCGACACGCTGCGCTCGCTCGGGCTGCGAAAGATCGGTCACACGGTCGACGTGCAGGACTCCCCGCAGGCTCGCGGGATGCTGCACCGCGTCCGTCACCTGATCAAGGTCCAGGAGGACTGACATGGCTGACGAGATCCAGGACGAGCCCATCGGGCTCCACAACCTGAAGCCGGCCCCGGGCAGCCGCCGGCCGCGCAAGCGCGTGGGCCGCGGCGAGGGCTCCGGGCTCGGCAAGACCTCTGGCCGTGGCCAGAAGGGCGCGGGGTCGCGCTCCGGCGCCAAGGACCGCGCGCGGTTCGAGGGCGGCCAGATGCCGATCCACATGCGGATGCGCAAGCTGCGCGGTCCGCACATGAAGAAGTCCATGCCGTTCGAGATGTTCCGCACGCACACCCAGACGGTGAACCTGCAGGACCTCGAGGCGCGGTTCGACAGCGGCGCCGAGGTCACCCTCGACGCGCTCAAGGCCGTCGGCCTGGGCAAGCGCAAGGACGTCCCGGTCAAGATCCTCGCCAAGGGCGAGATCACCAAGCCGCTGACCGTCCACGCCCACAAGTTCAGCGCCTCGGCCCGCGAGGCCATCGAGGGCGCCGGCGGCACCTGCACGGTCGTCGCGGCCTAGCACCCGCCACATCAGCTGCACACCGAGGGCCCCGGGAGACCGGGGCCCTCGGTCGTTCTCGGAGCGCTCGCGGTCGGCCCGTCCGCCGCCTGCCATCTGGCAGGGACGGGGACCGAGCCCGTCGGATACCCTTCGCCGTCCTCATGCTGTCGACGATCCTGAGCGCGTTCACCGTCCCGGAGATCCGCAAGAAGCTCGCCTTCACGGCGCTGCTGCTCGCGCTCTACCGCCTGGGCTCCCACATCCCGGTCCCCGGGATCAACGTCCAGGCGGTGAACGACATCCAGTCGCAGTTCGGCGGGGGCGGGATCCTCAACCTGCTGAACCAGTTCTCCGGCGGTGGCCTGAGCCGCATCGCGCTGTTCGCGCTGGGGATCATGCCCTACATCACCGCGAGCATCATCCTGCAGCTGCTCACGGTGGTCGTCCCCTCATTGGAGAAGCTCTCCAAGGAGGGCGAGGTCGGCCAGGCGCGCATCACGCAGTACACGCGTTACCTGACCGTCGGCCTCGCGTTCGCGCAGTCCATCGGCTACGTCTTCCTCTTCAAGTCCTTCACCGCGTCGGCGGGCGAGAAGGTCATCTCGCAGTTCGACACGCCACACGTCTTCCTGATCGTCGTGTCGCTGACGGCCGGCACGATCCTGCTGATGTGGATGGGCGAGCTGATCACGCAGCGCGGCATCGGCAACGGCATCTCGCTGATGATCTTCGCGTCGATCGTCGCCCGCCTGCCGAGCGGCATCTCGTCCTGGTGGAACAACCCCGACCAGGTGTTCGTCGTGATGATGCCGTTCATCGCGCTCGGCGTCGTCTGCGCGATCGTCTTCATCCAGGAGGGCCAGCGCCGGATCCCGGTCCAGTACGCCAAGCGCGTGATCGGGCGGCGCATGAGCGGCGGTGGCCAGACCTACCTGCCGCTGCGCGTGAACATGGCCGGCGTCATCCCGGTCATCTTCGCTGCGTCGATCATGGCGTTCCCGCCCACGGTCGGCCAGCTGATCAACACGCCCTTCTTCCGCGACGTCGCCACGTTCTTCAGCCCGCAGAACGCGCCGTACGTCATCGGCGAGTCGATCTTCATCATCCTGTTCACGTACTTCTACACAGCGGTGACATTCAACCCCGTCGACCAGGCGGAGAACCTCAAGAAGTACGGCGGGTTCATCCCGGGGGTGAGGCCAGGCCGCCCGACGGCGGAGTTCCTGGATCGCATCCTCGCGCGGCTGACGTTCCCCGGTGCGCTCTACCTCGCCGGCGTGGCCGCGTTCCCGACGATCCTGATCGCGGCCACGGGCGCCACCCAGTCGTTCTATTTCGGCGGCACCTCGCTGCTGATCGTCGTCGGCGTGGCGCTGGACACGATGAAGCAGCTCGAGGCGCAGCTGATGATGCGCAACTACGAAGGCTTCCTCAAGTAGGATGCCCGACCTTCCGGTGACCGGGCGCTCTGGGCGCGCGGTCCGACAGGAGCCTGCGATCGCCCTCGTGTCCGAGCTGAACCTCATCCTCGTCGGTCCGCCCGGTGCCGGAAAGGGCACCCAGGCCGAGAAGCTCACGGAGGACTTCGGTCTTCCCTACTTCGCGACCGGCAACATCCTGCGCGACGCGGTCGCCGACGGGACGGAGCTCGGCAAGAAGGCCAAGGAGTACATGGACGCCGGCGAGCTGGTGCCCGACGACGTCATCATCGGCGTCATCCTCGACGCCCTCAAGGGCGAGGAGGCCAGCAGCGGCTTCCTGCTCGACGGCTTCCCGCGCACCGTGCCGCAGGCCGACGCGCTGGCCGAGGCCCTGGAGAAGCTGGGCCGCCGGCTCAGCGGCGTGCTGCTCATCGACGTGCCCGACGACGAGGTGGTCCGCCGCCTGTCGGGCCGCCGCGTGAGCAAGTCGGGCCGCGTTTACCACGTGGACTTCGACCCGCCCAAGCATCCGGACCGCTGCGACATCGACGGCTCCGCGCTGATCCAGCGCGACGACGACCGGCCCGAGACGATCCGCAAGCGGCTGGCGGTCTACCACGACCAGACCGAGCCGCTCGTCGACTACTACGAGAGCCGCGACCTGCTGCGGCGCTTCGACGGCACGCGGACGCCCACCGACGTCCATGACCACATCCGGGCGACCGTCGCGACGCTGCGCCTGGAAGACGAGCTGTAGGCCCCTCCGGAGTCCTGCGCCGTGATCGTCAAGAAGTCGCCCGCCGAGATCGAGAAGATGGCCGCCGCCGGCGCCATCCACGCCAAGACGATGAAGCTGATCGCCGGCAAGATCCGGGAGGGCGTCACCACGGCCGAGCTCGACCAGGCGGCCGAGAAGTTCATCCGCTCCCAGGGAGCGGTGCCGTCGTTCAAGGGCTATCGGGGCTTCACGGGCTCGATCTGCGCGTCGCCCAACGCGATGGTCGTCCACGGCATCCCGGGCCCGTACCGCCTCGGCAAGGGCGACGTCATCTCGATCGACATCGGGGTCACCTACGGGGGCTGGGTCGCTGACGGGGCGGTCACGTTCCCGGTGGGCCCGGTGACGCCGGTCGCGTCCAAGCTGCTCGAGGTCACGCGCCAGTCCCTCTTCGACGCCGTCGAGCAGTGCCGCCCGGGCAACCGCCTCGGCGACGTCTCGCACGCCGTCCAGCAGACCGTCGAGGGCGAGGGCCTGTCGGTGGTCCGCTCGCTCGTCGGTCACGGCATCGGCCGCGACATGCACGAGGAGCCGCAGATCCCCAACTACGGCGATCCGGGCAAGGGGCCGCTGCTGGAGGAGGGGATGGTGCTGGCCGTCGAGCCGATGACCACGGCCGGCCGCCACATGGTGCGCATGGGTGACGACGGCTGGGCGATCTACGCCCAGGACGGCTCACTGGCCGCCCACTTCGAGTTCACGATCGCCGTCACCGCCGACGGGCCGCGCGTGCTGACGCCGTGGCACGAGGGCGAAGGCGCCCTGTAGGGCGATTCTGCGAGCCGCCTCGCCGCGCCTGACGGTCGCCAGCGCGCTTCACGTGCTGGCGCACGCTGCCGCTGCGCCGGCGACGTCAGCCACGACGATGCGGGTCGCAGAATCGCCCTAGGGAAGGCGAATGGTTCGCCACCAGACGGCTCGGCAGCGCCTTTGCTATCTTCAACTGTCCGCGCGTGCGTACTGCCCCTGCGTGTGCGCCATCCGTGATGTAGCAGCGGCAGCTCCTGCGGCAGCCAGAGCGCATCACCGGGCCAAACTCTGCTGGAAAGGGACCATGAAGGTACGACCGTCGGTCAAGCCGATGTGCGAGAAGTGCAAGATCATCCGTCGCCACGGCGCCGTCCTGGTGATCTGCCAGAACCCGCGCCACAAGCAGCGCCAGGGATAGGAATCGGATAGATGGCACGTATCGCCGGGGTCAACGTCCCCCTGAACAAGCGCGTCGAGGTCGGTCTGACCTACATCTACGGCATTGGCCGTTCGACGTCGAACAAGCTTCTGAGCAACGCCGGGATCCACCCCGACACGTACGTCCGCGACCTCACCGAGGATGAGGTCGGCAAGCTCCGCGACGCGGTCGATGACCTCACGGTCGAGGGCGACCTGCGGCGCGAGCGCTCACAGAACATCAAGCGCCTGATGGAGATCGGGTGCTACCGCGGCCTTCGCCACCGGCGCGGCCTTCCCGTCCGGGGGCAGAACACCAAGAACAACGCCCGCACGCGCAAGGGCCCGAAGCGCATGTCGGTCGCTGGCAAGAAGAAGGCTGGGAAGAAGTAGTGCCCGCACCCAAGCGCCCGCAGCGTGGACGCCGCAAGCCGAAGAAGAACATCCCCGTCGGCCAGGCTCACATCAAGACCTCGTTCAACAACACGATCGTCTCGCTCACCGACCGCGACGGCAACGTCATCGCGTGGGAGTCCGCCGGCGGCGCCGGGTTCAAGGGCTCTCGCAAGTCGACGCCGTTCGCCGCGCAGGTGACCGCCGATGCCGCTGCCCGCAAGGGCATCGAGCAGGGCCTCCAGAAGGTCGAGGTCTTCGTGAAGGGCCCCGGCTCAGGCCGTGAGACCGCCATCCGCTCGCTTCAGGCCGCCGGCCTCGAGGTGACGGGTGTCAAGGACGTGACCCCGCAGGCCCACAACGGCTGCCGCCCCCGCAAGCGGCGCCGCGTCTAGGACTTCGTAACCCATGGCTCGTGACACCAGTCCCCAGTGCAAGCAGTGCCGCCGCGAAGGGCAGAAGCTCTTCCTCAAGGGCGAGCGCTGCCTCACCGACAAGTGCGGCGTCGAGCGTCGCGCATACCCGCCCGGCGACCACGGTCGTGGCCGCCAGAAGCAGTCCGAGTACCGCGTGCAGCTGCGCGAGAAGCAGAAGGCCCGCCGCTACTACGGCGTGCTCGAGAGCCAGTTCCGCCGCTACTACGACAAGGCGTCGCGCCAGGACGGCATCACGGGTGAGAACCTGCTGCTGCTCCTGGAGTCCCGTCTCGACAACGTCGTCGTGCGGCTCGGCTTCGCGGCGTCGCGCCGTCAGGCGCGGCAGATGATCCGTCACGGCCACTGGACCATCAACGGCCGCCGCGTGGACATCCCGAGCTACCAGGTCCGCGAGGGCGACGTGCTGGCCGTCAAGGTCGGGACGGGCGCCGAGGCGATCATCCGCGACGCCACCGAGCTCACCGCCCAGGTGCCGGCGTGGCTGCAGGCCGACCACGACGGCCTGACGGCGAAGGTGCTGCGCAAGCCGGAGCGTCGTGAGATCACGACGCCCGTGCAGGAGCAGCTCATCGTCGAGCTGTACTCCAAGTAGGAACCCGACTGCCGCGCGCCCTCCCCTGAATCACTGTGGGAGGGCTGTGCGAGAGGCCCGGCGACTCCCCCTTCGCGCCGGGACACGACTAAGAACCAGGACCTCCCAGTGCTCGACTTCCAGATCCCTCGCATCACCAGCGAATCCGTCGAGGAGCATCGCGGCTCGTTCGTGATCGAGCCCCTCGACCGCGGCTTCGGCTACACGTTCGGCAACTCGCTGCGGCGTGTGCTGCTGTCGTCGCTGGCCGGTGCGGCCGTCACCAGCGTGCGGATCGAGGGCGTCGCCCACGAGTTCTCCACGATCAAGGGCGTCACCGAGGACGTCACCGACATCGTGCTGAACCTCAAGGGCATCGTCTGCCGCATGCACTCGGACGCCACCGAGATCGAGGCCCCGCTCGTCGTCACCGGTCCCGGTGAGATCACGGCGAAGGACATCGACCTGCCCGCCGGCGTCGAGATCCTCAACCCCGACGTGCACATCGCGACGCTCGAGAAGAAGACCAAGCTCGAGATGTACATGACGATCGGCCGCGGCCGCGGCTACCGCCCCGCCGAGGAGAACAAGTCCCCGGACCAGCCGATCGGCGTCATCCCGATCGACTCGATCTTCTCGCCGGTCCGCCGCGTCGCCTACTCGGTGGAGCAGGCCCGCGTCGGCCAGCGCACCGATTACGACAAGCTCACGCTCGACATCGAGACCGACGCGTCGATCGACCCGCAGGCCGCGCTGCGCGAGGCCGCCGAGATCCTGATCTCGCAGCTGGCGATCTTCACCGACGCCGACCGCATCGAGGAGCTCCGCGCCGGCCCGGGCGGCACGCTCGACGCGGGCCAGGTGCCCGGCGTCAACGGCGCGGGCGCGACGAGCCAGGGTCCGATGCACGACATCCTCATCGAGGAGCTCGAGCTCGGCGTCCGCTCCTACAACTGCCTGAAGCGCGCGGGCATCCAGACGGTCGGCGACCTCATCTCGAAGTCCGAGGGCGAGCTGGCTGCGATCCCGAACTTCGGCAAGAAGTCGATCGACGAGGTCATCGAGACGCTGCACGCGCGCGGGCTTGCGCTGCGCGAGGACTAGGCGAACGTTCGCCCAGGGGGCGAAGTTCGCTGCGGGTGTTCGCCCAGGGGCTCACACCCGCTGCCCCGGTACTACGAAGGAAACCTGATCTCCATGCGCCACCAGAAGACCCGTCACAAGCTCAGCCGCGACACGGCACACCGCAAGGCGCTGCTGGCCAATCTCTGCAAGGAGATCATCCAGCACGAGCGGATCAAGACGTCCGAGGCCAAGGCCAAGGCCGTCAAGCCCGAGGTCGAGCAGCTCATCACGCTCGCTCGCCGCGGCGATCTGCACGCGCGCCGCCAGGCCCTGGCGATCCTGGGCCAGGACAAGTTCACCGTGCACAAGCTGTTCGAGGAGGTCGCCCCGCGCTACGCGGACCGGCCCGGCGGCTACACCCGCATCCTCAAGCTCGGCCCGCGTCGCAGCGACGCGACCGAGATGGTGTTCATCGAGCTCGTCTGAGCTCTTCGCCCACTGCTCTTGCTGTCTCGACGGGCGCCCTTCTCGGGCGCCCGTCGTCGTTGTGGCTGCGGGGCGCCGGCGTGGCTGGTCGGCGGCGCTCCCTGACGATCGTCACCGGCGCCCTTAGGCTGCGCCCGGCGCGCGCCCGGGCCGGGCGCCGGCCTGCGGGTGCCGGGCTTGCTCCCGTCGAGCGCGCCGGATGACGACATCAGGGATCCCCGCCACGCCCGCACGCCTCGTGCTGCCGGCGCGTCCGGCCCGGGCGTTCGGGGGAGCAGCCGTGCCGACCACCAGCGCCGGCAGTGCCGCCAGACGCGACCCCCGGCAGCGGTTACCCTCCGGGCCATGAGCGACCTCTATGGCAGCCTCAGTGGCGCCCGCGCGGAGTCGCGCGTGAGCACCGCCACGATCTTCGGCCAGGTCATGTTCCTCGTCGGCCTGGCGATCGCGTTCCTCGCGGTCGGGTCGTTCGTCGGCCGCGACCTGGCGATCGGCACCGCGCGCATCCTGGGCTTCGTCGCGATCGGCATGCTCTTCACGCAGTCCTTCGCCGCCCCGTTGCGCACCGGCGCGCTGGGCATGGCGTGGCTGTTCGCGCTCGCGCTGATCCTCGGCCTCAGCCTCGGGCCGGTCCTGAACTTCTACGTCCAGAGCGATCCGAAGCTCGTCACGCAGGCCGCCGGCGGCACCGCGCTGATCACGCTGAGCATGGGCGCCTACGGCATGGCGACGTCGAAGGATCTCGCCAAGTGGATCCGGCCGCTGAGCTTCGCGATGCTCGGGCTGTTTGCGATCAGCCTGGTCCTGCTCCTCTTCGGCGCCGGCGGCAACCCGCTGCTGAGCATCGCGATCATCGCGGTGTCCTCCGCGCTGCTGATCGTCGACTTCAACTACGTGCGACGGCACGCGACCGAGGACGACGTCATCTGGCTGGCGACCGGCATCTTCGTCTCGATCGTCAACATCTTCCTGTCCCTGCTCAACCTCTTCGGTCGCAACTGAGCACCCGGCTGGTCGTCGAGTACGACGGCACCGGCTTCGCCGGCTGGGCGCGTCAGCCCGGCCTGCGGACGGTGCAGGGGACGCTGGAGGACGCGCTGGCGATGCTGCGCGGCGGCCGGCCCGTCGACCTCACGGTCGCGGGCCGCACCGACCGTGGCGTGCACGCCTGGGGTCAGGTCGCGTCCTACGCGGGCGCCCCCGTCGGCCTCAAGAACCTCAACGCCGTGCTGCCCGACGACGTCGCGGTGCTGGCCTGCGAGGCGGCGCCCGACGGCTTCGATGCGCGCCGCGACGCGACGTCGCGCACCTACTGCTACCGCATCTGCACCCGCCGGGTGGCGCCGGTCTTCGAGCACCGGCGGGCGCTGCACTGGCCCTACCGGTGCGATCCGGCGACGCTGAGGCGCTGCGCCGAGATCCTGATGGGGACGCACGACTTCACGGCGTTCACGCCGACGGAGACCGACCACGTCCACTTCCGGCGCACGGTCGTGCGCGCCGAGTGGCACGCGCGCGGCGACATCCTCGAGTTCTGGATCAGCGCCGACGCCTTCCTGCGCCACATGAACCGCGTCCTGGTCGGGACGATGCTCGAGGTCGCCGAGAACCGCCGCAGCCTCGCGGACTTCGCGCAGCTCCTGGAGGGCGCGCCGCGCCGTGCGGCGGGGGTCACGGCGCCGCCGCACGGCCTGCACCTCGCCGCGGTCGCCTACGGGGGTCCGCTGCTCAGCCGCGACGGCTGAGCACCGCGCACGCGCCGAGGAACCCGACGGCGTAGATCACCGAGAGCACGCCGATGGTGAGCTGGACGCGGGCATCGTGGGCGGTGCGGTGGCGGGTCAAGGGTGATCCTCGGGATCGGCGTGGAACAGGGCTTCGACCGGCAGCGCGAAGTGGCGCGCGAGCGCCAGCGCGAGCGGCAGCGACGGCAGGTACCGGCCGGTCTCGATGGCGTTGACCGTCTGACGCGAGACGCCCAGAGCGGTGGCCAGGGCGCCCTGCGAGAGGCCTTGGGCGGCGCGCTGCTCGCGGACGTCGTTGCGCATGCTGTCAAGCTAGCTTTACACGCCTGCAGTGTCAAGGATGCTTGACAGGCTGCGTGCTCGGCCCGCCGCCGCGCGACGTATCCTCGAAGGGTGCGCGTGCTGCTGACCAACGACGACGGGATCGACGCCGAAGGGCTGCAGCGGCTGCGCAGGGAGCTGCTGCAGACGCCCGGCGTCGACCTCGCCGTCATCGCGCCCGACGGCAACCGGTCGGCCATCGGCCGGGGGATCACGACGCGCCGTGCGCTGGCCGTCGAGCGCATCGCCTTCGGCGACGGGACCCACGGCTACGCCACCGACGGGACGCCGGTGGACTGCGTGCGGCTTGCCAGCCTCGGGCTCGTCGACGGCTGGCTGCCCGACCTCGTGGTCGCCGGCATCAACCACGGCTCCAACCTCGGCGACGACGTGACCTACTCGGGGACGGTCGCCGCCGCGATGGAGGGCCTGCTGCTCGGGCTGCCGGCCATCGCCGTCTCCCAGCAGTCCGAGAAGCGCGAGATGGACTTCCGCCTCGGGCTGGAGTTCGTCTTCGACGAGGCCGCACGCTTCACCAGCCGGGTCGTCGAGGAGCTCGAGGCGGTGCCGCTGCCGCCGAGCACCCTGCTCAACGTCAACGTGCCGGCCGGCGGCGTCGGCGGGGTCGAGGTCGCGCGGCTGGGCAAGCGGATCTATCGCGACCGCCTGGAGGCCTCCGACGCCGATCCGCTGACCGGCCGCCCCACGTTCTTCATCTACGGCGCCGAGCCCGGGTACGAGAAGGAGCCGGGGACCGACCTGGCCGCGGTGGCCGCCGGGCGGATCGCCGTCACGCCCGTGCACCTCGACCTGACCCACCACGACGGCATCGGCCCGCTCTCGGCCTCCGACCTGGAGCGGCTGCTGGCGCCGGCCGTCGAGGAGGTCGACTAGCGGTGGCGGCGCCGGCCGACGTCGGCGCCCGGGCGGAGGAGCTGCGCGCCCAGTTGCGCCATCACGGCCACCGCTACTACGTCCTCGACGACCCCGAGATCGGCGACGACCAGTACGACGCGCTGCTGGACGAGCTGCGCGCCATCGAGGCCGAGCACCCCGAGCTGCTGACGGCCGACTCGCCGACGCAGCGGGTCGGCGGGGCGCCGGTCTCCAACCTCGCCAAGGTCACCCACGAGCAGCCGATGCTGTCGCTGGCCAACGCGCGCAGCGAGGAGGAGCTGCGGGCGTGGGTGGCCCGGATGCGCAACCACCTCGCACGCGAGGGGATCGAGGACGCGGCGTTCACGTACGTCTGCGAGCCGAAGATCGACGGCCTGGCGATGTCGCTGCTCTACCGCGACGGCGTGCTGGAGCGCGGTGCGACGCGCGGCAACGGCGAGGTCGGCGAGGACGTCACGCACAACCTGCGGACGATCCCGTCGATCCCCCTGCGGATCGACCGCGACGACGTCCCGTCGCTGCTGGAGGTGCGCGGCGAGGTGTACATGTCGCTTCCCGACTTCACGGAGCTCAACGAGCGGCGCGCCGAGGCGGGGCAGTCGACGTTCATGAACCCGCGCAACGCCGCGGCCGGCACGATCCGCCAGCTCGACCCGAAACTGGCCGCCGAGCGCCCGCTGTCGATGTGGGCCTACGGCGTCGGGGCCACCGAGGGCATCAGCTTCGCCCGGCACTCCGACAGCCTGCAGTGGCTGAAGGCCCACGGCTTCCCGGTCAACGACGGCATCGTCACGTTGTGCACCGAGGACGAGGTGGTCGCGCAGTGCCTCGCCTGGCAGCAGCGGCGCGGCAGCCTGGAGTTCGAGATCGACGGCGTGGTCGTCAAGGTCGACGACACCGAGCTGCAGCGGCGCCTGGGCACCGCCGGGCGCGATCCGCGCTGGGCGATCGCCTGGAAGTTCCCGCCGACCACCGCGGTCACCAAGCTGGAGCAGGTGCTCTGGAACGTGGGCAAGTTCGGGGACCTGCATCCGTTCGGCGCGCTGACGCCCGTGCACGTGGGCGGCGTCACGGTGAAGCTCGCGACGCTCCACAACGAGGAGGACCTCGCGCGCAAGGACGTGCGGCCCGGCGACGACGTGATCGTGCTGCGCGCCGGTGACGTCATCCCGCAGATCGTCTCGCCCGCGCCCCATGCGGTGGAGCGCAAGGGGCGAGCGCGGCCGCCGCGCCCGCCGAAGCGCTGCCCGGTCTGCGCGACGCCGACCGTCAAGCCCGAGGGCTCGGTCTTCACCAAGTGCCCCAACATCGTCTGTCCCGGGCGGCAGTGGCAACTGCTCAAGCACTTCGCGACGCAGGGCGCGATGGACGTCGACGGGCTCGGCGAGAAGCAGGTCGCGCTGCTGCAGCAGGCGGGGCTCGTCACGACGGCGGCGGACTTCTACCGGCTGGCGCCCGAGCAGCTGATGGAGCTCGACGGCGTCGGCGAGATCTCGGCGCGCCGGCTGGTCGACGCGATCCAGGCGTCCAAGGACACGCCGTTCGGCCGCGTCCTGTTCGCGATCGGGCTGGAGGAGGTCGGCTTCGTCACCGGCCGCAACCTCGCCCAGCACTTCCGGTCGATCGACGCGCTGCTGGCGGCGACGCCCGAGCAGATCCAGGAGACGCCGGGGGTCGGGCCGATCATGGCCCGGCGCATCGCCGATCAGCTCGCCGACCCCCAGATGCGGGCGCTGATCGAGGAGTTGCGCGTGCAGGGGATCCGCTTCGAGGAGCAGGGGCCGCCGCCCGGCGAGGGGCCGCTGAGCGGCAAGACGTTCGTGCTGACCGGCACGCTGCCCGACCTCACCCGCGAACAGGCGACCGAGCGGATCACGCGCGCGGGCGGGCGCGTCACCTCGTCGGTCTCCAAGAACACCGACTACGTGGTTGCGGGCGACTCGCCCGGCGCCTCGAAGTTCCAGAAGGCGGAGCGTCTCGACGTGCCGATCGTCGACGAGGCCGGCCTGCTGGCGCTGCTGAACGACTGAGGCGCTGTGGCCGCTCAGCCGTCGAGACGGGCGATCGCCGAGACCATCCGGTCCTCGATCGACTTGGCGCACGAGTTGCAGACCTTGTTCTCGATCAGCGAGAACGCGACGCGCGCGCCGCCGGTGGTCGTGCAGTAGCCCGAGAGCGCGCTGACGCCGATCAGCGTGCCGGTCTTGGCCTGGCAGCGGCCCGCCGCGGCGGTCGAGCGCATGCGCTTGCGCAGGGTCCCGGAGCGGCCCGCGACCGGCAGCGAGGACACCCAGGTCGCGGCGCTCTCCTGCGCGTCCATGCGCTGCAGGAGGCGGACGACCTGGCGCGGCGTCGTGCTGTCGGAGCGCGAGAGCCCGGAGCCGTCGACCAGCTTGGGGTGGATGCCGAAGGTCGCCATGTCCGCGCGGGCGACGGCCAGCCCGGCAGCGGTGCTGCCGTTGGCGCCGAAGCGGGCGCCGAGCGCCTTGGCGAGCATCTCGGCGTAGAAGTTCTCCGACGGGATGTTGGTCGCCGCGATCAGCGCGCCCATGGTCGGAGACGGCGAGGTGGCCAGCGGCTCGGGGTCGGCCTGGGCGCCCGTGGCGGCCGGGGCCGCGGCGATCGTGCCGGCGCGCGGCTTGCGCTCGTACTTGATCTTGCGCGCCTTCAGGAGCGCCGCGACCTTGGTGGATGCGGCGAGCGCCGGGCTGCCGGCGCCCGAGCGGCCGTGTTGCCAGGACAGCGCGCTGAGCCAGCCGCCGAGGTCGCTGTCGGGCTTGTAGCCGGAGTCGGGCCCGCCGCGCAGCAAATCGAACATCGACTCGTCGCCGATAACGCCGCCGTCGATCCGCGTGACGCCGGATACCGCGAGCTGGTCGGCGAGCGTCGCCAGGCCCGGGTCGCCGAGCGCCGGATCGCCGCCGCCGACGAGGTACAGGTCGCCGCGCAGGACGCCGGCCTCGTCGACCACGACGCCGGGCGCGGCCCGCAGCGTGGTCGGCAGCGTGCCGGTCGGGCCGAAGCGCAGCAGCGCGGTGGCGGTGACGAACAGCTTCTCGTTGGACGCCGGCGTCAGCGCGCGATCCTCCTGGTGGGCGTAGATCGGGTCGCCCGTGGTCAGGTCCACGACGTAGGCGCCGGCGGCCGTGCCCATGCGGGGCTGCAGCTTGGCGAGGGTGGAGCGCAGGCCGGCTCGGTCGACCGCCTGCGCCGGGGCGGCGACGGCGAGCGCCAGCAGCGCGGCGAGCGCGAGCAGCAGGAAGGGACGGCGGCGCACGGGTCCAGACGGTAGCTGGCCTTCCGGTGGGTTCGTCGCACCGGATGCCCAAGTACCATTTGGGGCTTCATGGGGAAGGTCGTCAACCTCCAGCCCACCGCACCGTCCAAGGGCACGCCCCGGCGGCGTCGTCCGCGGCGGTCCAAAACGGCCCTCGTGCTGGGCGGCGGCGGGTTCACGGGCGGCGTGTACGAGATCGGCGCGCTCCGCGCCCTCGACCTCCTCTCGGTCAACCGCACCGTCAACCAGTTCGACGTGTACGTCGGGACGAGCGCCGGCTCGTTCGTGGCCGCGCTGACGGCCAACGGGGTGACGCCCGAGGAGATGATGCGGGTCGTCAACCAGCAGGTGCCGACCCCGTTTCGTGACATCGGCCTCGGGCAGCTGCTGCGCCCCAACGTCGTCGAGTACGCCCGCAAGGGGCTGGCGCTGCCGTGGAAGGCGGTCACCGTCCTGCGCGAGCTCGCGCCGCAGCTCGGCCAGGTCTCGATCATGGACTTCGCGCTCGGCCTGGCCGAGGGGCTGCCGTCGGGCATCTACTCCGGCTCGGGCCTGGAGTCCTACCTGCGCACGGTGCTCTCGGATCCCGACCGCACCGACGACTTCCGCCTGCTCGAGAACGAGCTGTACCTGGCGGCGACCGACCTCGACACGTGCGAGCGCATCGTCTTCGGCGCCAACGACTGGGACGACGTCCCGATCTCGACCGCCGTGCGCGCGTCGACGGCGCTGCCGATGGTCTACAAGCCGGTCCGCGTCCGCGACCGCGAGCTGATCGACGGCGGCGTCGTCTCGACCACGAACGTCGACATCGCGGTCGAGGCCGGCGCCAAGTTCATCGTGGTCGTCAACCCGCTCGTCCCCTACGTCAACGACTTCAACGAGCGTGTCGGGACGGTGCTGGGCTCGCGCCCGCGGCACGTCAGCGACATGGGCCTGCCGCAGATCGGCTACCAGGCGTTCAAGTTGATGGCCTACCAACGGCTGCACGAGATGGCCAAGCAGTGGGAGGACCGCTACCCGGGCGTCGACATCGTGCTCATCGAGCCGGAGCCCAACGACGAGCTGATGTTCCAGACGTCGATCATGAACTTCACCAAGCGCGTCGACATCGCCCGCCACGGCTTCCAGTCGGTGACGCTGAAGCTCGCCGAGGACTACGACAACTTCAGCACGATCTGCGACCGCCACGGCATCGAGATCTCCGCCACGCGCGTGCGCAAGGTCGTCAAGCACTTCGCCGCCGAGCAGGAGAAGGCGCGCGCCTGGCGCAAGATCCTGGAGCAGACCACGGGAACGCTGCTGCGGCAGTCGGACTCCGGGACGTAGGTCGTCTGCTCGCGTTCTGGGTGCGCCGCAACTTCTGGGCCACACGTGTGTATTGACGGGCGCATGCGCCGATTCCTCGCCTTCCTGCTCGCGGTGCTCAGCGCCGGTGCCGTCGCGGCCGCCGTCGCGCTGGCCGCCGACCCGCCCGTGGCCAGCACGGGCGCCGCCAAGGACGTCGCCCAGACCCAGGCGACGCTGACCGCCACGGTCGACCCCAAGGGCGCCGCGACGAGCGTGCGCTTCGACCTGGGCACTGGCAGCAGCTACGGCCTGCAGTCGGCGGCCAAGGACGCCGGTGCGGGCACCGGCGCCACGGCGGTCGAGATCCCCGTCCAGGGCCTCACGGCGGGCACGACCTACCACTACCGCGTCGTCGCGACCAGCGACGGCGGGACCGTCACGGGCGCCGACGCGACGTTCTCCACGGCCACCGCGCCCCCGACCCCGGCACGGCCGGCGGTCACCACCGGCGCGGTGCGCGGCGTCACGCCGACCGGCGCCACGCTCACCGGGTCGCTCACTCCGCACAGCGCCGCGACGACCTATCGCTTCGAGTACGGCACGACGACCCGCTACGGCGCGGGCACGCCGGCGACGGCCGCCGGATCGGGCACGCGCGGGGTCGGAGCGTCGGCGCGCATCGAGGGCCTGAGCGCGGGCACCCGCTACCACTACCGGCTGACCGCTTCCAACGCGGTCGGCAGCACGACGGGCGGCGACCGGTCGTTCGTCGCGGGGACGACGCCGACGTCGGCGACCCTGGCCGCCGACGCCGACCCGGTGACCTACGGTCGTCCGGTCAAGCTGACCGGCAAGCTCGGCGGCTCGAAGAAGGGCGGCGTGCGCGTGCGGCTCCAGACGACGGCCTTCCCGTTCGCCGCGCCGTTCACCGACATCGGCAACGCGCTGAAGAGCTCGAGCTCCGGCGCCTACACCTTCACGCTGCCGGCGGTGACGACGACCACCCGCGCCGTCGTGGTCGCCGACGGCGTGCCGTCGATCGTCAGCTCGGTCGTGGTCGTCCGCAGCGCGGTGCGCTCCGGGATCCGCTCGCTGAGCCGGCGCGCCGACGGGAGCGTGGTCGTCACGGGCCGCCTGACGCCCGCGACGCCGAACGGCGTCGCGGCGCTCCAGCGCCAGGGCACCGGCGGCCGCTGGCTGCCGCTGCGCCGTGCGAACGCCAAGGCCGACGGGAGCTACACGATCACGCTGCGGCCGCGCCGCAACGCGATGGTCGTGCGCGCCGTGGGCCTGGCCCACGACGGCGGCGCGCACGTGCGCGGCTACTCGCGCAGCGTCAAGATCGCCGCGCGGCGCCGCTGAGCCTGTGGCCTACAACGGCAGGTTGCCGCACCCGCGGCGGCCGGTCTCGGCGCTGCGGTTGACGGCCTTCTGGTGGTCTACCTGCCGACGGCGTCCCATGCGCGCAGGAAGCGCTCGACGTGCTCGGGCCGGTGCGGAACCGTGACCCGCACGCGGTCCGGCGCGCCCACGCCCGCGCCGGGCTGCACGACGATCCCGCCGCGGTCCAGCGCGGCCGCGAGGTCGGCGCCGCCGTGCGGGCCGGGCGCCGGCACCCAGAGGACGTTGGCCTGCGAGGCGATCGTCTCGACGGAGCGCTCGCGCAGCGCGGCGGTCAGCGCCGCGCGCTGCTGGGCGATCGCGTCGCGGCGGCGCTGCACGCGCTCGCGGCCGGTGCGCACGGCCTCCAGCGCGCCGGCCTGCGCCAGCTCGTTGACGCCCAGCTCGGGCGCGAGCTGCTCGAGCAGCGGCTCGGCGCCGGGGCCGCCGAGCGCGTAGCCGCAGCGCAGGCCCGCCAGGCCCCAGGCCTTGGAGAACGTGCGGAAGATGAGCAGCCGCGGGAACTCGTCCAGGAGCGCCAGCGTCGCGTCGAGCTCCTCGGCGTCGGCGAAGTCGCGCAGCGCCTCGTCGAGCAGGACGACCACGCGGTCGGGCAGCGCGCCGAGCAGCCGGCGCAGGTCGTCGACTGCCAGCAGCTCGCCGGTCGGGTCGTTGGGGTTGCACAGTGCGACCAGGCGCGTGCGGTCGTTGACGGCCGAGAGGATCGGCTCGACGCCGAAGCCCGGAACCGGCACGGGATGGCCGCGGGCGTGGCGCGCGACGACGGGATAGAGGGGATAGGACGGCCACGGCGTGATCAGCTCGTCGTCGAGCTCGAGCAGCGCGGTCGCCGCCTCGGAGATCAGCTGGGCGGCGCCGTCGCCCACGACGACGCGCGCCTCGGGCACGTCGTGCAGGTGGGCCAGCTCGGAGCGCAGCTCGCCGCTGGCCCGGTCCAGGTACCGGTGCAGCCCACGGCGTGCCGCGAAGGTGATGGCGTTGACGATCGACGGGTGCGGGTACTCGGGCCACGTCGTCCGCGAGAGGTCGAGCGGCTCCTGGCGCGAGAGCTCCTTGGCGCGCCGCTGCGCGGCCTCGTCGCGGAGGGCCGCGTTGACCTCCTCCTCAGACAGCCCCTCGAACTGCTTGTAGTACCCGAGCAGGCCCTTGCGCGGCATCAGCCCTGGCCGGAGAAGCTCGACGAGCCGGGGCCGTTGATGAGCAGGAACCAGATCGTGAAGATCGTCGCGCAGACCGCGGCGGTGATCGCGAACACGCGCCCCAGCGCGCCCTGGCGCTGGTCGACGCCGGCGGCGCGGCGCACGAGCACCCAGGCGCGGTCGACGCGCTTGAGGAGCATGAGGCCGCCGAACAGGACGGCGAGCATGACGGCGAAGGCGACCAGGATCGCGAGGCCGACGTTGTCGGTCCAGTACTGCACGCGGCCGGCGATCCACAGCGAGCCGGCGGGGATCGGTCCCCAGAACAGCAGGCTGACGAGGATCTCGAGGCCGAGCAGCAGGTGCGCGATCAGCCGGTCGGCACGCTGGCGCGCCGCCGTGCCGCGCTCGGGCAGCGCGCGGTACTTCGTCGGCGCCGTGCCTGGGCGGCGGCCGATGAACAGCCCGCCGTTGTCGGTGGGGTCTGTACGCACACCTACAGAGTACGGCGTCGTTCCCCATGGGTCGTCATACGGTGACCTGCGGCCGGCGCTGCCCGGACCCCGCGACGGGGGCCTGACAAGATGGAGCGCCATGAGCGTCCTCATCCACGCGGAGATCCACGGCCTCGGCGGGCGCGCCTCGGAGCTGCGCGCGCTGCTGGGCGAGCATGCCACCGGCCTGGCGGGCGCCCCGGGCAACCTCGGCGCGTCGGCCTACGAGCCGGTGGGCGGCGAGGTCGGGGAGTTCGTGCTGCAGGCACGGTGGCGCGACGACAACGCGCTGCGCGCCCACTACGCGACGCCCGAGTACACGCACTACGTCGAGTCGATCGGCGCGCTGCTGGCGCGCCCGAGCGACGTGCAGATCCACTACGTGGAGCGGTCGGTCCGGGCGACCGCCGACCTGTCGCTCGATCCGACGCGGCAGGGGTGAGGGCGAGGCGCGCCGAAGCGCCTCGCCCGCCCGGTCTCAGCCTTCGTACAGCCCGTCGAAGATGGGCCTGTACTTGTCGTTGACCACGTTGCGCTTGACCTTCAGCGTCGGCGTCAGCTCGCCCGTCTCCTGAGAGAGGTCGTGGTCGAGGATCGCGAAGCGCTTCACCTGCTCGACCTGGGCGTACTTCGCGTTGGCCTTGTCCAGCTCGGCCTGGACCAGCGCGCGCACCTGGGGGTCGTTCGCCAGCGCCGGGATCGAGGTGTCCTCGATGGGCGGGTCGGTCCGGCTCTGCGCCCACGGGACGATCTCCTCCTCGTCGAGCGTGATGAGCATCACGGGGTAGGGCCGCCGGTCGCCGTGCATCACGGCCTGCGAGACCCACCGGGTCTGCTTGAGGTCGTTCTCGAGGTTGGCCGGCGTGAGGTTCTTGCCGCCCGCCGTGATGATGATGTCCTTCTTGCGGCCGGTGATCGAGACGTAGCCGTCCTCGTCGACCGACCCGAGGTCGCCGGTGTGCAGCCAGCCGTCCTCCACGGCACCGAACGACGCGTCGTCGTTCTTGTAGTACCCGCGGAAGATGTTGGCGCCGCGCAGCAGCAGCTCGCCGTCCTCGGCGATCTTGACCTCGACGCCCGGCAGCGGCCGGCCGACCGTGCCGAACTTGTGCTCCTCGGGCCGCGAGCTGGTCGCGACCGTGGACGTCTCGGTCATCCCGTAGCCCTCGAGGACCGGGATGCCGCAGCCCCAGAAGAACTCGAGGATCTCCTTGGCGATCGGCGCCGCGCCGGTGACCGCCTCGCGGATCCGGCCGCCGAAGAGGTTCTTGACGAAGTCGGCCTTCGGCTGCAGCTCGGCGAACTGCTCGCGCAGCTCGTCGGGCACCGGCTCGCCGCGGACCTCGTGGTCCTTGATCGCGCCGCCGACGGTCCGGATCGTCTGCAGCTCCTCGGGCGTCATCTGCTGGCCGGCGAGGGTGTACAGCTTCTCGAAGATGCGCGGCACCGACGGCAGGTAGGTCGGCTTGACCTCCATCAGCTCGCCGACGATCGCCTTCGTGTCGCCGCCGTAGTAGGCGATCGCCGTGCCGCGGTCGACGGCCGCGAGCTGGATCAGCAGCGCGAACGCGTGGGCCAGCGGCAGGAACAGGTAGACGAGGTCCTCGCCCTCGGAGAACAGGCCCTTGTCGCTGACCATGTCCAGCACCGCGCGGTAGTTGCCGTGCGTGAGGACGCACCCCTTCGGCGGCCCCGTCGTGCCCGAGGTGTAGATGAAGGTGAACGGGTCGTCGGGCCCGATCGCGGCGGTGCGGTCGCGCAGCGCCGCGATGTCGCGCCGGTCGCCGCGCCGGCGGAGGTCGTCGAGCGAGATCGCGTCGCCCACGTCGCCGCTCGGGTCGATGACCACGACCTTGCGCAGGTTCGGCAGCCGCTCGCGGACGGCGGTGATCTTGGCGACCTGCTCGGCGTCCTCGGCGATCACGAAGACCGACTCCGAGTTGCCCGCGACCCACTCGCACTCCTCGGCGGAGTTCGTCGGGTAGATCGGGACGACGACGCCGCCCGCGCTGGAGATCGCGAAGTCCGCGTAGGTCCACTCGGCGCGGGTGTTGCAGAGGATCGAGACGCGCTCGCCGGGCTGCAGGCCCAGGGCGATCAGGCCGAGCCCGATCTCGTCGACGATCTCTCCCACCTGGGCGAACGTGATGTCCTGCCACGTCCCGTCGACCTTGCGCTTGATGGCGACCTGGTCGCCGAACTTCTCCGCGGCGCGAGTACTCAGATCGGCGATCGTCGTCGACCCGGTACCGCCGGCGGGCGTCGTGCCAGCCTCCATTGCTCCTCCTCCTGCTGCGTTGACAGCGTCTCCGCGGAGGAGTCTAAGGTCCGCGCGGCCAGCGCGCGAGCGGCATGCTGACGCCGCGTTAGGCGGTGGCCTCGGCGGGGCTTCCCTGGACCCCGATGTGATCCTCGAGCGACGCGATGAACAGCGTCTTGTCGATGCGTCCCTGGAAGATCGGGACGCCCATCTCCATGCACTTGGCGATGACGTCGCGCCGTTCGAGCCCGGCCTCGCGAGCGAGTTCGGTCGGCGTCAGGTGAATGGCCATCGGCATGCCCTCCTGTGTGGGGAGTAAGTGACTGACGGAACGTAGCGCGACCGGAGGACGGCCTCAAGCGCGGCGGCCGAATATCGGACTTCTGGTGCGTCGCGGCACCGTCGCAGGCCGCTGTCAGAGTGGCGGGGTGACGCGCTTCGAGGACCGCGGCCTGGACCTGCTCGTGACGATCGACCGCGACGGCGACCGGCCGCTGCGCGACCAGCTCGAGGCCCAGCTGCGCGACGGCATCCGCCGCGGCGCGCTGCACGCGGGCACGCCGCTGCCCTCGACCCGCGCCCTGGCCGGCGAGCTGCGGATCTCGCGTGGGGTGGTCGTCGAGGCCTACGCGCAGCTGGTCGCCGAGGGGTTCCTGGTGGCGCGCCCGGGCGCGGTGACGCGGGTGGCCCAGGTCGCCCACCACGAGCCGGGCGAGCCGCCGCTTCAGCGCGTCCCGCCGGCGGTGCGCTTCGACTTCCGGGTGGAGGCCGCCGACCTGTCGGCGTTCCCGCGGCGCGCCTGGACCGCCGCGCTGCGCGACACGCTGCGCGAGGTCCCCGACGCGGCGCTGGGCTACGGAGACGGCGCGGGCGCGCCCGCGCTGCGCGTGGCGCTGGCCGCCTACCTCGGCCGGGCGCGCGGCGTGGCGGCCGAGCCCGAGAGCGTCGTGGTGTCGACCGGGATCACGCAGGCGATCGCCCTGCTGGCGCGGGCGCTGCGGCGCGCCGGGGTCACGCGCGTGGCCGTGGAGGACCCGAGCTTCCCGCTGCACCGCCGCGTCTTCGCGGGGGAGGGGCTGCGCTTCGTCCCGATCCCGGTCGACGCCGGCGGGATGATCGTGGCGGGCCTCGACGGCGCCGACGTTGGCGCGGTGCTCGTGACGCCGTCGCACCAGTACCCGCTCGGGATGTCGATGGCGCCCGAGCGCCGGGCGGAGCTGGTCGAGTGGGCGGCCGCCCGCGACGGCTGGATCTTCGAGGACGACTACGACGGCGAGTACCGCTTCGACCGCGATCCGGTGGGCGCGCTGCAGGCGCTCGCGCCGGCGCGCGTGGTGTACCTCGGGTCGGCGTCCAAGACGCTGGCGCCCGCGCTGCGCCTGGCGTGGATGGTCGTGCCGCCGGGCCTGATCGACGCGGTGACCGCCGCCAAGGTGCTCGCCGACGGCGGCAGCCCGCAGCTCGACCAGCTCGCGCTCTCGCGCTTCATCGAGCACGGCGAGCTGGACCGCCATCTGCGGCGGATGCGCGGCAGCTACCGGCGGCGGCGCGAGGCGCTGACCGCCGCGCTCGACGAGCATCTGCCCCAGCTCGAGCGCGAAGGCATCTCGGCCGGCCTGCACATCTCCACGCGGCTGCCGCGCGACGTGCCGTTCGGCCCGCTGCTGTCGCGTGCGTGGGACGGCGGGGTCGGGATCTACGGCTTCGAGCACGGCGGCGTCGCGCGCCTGCTGCTGGGCTACGCGAACCTCCCCGAGCCGTCGATCGGCCCGGCCGTCCGCGCGCTGGCGGCGCTCGTGGCCGCCGCTAGGAGCATGGGTCCCTAACTCGCCGCGGGTTTCGCCCCCTGGGCGAACACCCGCAAGGGAACCTGGCCCTCTGGGCCAGTGTTCCCCCTAGATGAGTTGTTCCACGGGTTCGGTGCCGCCGCTGACCGGCCCGGCCGGCGCCTGAGGCCACCCGATCCCTTGCCGATCCGACCAGGATCGGCTGCGAGATCGTGCGACCTCAGGCATCCGCCCGGACCAGCCATCGA